>CALEZT010000209.1 GCA_937927975.1 uncultured Phycisphaerales bacterium
GACCGGCAGGCAGCGGGATCAGCCGGGGCTTCTCCTCCTGGAACAACAGATGGACGTGCTTGCGGGTTGTGCCGTGAATCCGGTTTGCCATACCGAACCTCCCAAAACCGTAACCTGATCGATTTCGAGAACTTCTTACGGCAAACCGTCAGCTCCTCAAAGTGGCCGGTTTTGAACCCGATCCGACTGGCTGGGTTTACCCGATCCTTGACAACTTGTGAAATAGGGCTGGAAGGCGGCAGACATCGCACCGCCTTCCAGCCTGGACACAAGTGCCTTGTCCCACCCGGCTCGACTTCACATCCCGGAGATGCAAATTGGATCGACGCCGAGGGTGCCGTCTGTTGGCTTGATGATTTGAATCTTTGTGAAGGGCTTTTCTCCGGTGACGACGATTCCCTTGGCGGCCTGGCCATTGGCGGTGTAGCCGGTATCGCCGAAATCGGCGGGCTCGAACTCCAGCGGCGTGCCCACGGGGTTGCCCTGGGCGTCGAACAGCATGAATATACCTTTGTCGTTGCCGCCCCGCTCGATGAGGAAGAGCGTCGTGACCGGTTGGGCAAAAGTCGTCTCGATGAAGGCCTGCCCGTCGGCACTGGCGTAGGTGGCCAGCGAGAAGTTGTCCCCTTTCTCCGGCCCGTTGCCGGCGTAGGCGGGGTCGCCTGTGAAGGTGCTGACGCCCAATCGGAGGTTTGCCACCGCGATGCCATTGATCGTGAGAATTTCGCCATCGTTGTTGGTGGCCTCCAGGCTTGAGATCGGCGCCAGGGGCAGGATGGGCACGACGGTCCTGGCCTCGGTGCGGAAGTTCCAGACGAGCCCGGGGATAGTCAAAACGGCGGTCGAGTTCGGGTCCGCCGCATCGGTGGTGAGAATCTCGGTATCCACTCGCCAATAATGGACGGTGTTCGGGTCCAGTCCGATGCTCAAGGTACAAGCGGTTCGGGCATTGGGAGCGGCGGCGTCCACCGCCACTTCCTGGCCCTGCACCAGCAGGGGCGTCGGGTTCGCCAGCGTGGCCGTACTGACAGCCGCCTTGTTGGTATCCAGGTAGAGCACGTATCGGAGCTTGATGAATCCCGCCTGGTCGCGGACACCGCTCCACGCCAGGGACAGCGAGTCACCCGGAACATCCTCGGCCCCTGCCGGCGGCTGCGGGTACATGGCGCCCTGGTAGCCTGTGAGCAAGAGCACCTGGTCGGCCGTTAAGGCTACGTTGTACAGGCGGATGTCGTCCATCGATCCCTGCAGGGCGTTGCTGAAAGTAGCGTTCTCGGTGCCGAAAAAGACCGTGGCCACGCCGTTGAAGTCGTGGACCTTGGTCTTGCCGTCGCGGGAAGCGGCCCGAACGCCATCGAAATACATCGCGAACTCCCCGGCGCCGTTGAGCACGAAGGCGTAGTGGTGCCACCGGCCGTCAAGCTGGCCTTGAAAGTTGGCATCCGACGCGGTCTTGTACTTGTCGAGGAAACTCCCCGCCGGGTAGCGGGCCTCGACCCAGAGGTGCTCGGTGCCGCCCTGGTTGTCGGTGCGGAAAGTCCAGGGGCCACCGCTGATGGCGCGACCCGATCGCGGCTGATCGATCTTGAGCCAAGCGGCCAGGGTCAGCGATGAATGGATGTCAAATAGGCCGTTCGCCTGCATGCCCCGGCCGTTAAGCTGCAGGACCTGACCCTGCAGAGGATCGCCGACGACCGCAGCCGTTGCGCCTGCGTTGCCCAGTAACAGACCGTCGCGAGCATTCCCTGAGACGTCCGAGGGGGTCCCGTCATCGAAGGTGTAATGAGCCAGGAGATTGCCCATCAGCTCCGGCAGGTCTTCGGGCCCAACCGCGTAGTTGTACAGGCGGATGTCATCCATGCATCCTTTCAGAGCGTTGCTGAAGTTCGCGTTCTCCGTGCCGAAGAAGATCGAGCTTATGCCGTTGAAGTCATGGACTTTGGTCTTGCCGTCGCGGGAAGCGGCACGAACGCCGTCGAAGTACATGGCGAACTCGCCGGCGTCGTTGAGCACGAAGGCGTAGTGATGCCAGCGACCATCGAGTTGGCCCTGCGGATTGACGTCCGAGGCGGTCTTGTACTTATCGAGAAAGCTTGTTGCGGGGTAGCGGACCTCGACCCAGAGGTGCTCGGTGCCGCCCTGGTTGTCCGTCCGGAAGGTCCAGGGTCCGCCGCTGATGGCCCGGCCCGCTCTCGGTTGATCGATCTTGAGCCAAGTGGAAACGGTGAAGGCGGTGCGAATGGGGAAGGGACCATCCACCTGCATGCCCCGGCCATTGAGCTGGAGCACGGGACCCCTTTCAGGATCGGTGACGACCTGGGCGGCCGCGTCGGCATTGGCGAGCAGGAGGCCGTCGAAACCGTTGCCCGAGGCGTCGGCGCCCGTTCCATCGTCGAAGGTGTACCGCGCAATCGGTTGCGCGAGGGTTATCCTGCTGGAAACCAGGACCAGCAGCAGAACTGCAATTGCCATCACCCTTTCGTTCATGGTCATGCCCTTTCAAGGAATGTGAGTACAAGCCGTCTGCAAGATCCAGCCTCCAAGCAGAGAGAAGGACCGGCGACGAGGAGCGAGGCGCGATCGCCCGCTCCTCGTCACGTGTTCGGAAGGAGGACCGAATTCTGTGGTATCAGTTGACCTTCACGATTGCCACCGCGTCGACCAGAGTGCCATCTTCGCGCCGCGCGATTTCAAGTGTGTGCTGTCCTGCGTTCAGCGTGAACTCCACTACCCGATTGCCTTCGGTAGCGCTGTGGACCAGTTCCCAATGCCAGTCCATCCCGGTCTGCGCAATCCCGCTGAACTGGACCCATCCGCTGGCGTGATTGGCGGTGTTTGTGACCGCGCCGGGGATACGGACCCAGAGAGAGTCGCTTCCGCCGGCGGAAACCACGCGCAGGGAGATCCGGTAGGTGCCCGCCGGAACGGTCAGACTGTAGCTGGCGATACCGTCGGCGGGGGGACCGGCAGTGGAATCGCCGAGGTCCTCGTCGGTGCCGATGTACATGTTTCCAGAGGCGGTGGGATCGCCCGTATACTTCAGCATGGGGGCCTTGATCGTGCCCGACTCGGCTTCGAACCACTGGACTACTTGCGGAATCGCCGGAGCGGCGCTGTACAGCAGTATGTCATCGACGTAGATCATACCGGCCGCACCGACCCCTTCCACGCCGATCACCAGACTCGTGACCTTCTGGAGGTCCACACCCAGGGAAGACAGATCGATGTTCCACCGCTTCCAGGCGGCCCATCCGGGGGGCGTCACCGCGTCCGCGTCCTGATGAACCACCTTCTTGCCGTTGATCTTGGCGTAGAGCCGGCCGCTTTTGTTGTCGGCCTTGGCATAGAAGTTCACCACCAGGGTCTTGATGCCAAACCGGCTCCAGTTCTGGGCCGGGGAGAAAACTCGCTGGGTCTCGGAATAGGCGGCACCGGAGTTGTCGAAGGATAGAGGCATCGACTGGCGGCCGCCGAATCTGATGGTGCGTTCGGCGAAGGGAGCCTCGGCATAGCCGACCTGCGAGCCATTTGCGGGGTCGTCCCAGCCGTCGAGCCAGGTTTCGTAAATGCGTGTGCCCTTGCCCTCCTGGTCGTTGTAGCTTTCGAAATCATCCACGACGACAGCGGCCTGTGTGGAGAAGCTCCAGATATCCCCTTGCCAGACTGCCGGTGTTTCGGCCTGGTTGACCTCGTCGATTCGCCAGTAGTAGGTCCTGCCGAGCTGCAAACCTGTCCCGGCAGCGTCATAGGACGTGTCGCTGACGGTTGCAGCCAGGGGCACATTGGCGGCATCTTCGCCGAGGAAGACCTGGTGAGAAGCAGCGTCTCGACCGGCTCGCCAGCTCAGGGTCGTGCCCGGGTCCACGTTCGTCGCCCCCGCAGCCGGCTGCGGCTCGCGGGCGAGGACCGGAACAGTGAAGAATCGCACCTCGCTCAGACTGCACTGCGAGGCCCCGCCCCAGGTGCTCTCGATGGTCAGTCGCACCTTCCGGGCGAGGACGCCGCCGAGGTCCACGACCGTGTTGGCCTGGTAGGTCGAAGCCCCGGTCGCCTGGGCAAACTCCGGAACCTCCGCCAGGGCCGTCCAGGTTTCACCGTCGGTCGAATGCTCGACGGTCACCTTCCTGGCCCCGAATCCGATGAATGTTTCGATCTTCTGGTTGGAGTTCCAGACCCACATTTCGTGCAGCTTGTGGACCTGGTCGAACTCGTACTGAATCCAGTTGGGTTGCGCGCCAAGGCTCAACCACATCTGCAAGAGATCCGTCCCGTGCTGATCGTGCGCGTCCAGGCCCGAGCCATTGATGGTATTCTCGGGTCCCATGCCTTCTTTGGCACTGGAGGCGGTGGCCGTGACCTTGTCGCCCGGCAGCGGATAGGCGTAGGGCTCGACCGTAAAGTTCCACACGTCCCCCTTGAAGACAGTCCGGTCTGGCGGCGCGTTGACCTCGTCGACCCGCCAGTAGTAGGTCTCTCCAAATTCCAGCGGACCGAGACCGACCGTACTGTCGGCGTGCCCTTCGGCAATCAGCAGCGGGCTGCCAGGTTCTGCGTTGTTGACGTCATCGAGGGTTTCGCCAAGATAGACGTTGTGCGTGGCGGCGAACTCTCCGGGAACCCAGCCCAGCGTCACGTCGCGAGGCACATCGGTCGCCCCGGAGGCAGGCTGGGGACCGGCGGCCAGCGCGGGCTCGGATTCCGTCTGGAGGCCGGCGATCTCCTCCGGGCTGACGGCATAGTTGTAGACCCGGATATCATCCATGTACCCCTTGATGGCGTTCGTGCCGCTGGCGGTCTCCGTGCCGAAGAACAGCGGGCCGATGGCCCCCTTGAAATCGTTCTTTCTGCCGGCGTTGGTGTCCCGCATCGGCATCTGAACCCCGTCGAAGTACGCCCGGAATACTCCATCTTCCGGCAGAACCAGGACCAGATGGTGCCATTGTCCGTCGAGCTGGCCCTGGGGGTTGGCGTTGACCCGGGTGTCGAGCTTGTTGAGGAAATTGCCGCCGGGATAGCGAACCTCGATCCAGTGGTGGTCCGTGCCTCCCTGGTTGTCGGTGCGGAACCACCACGGGCCGCCGAAGTACGTCCGACCCGTGCGAGGCACGTCGAGCTTGACCCAGGCCGACAGCGTGAACGACGTCGTGATGGCGAAGGGGCCCGCGGCCTGCATGCCGCTCTGGTTGACCTGCAGCACCTTGCCGCGCTGGGGGTCGCTGACGACGGCCGCAGTCCCCAGCAGGACGCCGTCGTGGCCGTTGCCGGAAACGTCCTTGGGGGTGCCGTCGTTGAAGGTATAGTGGGCAAGGGGTTGGGCCTGGACCGGCATCGCACAGAGACTTGCCAGAATCAGAACGCTTAACAACAGTCTGGTCATGTTCATCGCCTCTTCCTTTCGTGGTTGCACAGGAGTTGTCTTCACAGGCGGCGGCAAACCCTCGAGGCTATCGCACAGGCGTGCCCCGTGCGTTGTCCTGGAGGCTGGCGCCGAGATCGTAAAGGCTGATATCCAGAGACTTCACCCGGGCCGCATGACCGTCTACGTAGAGGCAGTTGGCTCCGAGCGGCTTGTGTCGCTCCTTCGCCATCCTTCGCTGGCTGTCCGGCCCGCTGGGCAGCGTATCCCGCTTGTGGATGTCCAGATAATTGCGGTTGGCCAGGAGTTCTTCCTTGGTGGTAACCATCTTGACGTTGGTTTCGAAAATATCGTACTCGTAGTCGGCCAAGTAGATGGTTTGCGCTCTGCGCTTGAATTCGTCGAGGGGACTATAAGCCTTGTTGGTCTGCTCTCCGTCGACGTTCATGGTTCCTTGTTTCAGGGCGTTCACCACGTAGCAGATCTTCTGTTTGCGGTTGGGGTAGCTCGGGCACTGATAGGCCTTGACCTCTGTGAAATCCTGCGGCTTCGATCCCTTTCCGGATTCGACATAACCCATGAAGTGAAACGGCCAGATGCTGCCGTAGCGAGGAACCTTGTAGTCATTGTCCTGGGCATACAACTGCATGCCGATGCCGACCTGGTGGAGGTTGTTGAGGCAGTATGTCGCTCTCCCCTGCTCGCGGGCCCGGTTCAGGGCCGGCATCAGAATGCTCATCAAAACGGCGATGACCGCGATCACCACCAGCAATTCGATCAGCGTGAACCCCTTCTCTTTTGCCATGATTGCTCACTCCGTCGGGAACCCAAGAGAATGTTTCCTATCAGCGGCCAGATCCTATGCGTTGTCAGCCAGGCCCGGCGCATCCCTCGTGTTCCAGGCCGTCGGTGCGGCATGGTGTATCGACACAGTGCCGCGTCAGTGGGAACCTATTCCCATTCACTCCTTTATTTTATCGACCGTCTGAGGTGCAAGACCACGTCATTGCAGGCAAAATAGTTACCCAAAGTGCGCACGCGATGCAGTGTGCGGCTAGGAGCCACTTTGCGGCAGATTGATGACGAGTCTCGGGCCCACATCGCTCTCCCGGGACCCGAAGGAAATATCGTCATTGCCGACAGTGTCCAGCGTCATGATGATCGTACAGAAACCGGGGCCCTGGATCGCGTCCGAAACATCCACCTCGACCACCTGCCGGGGACCGACAAATCCGGTGTACCGGGCGACTTCCCGCTCCGGCTCAGGGGCCTTTTCGGCCACGAAGTCCTGCTCGGTCCAATCCGCACGGCTGCCCCGGTAGAAACGAATCGTGCCGGAGCCGGAATCCTTCCATTGCGTCAACTGAAGGGTGGCACCGTTGATGGCGCCGATGTCCGGGATGTTGAATCGCATGTATGCGATCCGTCGTTGGCCTTCCAGATACAGGTGGTCTTGGTTCACAACTGCGCCTTCCTGGATGTAGGCATCATCGATCGGAGAGAGCACCAGTTGTGCATACAGTGAAACCCGAGGCGGCAGCGGGATTTCGCGGACGTGGAGAGGGCCGGGCCCGGTCTCGGTGTATTGATCCCCCCCGACAGTCACGGTTTCGCGTGTCTTCACCTGGCGGAAATGCACGAGGCCTTTGTAGACCTTCAGTCGTGTCGTGGTCGGTTGGGCCTCCATGACGAAGGAGGTACCGAGCACTGTCGCCGTCGCCTGGGGGGTTCGGACCAACACGCGACCGTCCTCCAACCGTCGTGTGTTGACCTCGAATACGGCCTCTCCCCGTTCCAGTACGATCTCGATCTCGTGCGAAGCCGTGCGGTCGATCCGCACGGCACTGCCCCCCGCCAGGGAAAACACCGTGCCATCCACCAGTCGAACCAAGCTGTCGGCACGGAGAGCACTGACGATGCGGTCGCCCTGCTGAATCGGGGTATCCACATGGAGAGCGACTCGCGTCTGGTCTCGCTCGATGACGGCGTCTCCGGTGACCGAAAGACAGGTTCCCATTGTCGGTCCGGGCAAGTCCCCGGGGCGGCCGGGCCACAGCAGGATCATCAGTGCCAGTGCGAGGCAAGCCGCCGCGAGCAGGGGCAGACGGGTACGAAGCATTCGACCCAGACGGGCCCTCAGAGCCGTTCCGACCGACAGCTTCGCCAATTCCAGCCGGGCACGAGCACCTTCCCGCAACAGCGTATGCAGCCGCAACTCCGCCTGGAAAAGCGTACGAAACGTCGGCTCTTCCTGGACCGCCGTTTCGAGCGTGACCAACTCCTCGTCGCTCAGATGGCCGTCGAAATACGTTGCCAGCAGAGTCTTGAATTCTCTCTCGGTCATGATCCTACCCCGACTTGAAAGCCGGCCCAATCCGCGTCGCGATACAGCGCCGGAGTTGTGCCCGCAGCCGCGACAAGGTTGTGCGTACAGACCCCAGGCGAATCCCTGCCCGTTCCGCCAGCTCCTTACCTTTGATGTTGTGGCCATAGCGCAGCATGAACAGACGGTTCAATCGCGCCGGCAGTTTCTCCAGGCAACGCTCCAGAGCTGCCTGTTCCTCACGCCATAGGTCGGCATCCGTCTCCACCGCGATATCGGCCAATCTCGCCAGCGACTCCTCGGTCATGGTCAGGGGTTTGCGGTTCTCCCGCTCCCAGTACCGGCGCACGACGTTCTTCGAAATGCCGCAGGCCCAGGGGACGAATGCCCGCCCCGGCTCGTAGCGATCGCGGCTCTTGAGGATTTCCAGGACCGTCTCCTGGAACAGGTCTTCGGCCACGTCGAAATCCCGCACCATGGCCATAATGACGGCCAGGATCTTCGAACGATTCTCCGTGATGCTGAGAACGGAGGAAAAATCCTGGTCATTTCTCGAACCTTCAGTCATGCGTTGACCCCGGACACTGCGACATATCAATATTCTGGCTGGCTGCATCGCCGTGCACAAGATTTTGAGAGAATCGCTTCTTTTTCTGAGTTTCCGGCAACTTTTCCGAATCTCTGTGCACGGTTGACGCCCAAGCCGGAAAATAGTCGAGGTTGCACCAACCGAAAGTCAATGTGCCAAGTACATACAGGAGACACCATGACGAATACCGGGATCGGAGTCGCTGCATTTCTCTTGCTCACCGGACTGGCCATGGGGCAGAACGCGCCCCAGTGGAAACCGCGGGATTTCTCCTTCAAGAGCAACGCCGAACACAACGACCCCTTTGCAGTGCAGTTTTCCGCGACGGCCAAGGCCCCAAACGGTGAGACCCTGCACCTTCCCGGATTCTACGATGGGGACGGCACGTGGAAAATCCGATTTTCGCCTTCTCTCGAAGGAAAATGGCGGCTCCATACGGATTCCGACGACCCCGACCTGGCCGGCAAACAGGTCGAACTCACGTGTACGAAGAACGCCAACCCCAACGTTCACGGGCCCTTACAGGTGGATCCGGAGCACCCGCACTGGTTCATGTTCCGTGATGGAAGCCGTCGCTACATCATGGGCTATGAGGCCGACTGGCTGTGGGCCATCGACATGACCGAGCCGGATACACCCAAGCTGAATGGATTCCTGGACAAACTCAAGCATCACGGCTTCAATTACATCGTGCTGAACGCCTACGCTCACGACACCAGGTGGCGTCCGGGCCGGACGTGCGACGAGGACTACGGCCCGCCGCCGCTGTTCGCCTGGGAGGGCACCAATGAGAATCCGGATCACGGCCGGTTCAACTTGGCCTACTGGCGGCATTTCGACCGGATGATGAACGCCCTGCACGAGAGAGGGATCATCGCTCATCTGATGTTCAAGGTTTCTAATAAAGCGGTCAACTGGCCTGCCTCAGACAGCGCCGAGGACGACCAGTACTTCCACTGGATTCTCGCCCGCTACGCGGCGTACCCCAACGTTGTTTGGGACTTTGCCAAGGAGGCCTACTATGAGAAGGACGTCAACTACAAGATCGGTCGGCTCAAGCTGATCCGCGAGAACGACCCGTACCGCCACCTGATCACCATCCACGACGACGACGGCTACGACAAGGGCACGTTCGACGATCTGGTGGACTTCCAGGCTGACCAGTATCACAAAGAGGACAGGCACAAGATGATCCTGGATCAGAAGGCCCGGCGTCAGTGGCCGGTCATGAATATCGAGTTCGGTTACGAGCACGGCCCTGGCGGGCTGCAGGATAAGACGTACGGGGTGGTCCAGTCCCCTGAGGTGGTCTGCCGGCGCGCGTGGGAACTGGCCACGGCCGGCGCGTACCTCACCTACTATTATACCTACACCGCATGGGACGTCGTGCGAACCGAGGAGACACCGCCGGGGTACGGGTACTTCAAGATCCTGCATGATTTCTGGAATGCGGTTCCATACTGGACAATGAAGCCGGCCGATCATCTGGTCGACCAAGGCTACTGCATGGCCGACGAGGACCGCCACTACGTCGTCTATCTGCCCGAAGCCGGCCCCGTCCATCTGACGCTCGGGAACGGCCAGAGCCGACTCAGGCTCGAATGGCTGCATCCATTTACCGGCAAGCGCATCGCCGGAGAACTCGTCGCCCAGGACAAGTGCCTCCTGATGCCCCCGGCAGAATTTGAGAAAGCTCCCCTTGTTCTCCACGTCAGGAGTCAATAGCATTCGCTGGACAGTACTTGGCACGAAATGACACCGATTTCGGGTGTTTCTTGAGTAGTTCGGAGTATGACGATGGCCGTGCGACACAGCAGTCTCATTGGAACGATTCTCTTCATCAACATGAGTCTCACCGCGTTCGCTTTCTCTCAGGCCCAGCCGTCCTACCAGACGGAAACCTGGGAGCCGGGCCGCGCGCTGGTCTGGGCCCACCCCGGGCGCGGGGGCGCTCTCAATGATCCCAACAACTGGCGATCGGCGGACGGCGCTCCCGTGAAGGTTGCGCCCGATCGTACAACCGATGTCCTGCTGCCGATGGCGATGGAGCCCTATACGGTGTCCGGCGCCCGCACGGATCAGGTGCGTCACGTTGCCATCGAGAAGAACGCCATGCTCGCGGGGACGCACCGCAACGAGGTCGAAATCTGGGGCAATTGCCACGTGAAGGCGGGCGGCTATGTGAAATACATCTCTATTCGTGGCGACAAGCACAGCTTTTTCCGGATCGACGACAGTGAATATCCCTCTCCGGAGAACGGCCAGATCCTCCACCATCCGGGGCGGCGTGTGGAATTTGCGCAGCTTTCCCGCAGTCACATCGGTCACAAGTTCCAGGTCTGCAAGTTCGGCGCCGCCTCGGTGGAATTCCTCGGCAAGCTGGGTGTCAGCGACGAGGTCATGGTCCAGCACGGCAAGATGATCGTGAGCGGGGAATTCCGCTACAGCGGCGTCACCGGCAAGGGAGCCCTGGAGATCTACGATGGCGCGATTCTGGAACTCCAATCGGGGGCACGCATCGCGCCCTTCGTCCCCGACAATCGCAAGGGCGTGTACAACGTCAACATCTATCGCAACGGCGTTCTCCAGGCCGGTTCGCCCGAGCGGCCGCTCACCCGGGACGCGTTCCTGATGCTGGGCTTCGCGGAGAACGATCAGCCCGGCCGGACGGGGCTCTACGCAGCGCTCGGTTCCATGATGCGCGTTTATACTACGGATCCTGCCCGGGCCCGGCTGGTCGTCACGGCGATGACATCCGACCCCGATTTCCGCGACGCCCAGGGCAAATGCATCGGCAATCCCGATGAGAGGGCCGAAGGGAAGAAGGGCATTGCGATGCAGCTTGCCGGGGACATCCAACTGGACGGCGTGCACTTTGACTACGTGTCTTCCGGGGGCATCGGCTTGGTCGGCGCTGCCCAGCCCGCCGCCTGGACCCATGTGACCTGGGGGCCCCACTGTGCGGGGCCGAACCAGGCCCTGTTCAGCGAACTGGCGGCGAACCCCAACGCCTACTACCACCAGCGTGGGGATCAGCAGTCCGAATACGCGTTGACTACGCGGGCGGTGGCCCTGATGCAGGAATACCTGGAGCAGACTGATCCCTTCCGCCTCACGACTGTGCCCCCCAACACGCAACTTGTGGAAGTGGGTGCATCCAAAAGCAAGATCAAGACCCCCGTGGCGGTCGTGTTCCATGAACCGATCGAGGTTGCCATCGAGACGCGGGTGCCCGGGGCTAAGATTCGTTACACCCTGGATGGCACCGAGCCGACGAAGGATTCGCCGGTCTACGAGCAGCCCATCCGTCTGAGCAAGACCACGAAGATCACCGCCAAGGCCTACAAACCCGGCGTGGGCTTCAGCTCCGTGTTTTCGACGACCTACGTGTTTGAGTAACCGCCACAGGAACTCCCGCCCCATGCACAAGAGAATCGCCTCGCTTGTCTTTCTACTGTTCGGACTGCATCTCGGCGCTGCGGCCCTGTACGCCGTGATCAACGCCGGGCTCCAGCCCTATGATTTGGTCCAATACCGGTACACGCACGTTTTCGCCCTGATCGTGGATCGGGTCGATCCCGCCACTGCCAAGGTGACGGCCCACGTCACCGAATCGTTCAAGGGCACCACTGCCATCGGTACTTCCGTCACGCTGCAGTTTGTCGGGCCCGTGCAGGGGGCCGCCGGGGATGCCTGCTTTCGCCCCGGACGACCGATCGCCGCCTTCGTCGGACGCAGCCGCCAGGCCAAACAGTTGATGATCTACGCGGACGGTTTCTACCTGGGGCAGATGACCGACCCCGACTCCTGGACCCTCGATCGCAGCAGCGAGCAGACCGTCGGCATGGACGGCCAGACCATCGGTACGCTGGCGGGGACCTGGAACGGCGCCACGGACCAGCTCATCCGCCTCCTGCAAGACATCGCCGCCGGGCGGGACCACTTTCCTCGCAAGGCCTACGCCCGCTTCAAGCCGGACGTACTCCTTGACTCTCTGGGGCAGCCCATCACCGGTCTGGCGCTCTACGACATCGAGGGGGACGGCGACGAGGACATCATCGTGTGCAGCGCCCGGGGTGACCGCGTTTATCTCCAGACGTCGCCGATGCAGTTCGCCGAGGCGGCGAAACGCCTGGGACTGGACAGCGCCAGCGTGAGTTGCAGTCTGGCCGATTTCAACGGCGACATGCTCATCGACCTTCTGGCCGGCGGCACCCTGTGCCAGGGTGTTTTCGCGGACAATCGTTTCCAATTCCGCAGGACGAGCCTGCTGCCGTCGGATCTAGGCGGTCTGAAGTGCGCGGCCTTCGTCGAACTCAATGGCGACGGTCTGCCCGACATCGTGGCCAGCATCGCGGGCAAGGGGCTGCGCGCTTTCCTGAATCGGGTCGGCACGGCCTTTGAGGATGTCACGGTTGCTATGGGTCTGGACCGGACCGCCTGCGGGGCGGGGCAGACCGGCTTCTTCGCCGCCGGGGATTGGAACGGCGACCGACGTTCCGATCTCTTCTACGCGGCCGGGCCGGGATACTTGCTGGTGCAGAATCAGCAGGGTGTCTTCGAACCTGTCGCCCACGACCTGGCTTTCAAGTTCACCGTGGGCCCGCAGGATGAACCAGGACGCACGGGGGCCGGCGTATTTCTGCCGCTCCTGTCGCCCGAGCGAATGGATCTGGTGGTGCCCATCGAGGATGGCTGGCTGACCATCGCCAATCGCGAGGGCAGGCCGGTCGATGTCACACCCTGGGGCAACGAAATCAGCGAGGGCTCCAACGATCACTTGGCGACGGTGGCCGAGGACTTGAATCTCGACGGCCACATCGATTTCTTCACGATCAGCCAGGCGGCCAACGGGCACAACCGCTTCATCATCAATCGCGGCTATGGTTCGTTCATGCTGGCCACGGTGCACAAGCATTACGAGCACATGTTTGCCGGTCCGGCCCATGAGCAGGGAGGGACGGCTGTGGCCGTTGGGGACATCAATGACGACGGCGCCCCCGACATTGTTCTCGGGAACGGACGGGGAGACATAACGATCATTCCGAACGACACCCTGGCGGCCCGCGCGCCCATCCCGCACGCTCCGCGTGAGATCGCGGTACTGGAACAGACGCGTCTCTTGAGCGTCCGAGTGCTGGGCAGCAAGGGCGTTGTGAACGCCCGCATCCAACTCTTCGACGACAACAAACGCCTCGTCGCACGGCGGGACCTGGGCGCCAACATCGGCAGCGGGTGCTGCGGGCCCAACCGGGTCACCCTCGCGATCCGACAACCGGGCAGCTACCAACTGGTGGTAACCTACGCCGACGGCCTGGAGCGCAGCCAGCGTGTGGATCTCCAGGCCCAACCGCGATTAACCGTTGATGTGAATCGCGGGAAGGAGGACAGCACCGATGTTTGGTGATCTGTGGACCTTCGATTCGCCGCTGGCTGTGGTGCCCATCGTGGTGAATGCCGGCGCCGCCTTGCTGCCGGCCATTCTCGCGTGCATCGGATCATTCGTGGCGATTCTTTTCAAGCCTCGCGAACTGGTGCGTGTGTGTCGGGCCCGGCCCTGGATTCCCTTGCTGGCGATTGTGATCGTCTCAACTCTTGGCATGCTGATCTGGCTTTGGCCCCAAGCGGCCCCACAGCAGACAGGCACCCGCAAGAGAACCGGCAACGCTGGCATGGTCGCGGACACCGGCACGACCGTCAACATCGATTGGACGAAGATCGCTCTGGCCCGCATCCATGCCAGGAAACAGGAGAAGACTGCACCCACGGCGGCGGTCCATGCCGCAATGCCCCCGATTTCGACCGGGGAGGCCTTCGTCTTCCGCGTCGACGCGAAACGACTGGGCTGCGTGGGCGCCGATCTCACCGGTCCCTTGCAGAAGGTCTGGCACTACTACCCACGCTGGACGGACGAAAGCGGTGTCGAACAAGAAGACACGCAGGCCATGATTCTTTCCAGTCCGGCCTGGCACAACAACCGCGTGTATGGGGCCTCGTGCCTGCTGGACCCGCCCGATACGTACGGCGCCATCTTCTGCCTGGATGCTGTGACGGGTCGGCAGATCTGGTCCGTGGACAAGATCAAGGGCGAGGCGATCAAGGGTTTCTTCAGTTCTCCCGCGCTGACGGGCGACGGTCGTTACCTGGTCATCGGCCAGGGCCTGCATCCCGATAGCAACTGCCATCTGATTTGCATCGATACCGAAAAGGGGCAGGTCCACTGGGCCTTGCAGGTATCTCTGCACATCGAGAGTTCCCCGGCTATTGACGGCGACACGGTCTACGTGGGCTGTGGGGCCATAGAGGACCCCGCCAGCCATAAGCCCTTGAGCCATCCCGGGTTCGTACTGGCCGTGCGTATCAGCGATGGTCAGGAGCGATGGCGTTTCGATGTCGCCGACCCCGAGAGTTCGCCCGTCGTTCAGGATGGCGTGCTCTATATCGGAAGCGGCTTCAATGGTCAGGCGGTCGTCGCCCTGGACACCGAGACGGACAAGCCGGACCGACTGCTCTGGCGGACGCCCACCCCATACCCGATCACAGGGGCCATTACTCTCATGGGGGATACAGTAATCGCCGGAGGAGGCAACGGGGACTTCGTGTACCGCGACCCCAAGCCCGCGGGGGTGGTCCTGGCCCTGGACCGAAATTCCGGCGCTATCCGCTGGCAGACCGACCTGCCCGACGCGGTGCTCGGCGCCGTCGCAGCGGGATCGTCCCTTATCTGTCCGGTGGCGAATGGGCAAGTCGTTGCCCTGGACCCGGCGACCGGCGCCCGCCAGTGGGCCACGTCCATCAGCGGACATGCACCGGTCCTGGCGGCCTGCGCCGTAGCCGGTCAGTCGGTGTACGCGGTCAGTCAGGACGGCTACCTTTCCCGCTTGGATCTGACCTCGGGTGTACTGCGGGAGAGGCAGTATCTCAACGCCACGGATCGCCCGGGCGCCCAGGGACTGAGCATCAGTTCTCCTTTGGTTGCACACGAGCGTCTGTACGTGGGCAGCGAGACCGGCGGCTTACGCTGCTACCGAGGGGAGACTGCCCCATGAGCGTTTATTCCTTGATCGTGCCATTGGCCGAGGCCCGGGATGTCGGCCAGGTCGGCGGCAAGGCCATCAATCTCTGCCGTCTGCTCCGGGCGGGCTTGCCCGTTCCCGATGGCTTCGTGGTCACGACCGCCGCCTTTCGCCAAGCGGCTGCCGCACGCAGCATGCCGGCCGAGGTGGCCTCCCAGATTCGCCAAGCCTATGAACGCCTGGGTGAGCCCACGGTAGCGGTGCGTTCGTCGGCCACCGCGGAAGACTTGGCCGGAGCCTCCATGGCAGGCCAGTACGATACCTTCCTGGATGTCGTCGGCGCCGAGTCTGTTGTCGCGGCGGTCGAGCGCTGCTGGCAGAGCCTCCAGGCCGAGCGCGTGCGGACCTATCTTGCGGAGCGATCCGTCGACCCGGCTGAGGTAGCCGTGGCGGTAATCGTGCAGCGGCTTGTGCCGGCGGAAGTCTCCGGCGTCCTGTTCACCGCCAATCCCCGCACCGGCGCCACGAACGAAATGGTCGTCGAAGCGGTTTACGGCCTGGGCGAAGGTCTTGTTTCCGGCGCGGTTCAGCCGGACGTCTATCGCCTGGACGCCGAGAGCGGGCACGTGCTTGATCTGCAGATAGCCCGGAAATCGAAGGCCTTGCGTCCTGGCATCCGCGAATACCAGACGGTGCCGGAATCGAAGGCGGGCAAGGCTAGCCTGAATTACAGGCAACTCCAGACACTTCGTCAGCTTGGCCACAGGGCGCAGCAGCATTTCGGCTGTCCCCAGGACATGGAGTGGGCGCTGGTCGATGGCTGCATGCATGTCCTGCAGGCAAGGCCCATCACCACCTTGGCCGAGACACAGGCTTATCATGGCTTGCAGAAGGACACCCGCGCCCACCTTGAAGCAGAGGCGTCTCACGGACGGGGCCCATGGGTGCGTCACAATCTGAGCGAGACCCTGCCGCTGCCCAGTCCTTTGACCTGGAGCCTGATCCGGCCCTTCATGTCCGGCTCGGGGGGATTCGGACGGATGCACCAACGTCTCGGTTTCAAGCCCTCCGATGCGGTTAAGGAGAGTGGCTTCCTCACGCTGATCGCCGGCCAGATCTACATGGACTGCTCACGCCTGCCGGAGATGTTCTGTGCGGGCTATCCGTATGCCTACGATCCCGAGCACCTTCGCCAGCATCCGGACGCCGCCCAACAGCCGCCGAGCGTACCCAGGGGCACATACCGACAGTTGGCCCATGCCGCACGCCTGGCGGGCGGGGCCGCCTGCGCATTGCGACGCCAGGCCGATACGCTCGATTCCGTCTTCGACGAGCAGTTCGTGCCGCGTGTCATTGCCTGGTGCGAAGCCCAGGCGGATCAGGATCTGACGACACTATCCGACGATGAGCTCATTGCCTGGTGGCATGCCCAGCAGGAGACGGTATTCGACGATTTCGGCGCTACGGTCTTCCTGCCCAGCATGGTCGAGGCGCTCGCAGCGGCGGACCTGAGGGACTTTCTCACCGAGCATCTCTGGAGCGAGGACCCCGAGGTCCTGATGTCTCAGCTTTCCGTCAGCCCAGTGCCCGATATCACGCTCCAGAGCAATATCGATCTGCAGGAAGTTGTGCAGGGACGTCGATCCTGGGAGACTTGGCTGCACGACTACGGCTTTCGCGGCCCCAGTGAGTTCGACCTGGCCAGTCCGCGTTGGACGGAGTGCCCGGAAGAACTCCAGAGGCTGGCCGCCCAACTGGCCAATGCGCCGCCGGTTGCAGAACGTCACCATCAGTGCGCTCAAAAGGCACGAGAGTGTCTGACCCGGCTCCAGAGTCAACTCAGTCCGCGGCTGGCGGAGGCATTGCAGACGCATGTGACTTTGTTGCATCGCTACGTGCGTTTTCGTGAAGATGGCAAGGCCGTGTTCATTCGGGCCCTCGCTCCGTTGCGACGGACCGTTCAGGAGTTCGCTCGTCGCCTGGAGTTGGGCGATGAGGTGTTCTTCCTGCATGCGGATGAGTTGTGCACCGCCCTGCAGCAAGGTTTCGTGCCGCACGACCGTATCGAGCGACGACAGCGGGAACAGCAGGTCGCCGGGAGAATTTCTCTGCCCCACCTGATCGAGGCCCGTGACATTCCCACCCTGGGTGAGCCACAGGTTCCTCAGGATGGTGATCGTTGGCAGGCATTTCCCGTCGCCTCGGGAAGCTGTACAGGCCCGGCGCATGTCGTCCTGGATGTGATGCAGGCCGGCGACCTCGGGGAAGGTTACGTCCTCGTGTGCCCCTCGACCGACCCGGCCTGGACGCCGCTGTTTGTCAAAGCAGTCGGCCTGATCCTCGAACGCGGCGGCACGCTCTCCCATGGAGCGATCGTGGCACGGGAAATGGGGTTGCCCTCGGTGGTTCTGGAGAATGCGACCACCCTCGTTCAAGAAGGGGAAATCCTCACGATCAACGGAGACTCGGGATACGTCTCGCGCCTCGCTCACGCCGCTGATGGTGGCATGCCCCCGTCCGATCCTGACAATTCGCGCGTTGCCTTTGCCCAGCGTCCACCCGCCCTCGGCCGGAGGGAACGATCTGCCAATCAGTGGGGATTGATGGCGGCACTGGGTTGGGGTGCATTGCTCGGGCTTATGTATCTGCTGCCCGCCTCATGGCTTAAGGAGCCGGCCTTTGGATTGGTCGATGCTCTGCTCTGGCCCCTGGTCCCGCGACTGGGTATGGTGTGGACCGTGGCCCTCGTCGGCGTTTTCTTTGCGATCGTGCCTTTGCTCGTTCAGCGGTACGCGACGGACAATGCGCGTCTGTGGGAAGCGAAAAGGCGGGCCGCCGACTTACAGAACGCCGCCCGGGGCCTCCCGCCTGGAAACGCTCGGCGCCAGGCCTTGCTGGACCTTGCCGCTCCCGTCACGACACGGACACTCAAAGCCTCCATGGTCGGCCTGGCCTGGGTGCTGGGTCCCATGATGCTCGTGTTTTTCTGGATGCCCGGACGGATGGACCCGGCGGCGTGGAATGCCGATCCGGGGGGGCTGGTTACGGTCGCCGCCGAAGTGGATGGCGATTACCTGGAGCCCGTGACTTGCACCGTTTGGGCTCCTCTGGCCCTGGAAGACACCACGCCTTCCACCCAGACGCTGCCTCCGATTCGCGCCACGCTGGAGGAATTGCGCCGCGAGTGGCAGGGCGTAACCGACCTCTCCAACTATCCCTGGCAACTCCAGACGGCCGGCGAACAGGCCCAGGAGATCCTGCTCACCAGCCTCAACAGGTACCTGGCCAGCCACATACCGCCGCAGCGGCTGACCTGGATGATACGCGTGCCCCCCGAGGCGGACGGTCACTATCCGGTGATCCTCCGATTGTCCGAGCAGTCCTCCCGGGAGATCACACTTGCCTTCGGGAACCGCAAGCCGCCGACCCCGGATTTGTTGAATAGCGACGGCAACCCCATCCTTCGGATCGAGGCCGTCTACCCCCGTCCCCTGCAACAGCGGCGGTTCTGGACGCCCCTGGAGGCCATGGGGGGGCCGGCCTGGGATCTGGGCTGGCTTGGCGTGTACATCCTCGCTTACCTGCCGGTGATGGTGATTCTCAAGAAGCGCCTGCATGTCCCATGAAGGACCTGCCCTTGGATCGACCGGATCTCGTTGCCGCGACGGCGTAGGGGAAAGGGCTCCCGGCGATCCGACACGCTACTGCAATAGCGACTATCGCAGAGATTGGAAAGGCTGTGACATGAAGATTGACGGACTGTCGGGGCGATCCGGTTTGACGGGATGTGTGGCTGCAATGATGTTGACGCTGCTGGTTCCGCTTGCTGGTTTCGGACGGGATCCCCTGCGACAACCGTTCCATCACCAGAGCATCTGGAACATGCCCATCGGCAGCGGGGCCGAGTACAGGCATGCGAAGATCCAGAAAGCCACGCAGGCCGGCATGACGGTCGATGAGGACCTGATCGTGCTGACGCCGCAGGCGCCCTTGCTGGACGTCTATCGGAACAACGCCGGCTGGAACCGCAACCGCAGCCGGTGCACGATCGATGGGGACATCCTGTTCCGCGCGCCGATCCCCGCCGAGTTCATCGTCAGCCCCGACACGTGGGACGGCGTGACCCCGAACTCCGGCCTGGCCGTGCTGATGCCGGACGGGCGGACGATCAAGCAGACGCAGCCATTCGCCCGCTGCACAACCGATTACGGGACGAGCCGGTATGTTTTCAGTGACGAAGATCTCTACGGTCCCGGTTACTACGGCGCCCACGGCGGCTCCGGACTGTCCTGCATCGGCGGCACGTTGCGCGTCGGCGAACTGCTTCCCGGCGCCGGACCGATCCGCCATGCATTGAAAGTGAACCTCTACGCCGCCCGCAACCTCTACTACGACGAGCAGACGCGAGGCTACCACTGGCCGGCGAAAAGGGCGGACGGCTATGCGGCCCACACGTATGGCACGAAGGGCGAGCCGGTGAAAGAGTGCCGGATGGGGGCCCTGCTGGCGCTGCCGCCGAGCCCGGCGATCGACCAGATGGGACTCGAAACCGAGCCAGCCCGCATGCTCGCGCGGGTTTTCCAGGACTACGGCGCGTACATCGTAGACGACACGGCGTGGGATGTCTACGCGCTGGTCACCGAGTGGGGACCGGCCGGACGCGTGCAGGACGAGTTCGAGCGTGCCTGGGGCTTCGCGATCAATCCGCGGGACCGGAATAATCCCTGGGCCCGGGACATGGATCGCATTTTCACAAGCTTGCATGTGGTGGCGAACAACGCGCCCGACCGTATTGGCGGAGGTGGGCAGCCAAGGGTCGAACTTGCCAAACCCCTCGATGAGCCGTCGCCGGGAGAACAAGCCAGTAAACCGTAAGCTGGCATGGCAGAATGGCAGCGATGTAAGCGTCCACCCTCCAGTTGCATACGGCACTCCCTCAAATCCTGTGAATGTGCCGTTTTCATCGGGAAAGCGGCATGGATTCGCCCACAAGGAGACGATTCGTAGATCCCACCACAGGTGAGGTTCAGATTCGGCGAAAAGGTCCGGGCCTTCGCAGGAAATAGTCTCGGCAGTCCCACGATTTGGGTCTGGACATAATGGACCGCCTTATTTATACTTCGGGCGTACCACCGTCCAGGGCACAGAACAAGGAGGTCCCCATGAAGTATCCCCGATCCCAGGTCCAAAGTAAAGCCCACGCTCTGCCCGAACTGCGATTCGAGGATCAGGCCCTGACCTCCTTCGCCGGGCTGGTCCTCTTCCAGAAGTTCTTCACGAGCATCGATCTCAAGAACCGACTGCGTCGCTGCTTCGAGCCGCGGCGTCCGGGGAAGGTGTTCCATCCCGCCACGGTGTTCTTGCAGTTGATCGTTCATCTGCTCCTGGGCTTTCGTGAATTGCAGGATGGCCGTTACTATCGGGACGATCCGCTGGTCCAACGCCTCCTGGGGCTCCGGCGGCTCCCCACGGTGACCACCGTCAGTCGCATCCTCAAGCAAGCCACCGCCCAGAGCGTCAAAGCGCTGCGGGGCTTCCTGCGAGAAAGAGTCCTGGACGGCCTCCGGACGTTCCAGCCCACCCGCGTCACGCTGGACTTCGACGGTTCCGTGCTCTCCACCCAGGACGCGCCGAAGGAACCGCCGTGGGATTCAACAAGAAGAAGAAAGGAGCCCGCAGCTATTACCTGTTGTTCTGCACGATTGCCCAGACCGCGCAGGTCCTCGATTTCCTCTTTCGACCGGGCAACGTGCATGATTCCCATGGGGCCGAAGCGTTCCTTCTGGCCTGTATCGAGGCGGTTCGGGCCGTCCTGCCGAACGCGCAGATCGAAATCCGCATGGACAGCGCCTTCTTCAGCGATACGATCATCACGACCCTGACGCGGCAAGGGGTCGAGTTCACGATCAGCGTCCCCTTCGAGCGATTCGTGGAACTCAAGAGAATGATCGAGCAACGCCGACGCTGGCGACGCGTGGACGACGAGACCGGCTACTTCGAGACCTCCTGGAAACCCCAGTGCTGGGACCGACGGTTCCGCTTCGTGTTCCTTCGCACCCGGGCGAAGAAACAGCAGAAAGGTCCGATCCAGTTGGACCTGTTCGTGCCCTACGAGTACGGGGATGAGTTCAAGGTGATCGTGACGAACAAGACCGTCAGAGCCAGGCGAGTGGTGGCCTTCCACGAGGGACGCGGCTCCCAGGAAGGAGTCTTCGCCGAGTTGAAGTCCCACTCCCACCTCGATTACGTGCCGGTGCGTACCCTCTATGGCAATCAGACCTATCTGCTGGCCGGACTGTTCGCCTACAATCTGACGAGAGAACTGCAAATGCAGACCGCCCCGCGCACACGAGGCACGACGGCCAAATGAACGTGCCTGTGGGTCTTCGAGAAGGTTGACACACTCCGCCAGACCCTGCTGCACCGCGCCGGCCGTCTCAGTCGGCCGCAAGGCCTACTGACCCTCACGATCAGCGCCAACACCTGGGTCAAAACACGCCTGTTGCACATCCTCCATCAGATCCCAGCCAACGTCTGATCGCCGAATCTTATGCAACGTTAGGGTACAGGGGATAACCACGGGTACTTCCACCGGGAAGACTCTACTGATTGGAGGGCCAACTGGATTCCGGCCATGCGGGCATACTACAGTCAGGAACCCGAGATCCGCGTCTGCCCGAGGACCACACCCGCTCCTGCGACGGCTTCCGTGCGGCACAATATAGTCAGTAGAAACAAAGAGCCCGCGGCTACGGGGCTTCGTTATGGCACTCGGCCAGCCAGCGGGCAGAAGGGAAGTCGATCCCCTTGGGGGGATCGCTTCATAGCTCATTCTATCATCTGCACGCATGCGGGGGAATCGGCAAGGCGTGCCAGAAGACCTCGGGGTACGCCTTGAGACCAACATGAGGCAGGTTCCGCAGCCGCTCCGTGCGTCGCTTTCCCTGCGGAACGCCTGGTTGCTGCCAGGGGTATTGGAATCATGGTAGACTATTTTTGAAAGTGGGGGAGAGGGACTAGAAGCAGGGGGAGGAGCCGGGACGCAGGCTGCAATTACCGGTCAACGGGGCAGGGCGAGAGGCCCAGACACCGGCGTGATGGACGACCGGACGGACTGATTTCGAACGCCGCGGCCGTGTCAAATCGCTTGCATTCTACCCACTTTGCGCCCAAAATAGGGCTGTCTGGAACCTGACACGGTGGGGAGTCGGCATGAGTGATGTGACGCGCATTTTGAATGCCATCGAACAGGGGGACGCCAAGGCTACAGACGAACTGTTGCCGCTGGTGTACGAGGAACTGCGGCTTCTGGCAGCGCAGAAGCTGTCTCAGGAGAAGCCGGGACAGACACTACAGGCGACCGCATTGGTTCATGAAGCGTATCTTCGATTGGTTGAGGGAGGCAATCAGAGCTGGAACAGCCGGGGCCATTTCTTCAAGGCAGCAGCCGAGGCGATGAGAAGGATTCTCATAGATGGAGCACGACACAAGAAGAGCATTAAGGGTGGGGCCCAAGCGAGAAGAGTAGATATAGAGGCCAGCGACATCGCTGCCGAGACCACGCCCGTTGATCTTCTTGCGCTAGATGAGGCACTTGAACGATTGGCCGCTGCAGATCCAATCAAGGCGGACTTGGTCAAGCTCCGGTATTTTGCGGGTCTGACCGTTGAGCAGGCGGCAGTCATGTTGGGTATCTCCAGAGCCACGGCTGTCCGGCACTGGGTCTTCGCCCGAACATGGCTCTTGCACGAAATTACACAAGACGAGTGAAAAGTGACTGCTGTGGAGTTTTTTTTCCTTCTTTTGCACTTTCTGTGAGCATACTCCGCCCTAAATTCCGCACTTACATATAGACCAGCCAAGAAGAGGTTAGTTATGGAGCCCAAACTAAGTGATATCGAGGCGGCGTTTCAGGGAGCTCTTGAAAGAGAGCCCGGTGACGAACGTCGACGATTCTTGGACTCAGTCTGCCCAGAAGGGTCTACTCTCCGGAAACGCGTTGAAGCACTGCTCAAAACTAACGAGCAAGCCGACGGTTTCCTTGAGTCACCAGTCTTCGATTCCATTGTAGGCCCGGTTGAGTCTCCTGTGATGGAGGCTCCCGGCACCACCATCGGCCGGTACAAGCTATTGGAGAAGATCGGGGAAGGGGGGATGGCTGTTGTTTACATGGCCGAGCAGGAGCGGCCGATCCGGCGAAGAGTCGCTCTCAAGATCATCAAGCTGGGCATGGATACCCGCCAGGTCATCGCGCGTTTTGAGGCTGAGAGGCAGGCCCTGGCCATGATGGACCACCCCAGCATTGCCAGGTCCTGGACGCCGGGGCGACGGAGGCCGGAAGACCCTACTTCGTCATGGAACTGGTCCAGGGCGTCTCGATCACCGAGTACTGCGATGGGAATAATCTTAACACCAAGGACCGATTGGCTTTGTTTGTTCAGGTGTGCCACGCGGTGCAGCATGCCCATCAGAAGGGCATTATCCATCGTGATTTGAAACCCTCGAACGTCATGGTTACGCACCACGACGGCAAGCCGGTCCCCAAGGTGATCGATTTCGGGATCGCCAAGGCCACCAACCAGCGTCTGA
>CALEZT010000210.1 GCA_937927975.1 uncultured Phycisphaerales bacterium
AAGAGATACACTGCGTGTCATGTGGATGCGTGAAGTCACGTCCCAAGGGATTGCGAATATTCTCGTGGCTCGCTCCAGCGGCTATGCCTACCACGAAGTAGGCGAGTTCCTGCAACTGCTGCTGGTGTCCGGGGGCAGCATCCTGCTGATTACCTTGTTCCTGGTGCCCAAGATCATCTCCTGGGGATTGCGGTCGATCACAGACGCGGGGAGACGGATGAAGCACATTACACATCGCAGTCTCGGACAGGACAGCCTTATTCAAGGGGGTATCCCCGCGGAACTTCAGCCGTTTCAGGCGGCCTTGGACGAAATGCTCGCCCGTTTGAACACTGCCATGCGACAACAGGAGCAGTTCACCGCCGATGCGGCACATGATCTGCGCACACCTCTGGCTGTGATGAAGAGCACCCTGCAGACCCTGCAGATACGCCCTCGGACGGTTACGGAGTATCAGGAGAGCGTGAACGATGTGTTGCGGGATATCGGCCGCATGGAGCAATTGGTGCAACAGTTTCTCACCTTGGCGCGACTTGATGCCACCGACAGAATCTTGGATCCCGCGGAGATTCGACTGGACCTGCTTCTGCAGTCTGTCGTTGATGCCTTCACGGATCGTGCGGAGCAGCAAGGAGCACGTCTGGTGTATGAAAAAAGTACGACGCCATCTGTTCAGGGAAATGAGACTGACTTGTGGCAACTCTTCAGCAATCTGCTGGACAACGCATTGCGATATGGACCGCCAAACGGCGCTGTGCGCATTACCGTGAAGAATGGAACAGACTCATGGGCGACGACGTGCGTGCATGACGAGGGAGGCGCGATCCCCCCAGATCAGCTTCCCCGCCTGTTTGACCGTTTCTATCGTGTGGAATCCTCGCGCTCCGAGGCGTCTGGCGGTACCGGGCTTGGTTTGGCTATCGCTCGCGAGATTGTCCGGCGGCATGGCGGGGATATCGCCATCACCTCGGATCCGCAAACCGGCACTTCCGTCACCGTCCGTCTGCCCCGTGAACAGAACCGCATGTAGTCTCCTCTTCACTTCCATTCGATCTCTTCAGGTTCCTTTCAGGTACGGAGGGTATAATATCATCATGCTTCCACGACATGAGTATGCTTGGGGGTCTGGTGAAAGACTGCATGTGGAACGGGGGATCGGTATGAAAAGGCTAACGAGCATTCTGAGACGAGTGTGGCGCTGCTGGTGTAACCTGTGGCAATTCCGCTGGGAGGACATGAACTGCATCGACCATCACCGATGGGAGACCAAAATGGAGATCCGCCGACGCCTCTCGATGCCCCGCCGTGGTTATCCGACAAGATAAGTCCTGAGTAAGTGGCCGACCGATTGCCTGGCTCAACGCTGGATCGGGCGATGCTTCGACGTGCCGCTGCAAATCCTCGACAGTCAGACGGTAGTCGACAAGGAGAAGGGTAACGTACTATGCACGATGTCTGCGAACGAAGCCTGAACAGACGACAACTCATTAGGGAGGGGCTGGCCCTGGCTGCCGGTGTGATGACGCTGGGTCCGGGCCGGGTCCTGGGCGAGGACAGAGATGAATGCACCCGATGGGCATTTCTCTCCGACACGCACGTTGCACCCGATCCCGACCACCGCTATCGTGGTTTCTGCCCCTATCGCAATCTGCAGGAGATCGTCGGACAAATCGCATCCAATCCTCCGCACGGCGTGGTCATTACGGGCGACCTGGCCTGGAAAAGCGGCGAAATCAAGTCATATGAGAATCTCAGAACGCTGCTGGCCCCTATGACTACACAGCGACCCGTCTGCCTGGGGCTGGGCAACCACGACGACCGCATGGATTTCTCTTGGGTGTTTGGGCGGCCCCTCGATAACGGCAGGACCGTCCCGGACAAACACATCGCGGCCACGGTCGCGGGTCCCATGAGACTGATCGTCCTCGACAGTCTTCTCGTCGACAGGGCCGAGGGCCTGCTTGGCCAGTCACAACGGACGTGGCTGAAGGTGTTCCTAAATGCGTCCGACGACAGGCCCACGATCCTGTTTTTCCATCACCGGCCCAAGATCGACCTGTTGGACACCCCGCGTCTGTTCGAGATCATCAGACCGATGACAAAGGTAAAGGCCGTCATCTACGGGCACTCACACGAATTCAGGTTCTCCGAATACAACGGCATTCACATGATCAATCTGCCGGCGACGGGTTTCAACATGTCGGGCAGTCAGCCGGTGGGCTGGGTGGAAGCCAGGCTCATGGAGAAAGCAGGCGAGTTCACCCTGCACGCCCTCAGCGGCAATCGTAAGATGGACGGCTGCTCCGAACGTTTGTGCTGGAGAGCGTAGCCTGGGAGCAGTCCGGGAGATTCACACAACAGGGGGGCAGGACGCGGAAGGCCAACTCTACCACCGAATGCTGGCCGCGGTACGCAACGGAGTGGAGGCCCAAAACACACTGCGGACTATCGCCTTCTGTGGAAGAAGGGAGGGCTGATGAGTGCGTCACATGGGAAGAGGTTCAGGAGGAATTTCGGCGGCACGAGGCGCCACGCGATGTTCGATGTATTGACGCGGGAATTGAATACCCATTCAATACAAAGGAGCGATGGTCTTCACATACCGATCACAGCCAGTCCGCCACAGGCAGCAGACTAATCGCCTGGCGGAGCACCGGATCGACGTTAGTGTACACATCATTCGTAAGCTGCGGACTGGAGTGCTCCAGCAGCCGCTGAGTCACCGCCGTTGATACGCCCCTTTGAGCCAGTAACGAGGCAAACGTCTTTCGCAGATCGTGGAACTTCAGCTCGGGCAGGCTGATTGTCTTCCGGACTCTCTCCCACTTCTTCGGACTGAACCGGTCCGGAAAGAGCCTTTCCTGCCCATCTTGTATGGTGACAACATAGTTGGACAATTCCGTCATGATCGCCTCAGGTATTGGTCGTTCCGGCATAGCTTTCCCCGCCTTACGATTCCGAGTGGCGACCGTGTTGCGGTCAAAGTGAATGTCACCGATGCGAATGGCTTCGATGTCCCCGCGTCGCAGCCCTGTCGTCACAGCCAGGAGCACTCTCAACCGCAACGTCGGATAGCGCGAGGCAGCAACAAGAAGGTCTCTCACCTGCTGCGGCGTCAGAGCGGTCACCGGTTTCTGGGCCACCTTCACCTTCTTGACTTCCAGGCCCGTGGCCACAAACCGATTCTTCGTCACCCAGGCGAGAAACGCATGCATATTCCGTATGTCCTTGTTCAGGGTGTTCTTTGCGACCTCCTGACTTCGCTTTAGGACAAACGCATCCAGATTCGGCTGCGTGATCTCCCTGGAGGAATTGACACCGACTATTCGTTTGAAATGTCGCAGTGTCAGCAAGACCTCGTAGATTGATGCATCCACCAAGCCTTCCACTTGCTTGGACTGTCGATACTCTTCGACGATCTGATCCCATTCGAAGTCATCAACGCTGGTGAACACGTCTGAATTGAGTTGCGTGTACTTGATGTGGCGGTAATGCTCTGCGAGGCCTTTGGTCGGGAATGCCTTGGCCTTCCGCTTGCCGCTTTCATACCATCCACACCACCAGCCTTTGACGTTCTTTCGCTTGTAGACCCATGGCTTTCTCATAGTCTCCATCATATCGGCAGTTTTCGCCGCTCAGTCCGCCGGCGCGGCCTCTGGGCGCAACGGATGGAGACAAAACGGAGACA
>CALEZT010000211.1 GCA_937927975.1 uncultured Phycisphaerales bacterium
GGAGAATCTCCAAAATGGATGCGGGGTTTTTCAGCAGAATCCACATTTCACAATCGGACTCTCCCCCTCGCGGGGAACACCCGGAGACGTTCACCGGTTCTCGGCAGCTCGAATAGTCGCTGTGCGGCTTGCCTGTCCTTTTCCCATGCGTGCAGATTCTTTTCGCCGTCATTGGTGGGCCAGCAGCTTGAAAAGGGCGCAACGCACGCAGGCATCCAGGCATCGGGGATGGGCGGAATCCGCTTGACGCTCGCCGGGGCCTTGGGTACTTTGGCTGGCAGAACTGTAACCGGATCAGGAGGAGTGATGATATGGACAGAATGAAGGCAATTTCCGCGATTTTGCTGGTGTGTGTTGCGTTCGGCGGGGGCTCGTGCGCCCGGTTCCGCCAGGGGGAAACCTGTCTGTTCGCCCGTTCGCAGGGCTCCGATCTGCTCGGCACCGGCCTGGTGGGCTGGCAGCAGATCGGCGGAAGGCAGGACACGTGGCGTTTCGCCGACGGCGTCCTGTACACCGAAGGGGAAAACGGCGGCTGGCTGGCGACCCTCCGCCAGTACGACGACTTCAAGCTGTCGCTGGAGTTTCGCGTCCCTCGGGGCGGCAACAGCGGCGTCTTCATCCGCTCGCCCCTGGAGGGCGACCCCGCCTACGCCGGCATGGAGATCCAGATCCTCGACGATTACGCCCAGGAGTACCGCAATCTCAACCCGTATCAGTACACCGGGAGCATCTACGGCGTGCAGGCCCCCTCGGAACGGGCGACCCAGGAGGCCGGCAAGTGGCAGAAGATGGTGGTCACCGCGAGGGGGCCGCAGATCGAAGTGGTCCTCAACGGCCAGAAGATCATCGACACCCACGTGACCTATTATCCGTACAAGGCCGGCACGCATCCCGGCCTGACGCGGGAAAGCGGGTTCATCGGCCTGCAGAACCACGGCAGCCGGGTCGAGTTCCGCAACATCCGAATCCGGGAATTGTGAAGGGCGCCGCGATAGGAACTGCAAGATTCCATTCCGGGTGGCAGCGACAAGCAACAGCTTGTCGATGGTCTTTTCTCGATCGCAGGCGAGCCATCGACAAGCTCCGAAGACTCCGCTTGTCGCTGCCACACGGAGAATGCCCCGTCTCTCACGTCGCGCACCAACGATATGCGGACGAACAGATAGCAAATCGTAAGTAGTAAATAGTAGATCAAGAAGGGTTTCCTATGGGCACAAGCAGCGTTTCTCGTCGTGACTTCATCAAGGCCTCGGCGGCGTCGGCCGCGGCGCTGGGGATGACCAGCAGGATGTATGCGGCCGGTTCGGATACGATCCGCGTGGGCCTGATCGGCTGCGGCGGACAGGGCACCCGCGACCTGGTCAGTTGCGTGCGAAGCTCGCCCGGCGTCCAGATCGTCGCCTTGGGCGACCTGTTCGAGGATCGGCTCAAGGAGTCGGTGGACAAGCTCACCAAGGAAGTGCCCAACGCCATGAAGGTCCCGGCGGACCAGCGGTTCGTCGGCTTCGAGGCGTACAAGAAGGTCCTCGCGACCGACGTGCAGATGGTCCTGCTCGTGGCGCCGCCGCACTGGCGGGCCCAGCACTTCCAGGCCGCGGTAGAAGCGGGCAAGCACGTTTTCATGGAGAAGCCCGGCGGCGTGGACCCCAAGGGCATTCGGTCGGTGATCCAGACTGCGGAACTGGCGGAACAGAAGAAGCTCTCCGTCGTCGCAGGCACCCAGCGACGGCACAGCAAGAAATACCAGGAGATCATCCGTCGGATTCACGACGGCCAGATCGGCCAGATCGTCGCAGGCCAAGCCTACTGGAACGGCGGCGACATGCTCGGCTACTGGAAATGGTGGGACAAGGGCAATCTGTCCGATATGGAGTGGCAGTGCCGGAGCTGGCCTTGGTTCGTCTGGACCAGCGGCGACCACATCGTCGAGCAGCACGTGCACAATCTGGACGTGATCAACTGGGCCCTGCAGGGGCACCCCGAGCAGTGCATGGGCATGGGCGGTCGGGCGGTGCGGACCCTGGGCAACATCTACGACCACTTCGCGGTCGAGTACGAATACGCCGGCGGGGTGCGGGTCGCGAGCATGTGCCGCCAGATCAACGGCAGCACGGACCGGATTGCCGAGCGGGTGGTGGGGACCAAGGGCGTCGCGGACGTCGATCGCGGCGTCATCCTGGGCGAGAAGCCCTTCAAATACGAGGGGCCCGACCCGGACCATTACGTGCAGGAGATGGCCGACCTGATCGCCAGCGTCCGCGAGGGCAAGCCGATCAACGAGGGCAGGAACGTCGCCGAGAGCACGCTGAACGCGATCATCGGGCGCATGAGCGCGTACACCGGTCGGGCTCTGAAGTGGGACTGGGCGATGAACGCGTCGAAACAGGACCTGACGCCACCGAAGTATGACTGGATCGACCTGCCGACCGAGCCGGTGGCGACCCCAGGCAAGACGCAGCTCGTATAGGTAACGATGGAATGATCCGTGCCCTCACCGGCACGATCAGATCAAGGCGATTCGCCGGGACAAGCGACTAACTTGAGGGCCGGCGGATCGCTGAATGTTGCCGACCTCGCTTTGAGGTCGGATGATCGAATGGGTGCAGGGGCAGGTTTGAAGCCTGCCCCTGCGCTGTATCTGTGCCAGGAAAGGGGGCATGAATGAAACGCGCGAGGATCGGGGTCGTGGGTCTGTTGTTCGCGACCGTGCTGCTCAGTGCGCCTGCCGGGGCGGGCGAAACCGTCGAAGCGGTGATTCCGAAGGAGAAGATCTCGCTCTGGAACGGCGTAGACTTCGCGGGCTGGAAGCGTTTCCTGCCCGACGCATCGAAGGACGTCGACGACACGTGGTCCATCGCGGACGGCGTTCTGCGGTGCACGGGCCGGCCCGCCGGCTACATGCGGACGGAGACCCCCTACGCAGACTATCATCTGCACGTCGAATGGCGGTGGCCGGAGAAGCCGGGCAACAATGGCGTCCTGGTCCACATGAGCGGCCCGGACGTGGTTTGGCCACGGAGTCTGGAGTGCCAGTTGGCCTCCGGCAACGCGGGTGATTTCTGGGTCATTGGGGGGCTGGAGTTCGCTGAGCACGCCAAGGGCGGCAAGCGGGTGAACGGCCGACGGACGCTCAAGCTCCGCGAGAGCAGCGAAAAGCCCGCGGGCGAGTGGAACCAGTACGACATCGTGTGCAAGGACGACTGGGTCGTGGTCCTGGTCAACGGCGTCCTGCAGAACGTGGCCACGAAGTGCTCCGATAGGTCGGGCCGGATCTGCCTCCAGAGCGAGGGGGCTCCGATCGAGTACCGCAATCTCTGGTTGGCGCCGCTGGAGTGAAGAGGCCGCATAAGGCGAGGATCGGTCGCAGGTTATCGGTCCTGTGGCTTGCGGCGCGAGGATGGATTCCATCGGGGGCCGAACCGGGGCTCCCAGAGGGGTGTACAGAGTCTCTATGAAAGTCATGGTAGCAGAAAAGTGCGGGTTCTGCCCTGGGGTTCGCAACGCGATCAGCACGGCCGAGCGGATCCTCGCGGCGGCCGCCCCGGAGGAGCAGGTCTACAGCCTCGGGCCGATCATCCATAACGAAGACGTGGTCCAGCGTTTGTCCGATTCGGGCCTGCGAACCGTCGAATCGGCCGACGAGGTCGATTCCGGCACGGTCCTGATCCGCTCGCACGGGGTTTCGCCCAGGGAGTTGGAGCGGCTCCACGAAAGGGGCCTGCACATCGTGGACGCGACCTGCGTCCTGGTCAAGCGCGTCCAGCAGATCGCCAAACAGCTCGAAGAGGAGGGCTACGAGGTCGTCATCATCGGCGAGGAGAACCATCCGGAGGTGCAGGGGGTGATGGGGTGCGTCCACCACGTGGTGGTGGTGGCCGAGGAGGCGGACCTGGACCGTCTGCCCTCGGACCGTCGTCTGGGGATCGTCTGCCAGACGACCCAGAGCCCCGAGCACCTGGGACGGATGCTGGGGGCTATCGGGCGGGGCAGTTTCCGCGAGATGAAGGTCATCAACACCCTGTGCAAGGAGGCGGTCAAACGCCAGGAATCGGCGATCGCCCTGTGCAAGGAAGTGGACATCATGTTCGTCCTGGGGGGGCTCCACAGCGCCAACACCCGTCGGCTGGCGGAGTTGTGCAAAAATCACAATAACGCAACGTTTCACTTGCAGAATTGGGACGAGCTTGATAAAAATGTACTGTTTGGCAAGAAGGTGGCCGGGGTAACGGCCGGCGCCTCGACGCCGAGCTGGGTGATTGACGAATTTGTCAAGCACCTGGAAGGGTTCGACGAAAGACGGTAGTACTCGTCTCCGCTGCGTGGGCGGGGGCGTAAAGGCGTTTGATTAACTTCTTGTTACTGCAACACGCTGTGAGAGCCTGCCGGTGTGTATGTGGGGCATCGGCCGGCGAGATGAGCAACTCCCCAGAGGAAATCAGAACGTTATGGTAGATCGCAACTTAATCAACAAGCTGGGTTTGTCCGACGAGAAGCTGGATCAGCAGATTCAGGAGATGTTCGGGGACGGTGAAAACCAGTACCTCGAGCAGATCCTCCAGCGCAAGGTGGATTCTCGTCTGCCGGGAACCATCCTCAAGGGCACGATCGTGTCGCAGATCGGCAACGACGTGATCGTCGAGGTGGGTCTCAAGAGCGAGGGCGTGGTCGATGCTGGGGAATTCGATACCCCTGAGGACGCTGCCCCGGGCACGGAGATCGAGGTCCTGCTCGAGGACACCGATTCCGAAAGTGGACTGATCCTGCTGAGCAAACGCAAAGCGGACATGATCCGGGGCTGGGAATACATCATCAACACCAAGAAGGAAGGCGACGTCGTCAAGGGTCGCGTCATCCGCCGGATCAAGGGCGGCCTGCTCGTCGATATCGGCGTGCCCGTCTTCCTGCCCGCCTCGCAAGTCGATATTCGCAAGCCCGGCGACATCAGCCGGTTCATCGGCAAAGAAGTCGAGTGCAAGGTCCTCAAGATCGACGTCGAGAACCGCAACATCGTCGTCTCCCGCCGCAAGCTCATCGAAGAAGAGCGTCGGGCCAGCAAGGACAAGATCCTCAACGAGATCGAAGTCGGCCAGATCCGCAAGGGCGTCGTCAAGAACATCGCGGACTTCGGCGTGTTCGTCGATCTCGGCGGCCTCGACGGCCTTCTGCACATCTCCGACCTCAGTTGGGGCCGGATCTCGCATCCCTCCGAGGTCGTGGACATCGACCAGGAGATCGAGTGCGTCGTCATCGGCGTGGACAAGGAGAACGAGAAGATCTCCCTGGGTCTCAAGCAGAAGCAGCCGAGCCCGTGGGAGAACGTCGAGAACAAGTACCCCGTCGGCTCGCACGTCAAGGGCAAGGTCGTCAACGTCATGAACTACGGCGTTTTCGTCCGCCTGGAAGACGGCATCGAGGGCCTGGTCCACATCAGCGAGATGAGCTGGACCCGCCGGCTGTCGCACCCCAGCGAGATGGTCAACCTCGACGACGATATCGAAGTGGTCGTCCTGAACGTCAACAAGGAGAAGCAGGAAATCTCGCTCGGCATGAAGCAGACCGAGCCCAATCCTTGGGAATTGGCGGCTCGCAAGTATCCGCCGGGCACGATCGTCACCGCGAACGTCCGCAGCATGACGAATTTCGGCGCGTTCGTCGAGATCGAGCCGGGCATCGACGGCATGATCCACATCTCGGACCTGAGCTGGACCCGCAAGTACGGCCATCCGAGCGAAGCTCTGCAGAAGGGTCAGGAAGTCAAGTGCGTCGTTCTCGAGGTCAACGAGGAGAAGCAGCGGATCAGCCTGGGCATGAAGCAGATGACCGAAGACCCCTGGATTCACGCCATTCCCGAGAAGTACATCCCCGGCCAGATCATCAAGGGCAAGATCGCCAAGCTTACCAACTTCGGCGCGTTCGTCGAGCTGGAGTCGGAGCTGGAAGGCCTGCTGCACATCAGCGAGCTGGCCGATCACAAGATCGACAAGCCGCAGGATGTGGTCAAGCCCGGCGACGACGTCGAGGTCAAGATCCTCAAGGTCGACCCCGAGGCCCGCAAGATCGGCCTGAGCCTGCGACGCGTGCAGTGGGCGGCCGCTCCGGCCCCCGAAGAGCACGGAGCAGCCCCGTCGGCGCCCGCCAAGAAGCCGGGCAAGCAGCCGGCGCGGCCCGTCGCCAGCGGCGACGCCGGCGGCGACACCCTCCGCATCAAGGAGGCGATCCAGAAGCGCGAGCAGGCGAAAGCCGCCAGCGAGGGTCAGGAGCCCCCGGCTCAGGAGTGATTCGCCACGCAGCGTTGGCGACATCGGCAACACACGGGCCTTTCCAGTAGTGGGAAGGCCCGTTTCATTTGTCCGCGGAGCGGGCAAGTTTCAAGTTCGAAGTGTCAAGTGTGAAGCAAGAGGAGGCGACCGTCGAGTGCTCGCTTTCTGACTTCACACTTCAAACTTGACACTTCAAACTCGGAGCCGTTTGTCCACAGTCCCTTCCGGGTTTGCCAACGTAATCGTTGCCTGCGGGATTGCCGAAGGCTATAATGGGGCGTCTGCATATTGTTCCGTCTTTCATATAAGGAGTCCTGGCGATGCTGCTCTGGCTGTTACGCGGGATATTCGTCATCATCGTGATCTCGGTGTTGATGGTCAACGCCGCGTCGAAAACCCTGTCCGACGGCGAAAACTCCAATAGCTGGTGGGCGGTTGTGATCAGCGGGCTCGGGCTGATGGTGTTCTTCCTGCTGCTGGACGTGATGACGCCCAAGCGGAAGCTCACCGCGGTGGCCGGCGTGTTCTTCGGCCTGCTGGTCGGCATGCTCATCACCGCCGTGTTGGGCCTGGCCGTGGACATGATCGGCGAGACGTACAACATCCCCCTGGCGCCGCGGGCCAATCTTGCAATCAAGTGGATGCTCGGCATCTGCATCTGCTACTTCACGATCAGCATCGTCATGCGGACGAAAGACGATTTCCGCTTCATCATCCCGTACGTCGAGTTCGCCAAGCAGGTCAAAGGGTCGCGGCCCCTGGTCCTGGACACTTCCGCGATCGTCGACGGACGAATCGCGGACTTGTGCGAGAGCCGACTGTTCGACGCGCCGGTGGTGGTGCCTCGCTTCGTCCTGAACGAGCTGCAGCTCATCGCGGATTCCTCGGACAAGCTCAAACGCAACCGCGGTCGTCGCGGCCTGGACGTGCTCAAGAAGATGCAGGCCAGTCCCGCGATCGATGTCGAGATCGACGAGACGAGCGCAGCCGAGATTGAAGAGGCCAAGGGCGTCGATCAGAAGCTTCTGCTGTTCACCAAGGTCAACAACGGCAAGCTGGCCACCACCGACTACAACCTCACGAAGGTGGCCCAGGTCCGCGGTGTCGACGTGATCAACATCAACGATCTGGCGAATTCGCTCAAGGTCGTGGCGCTGCCGGGCGAGACGATGCGGGTCCGGATTGTCAAGCCCGGCGAGGAAGCCGACCAGGGCATTGGCTACCTGGACGACGGAACGATGATCGTCGTGGAAGGGGCCCGCAACAAGATCGGCCGGGAGGTGATTCTGAGCGTGACCAGCTCGCTGCAAACCTCCGCAGGCAAGATGATCTTCGGTCGGTTCGAGTCTTTCCTCTCTCAGGACAGCGAAGGGAACGGCCCAGGCAACGAAGGCGGCCGTCGTCACGGCTTCCGCAGGTCCGCGCCGAATCCGAGCCCTGCACCCGAACCGAACCCCAGTCCGACGACGCAGTCGAGTTGAGCGTCTCGGAGGCGAAGGGCGATCGACGGACAGACTCGTAGTCGGGCCCAATGGCTCTGGGAATTTGTCCGGCTACAGGGAGGCCAGTGCCTCCAGCAATCTCGGGATGATCTCGGACTCGGGCACTGTGGCGATCTTCTCCCCCCCGCGATAGAAATAGGCCTTGTCTGTGCCGGCGCAGATGGCGAAATCGGCGTCCGCCGCCTCGCCGGGACCATTGACCACGCAGCCCATGACCGCGATGCGAAGGGGCTTGTCGATCGCGTGCAGAGCCCGTTCGACCCGCCGAGCCAGATCGATCACGTCGATTTCCGTGCGACCGCACGTGGGACAGACAATCAACTCAGGACGGCGCCGCTCGTGCAGTCCCAGCGAGGTCAGGATCTCCTTGGCCATCGCGGTCTCGATCACCGGATCGCCTGCGGCGCTGACGCGGATCGTGTCGCCGATTCCCTCGGAAAGCAGGGCCCCCAGGGCGATGGCGGACGGAACCCTCGCGTGCTCCGGCAGTCCGGCGTGCGTGAGGCCCAGGTGGATCGGATAGCGGAACACCTGTGCGATCCGTCGATTGACCTCGATGGTGCGCATCGTGTCGCTGGTCTTGGCGCTGAGGACCAGCCGATTGAAGCCTCGGTCCTCGAAGAGCTGCACGTATTGGCGCATCTCCGCGAGCATCAGGTCCACCCGCTCTTCGGGCGGAATCGGCTCTTTTGTGAGGTCTCGAATGCTGGCCTCGTTGACGCCGACGCGGACCGCGATCCCGTGGGACTTGGCGGCATCGATGATGCGATGGATGTCGTCCCGGCTCTTGACGTTGCCCGGATTCAGGCGAATCTTGGCGGCCCCGCCCTCGATGGCTTCGATGGCCCGCTCGGGACTGAAATGGATGTCCGCCACCAGCGGCACGCTCGTCTGGCGGACGATCCTGGCGAACGCCTCGGTGTCGGCCCGTCGGGGCACCGCCAGTCGGACGAAGGCGCAGCCGGCCCGGACGAGTTCCTCGATTTGGGCCACGCAACGGTCGATGTCCGTCGTGGGAACCTTCGTCATCGACTGGATCGCCACGGGAGCGTTGGAACCGAGCGGCACGGAGCCTACCTGTACGGTTGTGGTCGTTCTTCGCGTAATCACACGCAGATTGTAGCCTGCCCGGCCGGTTCGAGCAACCCCCAAATGCGGCCCTGCTCCCTGACGTCGCGGTTCCAGCAGGGTTCCTCCTCTCGGCCGATCCGTACGAAGTCGACCGGCCTATCTCATACGGATCCGGGTCAATTCGTGCGCGGGTCTTGTCATCCTGAACGCAGCGCAGCGAAGTGAAGGATCTGGCTTGCGATCGAGAGAAACCTCTCGTCCTGTGCCCAGGTCCTTCGGCTGCGCCTCAGGACGACAAATCCTCGCCGCGCACGAATCATTCCGAATCCGTATCAGTTCCACCGATCCGTTTCCGCTTTCGAGGCGAATCCAGCCTGCGCCGTCGCCGATCGTGCCCGCGACCCGGTTGGGGCTGATTTCGCCGCTGACGGTGATGGGTGTAGCGGTCTTCACCGTTCCGAAGTTGGCGTTTAGGCTGACCTCGCCCGCGAAACCCGCCGGAGCGGTGAAGTCGACGCTGCCGAACGAGCCTCAAGCCTCGACGAGTCCTGCATCTTCCTGACGCCCTGGTGGAGGGAAGGGCGCCAGATGCAGCGATATCGCCCGTTTGAGCAAATCGACGACACTGGAGACCCCCAGTTTTCGCATGATCGTCCTGCGGTGCACTTCGATGGTCCTGTGGGAACGATGAAGGGCATACGCGATTTCCCGCGTGGTCCGGCCGTCCAGGATATAAGCCAGCACAAGGGATTCCGTCGGGCTGAGGTTCAGACCGGCGCTCGGCTCGCCCGCACGACAGGGTTCCAACAGCTCCCGGACGGCGGACTGCAGTGTGGACGTTTTGGCAGAAGTCTCCAGGCAATTCGTGGCCCCGGCCTTCATCACTCGGACGGCCAGCGGCACGTCGCCGGGGTTCACGAGGGCCAGAATCGGCGTCGACGGACAGATCGTCTTTGCCTGCCTGACCAGCTCGAACCTCTCGTCTTGCTCATCATCGAGACAGACGATCAGCAAGCTGCAGGGCTCGTGCTCCAATCCGACGCGAATTTCCGACGGGGTGTTGCAGCATGGCACAAACACGCCGCACCGTTCCAGGACGGTTCGAAGGGCATTCTGAGTCGGGTCCATTGCCCCTGCGACCAACACTCTCCAGGGCGACTTTGTGGTCGCCTTGCCCGCCCAACCGGATGTCAGCGTGAAGAACGACATAAGGTCTCCCTCAGGGAAAAAAGGGCTGCGAGTGCACGACTCGCAGTCCTTCGTGTGTGTGGCTTGTGAGAGCCTCGTCGGAACCTCGGGAAAAAGGACTGCGAGCCAATGACTCGCAGTCCCTTTGTGTGTGTTTCTGCTTTGTCGCGACTTGCAGAAACAGGGATCTTCCAATCGCTATGGGGCTTTGTGGTAATACCACCCGGTCAGGACGAATTCCTCCTGGGCCCCAAGCAACAATTCGGGTTTCTGGAGAGCAGCGAGGATGTTCTGCTGCAGCGGCAGGTCCGGAACTCTGGCGATGGTCATCGTTCCGTTGACGTACCAGCCCCACTCGCCCGCCTGGCGGATGTCGGCATAAATGCCGGTCGCCTCCGTCACGGTGATCAGGGCATCCGGGCCATCATGCACCGCCACCCCGAAGACGCAGACGATGTTGCCGTCGGAATCCAAGGTCGCGTTGGCCGCGTTGACATCGGCGACGAACGTCCCGGTGACATCCCCTTTGAGCTGACCTTCAACCTGGGCCGCTGAGTCGTAAGCGGTGAGAGTGATCTGGCCCCCAAATGGGGAGCGCAACACCATGTCTCTGTCGACGCTGGGAACACCAGACGTGGTGGTTTCCAGTTTGCCGAACACGTTGTCTCCGAGGAGGTTTGCGTTCGCACCGGCCGGACAAGTACGCCAGGACCATGGTCCGCCACCCCAGATCTGCTGCCACAGGCCGCCGGCGGCGCCGAACTGCGTCGCGACAGCCGTCCCATACTCGCAAAAGGATTTCGGCTTCATGGTCTCGACGGGCTCATACTCGCCACTGAGAGCGAATACGCCCAATCCGCCGACCAGCGGGACCTTTCCCCCGAGGGCTGCGAGAATGTGCGTCTGGGTGATGCCTTCGCCCGCCAGAGGCATCGCATACAGGCCGGCCAGTTGCAGTCGCCAATCCGCTGTCTGTCGGATGTAGGCAAAGACGCCAGTCGCTTCATTCAGGGTCATGGCCAGTTCGGGTCCCGGCGCATGGAAGGGCGCCATTCCTATGCCGCTGCCCTGGTCCACAATGACGCGTGACGCGTTTAGATCGACGATGTTCACACCCGTCCCGCTCAGACTCATGGTTCCGATGACCACGTCGGCGTTGCTCTTGTCGCGAGCGGTCAGGATCAAGTCGCCCTGAACCGGAAGCGTGGCGACCATATCCTCGCTGACCTTGGCAGGGGCCGTGGTGTGGAGCGCCAGGACGCTCGACGCATTCGAGCCTAACAGCGGCTCACCTGCATTGTCGGTCCACGTCCAGGGCCCCTGCCCCCAGTTGATCTGCCAAGTACCCTTGCCGCTGACCAGTTCAGTGGTGGTGCCCGATCCATAGTCCGCAAATAGCGGATTGGGGATTTCACTCAGAATCAGACCGCTGAGACCGCAGGCATCGTCATTCTGGCTCAACACTCGAATACTCAGAACGGGATCATTCAAAGTGAGTCTATATTTGATCACATAACCGCCCTTTCCAGGAGCGCCTCCTTGTGCGGCGAGCGGGTTCAGGCCGGTAACGATCCTCTCGTCACACACAGTGATATCGATTCTACGACCATGGTTCTGTGACTCATAGCCTATGATTTGCAGGAGATACGACTTATGCAAAACCAACCCCGTAGTATCAATTGTGATTTCACAGGGCGGTGTCCATGATGCACCCATCCCGTTCAGAAGGCTATCGAGGCCCGCATCGTTAGTACCTGGAGCGGGTCCCCACGATTGTGCCAGTACCTCTTGCAAGCCGCCTGAAGCATTGACCGTAATTGCAGGGCATTCCTCATGTTCAGAAAAAAAGATCCCGCCGACCGTAGGACTTCCGTTGTCGCCGAAGTTGATGGCGTATACGATCTTGCCGGAGAGGTCCAGGTCTGCCGCTGAGTTCAGTGCCGAGACCTCCACGTCTGGGGCTTGAGCCAGACTCCCAGGGACCGCCAGGACCAGAATCATACCCACGCCGAAGCCGACCATTTTTCTGTTCATTTCACACTTCTCCTTTCGCATTCAAGACTTAGGTTTTCGGATCGTCACTGCCAAACCCGTTTCCCGACGGGCATTCTGTGTCCCAACCGGGTCATTCTCAAGTGAGTGGCCGGGCCAGTCATTCAACTCTCCGTTTGCCTATTCAATACGCGAGGAAGGCGGGAATCCCGCCGGAGCTACCGGAGAATCGCGAAAATCTACGTAACGCCTTCAAAAACCCATTGCTGGCGGCTACAATAGGGTCAACGCCAACAGACTGGGCGATTCGAAGACTCCAACGAGCAGGGACAAACGCATGACGAGGCTGCGTGACCACACGTCCATGGGCGGAGGGGACCCGGGGTTTCCTCCCACCCAGTGGACCCGAATTCTCAGCGGGCAAGAGCGGGAGACGCTTCTGGCGGAGCTGTACCAGGCCTATTGGAAGCCGATCTACTGCTATCTGCGTGCCATGGGCTTCGGCAACGAGCACGCCAAGGACCTCGTGCAGGGTTTCTTCAGCGACAAGGTTCTCGGCGAAGAACTCGTGCAGAGAGCAGACCCCGAGCGAGGCCGGTTTCGCAGCTTTCTGCTCCGGGCCGTCCACAACTATGCGATCAGTCTCCAAAGGGCACAGAAGCCCCAGCAATCCCTGGATGAGACTCGTGAGTTCTCAAGCCCGCAAGCGGATCCGGAAACGGCCTTCGACCGCGCCTGGGCGGATCGGCTCCTGCAGGAGGTGCTCAAGGAACTGGAACGGGAGTGCTCCTCGCGGGGCAAGCTCACCCATTGGTGTCTCTTCCAGGACTGGCTCCTGAACCCGGATGGAGACGACGGCAAACAACGGATGCCTGAGCTTTGTCGGCGGTATGGCATCCCGGATGCCCCCACGGCCTACCACATGGTGGAGAACCTCAAGCGGCGATTCCGGATGATCCTGCGGGAGCGTCTGACCCCGCTGGCCGGCACGGCGGAGGAGGTCGAGGACGAAATTCGCAGGTTCATCGAGGTTTTCTCGCGGGGTCCGGCGAGGAAGTGAGTCAGTTCGCGTAGATATGGAAACGACGAATAACACCAATTGCACGAATGGCCCCAGAAGAGACGAACCGATCCGATTCGTGTCATTGGTGTGATTCGTGGTTGAAGAGCATCTTGGTTGCGCTCGAGGGTCGCACGGCGGCTACTGGAATGGCAGAGGATACCGACAGGCTGGATTTGACGGATCGGCAGAAGACCCGCCTGTTGAACCTCGGCCTTGAGCCGGATCGTCCGGCCGCATCATTCGATGCCGACGAGCAGCGAGGCGACCTGCTGTGCGATATTCTGCGCCAACCACTCCCGGCGGAACTCCCGGAACGCGCTGCCTCATTCCCCGATCGTGCTGCAAAACCGTGTTCTACCTTCCTCGCAATGGCCGGCCGCACCTTGCGGGAATTGCTCCTGGACCCAAAGACCGATGTCTTCGTGTTACACAGGATCAAGGAATACGCCAAGATGCTCGGTACAAAGGCCGAATCGCAAGTGGAGAAGGACGTATTCTTGGCCATCTACTTCGCAGCGATCGCGGCTGCAAGGGCCTTTCACGCGGTCCGGATCACTCGACACTCAGATGCGGAACTACCGCAATTCCTCGCCTACTACTCTTCTGCAGAATGGGTGCCAAGCAGCCTCCAGGAGGTCTTTCAAGGGGCCAACCTGGCTCGTTTCGAAGCAGACCCAGGCTGAGGCATGAGAGTCCTGGGCGAGCTATTCTCCCGCTTTGTAGAGCTGTGCGATTTCTTCCTTGCTCAAGGCCCGATTGTATATACGTCCCTCGCGTATCAGACCTCGCCAGTGGCTATAGTACCAGACTCCCTGGCTCAAGGTGATGCCTTGTTCCGAGACGAGGAGCGAACCGGACGCGTCGGCGGATACATCCAGTGCCCCGTCCACATACAGAGACAGCGTGCGTGAATCATAGACGCCGACGAGGTGATGCCAACGCCCATCGTTCAGAGATACCCGGCCAATCACCCGACTGTCAGGCGCCGAGGCGGGCACGGTCAGACCCGCGCAGGCGAACCCGGCCGTGCCGGTTGCAGATGCAACATACAAGCGCCAAGCATGGCCTTTGCCCGCCACCTGTTGATTCATCTGTTTGGCATCATCTTCGGATGCGTACTGCACCCACGCAGCCACTGTCAAGGCGTCGGTTATGTTCAAGTCGGGCGTGTTTGGGCAAAGCAGGCAACTCTCCGGCTCCTGAAATTGCAGGGCCGTATATCGCTCGTCGTGGAGCGTGCGGACATCACCGACGAAGCTGGCATCATGTCCGAGACCCGAGCGGTCGCGGATGACGGCGCCATCCAGATCATCGGGCGCCCACCAACACACCAGGTTCCGCTCCGGCAGGTTCCTGAAATGCACCCAGTCATAGGTACCACCGGCTTCGAACAGACGAAGAAACGTGCGCTGGTTCGCCATCCACCGTTCTTGTTCGGCCAGCGGCAGCAGATCGATCGCCCTCTGCTGCATGCGAACCGCTTCGGCAAAACGGGCATTCGCTGCACATGCGACAGCATAGGTGTGCAGACACTCCGAGGATCGCCATTCTGTCAGCAGGCAAGCGCGCTCTGCGAGAGTCAGCGCTTCGCCCACATCGCCGGGGGAGCGATCGTGACGCGTGGCGAGGACCCATGCGAGTCTGCGCAGAATCTCGGGACTCTCAACTCGAAGAGCCAGAGCACTCCTGTAGCGCGTGATTGCCAGGTCATGGCGGCCACAACGTTCTTCGCTGTCCCCCTTGCGAAAATGGGCATCACACAATCTGAGGGCCAGATCCGTGCTCATCTTTGTTAGATCCGGGTCAGCAGTCTTCGAGAGCATTTCATACTCCTGATACAATTCGAACGCTCTGGCCAGATACCCGTTGTCGAGGGACCAGGATGCAACGTTCAACAGACAAGCGAGTGCCTCCGCGCTCGTTTCCCTGTTGGTATGACGGAGGAAGTCCAATCGTGCGGTCCATTCCTCTTCATATGACGCTTCTCGAATGTGACCTGCGTCGATCCGCAGGTCTACGTACGCAGACACAAGTTTCGTAATGTATTCAGCCTGTACGGCCTCTGACCGAAACGGCAACAGTCCACCCGCACAGATTAGCGCCGAGCCGCTGCCATTGAACCGGGGATAGACCGTGGGGGGGCGACGGGAATCGGCAAAGACGTCGTCAGTATCTTGAAGCAGCCACGCCGAGCTGATTTCGTCCCCTGACACATCGTCGCAATACGGTCTGAATCGCTCACCGGTAACAAGGTTCCAGATCCCAATGGCAGATGTCCCCTGGCGGTCACAAGTGGCAAGCCACACCCCATCCGGGCTGATGTCAGCAACCTGCTGGCCGGTATCGGGAGAAATCGTGAAGGCAAGCCTTCCATTGTCAGAAAACCACACTTGAATCTCTCCATCGTGCCGCTCGGTAAGAAGAAAGCGGCCGTCGGGCGAGAAATGCCAGTTCTCCACTCCGGGATCTCCCAAGTGCACTACGGGAGTTCCCCATTGTGCATCCCACAACTCCGCAATCGTGGATTTCGTGACGTCCGCAGTATCCCGATCGGATTCTGACAGTCGTGTTGTGACTACTCTTGCGTAATCCGGACTGAAACCGAAGGCCGTTGCGTGTGGAACGGTGAGAATTGTGCGGTTGCCGGCTCGATCCAGAAGCTCTACTTCGCCGGTTGGTTTATGGACGATCATCCTTGTGCCGCCTACGATTGCACCGATTGCCGGAAACTCAAAGGGCTCCTGCAATGTAAACTGAGGCACGTCCCAAAGATGACACAACTGGCGGCAGTCGATGGCGACCAGGGCCGATGGATGACCGTAGCTGCTGATCGGGCGGAAACAAATGCCCGTGAGAAGGCTTTCGCAGGGCATTCTGTTCGAATGGTGCAGATCTCGATTCGAGAAATCCCATACCACCACCCATGATTCCGGTGCATCGCCGGAGGGATCTGCATCCAGGAAAGCAAACCAGTCGCCCGATGGACTCAGCAGGATCCTCTCATAAAATTTCGAAATGACATCCCGCGGGGGGAGTTGCCCATGGGGACACCTCATCAGGATATCGACATCCGCATTCGCGCGAGGGATGGACGTGACCTGGACGCCGGTGTTCAGATCGAAAACCCTGATTGAGTGATGAGAGTTGTCGCCCTCAACTCGAGCCAGTAGGTGTCGCCCCCCGGGAAGAAATGCCAGCTTGGACACCTTGCCCGTTTGAAGCTCGATCACGGGTTCGGCGCTCTCCGTATCGAAGATCTCCACTGCAGGCCCCTCTTCGTCTGCGAAGGCAATCAATTTGCGGTCGGGGCTGGTCGCGAAGGAAGGGCCTGCCCCTGGCAGTTGCCCTTTCCAGCGGACCAGACTTGTGAACGTGTTGATGTTCGGGTCTGGATGTGTGCGAAGACATTCCTGTGCAAGCAGCAGCGTCGAAAGCTCGCCGCCGTCGTTCTTGAGGGCCTCCGCCAACAGAACCAGGGCCCTGTCGAGATCGCCCGTGTCCAGGTATTGTCGACCCTGTTGGCGGTAAAGACCCGCCAGACGGCGCACACTCTCGTGTTCCGCTTTGACAGCTCGATCACGTTCCTGCTCTGCGGCCTGTCTTTGGGTTTCCTCGGCGGCCTGCGCCTTCTCTGCACTCTGCCGCGACTGATCTGCGACCGCGCGCATCTTCTCGGCCGTGGCGTACATCGTCGTGGATACGATCAGCGCGATCAAAAGAGATGCGGCAACCGTAAGGGTCGCAGCCACGGCGCCCCTGTGCCTCTGAACAAATTTCGTGGCGAGGTAGGCCATGGACTCCGGGCCCGCCAGCAGAGGATTACCCCTAAGGTAGTTCTCTATGTCGTGCCCCAGGTCGGAGACCGACTGATACCGCCGGGGAGCTTCCTTTCGCATCGCTTTGAGCGGAATCCACTCCAGTTCTCGACGGAGCGATCTGGCGAGAGTCTGCGGATCGGTCTGGCGTCGCTCTGCGATTGCTGCAATTCCCTCTCCCAGGGCCGTCAGGCGGGTACTCGGGGTCTTGGGCTCTTGCTGGCAGATCGTTCGGCGGAGGTTCTGAGATCCGCCGTTTCGAAGGGTGTCCGGGTCGAAGGGCAGGACGCCCGTCAACAGCTCGTAGAGGATAACGCCCAGCGAATAGACATCGGAGCGGGTGTCCACGCCGCGGGCGTCCATTTCCGCCTGCTCGGGACTCATGTAGTCCGGCGTGCCGATGAATTGGCCCTGCTCGGTGTGGAGCGTTCTGTCCGTCAGCGGCTGGGCCAGCGCCTTGGCGATTCCAAAGTCGATGACTTTGACAAGGGGCTCGCCATCCTGGGTCGCGACCAGCACATTGGAGGGCTTGAGGTCCCGATGGAGGATTCCCTTCTGGTGCGCGTGCCGAACGGCGCTGCACACCTGCAAGAACAACCGCAGCCTTTCCCTGAGGCTCAGTCGCTCCCGATCGCAGTACTCGGTGATGGTTCGCCCCTCGATGAGTTCCATGGCGAAGTACGGGCGGCCCTGGGGCGTGGTCCCCGCGTCATGAATCTGTGCAATATTCGGGTGGTCCAGGAACGCCAGGGCCTGCCGCTCCGCCTCGAAACGGGCGATGACCTGTTTGGAGTCCATGCCCGGCTTGAGAACCTTCAGGGCAACTCGCCGGCGGATCGGCCGCTCCTGTTCCGCGAGGTAGACGATGCCATAGCCGCCTTCGCCGAGGATCACGAGCACCTTGAAGGGTCCGACTTCGCTGCCGACAGCCACATCCGTATTGGCATATGAGGCTAGAGACTCTTCACCTCCCCCAGAGAAGTAGGGCTTCAATGGCCCCTGTACCTTGTTGTCTTGCTCCCCTTCACCAGGCATTCCCGGTAGCCCTACCCTTGTGAAAACCTCGGTGCGTCTGCCGATATCCCTGCTCGGTATTCTATCTCTTGCAGAGGCATCTGGCAATACTCAAGTCAGGGCCGACCGCCTCTTCGCCGGGCCTGCACGATGCCGGCCCACTTCCGAGTCTTGTTGAAGCGGTGGCAGAACTTCGAGAGCGGAGATCGCCCTCTTTCAAGCGTCCACTGACCGTTTCGCCGAAAGTCCTGAATGAGCTCATCGACCCGTCGGAACGAAGACGTATGGATTTCCTTCCGGCTGAGCCATCTGATGCTCCATCAGGAGCTTCACCAAGTCGGTGGTCAACGGAAGTGTCCGATGGTCAATCCACGACAAGGGGATCTAACGGGAAAAAGTACTGGTGTTATTGCGGTCCGAGGAGCCGCCGAAACGAATCCCGATGCCATGCAACCGCTCGAAAGGAGGATCGCCGCCGATCAGGATGAAGACCGCGGAGACAGGCAGTCGCTTCTCGATTTCCGCTGCGTCCTGCCGAACCGCGAGGATGACGTGATCCCGCTCGATTCGTCTGACCTCGGAGTCGAGAATCACGTCAAGCCGGCCTTTCTGTCGGAGGTGTTCCACCGATCTGAGATTCCTTCGCCGCATTCGAAAGAACTCCGGGCGACGATACGACAACGCGACACGATTGCCCGATCCGTGAGCCAAGGCGAGCGCCGCCTCCGCGGCGCTGTCGCCGCCCCCGACCACCAGTAACGCCCGATTCGTGTACGCGGCGGGATCGTCAAGATGATAGAAGACGTGTGGGAGTTCCTCGCCGGGGACTCCCAGGCGTCGGGGACTGCTGCGTCGGCCGAGGGCGAGCACCACGTAGCGGGATACGATCTTCTCTTGGGATGTCGTTGATTCCAGCGTGTCGTCGGGAAGGGTCTGGACGTCCAGCCATTCCTCACGCCGGACCGTGATGCTCAGACGCTGAAACAGCCCTTCCCATAATCCCAGAAGCTCCTGCTTGCGATACCTCTTGCGGCGCAGCCGGCCGTGCAAAGGCAGATCTACAGGCTGAGTCATGGTCAGCTTGTTGTGCGGGTACTTCCTCACGGCTCCGCCGAGACCCTCTCGATCGATAGTGACGTGACTAAGGCCGAGTTGTTTGGCGCGGAGCGTGGCGGCGATGCCCGCGGGGCCGCAACCGACGATCAGAACGTCCAGGGGGACCATGAGGGCATGCTCGCCCGCCATGCTCCGGATGCGGCGGGCGATCTCGTCAATCGCTTGAGTCCCCTGGTTGATCCCGTGGCGGACCAGGGCCATGCCGCCCAGTTCTCCCACGATGAAGACGCCCGGTAGGGAGCTTTCGAGGTTCTCGTCGAGGATGGGAACATCCGGCCTCGAACGGATATCACCCAAACTCACGACGATCGCGCCAACGGGACAGACCTGTTCACAGTACGCGTGTCCGACGCATTGGGAAGCGTGGATCAGCCGGGCCGTTCCCTCGACGAGCGCCAGCACGCCTTCCGGGCAGACCCCAACGCAACAGCCGCAGCCGATACATCGGTGAGGATCGATATGCGGATGTTGACTCAGCGGCTCGTCGGCGCCGATGCGCTTGGCCTCGCTCAACTTGTCCAGCCACTTGCGGTTGTGCCTGCGTCGGGCGACATACTCCCACAGACCCAGGAACAGCAGCAGGCCGGCAAACAGACCCGCCATCGACATCGTCAGCGTCCAGTTCACGGCCTCCGCTCCTCCTGCGACGCTGCGGTCCCGTTCCTGGGGTTTTGCAGGACTTCCGCCATGCGATCGTAGAGTTGCCGCGTCAAAGCGAGATTGTGGAGGCCGCATTCCTTGGCTTCGGAGAGATCCTCGCGGATCTGTTCCAGTGAGGCCCCGTCACGAGACCCTATCAACCGCTCGACAGCCGCTTGCCGCCTCTGCAGAGCCTGTGCCCACTGATAGGCCAGTTGAGCATACTGGTCGTTGTGACAATCGGCGCATCGATGGGCGTAGCGGTCCATGGACTGCTTCGGCGTGCTCATATCGTGGCAATCGATGCACGCCAGCCGGTTGGCGTGAGGATCGGGTTCGACCTGAAGACGCTGCGCCTGGCCACGAAGGGCGTCGGCCTGGACTTTGTGGCAAGTCGCACAATCCGAGCCCTCGGCACGATAGGTCTTGTCGTCGAGCGCATGGCAGTCCCGGCACGAAAGGCCCTTGTGAACCGCGTCCAGCTTGAACGTTGTGTGCCGATCGTGATCGAACAGCAGGTGGCCGTCCTTCCATCCGCTCTCCTGATGGCAGACATTGCAGGAATGATCCAGCTTTCCTGCGTGGACGTCTTCATGACAGCCCTGGCAGGTTCGCGGATGTCGCTGGTATTCCTGTGCCCTGGGGTCGGGATGGCACTCCTGGCAGGTCTTGCCGGTGTTTTTGTGAAAGGGCAGAGAACCGGCAGTCTTCTGTGCTGCGGTTCGCTCCGTGGAGTTGGCGGCGGGGACCGCGTGGCAGCCGGCGCAGTCCGTGGCGGCGTGGACTCCTTCCAGGACGAAGACCTTCTCGTGGCGAAAGCCCGACGCTGGGTAGAAGGCGGTCTGGTCGTGGCAATCCAGACAGGCCTTCTCCGACGACCATGCGTGAACGTCCACATGGCAGGCCAGGCAATCCTGCGTCAGGCCCAGGAACGTTTGCGTGCGAGAGACACGCTGTCCGTCATGATCGTCACCGTTCGCTGCCAGGTTCCCTCGGGCGGAATCGCGGTCTTCGTCTCCGGAGCGAGTTCCTCCCGTGTCAGCACATGCTCTTTGCCCTGGCCGTTCACCGCCGCGATCTCCAGCACCAGCACTCGGAAACCATAGTCTCCGGTCGGGAGGCTATGAGGGAGGCGGTTGCGGAGTATGATCTGAGCCCCTGCGTCATCGCGGCGAACCTCAAGATCGATCATTCCGTCCGTCGATTCTGCGGTCGGAATGGCGAAGGTGTGGCGTCGCTGCCGGATTTGATGTTCCATCGCCACGATGAGATCGGAGAACCCGCCTGCGGATTGCGTCATCTTGCGGGTGACCTCGGGCATGTGGCACTGCTGGCAGGTCTGCTTTCCCTCGCCGACGACCGTCCATTGCTCGAAGGTGCCCCGATGACACCGGCCGCAAATTCCGGCATCCAGATAGACCTCAGGCCGGACGCCAATGGGGTGGGGGCGGACTCTGCCGGTCGGTTCCAGGGGACCTGAAAGCCGACCCTGTTCCAGATGACAAGCGACGCACGTGACAGCCTCTTCCCGTCCGGCCGACCGGACCGCCGGCGTGTGGGCAGTCAACATGGGCTCTGGGGCGTGGCAGTTCAGGCATTCGCCGAACGCGTGATTATCCGTCGCCGCCAGGAAGTGCGGATTGCTGTACGCTCGGGCGTGATCGGAAGCCGTCCACTCCTGGTGAATGTCGATGTGGCATTTCCCCCACAATCCTTGGCCTGCGGGAAGGTGTTGCTCACCTGGGTGAGGTGCTTGAACGACGCGCAGCTCGCCAGACCGATAGCCAGCATCGCTGCCGAGGCAATCAAAGGTCCAGCGAGCCGGTCGTGGCCCTCAGAGCGTCTTGAGCACCGTTTCAACGGTATCGACAGCCTCCATGAGTTCGTCAATTCCGACAATCAAAGGCGGCATCCACGTCAGCACGTTGCGGCCCGGCCCCGTCTTGCCCAGGAGATAACCGGAGTCTTTCATGCGTTCCAGAATCAGATCTGTGCGTTCGGCGATTTCCACCCCGATCATCAGACCGAGTCCCCTGACGTTCGAGATAATATCGGTCTTTTCGGCCAGTCGCATGAGGCGGTCTTTCAGTTGGCCGCCCACCTGCTCGCTTCTGGCCGCGAGTCGATCCCGCTGCAGGATCTCCAGGAACTTCAGGCCGGCCTGAGCTGTCACGGGGTTGCCGCCGAAGGTGGAGGCGCCCGGCCGGGTATAGGAGGCGGCGATCTCGTCCGTCGTGGAGAAGAAACCCACAGGCGTGCCCCGCCCAGAGCCTTGCCGCCGGTGACGATATCGGGCGTGACGTTCCATCGCTCCATGGCGAACATCCGGCCGGTTCGACCGAAACCCGTCTGCACCTCGTCGGCGATCAGGAGCGCACCGTGTCGGCTCAGCACTTCGCGCAGCCTCGGGAAGTACTCCGGCGGCGGGACCATAATGCCGCCGTTGCCTTGGACGGGTTCGACGAACATGGCCGCCGGTTTTCCGCTGGTGCTGGTAAGAATCGCCCGTTCGACGGCGTCGATGCACTCAAAACGACATTGACCTTGCGCCTGCCCCCAGGGACAACGGAAACAATGGGGCGGTGGAACGAGCGTGATTCCGCCCACAGGATGCGGATCGGTTCGCCAGAAGGACAGGCCCGTCAGGCTCATCCCCAGCTTCGTGCGGCCGTGGAGGCCGTTCTGGAACGCCAGGAACTCGTTTCGTCCCGTATGGAGCGTCGCCAGCAGGGCGGCTCCCTCATTGGCCTCGCTGCCGCTGCAACAGAAGAAGGTTCGGCAGATTTCGCCCGGGAGCACGGTCGCTAGTTGCTCGGCCAGGTTCACGATCGGCTCGGTCAGGTAGATGGTGGTCGCGTGTTGCAGCGTGCGAACCTGCTCACAGATCGCCTCGACCAGCTCCGGGTGGCAGTGGCCCAGCGCGTGCACGCTGACGCCGGAGTAGAGGTCCAGGTACCGTTTGCCGGTGGAGTCGTACAGGTGGACGCCCTGACCCCGGACGATCTGTGGCGGGTCCCGGTAGAAATGATAGGTGCACGGGATCATATACCGCTTCTTCTTGTCGAGAATGGCATGCGGGCCGATGGGCTCATGTGCGGACAAGGTCCTTCTCCCTATCTTCCGTCGGACTGGTGGAGCGGAAATCAAAGGGGCCGTCGCTGAGCGGGCGTCCCGTCGCCGCGGTGATTTCGGCCAAAGCATTGTCGGTGTCGATGGTCTCGCCGGCCTTCAAGCGGGTGAGTGCCTGGCGGTAGACCCGCGTGAGCACCGCAACGGTTTCCGGCTTATCCAACTGGCATTCCAGACGCAGACCCGAAATCCCCAATTCAAGGAGCCGTCCGAGATTCGGCAGAACACATACGTCCGCGGCAGTGAAGAGATGGTTTCGGCAGCGACGGTCGAACTCCAGCGGGTACTTCTGGCCACCGGCGTCTTCCATTGCATATGCTGCTCGGCGACATCGCATGGAGCAGACGCCCTGTGGACTCTCGCCCCTGGCGGTCGCCAGCACACAGTGTTCCAGCAGCATGCCGCAGACCGGCCCCTGGGCGACGACCTCCACCGGCATCCTCACCGCCTTCATGAACTCGGCGAGTTGCCCGAACGTTAGTTCCACGGAGGCGGTTACCCGGGCGGCGCCCATGGTCGATAGCTCGTCGGCGGCGATGGAATTGGCCACATTCAGCGGATAGTCCCCCAGCAGGTCGCGATACCGCAGTTCCCGGGCCGTTTGAAGACCGCCGAGACTCGATACGCCGATGGTCAGGTTGCCGAGCGAACTCAACTCGTGCAGTCTTCGCCTCCATTCCGCCATGCCGCGTTCATCGCAGATATGAGGCATGAGGACGCCGACGCGGACGCCGGTCGAGGAAGCATGCCGAGCGAAGTCGATCAGAGCGTCTGCCGCGGGGGCCGGCCCGTGGAGGCTGTAACCCTCGTGGCAGAAATAGACCGCCCCTGCGCCGGCTTGCATTGCCGCCTGAGCCACGGCTGTGCTGGAGACGTGCACGATCAGCTCGGGCATTGTATCGATCGGTTTGGCGGAGCCGTTGTGTCCGGTCGTCACGCCGGGCGCCGGCGCCGCATGGTTGAAGAAGCGAGGCTCGCGCTTTCCAGAGATCTCGACGCCATCGCTGCCGGGGTTGGAGAAGCTGTGGGCGGTCGTCATCTCGTGGACGCGTTGCGCGAAGATCTGCTGCATGTTGGCCGCGTTGGTGGCGTAGGCAGCAGGGTCGTCGAAGTAGGCATCCACCGCTTTGCGGTAGAGTGCCACCACGGGAGCCAGAAACTCCGCCGACCGCATTCGGCCCTCGATCTTCAGGGCCGCGATCTCGTTCTGGACCAGGGCGGGGATGTGCGACAGCAGACACAGGTCCTTGCGAGCCAACAGGTAACCCTGGCTCTGCGGGGGCAATTCTGCCTCGCCCCGCGTGGTCACGAGCTTCCACTGCCACCGGCACGGCTTCATGCAGCGGCCGCAGTTGGCGCTGTCGCCGAAGAGAATCCCGCTAAGATAGCATTGGGAACTCTGGGAGATGCACATGTCGCCGTGCACGAAGCACTCCATTTCGAGCCCGGACTGCTCGTGGATGCGGCGGATCTCGTGGAGCGGGATGTCTCGCGAAGGGATGATCCTCGCGAACCCCATCATCTTCAGCGCCAGGGCGGTCTCGGCGTTGTGGACGTTCATCATCGTGCTGGCGTGGAGCGGAATCTGCACGCAGATCTCGCGGGCGAGACTGGCCACGGCCAAGTCCTGGACGATAATCGCGTCAGGGGTCACGCGGCCGAGCATAGACAGAGTGCTTCGCAACTGGCCGATCTGGGAATCGAGGATCAGGCTATTGAGAGTGAAGTACAGTCGCTTGCCTTTGCTGTGAACGAACTCGATCGCCTCAGCGATCTGCGGCTCCGTCAGATTGTAGCTGGCCCGATGCTGCCTCATGTTCAGGCCCTTGCCGCCCACGTAGACGGCGTCAGCGCCGGCTTCGATAACCTGCTGCACCGCCTCCAACGTGCCGGCGGGCGCCAGGATTTCCGGTTTGCGATCCAGACTCATATTGCGTTCCTTTGTCACAATGCTGCGCATGGCTCGCGCAGGAAGGCCTCGACCTCCTGAGCGAGTCTGTCCTCGTCTCCCCGGAAGAAGTGGTCGCCCTCTTCCAGAACCACCACCCGACCGGCAGGTTGAGTCAGACGGCGGAATTCCCCGACCTTGTCCTCGCGGTAGAGAGAATCCTTCTTGCCCACCAGGTGCAGGCTCGGCTTGCCACCGCCGGCGAGAAACTCGAATGACACCCTGCCCAAGGGCGGCGCGATTCCTACCATCCTGCGGACCCGGTCGTCCCCCCGGGCGAAAAGCATGCCCGTGGCCGCGCCGAAGGAGTAGCCGACCACGGAAAACTCGATATCCAATGAACCCACAGCTTCCAGCAGGACCTGGGCGGCGGACGCCACGTCCGTGACCGCTTCGGTATAGTCTTTCGTCTCCTCCACCTCGGTCCAGTAGTCGAAGGCCGACTCCTCCGAGTCCAGGGCAATCTCACTGTCGCCGACGCCGCGATAGTCGAATCGCAGCACCACGCTATGGGCCGCCAGACGCCGGGCCACGACGGAGACTACGTTGTTGTTCATGTCGCCGGCGAAATGCGGATGCGGCGAGCACAGCAGCACCGCCCGCTCGGGCGCTGTCTCCTCAGGATACGCGAGCACGCCGGCCAGCCGGAGCGGGCCGCTCGCAAAGGTGATCCGTTCTTCGACGATGAGTTCAGGCATCAATAGAGTCCCATGACCGGTTTGATCGTTTCGCTAACGATGGGCTGGGGGTCGCGCAGGCCGTCCTGAATGAATCCGTCGGCCGCCGCCTCCGCGTTTGGCTCAATCCGCACGGCCGTGTCCCGCTCCAGGACGTTTACCAGCAACTGCATCTCGTCGAGTCGATGCGCCATGACCTGTCCTCGTTGGCCGTACTCGACGCGGGCCGTGAGATCCGGCTGCTCACCATCTTCGCCGAATGGGACTAGTACGACAGCGCTATGAGGAGTCCCCAGGGTCAGAGTTGCGGCGCTGGGTT
>CALEZT010000212.1 GCA_937927975.1 uncultured Phycisphaerales bacterium
CGCCGGATCGGGCCAGTTACACCCATGGCGAGACGGTCACTCTGACCGCGGTTCCAGCGACCGGGTACAGCTTCAGTTCCTGGTCGGGAGACCTGTCCGGGACAGCGGCATCTGTCACCATCACGATGAGCAGCAACAAATCGGTCGCTGCGGGATTCACGATCAACAGTTACACGCTCAATACCAGCGCCACGAATGGATCGATCACAAAAACCCCGAACCAAGGCACGTATACACACGGCGAGACGGTCACGTTGCAGGCCGTCCCCGCTGATGGGTACAACTTTGTGAATTGGTCCGGCGACATGACGGGTGCGACCAGTCCTACGACGCTGATGATGGATTCGAACAAGTCGGTGACCGCCATCTTCGCGGCCAACACGTACACCCTGCAGACGAACGCGACGAACGGATCGGTGACGCGAACGCCGGATCGGGCCAGTTACACCCATGGCGAGACGGTCACTCTGACCGCGGTTCCGACGACCGGGTACAGCTTCAGTTCCTGGTCGGGAGACATCACTGGCACAGCGGCATCTGTCACGATCACGATGAACAGCAACAAGTCGGTTGCTGCGGGCTTTACGATCAACAGCTACACGCTCAATACCAGCGCTGCGAACGGTTCGATCACCAAGAACCCGAACCAAGGCACGTACACACACGGCGAGACGGTCACGTTGCATGCAGTCCCCGCCGAGGGGTATAACTTCGTGAATTGGTCCGGCGATCTGGCGGGCAGCACCAGTCCTACGACGCTGGTGATGGATTCGAACAAGTCGGTGACCGCCACCTTCGCGGCCAATACGTACACCCTGCAGACGAACGCGACAAACGGATCGGTGACGCGAACGCCGGATCGGGCCAGTTACACCCATGGGGAGACGGTGATTCTTACGGCGGTTCCGGCGACAGGCTACAGTTTTGGCAGTTGGTCCGGAGATGCATCGGGCACGACTGCGACTGTGGCCATCACCATGAACGCCAACAAGTCCGTGACGGCCGGCTTCACCGCCAACGCCTACACGCTTTCGGTCAGCGCCCTCAACGGCACGGTGACGGCCAGCCCGAGTCAGGCGACGTACACGCATGGCCAGGTCGTCACCCTGACCGCGGCTCCGTCTGCCGGCTACGGTTTCAGCAGTTGGTCGGGGGATGCCTCCGGAACGGCGGCTTCGACGACGGTCACGATGGACTCGAACAAGTCTGTCACCGCGGCCTTCGTGTTGAACACGTACACCCTGAACATCAGTTCCGCCAATGGCACGGTAACGAAGAGCCCAAATCAGGCGACCTACACGCACGGTCAGACGGTCACTGTGACCGCGGTACCGGCGACCGGGTACAGCTTCAGTTCCTGGTCGGGAGACCTGTCCGGCACGGTGGCGTCTGCAACGATTACAATGGACGGCAACAAATCGGTCGCTGCGGGCTTCACGATCAACAGCTACACGCTCAATACCAGCGGCGCAAACGGTTCGATCACCAAGAACCCGGACAAGAGCACCTACAACCACGGCGAGACGGTCACGTTGCAGGCAGTCCCCGCGGAGGGCTACAACTTCGTGAATTGGTCCGGCGATCTGACGGGCAGCGCCAATCCCGCGACCCTCGTGATGGACTCGAACAAGACCGTGGCCGCTGCCTTCGCCACCAATACGTACACTCTGCAAACGAACGCGACGAATGGATCGGTGACGCGAACGCCGGACCAGGCCAGTTTCGCCCATGGCGAGACGGTCACTCTCACGGCCGTTCCGGCAACAGGCTACAGTTTCAGCGGTTGGTCCGGCGACGCATCCGGCTCGACTGCGACGGTCGCCATCACCATGAACGCCGACAAGTCCGTGACGGCCGGCTTCACCGCCAACGCCTACACGCTTTCGGTCAGCGCCTCCAACGGCTCGGTGACGGTGAACCCGATTCGGGCGACCTACGCCCATGGCGAGGTCGTCACCCTGACCGCGGTTCCATCGGTCGGATACAGCTTCGCCAGTTGGTCGGGCGATGCCTCCGGAACGGCGACCTCCACGACGGTCACGATGGACTCGAACAAGTCCGTGACCGCGGCCTTTGCCTTGAACACGTACACCCTGAGCGTCACATCCGCCAACGGCACGGTAACGAAGAACCCCAGTCAGGCAACGTACAACCATGGCGACGTCGTCGCCCTGACCGCCGAGCCGGCGGAGGGATACGAATTCGCCGGGTGGTCCGGCGACCTGACCGGAAGCTCGAATCCCGCGACGTTGACCATGACCAGCAACAAGTCGGTCACGGCCCACTTCACGGCCGTCAGCAACGACAATGAGGCCCCGGTTCTGTTTGGCTTTTCGCCTCTGGCCGACGCGATTCAGGTTCCGCTGAACTCCCTGGTCCTCCTGCGAATTACCGATTCCGGCGACGGCGTGGACGCCAATACCGTGAGCATTCGGGTCAATGACAACGTCGTATACGCCGGCAACGTTGCCAGCGTCAGCGGCGATCACGGCGTGTGCCGTCGGGTGGGAACGCCGGCGCACTATGTCTACGCATTTCAGCCGGTCGAGGACTTCGACTACGATTCGACGGTCGCCGTGACGGTCAACGCCGCGGACCTGGCGGGCAACGCGATGGCCCAGCAGTCCTACTCCTTCCGGACGCAGATGCGTACCTTCGGCAGCAACCACTGCGCCAGTTGGGGGCCGGATGGGCTGGACAAGGGGGGAGCCGCGACCGTCTGCGACGCCGGCGGCAACGTATGGGTGGTCTGGCACGCGGGCGATGCGGGCTCGCGGGACATCTACATTTCTCGCCTGACGTCGGGCCAGGAACAGTTCAGCGGTCCGATCCAGTTGACCTCGAACGCCTCGGACCAGTGCAATCCGGACATCGCGATCGGCCCCGACGGGCGGCTGTTCGTCGTCTGGCAGGACAATCGGCGGGGCAACTGGGACATCTACCTTCGCACCTCGGCCGACGGGGTCACCTGGTCGTCGGAGGCCGAGGCGACCGACTTCACCAACGACGAGACGAACCCTGTGATCGCGGTCGATGCCCGGTCGCCCAGCTACGCCTACATCGCCTGGCAGGACAATCGGGCCGGCAATCAGGATATCTACGTGGCCAGTTCGAGCACCCACTTCGCCTCCAAGACGGTCGCATGCGTGACCTCGAACGTTCAGGACCAGATCGGGCCTCGCATCGCGGTGGACGGGGCCAATGGGGTCTACCTCGTGTGGACCGATTTCCGCAACGGCGCCGCGGATGTCTACGGCGCGGCCTCCAGCAGCGGGCCGTGGACGAACGTCGCGGTCGCAACCGGCGTAGGCAGCCAGTCCGCTCCGGATATCGCCGCCGAGCCGGGCGGGTACTCGCTTCACTTCGTGTGGGTGAATCGAGTGGACAACCAGGACGATGTCTTCTATGGGACTTCGATCGGTCTGCCGGCCAGTCCGCTGGCGGGCATCAACATCATCGACGACACGTCCTCCGCGGACCAGCGGACGCCCGCCATCGTGGCGGCCGGCTCCGGCGGGACCGCGAGGGTGTTCGCGGCATGGCAGGACTTCCGCAACGCCGCGGACGGCTTGGACACGGACCTCTACGCCGCGGAGATCAAGGACGGCAGCGTGACGAACCTGTTCGTCGGCGACGGCTGGACCCGCACGAACCAGACCGAGCCGTGCATCGGCGTCGATCTGTTCGGGCGACCCTACGTGGTCTGGACGGACGAGCGAAACGCCAAGGACGAGATCTACTTCGCGGCCAGCACCTTCGTGGAGCCGACGCCGCTGGATGTGCGGATGGTCGTGGGCGCCACGGGCGGGACCGTCGGCGTCGCGTCGCCCACGCAACTGGACGATGTGTCGGTGGTGATCCCGGCCGGCGCGTGCGCGTACGATGTCACCGTCAGTATCGCCAGGATCTGGAATCTCGAGCCCGGCCTGCCCGCGGATATCCTGCCCTACGAGTTCGGGCCCAGCGGTCTGCAGTTTGAGGCGCCGGTGACCATCACGATTCCCTACGCGGTCGCCGACTTCCCCGGCGATCCGCCTCAGCCGTACTGGTACGATACGATGACCGGGGCCATGAGCCAGCAGGGCATCACGAACATCCAGTACGTGGCCCTGTCCTCGACGCTCCACGCCCTGCGGTTCCAGACGACGCACTTCACGCCGTACGCGGTCGTAGGCGAAGTGGAAGAGGGAATCGTGCCCACGGGCGGCAGCAGCGGCGGCGGTGGCTGCTCGCTCTCGCCGGCAGCGGCCGGGGCGTCTGGCGCCATGGAGTACTTCGTCCCGTTCACCTTGCTGGCCCTGGCCATGGTCGGTCTTCGGATCAAAGATAAGAGACGCCATTCGAAGCCGCGGTAACCGGCGGAGGCAGGCGGATCGGACGCAGTGCCGCAAGTGAAAACCTCAGAACCGGTTCCCGTCTTGGAGACGGTCGGTTGAGAGATTTCGTGTCGCAGGCCTTCGGCCAGCCCATGTAGGCCTGCGATTTCTTTCCTTGTGGGCACGTCGGTCACGAAGCGAGTTGACGGCTCAAGAGAGAGACTCAGACCGCCAGCCCGGAACCCCAATGACCCAGCTACGCAACGCGCAATCTCCGCATCGAGCGCCAGGCTCATGCAGGCAGGACTCGGATGCCAAGACGCACAACATTCTGGGCATCTACTTTAGCCTCGTGTCGTACCGAGACGTGATGACCGAGTTGGTGCGCTGGCGGGAGCGCAAGGAGTGGCATTATGTCACGCTCACGCCCCCTTACAGCGTCCTGATGTGCCGAGATGATTTGCGATTGATGGAGGCCACGCAGGGCGCGACGCTGACTTTGCCCGATGGAGTGGGGATCATTCTGGCGGCCAAGCTGCTTCGCTACCGGCATTCGGGCCGTGTCAGTGGTCCCACGCTCATGCTCAGGCTGTGCGACTGGGGTCGCGAAAAAAAGCTCAGGCACTTCTTCTACGGCGGGGCCCCCGGCGTGGCAGAGGCTCTCACCCAGAGGCTTTCGTCCAGGTATCCAGGTTTGGACGTGGCTGGCGTTCATTGCCCTCCGTTTCGAGACCTTACGCCGCAAGAGGACGCGGAAATCGTCGAGAAGATCCATGCCGCCAGGCCCGACGTAGTCTGGGTCGGACTCGGGTCTCCGAAACAGGAAAAATGGATGGCCGAGCACCTCGGCAGGATCGACGCCGCGGCTCTGATCGGCGTCGGCGCGGCGTTCGATTTCCACTCGGGCCGTGTGAAGTGGGCCCCGAAGTGGATGCGGGCCCTTGGGATCGAATGGGCCTACCGCCTTGTCACCGAACCCAGACGAATGTGGCGTCGTAACGTCAACAGCTTCGTGTTTCTTGCACGGGTCTTGCAGCAGTGTATGGTTTCAATCGCTGGCAAACGGGAGCATGTTCCGAGTGAATCCAAGTAGCGGCAGTTGACTGTCTGTCAGACTGAAACCTTGGGATGCAGCCCTCGGACGGGAGACCCTGATGGAGATAGACAACAACCAAAGCCTCAAACCCTTGATTGCAGCCGCAATGGCTGCCGCGGTGATAGTCTTCATTTCTGATCTTGCGTATCGCACGATGGTAGTACGTGCGTCATCCTCGCTTACAAGGGCTCCAATTGACCCTGCCGTGCTGGAACGATTCCCGTTTCAGATTGGGAATTGGACGGGCCGGGATATCCCTATGGATGAAGCTGTCGCTCGAGCTACGGGAACCGATGCACGCATAAATCGTCAATACCAACGCGACAGTGGGCTGGAATCCATTGGATTATATGTCGCGACTGGCGGTGCAGCGCGGGCTTTGGTGGCTCATCGGCCCGAGGTGTGCTATTTGGCCAGTGGCTGGACACTTGATGATCGCCATTCTGTGGTCTTGAGGCTGGTAGATGGGAAGACCCTACCATGTACCATATTCCAGTTCTCTCGCGGCGGATTGAACAACAGCGAGAAGACGGTCCTGCACTACTACATCGTGGATGGAGAGTACTGTGGCGATGTCTCGCAGTTGCGGCGGAAGGTCTGGCGTGGTTCGGACTCCATAGGCTATGCCGTGCAAGTGCAGATTGCCACGGATGATGTGGGAATCCAGGCTTCCGATTGGGGGACGGATCTTGTTTCTGCTTTTGCCGTCGAATCGGCTGAGCCAATAGCTCAGTTGTTCACCCATCATCAAGCCAATGCGGAACAAAGCGTGGCTCGGTCCAGCTCAAGAGAAGGGAAGTGATATGGCGCCGAGCTTAGTGCGACCTCCCAAGCGGAATTCTCGGGCTTTGCCCCTGTCTGGGATGAGTAGGATCTCTGGTGGCGAGTTTGCCTTCATCTTGTCGGTACTTGTGATGGTCGCCGCGACCGTTTGGGCATATCGGGGACTGGTGCTGAGCCTCTTTCGTGAATGGCAGGCGAGCAGTGACTATTCCGCCGGGCAACTGGTTCCGCCGGTTGCTGTTTTTCTTGTGTGGCGAGAGAGAAGAGCGCTCAGACAATGTTCGCTCGTTCCTTGTTGGTGGGGCGGGATAGGCCTGCTTCTTCTGTCGCAGATGGTGCGGGCCTATGGATATCTGTTCATGGCTTGGTCCGCCATGCAATATGCAATCGTTCTGACCATCGCGGGTCTAGTCCTTCTGGTCGCAGGCTGGCAGGTGCTGCGAAAAGTCTCGTGGATTCTGCTCTTTCTGTTTCTGATGTTTCCCTTACCCGAGAGCCTGCACAGGGTGATCGGCGGCCCACTCCAGAGGCTCGCCACCACGGGATCTGTGTTCTTGTTGGAGGTGGTTGGGACGCGGGTGAGCCAGCAGGGGAATGTTGTGATGCTGGGCGACAACACGCCTATGGCCGTGGCGGAGGCTTGCAGCGGGCTTCGGATGCTTACCGCTTTCATCATTGTCGCGGCCTTCATTGCTTATATGGTCAAGCGGCCCCGGTGGCATAAGGCCATCCTGCTGGCGTCGAGCATCCCGGTCGCGGTCGCCTGCAATATCATCCGCATCTTCCTTACCGCGATGATCATGCTCTACGTGAGCGTCGAGCTGGGCGAG
>CALEZT010000213.1 GCA_937927975.1 uncultured Phycisphaerales bacterium
ACCACCGAGATCTACACTCTTTCCCTACACGACGCTCTTCCGATCTCGTAGAGCTTCGCGGCCGCCTGGTTCCGCTCTCGCAGCGTGGCGAGATGAACGACCGCTTGTTGATGTGCCTGGCTGAGCACCTCCGCATCGGTCTCTGCTTCCAGGTCGACGTCCTCGATCTGCGAACGCAAGGCCGCGACTTTCGCAATGGCGGTGTCGGCGAGCCGCTCGGCGGAGCGGGCCTTTTCCTCCCAGAATCGCTTCGCCTTGTCGGCCGCCGCAACGAGGTCGTCTCCGTAGGTATCAACCGGAAGTTGTTCAGCGTCCTCGCCGAAGACCTCCGCGAACAGTTCCGGCGTCGGCTTCACGCCGGCCAGTGTCACCAGCGCCTTGATCCGCTTCGCATCCGCCGCCTCCGGCGCCTTGATCCCGGGGTCGACTAAGTCCGCGACGGAAAACCGTCCTTCGAGGTGCTCGACTTCCGCCTCCCCGGCACGGCGAGTGCTCTTCCCGATTCGGATCGTCGCTCCGGCGACCTCCACCCGGCCCTTGAGCGTGCCGTCGCGAAGCGGTATCTGGCCCTTGCCGCGCAGTGCCGAGGCCGTCGCCTCGAGCGCCGTTGATTTCCCGGCCCCGTTTCGGCCCGAGAGTACCACCACGCCGCCATTGGGCGGCAAAGGAATCCGCAAAGCCTCGATAGGCCCGACGTTTTCCAGTTCTATCGCTTCCCGCTGATTATTCATCCGTGTTCTCCTGTGTGATTGGGGTCCATTTCATCTTCTCCGCGTAGGTATCAAGGTCGGCCTGAGCGGCTGCAGAGGTATCCCGCATCGGCAGCGACGCCGACTTGTACCGCTTGAGTGACAGCGTGTGCCCTTCGACTATGAACGTGCCAAACTTGTCGTTGAACGACTGAGCCACCTGTACGCGGCGATCGTCATGAGTCTTGTATTTCTTATGCGTCATTCGCCACCATTACTACGACTTCCACGCCCCTTACTGATCTCCAACAGCCGCTTCTGTGCGGCCTTGTCGACGACGGTGCGATCCGCCGGGAAGAGCTTGTCGTCCGCCTTGGCCTTTTCGGCTAACTCCTGCACCTCCGTCTTTGTCGCGAGTGTCGGGAACACCTCGGTGTACAGTGCTGTCCGCTCTGGGTTCGTCCCAGGCGCGTCAACCGTCCGGGATTCCTGGTCAGTTCGAACGCCCGAGGATTCCTCGGCAGTTGCCTCCGGCACGACGTTCACGGCCTGGCCGGCCGCTTCCGGGATGGCCGCTTTCCCGGCCAGGTCGCTCAGTGAGGCAGACGCCTTCGGCATCTTCGGGTACAGCGTCTCAGCCATCTCGGCGCCGTCGAAGATCGCGGCCACGTCGCCACGCATGATGACCAGTTGGTCGACGTCCAGTGCCTTCGTGTCCGAAACGCCGAAGCGGTTACAGATGTCTTGCGGATCCACGCCGTGCTTCTTCAGTTCCGAGACCAGCACGTCGATAGCCTTCACCTTGCCGTTGCCGGCGATGTACTGCTCGATGGAATTGCGGACCCCCTTTTTCGCCTGGGCGATGGCCTTGTCGATCAGTCCGACCGGCATCGAATTGAGGACCACGTTCCGGATCGCCTTCGACTGGCCGATCTGAAACCGGATGTCGTCCTTGCGTTCGTTGTCGAATTTCCCGTGGACGGTCCACTTCTTCGACTGGCGGAACTGTCGTGAAAGCGTGAAGCCGGTTTCCAGGTCCACCACCGAGGCGGTGAAAATCCAGCAGTCCGAAAGTTCTTGTACGGCTCCCAGTTCGACTGCCATGTTGCCGTAGCACCGCGCCGCGGCCAGCGCCAACTTGATACTGGGACCCTCGACGCGGTCCTTCCCGGCGCCCCAGCCGTAGTAGAACCGCTCTCCGGCCAGGTCCGCTTCGTCCATGAGCCTCTGCGCCACGACCCCCAGGTTTCGCGGCTTCTGTACCGACATGGCCGTCGCGTACTCGGTCCGCATCTGAATGGCACGGCTCCCGCTCGGGATGAGTTCGCCGTTCTGTGAGAGCACTTCCGGCTCGTCGGCGTAGGGGAGTAGATTCGTTCCCATTGGTTCGTTCACTTTCTTTTAGATACGTAAGGACAGGTTTCATAGTACCCGCACCATGCGGGCGTACATCGCCAATCGTCGGGCGTCGTCGGCAGGAAGACCCCCTGCGCCATGGCGTGAAGCATCATGTTGACCCGATTCGCCAGAGCGCTTAAGTCGCTGGCGTCCCGCTTCGATTCCAGCTTATGCCTGTCGATGGCCTTCGAGCCGATGGTCAGCACATCGAACGCCACCGACTCAGGCGGCCGGTCGTGATCGACGCAGTAGGCCGCGTAGTACGTGGTCAGTTGCAGCGACGTATCGACAGCCGATTGCGCCATCTTCCGCCGCGTCGTCTTGAGGTCGACCACCTGGCCGTCCTCAGTCCGCAGGTCTGTCACCGCGAGGATGTCGTGTGACGCCTCATCGAGGTGAATCGTGGTCCGCGTCTCGACCTCGGTCGGCTGGTACTCGGGCGCTTGCCGTTTTGCATGGACCTTTGCCAGGTCGGCCACCGTGTCGACCGCCTCCCCCAGCACCACCGACCCGCCGCGCCGGCACTCGACCGAGTCCAGTTCGTAGCCGTCCTCGGCCTTCCGCTGTTCGAACCCGGCGACGGCTGCGTCGACGATCTCGGCTACCGGCAGGTCCCGGCGGCTCTCGATCTTCTGACGCCAGTTCGTCTCGGCACCCACATGCAACGCCGTGCCGACCAACATCGAAATTCGCGGCGGCCTGATCTCGCCTTCGAGGTACCGCCGCCGCCATTGCTCGGCGCAGGCGTAGAACATGTTGATCTGCGTGGTGGAGATGTGGGGTTTGTCGTCTGACATTTTAGAAACCTTGAGTTGAGTTGAGAGGTGCTGACACGACTCGACAAACCACGACGTGACGGGACCGGACAAGACTCGACCGGACGCGACGCGACTTGACGAGACTAGACGAGACATGACACGATTCCCCCGCCCCGGACTCGAACCGGGAAACCGCCGGGGGTAAACCTTGAGTTGACGCGTGCTGACTCGACCGGATTGGACCTGACTCGACCAGACGCGACACGATTCCTTCAATTGCAGTCTATTCCTCATGCCAAATCAGCGATTGCGTGGCCTGGTAAATTGCCTGTTCCATTTCAGCGACGGGGCAACCAGGTGCGTGGTCGTACCGCTGTCCCTTCTTGACGGCACCGCAGACGGTGCACCATTTCCCATCGCTGCGCTCGTTGCGCGCGACCAGGACCAGCCGCATCCCGGCCGCGACCAGCCGCGAGACCGCCAGTTCCAGCGTCATCATACGGCCTCCCCGGCATCGAGCCGCAAGTTGTCGCGGACGTTTTCGATCAGCGACTTGGCGCGGTCGAACCGGCCACCGTCGCACGCGGCCACCGCCTCGTCGAGCATCCGCGCGTAGTTCAGCCGCTCATCGTCGTCGAGGCAAAACGCCCCGAAGTCGTCCCAGGGTCGAATGTCGAGTTCGATCGGTCTATCCATCATGCCACCTCCCCATCCAGATCGGCGACCGCCAGGCCGTCGAACTCGACCGGCTCGCAATCGCTGTTCGGGTTGGCGTCGTCGCGTCGATCCAGCACATCCCACTCGTCGAGCAGTTCACTCGACCGCTGCGTGTATTCCGCCGTCGTGAGTTGTCCCTGGACGAAGGCCCGCATCAAATACCCCAGCCGCATCGCCAGAGCGTCGGCCGGACTCGCCGCCGCCTGGTCGCGGAACCGCGTTCTTTCATCTAGGTAGATTCGACCGGCCGGGCCGGCGTTGTGTCGCGGTCCGTCCATCGTGTCGTTTGTCGTCGGCATCTCGACGAGACTAATGTCGACCTGGCCAGCCGGTTGGTATCCACCGCCTTGGTGAATGTTGCTCGCGTAGAAGCTTTCGACGTTCTTCGGTTTACAGTCCATTCGCGTCTCCTTTCAAAAACAATGAGTTGCTCAAAAAACCCCGCCGGCTGCGTCATGCTGACTGCCATGTCGCCGGCGGGGCCCACTTCTCCGTTCCCTCTTCCGTGATTGCCTCCTTCACCCGGCCGGCGGGATGTAACCGAACAGACCCGGCCGGGCTTAAGGAGAACCGCTATGTGCGTACCTGGATCGTTACCGGCTCTCAGGCTTACCGGCTCGCGCGGCCGCAACCGGCAAGCGCGAGAAACGCTCCGATCCCGCACCCGACCGCCACGCCGAACGGCGGGCACCCAAGCGCGAGCAATCCCAGGGCCACCGTGCCGGGGATCAATACCATGCGAAAAAACAGGTCCATGTCAGTCTCCTACAGGCGCCGCGACGTTCGCCAGCACCGCCAGCCGATGAGCGCAGATCGACTCGATCACGTGGATCGCGTCCCACATCTGTACCTTCTCGGCCTGGTGCGCTGTGGCCACATGCCGGTTCAATCGTTGAACCTCACGCCAAGCCTCGAGCTCTTCGCGGCGTTCCAACTGTGTCGAAGCGTATTTGGGTTTCGGTGCCATCGTTCTCGTTCGTCGTTCGTTCTATCCCTCCCCCCGTCCCCGGTCGGAAGGTCGACAGGCCGACCGGGGACATAAGGAGGTCTTTGCGTCTCAGGCCGTGGATAGTGCCGACTGACAGAATCGGCGTCACGCTAGCGGCTCTCACGGCGTACCGGTAGCGTCGAACCCACCGAGTTGGTGTTTCGTTAAGTTTATGGGTGTAGTGCGGCGTCCTATTGCCGCGAAGATTCCGTTACAGACGAGGCAGGAACTGAGATTGACCGTTGCCGGCCAGCCGCCCGTCCAGGTAGTGCCGCTCGAAAACGGCCCGAGTATTGCCAAGGAGACGTGCGCCGTCTCCGCCATTCGCCTCGCACAATGTGCCGGCCGTTCGCCGAAACTTGTGGAAAACTCCGCCCCGACCGCGTCCGTATCGAACACCGGCCGGAATCAGAATCAATCGGACAAGTTGCCGAGAAAGCCAGCATTGACTTTTCGACCAAGGCCAAAGGAACAATCGCCCGCACGGTGAGGTCAAGGAGATTGCTTCTGTAGTCTCGCGTGTCAGCGTAAAAAAGTGCGTCTTTCCGGTCTTGTCGTTCGAGCCTCGTAGAATCAGCCATCCGGCCCGCTCGTCGAAGTCCTCGCTGCGAGTCCGCATGATGGCCCCGACTCTGCCACCCGTCTCGTATGCCACACGGATCAGGGACCCCCAGAAACCAGCACTGGGGATCCCCTCCGTCGTTCCTTCGAGAATGGCCGCTGCCTGTAGAATCGCTCGCATCTCTGCCAGCGTGTATGCTTCCGGTATCTGGTCTGGCACTCTCGGCTTCGGTATCAGCTTCGCGCGAGGCGGTCGGTCGGCCAGGCCAGCTTCCCACGCTGCACGCCATACGGCAAGAAGACACGACCTCTTGCCGTCTACTGTTGCTGGGGAACACGAAAGAGACGAAAGAAAACGGCCGACCAGTTCCTCTGAGAGATCGGAAGCAGTGATCTCCGTCGCAAACGAGTTTAACTGGTCGACCGTGTAAAGAACTTGCCTTTTGTGCCGTTCGCACACATCCAGTCGCGAGTTGTAGTACTCGCTGGCGAACTCCGATAGTGATGGAGTCGAGTCTACCATGCCGCCAACCTTGGGTGCCTGAAGCTAGTTGCAGGCAAGTGTAGGTCATAAAAGCGGATGCCATGTCTCGGACCTCCATGATTGAGAAAACTCGTTTGCGTTTGATGGTACGTAGACTAATAGAAAATCTATTAGTTTGCAACGCGCGAGCGGATGGAATTCAAGAAAAACTTTTCTGGTATTCGCGACTTCCGCTGAAAGGCCAAGTCGCGCAAAGAGTTACGCTACAGAAGAATTTGCCGGAAAATTTAGAAAGACTATCACATCCGGGGGGTTAGTAGATGAGTTCTTGTGCGGAAACCCCCAGCGCTTCGGCCAGGAGATCGAGGTGTTCTGCCGATATCCCGTATCGTGCGCGCTCCCAGGCCGACACGTGCTGAAACGTCACGCCGACAGAATCGGCCACCTGCTGTTGACTCATCCCGCGAGATCGGCGAATGCGCCGCAGATTGTCAGCAAAAACAGCATTTCGCTTGGCCGTTGCCGGCTTAAGTTCGGTTGGCATTGTCGAATCCTCCGGTGGTGAACTCCCCGACAAGGACTCGAACCTTGGACTTAGCGGTTAACAGCCGCTCGCTCTTTTAACCAATACATGCACGCGGGTGAATATACGACAGAATGAATCCATCGCACCTGTTGCGTCGCCGACGCCGCGATGCTACCGTAAAGATAGGTCACCGTTTTGGTAGCACGGAAAGGACAGGCCAATGTCGCAGTGGTACGTCGCAATTGAAGGTCGCGAGTTTGGACCTCTCACGTCGCAAGAACTCAAGAACTTGGTCAGGTCTGGCAAAATTCCACGAACCGCGCACGCTCGAACGCTCGGAGGGAAGTGGTACCCGGTCACCACCATCAAAGGGCTGGAGTTTCCTCTCGCCACGCCAGCACCGCCCGTTCCGGTGCCACAGAAACGACAACTCCCGGTCATCGTGCAACCACCGCCGCAAGGTCCGAGAACAACGAAACACGAGGTCTCCGTAGGAAGCGCGTTCAAGGCCGGGCTCGGCGTCTCCCTAGGCATCATCATCGCTCCGATCCTTTTCTCAATCGGTGTTTTTGCTGTAGTCTTCGTCTTCTTGCTCGTCATCGGCACCATCGGCACCATCGCCACGACCGCCATCCAGCCCCGCCCAGAGCCAACAGTCCAGCGGCCCCAGGAGTCCCCAGGAATCCCGCCCGGCTTCGTCCGGTACAAAGACGGCCGAATCCTGCGCAAAGAGATCGCCGACGGCCTGGAAGGTCCTCACATCGCGATTCCAGAGGAGGTCTCCAGGCGAACCCAGGCCGAAAAGATCGACGCTGCCCTCCGAGACGATAGGGGGCCTTGAAAAAACTGTTGGAGATCGGAAGAGCGTCGTGTAGGGAAAGAGTGTAGATCTCGGTGGT
>CALEZT010000214.1 GCA_937927975.1 uncultured Phycisphaerales bacterium
CCGACAGAGAAGGCGTCAGCCAGAAATCTCATCCACAACATTTGACAATATCTCGTTTCAAACCCCGAATCCGCGAATTCGGGTTATCTCTGAAGCCGTGACGAGAGATGGCGGGGTAAGAGCGGAAGGTGAATCCTCTCGTGATGATAGTACTTGAGGTACTCAGTCAGGACGTACTGGAGTTGCTCCTCGGAGAAGAGGATCAGGTGATCGAGACACTCCTCTTTGATGGACCGCACGAAGCGTTCCGCGTGGGAATTCAAATTGTGACTGCGTGGAGGCAATTCCACCGGCTCCATCCAGGGGCCGGTTAGCTGGGCATGCAGGCCGAGGATCTCCACTTTGCGGGTGGCTACGTCTATGGCAAAGAACAGCATGCAGCGGACGAGCTTGCCCAAGACCAATAGTTCAACCCAGAAGAAGTCCCACGCGGCCAAATCGTTCCGGTGGCTCTTGATGAACTCCTTTCAGGTGGTCTTGCGGGTCAGGTCTGGCTCGGGATCAAAGCCGTTCTCCAGGAGGATGTTCTTGATCGTGGTTTTGCCGATCTTATGTCCGAGGTGCATGATGTAATCGCGGATTCGGGTGTACCCCAATACGGATTCTCCTTCTTGAATCGGATCACGAGATCGGTGATCTCCTGCGATACCTTCGGCCGGCCTGGATTCTTGCAGTTCTGGCTCCCGTCATATTTCTGGGCGATGAGCTTGCGATACCATCCCAGCACGGTCTCGGGCGTGAACAGGACCGTGGTTGCCTCCAGGAGTTCTCGCGTCAGGCGCTTGGCCTTCACGGCCAACCTGATCCTCTGGCGGTCGTTCAGCAGAATGCGTTTGTCCTTCTCCTGCTGCTTCCTCAGGACTCGGACCTGTTCTTTGAGGTAGTCGATGGCCTTCCAGAGTTCTCGGTCGACATAGTAGGCCAGGCACGTTACCAGTGTGAGCCAGAGGTTCTCTTTCATAGTACCTGGAGGTTACTGGACAGGCGGGCGGCGGGCAAGCGATTTCGTCACGAGGTGACGCAAGGCCAGCTAAAGTAGGCACTTATGATCAGATGATAGTTGTACCCTGCGGCATAAGCTCAATTGGCACAGTCGCTTAGATCGGACAGTCCTTGCACCCTACGGGAGTAACCGGCAGAACCACTTGAGCCGTTCCGCTGCTCGCTGCCAGGTAGACCGCGTCCTGCACGGCCAGGGTCCGCAGATAGTTCGGGCCATCGGTCTCGAATGGCCCCCCGTCGATCAGGCGGTCGATGAAATGCCGTTGGGTAGTGTAGCAGCAGTCGCCTGCAAAGGCGCGATTCTCATGCGGATACACATGTTCCTTTTCCGGCTGCCCCAGAGGTTGCACGGTGAGCCGACCATCGTTGTACAGCCGGATCGAGCCGCCGTTGGCGTCGACGAGAAACTCGCCGAAGGTGTACCGCGGGTTCGGGCAGTTGCTCTCGTTGTAGCGATTGGCGTCCCACAGCCCCGTGGCGCCGGACTCGAAGTCGAAGACGACGACGCCGAAATCCTCGCCGGCGATGACGGGGTTGAGCCTCTTGAGCACGGCGTAGACCCGCCGGATCTCACCGGCCAGATAGCGATACGTGTCGATGAAGTGAACGCCGTTTTCATAGACCAGAAGCCGTGGGTACGTGCGGAAATATGGTTGGCGGCTAAGATAGGCGTCCTGACTCCAGCCGTCGCCCATGCGGGAGCGGAATGTCATGACGTGGATTCTGTCGCCGATCGCGCCGTCGTCGAGCAGACGCTTGATTTCGCGGTACCAGGGCTGGAAACGCCAGTTCTCGTGCACCATGAACCGTATGCCCGCCTGGCTTGTGCACTGCACGATCTGGCGGGCCTCGTCGAGGGTCGGCGCAAGCGGCTTCTGGCAGATCACGTGGACGCCGAGGTCGGCCGCGATCTTGCACATCTCCAGGTGCGTGGGAGGCGGCGTGATGATGTCCACGAAGTCCGGCTTCTCCTCCTCCAGCATCTGGCGGTAATCGGTGTAGTGCCGGGCGATGCCGAACTTGTCCATGATCGCCGCGGCGCGCGACGGATCGCGGTTGCACGTGGCCGTGATCGTCACCTCGGGGATCCGCTGCCAGGCCTCATACTGGAAGTGGCTGAAATAGCCCGCTCCAACGCAAACGCCCTTGAACTGTGTCATGTCTATCGCTCCGGACGTGGCATGGGTCGTCCCCATCATTCGTTCTATTCGATGGACGCGTCACTCACGTCGTTGACGTCGGCCGGATCGCCTTGGTTGGGCTCCATGACCGGCGTGGGTTTCTGCCGTACCGATGTGTAGATATTGTAGCCGATGACGCCGCCGGTGAAAGCAATCAGGCCGACCAGCATGCCGACGAACCGCGTCCGCATGGCGGCGGGAGAAAGCTTTCGGTCGGAGACGCGATTCGGGTCCATGCCGAACCACACAAGGATCGCCATCAGATTCAATGCCGCCGCCAGAACGAAGAAGACATTGGCGCTGCCTGTCTCCTTGTCGAGGAGGTACCAGAACAGAATCGGGCTCAACGCAGCTCCGAGATTGCCCACCATGTTCATCGCGCCGGAAACCGCGCCGGAATTCGCGCCGCCGATGTCGTTGCAGAACGCCCAACTCGGGCTGAGCGTCATGTCCACCCCGAACGTCGCCAGACTGAACCACAGGACGAACAGATAGAGGTCCGACGTCTGTGTGGCCAGCAGCAGCCCGAGGATCGCCAGCGAGAACCCCACGACGGCCGTCGCCCGCCGGGAGCCCATATGGTAACCCCGCTGGAACAGTCGCGTGACCATGGCCCCCGCCACCCAGTTCGCAAAGGCCGCGAAGATCAACGGGGCCGCGGAGAAGTAGATCGCCCGCGGGTCGTCGGGCCACTGGTTCTTCAGGTACGAGGGCAGCCAGGTCAGGCTGATGAAGAACGTCACGTTGCTGGCGAAGTACTGCACCATCGCCAGGGTCATGTTCAGCGATGTGAACACCTCGGCGAACGAGGACCGAACGGTCGCGGTGAAATCGCTGACACGGCCCTTCTCGATGTATTCCAGCTCCGCCTCGTTGACCTTGGGATTGTCCTGAGGATTGTCGCGGAACCAGATGAGCCAGACGGCGGCCCAGACGAGCCCGATCAAACCGTTCACCCCGAACGTCCATCGCCAGCCGATCTGGCGAATCAGCCAGGGCATGAGGAACAGCGAGAAGGCCGCCCCCAGGCGGCTGCCGGAGAAATTGATTCCGTGTGCCAAGCCCCGATCCTTGACGGGCAGCCAGCGGAAGAAGGCTTGGGTCGCGCCCGGGAAGGCCCCCGCTTCGCCGACCCCAAAGAGGAACCGCAGGATCAGCATCTGCAGGGCATTGCGAGCCGCCCCGGTCAGAGCCGTGAACATGCTCCAGACGGATACGACAAGTGTGAGCGCCTTGCGCGGGCCCAGGCGGTCGGCGAGCCAGCCGGCCGGGATCTGAAACAGGGCGTAACCGATGGCGAAGATGCTCAGCACCAGCGCCATCATCTGCCCGGAGATGTCGAGATCCCGCCTGATGTGATCGACGGCCGAGGCGATGCACGCCCGATCCATATAGGTATTGACGCTGTGAAAGAACAGGATGCCGATCAGAATGAAGCGTTGCCGGGTCATTCTCGCAGGTGTGTGGGACAAGGTACGGCTCCTTTCACAGCTCCAAGGCTCTCGCCATGATGTTCACGGCAGGATATCCATCCTACCTGCGAGCTTGTCGGCGCTCTGCAATCAACGTCAGTGTGTTCCGCCAGGCGCTGACGAACATGTCCCGGAAGTACCGTACTGGGCCGTACTCCTCGTACTCGTGGACGCTCAGGCCGTCCTGCATGTATGCCTGCCGGAAGCCGGGGACCTTGGTCAGCAGTTCATCCAGGACGTGGTCCTGGACGGGATTGAAGAGCCGGGCCACCACGGGCAGGTCGAGCTTGAGCAGTTCCTCGGCCTGTCCGCCCCAGTTCATCGTGATGCACACGTCGCCGCCGACCATTTCGGTGAAGTGTTGAAGGCCCCGCACGCCGCCTCCGATGAAGCCCAGTTCGTAGCCGCGGTCGTGAACCAGCCTGTAGACCTTCTTGGCGATGATCATGCCCGCCTGGAAGAGGACGTCCGGGTTGATCTCGATGCCCTGGGCCTCGACCTCTTTGTGCAGCCATTCGTCGTAGATGCCCGTGATGAGCGAATAGTACATGACGGGCCTCTTGCGGGTTCTGGCCGTGATCTTCCTGTACATCTCGCACACGTCGATCACCTGGGCCAGGCCCATCACTTCGGTCGCATTGAGGGGCGTGTTCTCCTCGATCAACACGCCCATGGCCTCCAGGCCCGCTTTCGTTGCGGGGATCTTGATCATGATGTTCGGGCTCATCGCGCGGTTTTTGCGGCCTTCGTCGATGATCACCTGCGGGTCTTCCTCGTGGATGGGATCGCCCTGGATGCTGACGTAGCCGTGACGGCCGTTCGTCCGCTCGTAGACCGGCATGAACTTCTCGGCGATCCGCTTGACGAGCTTGCGCTGCAGGATGCACTCGACCTCGTTGTCGTCCCTGCTGTCCTTGAGCGTCTCATCGAGCAGAGCCAGGGCATGGTCCTTGCCCGTCTCGTGGGTGAGCATCTTCCAGGTATAGGATGGGTTCTGCGTGCAGCCCATCGCCCCGGCGGCAATCGCCCAGTCCGCCTCCTGGCACGTGACGTTGTTGATCCACATCTTGGTCGGCGTCAGCGCGGCGACCCGATGAAAGTAGCCCTGTTTCATGGAATCGATCAGCTCCTTTCCAAGTTAGTCCTCAAGAGCGAAGGCCCGCACGGGCGAGCCGTCTCCGCCGGCGATCTTCAGAGGCATCGCCAGGAAGGTCACCTTCTCGCTGCGGATCTGGTCGAGATTCGCCAGTCCCTCGACGATCAGTACGCCGGCGGCGAGCAGGGTCTCGTGCACGCGGGTCAACTCCTCGATGTCGTGAACATCCGCCACAGACGGCGGCTCAACACCAAGCACGCGGACCCCTTTCTCGACGCACCATTGCGCCAAGGCCTGACTCACGCGAGGCAGCTCGTCGCGATACGCCGGCTCGCGGTATCGCCGGCTCCACTCGGTCCGCAGCAGCAGTCCGTCGCCTCGCTGGATGCGATGTGCTGCGGCGCCGAGATGGCCAACGTCGATGAGGGTCTTGGACGCGATTGGCGTCAGGTCCACAACCCACGCCGGTCCCATGCACCTTTCCAGCGGGATCTGGTCGATCGTCTGCGTGCCGACGGCGAAGTGCGTCGGGGCGTCCATATGCGTCCCGGCGTGCGAATACAAGTGCAGCGTCGTTGCGTTCCAACCATGCGCGGAGATCGTGCGGGCGGTCTCGAACAAGACCCCTCGCAGGCCGTGCTCCAGGGGCAACGTCAAATCGATGATTCGCGGCATGATCTGCTACAAGCCTCTGACATTCTGCATCACGGAATTGGCGACATCGACCGTCTTGGCGGTCCCGCCCAGGTCCGTCGTCAACACCCCGTCCTGCAAGGTTCTCTCGATGGCTCGCATAACGAGTCCGGCGGCCTCCTTCTCGCCCAGGTGCTCCAGCATCAGGACGCCCGACCAGATCGTTCCAATCGGGTTGGCTATCCCCTTGCCCGCGATGTCCGGGGCCGAGCCGTGGATCGGTTCGAACATGGAGGGGAACTCCTTTTCGGGATTGATATTGCCGCTGCCTCCGAGTCCCAGGCTGCCCATGATCGCGCCGCCGAGATCGCTCAGGATGTCGCCGATGAAGTTCGTCGTCAGGATCACGTCGAAGTACTCCGGGTGGAGCACGAAGTTCGCGGAAGCGTTGTCCACGTACATCTTGCGGTACTCGACATCCGGATACGACCGGCTCACCTGCTCGATGATGCGGTCCCAGTAGGCCAGCGAATGGATGAGCGTGTTCGATTTGGTGATGTTCGTCACCCTCTTGCGGCGGCGCCGCGCGAGTTGGAACGAGTAGTGGGCGACGCGTTCGATGCCCTTGCGCGTGAAGACACTCGTATCCAGGGCCAGGCCGTACTCGAAATCGTCGTGTACGAACCCACCCGCCTGTACGAACTCGCCCTCGGTGTTCTCCCGGATGACGACAAAATCGATGTCCGCGGAAGTCTTGTTCCTCAGCGGGCTTCGGATCCCCGGCAGCAGCCGGGCCGGCCGGTAGTTCACGTACTGGCTGAATGCCTTGCGGATCTTGAACGTGAAGAGCTTGGCCGGGAGTGTATCGTCCACCGCGGGCAGGCCCACCGCCCCGAAGTAGATCGCGTCGAACTTCCGGAGCGTGTCGAGTCCGTCGTCCGGAAGGAACTTCCCCGTCTTCTGGTAATGGGCCGCGCCGTAGGGAAACGTTTCGGTCGCGAGAGCAAAGCCCATTCGTTCGGCGGCCGCGTTGAGCACCTGCATGCCCGCGGGAACGATCTCCCAGCCGATGCCGTCGCCGGGGACTACCGCGATTCGATACGTACGTGTCATGATTCGAGACTCTTTCCTTCCTGATCGGAACATGGATCCACTATGAGGCCCAGCCGGTCTTGCGCAGCCGCACGGACGGTCCCTCGTCGCCGGGGCGTTTCATCTCCCGGTCGGTCGTCATCAGCCATTTGTCGAACTCAAAGCCGTCCTCCCGCATGGAGAACGAAACGATGTGCAGGCCGGGTTCCTTGACGTCGAGGTAGATCTTATACGGCTCGCCGCAGTGCTCGGCCTCGGTCCGCTGCTTGCTCTCCCACCACCAGGAGTTCTTTCCGTCGCACCACTGGAGCCTCCGCCCCGACTCGGGCCAATTCCCGTCGAGACCGACATGCAGCCCGTTGTCCTCGCTGCCGGTGGAGTAGGCCCGGACCCAGACATAGTACCGTCCCGGCGTATTGAAGTGCACCTTGTACGAGACGACCGCCATCTGCCCGTGCTCATTCGAGAAGTTCTCGCCATTGATCAGCTTGTCCGCGTGCGTCCGGCGGGTGTCGGGCAGGACTTCGATGTATGCGCCGGCGCTGGCGGAGGCCGCATGGTTGTCGTCGCCGTCGGGCTGGACGGCCGGCGTATTCTCGGCGGTCGTGATGTACCACTTTCGCTTGTCAGTCCGAGTCTGTTCGGAGAACAGCTCCGCTTCGCCGGCGACCAAGCCGTTGTGCTCTTCGAAGACCACGTCTCCCTTGCCGGCGGGGCTGAACGCCAGTCGCGTCCACCGACCGCGGGAGTAGGCAAAGCCGCTGCCTTCGGGTTGCTTCTTGTTGGAAGCCGTGTTGAACTCGACCTGGATCACATCGTCCTTCTTGACCGCCACGTTCCGCCAGGTGTGACCGGCCGGCTGGTAATCGTTTCGCGTCGCGGGATTCGTGTACGTGCCGACCACCTTGCCGCCGATCAGCAGGCGATAGGTCGATTCGCCGTCGGTTTCGGTGAGGGTCGTCAGGGTGATGTCGTACGTGCCGGATGCGCCTGCGAAGACCGCCCTGGCGGCGGCGAACTTGTCCTTGTGCTGGGCGGCGTTGATCGCCAGGGCCTTGCGGTCGTTGTCCTTGTAGAACGGCACGAAGTCCGAGCCTGCGACGGCTTCAACATCGCGCGTCGCGACGAGCACATAGGGGCTCTTCGGAGCCTCGTCGACGGCGACGGCCGGCGTTCGAACCTCGGTCACATCCTTGAACGAAAGCTCCGTCGGGCCGGCTTTCTTCAGGCACAGCAGCCAGTCGCCATCGCCCGGAGTCTTGAGCGCGACCTGGGCGGGCCCCTTGGCCTGGCCCTGCTCGAGCAGGCCGTCCAGGCCCTTGCCCGTCTTCGGATCGAACCAGCCGTAGGTCAGCTCGCCCGATTCCAGAGACAGTCTCAATTCGCCCGGGTTCTTGAAGTACACCAGATAGAGCTCGCCGGGCTTGGTGAAGCAGTAATCGTCCGGGTTGCGGGTCAGGTCGTCATCGTTCTTCATCTCCCAGAACGGGATCTCGTGCCTTTTGAAGAACTCGATGGCGTAACGGCTCTGGTCCCACATCTTCTCCCGCGTGCGGTAGTCCTGGCACGTCAGGTCGCTGTGCGGGTGCTGGTATCCGAAGTACCACTCGATGCCCGCCCCGCCGGCCATGAAGACGCCCCACAGGGCGTTCTTGCGGGCATTGTCGCGCGTGGGGTCCTCGGCGTCGGTGATCAGCGCGTGGGTGGCGTCGCCCGGCTCGTCGCACGCAACGACCCACGGCTTGCCCGCCGCGACCGAACGTTCGATGTAGTCGAGAGTCCGGCGGTGAACCTCGCTGAAGTCGGGCTTGCTCGTCTGCAGGGAGAAGCCCGTCAGCGCCGAGGCGTCGCCCAGCAGGTCGTAGTGGGGATCGCCCATGTTGTGGATGACGATGTGGTGCCGGTACGGGTCCTGCGTCCAGAAGTAGTTCGCCCAGGCGACCTTCTGCTCGTGGGTGGCGTCGTTGATCTCCTCGCCGAGGTTCCAGTTCAACGCCAGGTGATGGCTGAAGCGGGCGATCAGCTCGCGGTAGTAGAGCTTGCGTTGCGGGCCGAGGTCGCCCTTGTCCAGCAGCAGCTCGTTCTCCGTTTCGAGCGTCTTGAAGTGCAGGTACATTCCGTTGCGGGTCCCGTGCTCGAAAACGATCTCCCACTGGTCCAGGCGGGAAACGTCCAGGCGGAGCCGCTCGTCGTAGGTCGTGTAGGGGAACACGTTCCGGTCGTCGCCGCCGATGTTCATCGGGATGAATGAGAAGACGTTCATGCCCTTCGAGGCCAGGTAGTTGACGGCCCCGATGATCCCCTTGCCCTTGCCGTTCTGCCAGGTCGGGTCGCCGGGCCTCCAGTCGCGGATGTGCGGGGCCCAGTCCTTGATGAGCTCGTCCTTGTGACCGTCGGTCTTGAAATCGCCATCGAAGTCGCGGTAGGCGAGGAAATTCTCCGGGGCGTCGGCGCCGGCCTTGAGGAAGTACTCGCCCGTGCCGGCGAACCGCAGGTAGTGGCCGCCGACGTACTCGAGCCGGCCTTTGGCACGATTGTCCCGCCCGGTCTTGTCCGTCGGCGCGACGGTGAAGCCGCCGGTCCGGCCGTCCATGAAACCGGCGGAGGCGCCGGCCTGGGGGGCGTCGTCGACCGCCACGTTCGGGCCCTTGCGGAAAGAGACCTCGTACGTCCACCGGCCCGGCGCGGGGGGAGCGAAGTGCACCCGCCACTTGTTGCCGGAGTCAGCACTCGTCTCGGCGGCATTGCCATCGGCGGCGTAGTAGCCGGGCACGCGATAGGTCTTGTCGCCGTTCGAGAACGTCACGTTCAACCGGTAGTCGGTGAATGGATTGGGATCGGCCGTCTCGCTCGTCCGCGGACCGTCGAACGTGACCGTGACCTTGTGCCACGTCTTGAGTTCCCCCGATACTTCGCCCGCCCACGACATGGAAGCCGGCACGAGCAGTCCCATCAGAACAATCGCGAAACATCTTGCACGGAATTTCATACGTCCCTTTCCTTCAACGCAGGGGAGACCATTTCATCGACTCATCACCTTCACCGAGCCGGCCGAATCAGTACGACCCAGTCTTCCTGTGGGTCGGACGGGGGATTGCCCAGCGACGGTTTGCCCGGCCCGACGACCCGCGTGACGGAGCCGTCCTGCAGAGCGCCGCCGGTGCGGGGATTGTACCAGGAGACGGACAGGGCGCTGCGGCTCTCGCCCAGGTCGAAGTCCGTCGTGCCGCCGTCCGGCAGGTACACGATGTACAGCCCCGCGTCGCTCGCCAGGCAATACTTGGAGTTCTTGTTGTCTGCGTTGCCGACCAGGGCGTCGGCGTTTTTCATCGTCCAGAAGGGAATCCGGTAGTTCCGGAAGAACTCCAGCGCGATCCGGCAGTAGTCCCACGACAGGTCGCGACTGCGGAAGTCCTCGCAGAGAAGGTCGTTCTCGGGGATCTGATAGCCGAAGTAGTATTCGACGCCCGCGCCGCCGGCCATCAGGTTGCCCCAGAGCGTGGCCTTGCGGATGTCGTGCAGATCGTAGGCGTTGTTTCCCTGGCCCGCCACGCCGCTGTGGCCCTTGTAGCCGGGATCGACCGGCACGCCCAGGTTGGCGGGCCCCTGCTCGTCGTTGGCGACCACCCAGGGCCGGCCCGCCTTGTCCGACTCGACCACCCACTTGAGCGTCCGCGCGTGCGTCTGGTTCCATCCGTTCTGGAGCGAGACGCCGGTCAGGAGCGAGTTGTCGCCCAGCAGCGGCGTATACACCTGGTCCTGCTGGTTGGGGAAGGTGTGGATCACGATGTGGTTCTTATAGGGATCCGTCTCGTGGAGGTACCGCACCATGTCCACGATCTCCTCGGTGGACTGGGTGTTCTCCTCGCCGATGTTCCAGTTCAGGGCCAGGTTGTGCGCGAAGCGGGCGATCAGCTCGCGACAGTAGAGCTTTCGCTCGGTGCCCAATTTGCCGCCGTCGAGGGATTCCGGCACGAGGCCATCCTCCCGCTTGTCGCCCCGGCGGTTGTCGTCGATCTCGTTCTCCTGGAGCTTGAAGTGCAGGTACAGACCCGACCGGGTGGCGTGGTCGAACACGATGCCCCACTGATCGAGCTTCGAGCAGTCGTACCGCAGCTTGTCGTCTCGCTCGCGGAACGGCCAGACGTTATCGCCGTCGCCGCCGGCGTTGTAGGGCAGAAAGGAAAAGACATTGCAGCCCTTGGAGGCCAGGTAGTTCAGGGCGCCGATGATGCCCTTGCCCTTGCCTTCTTTCCAGGTGGGGTCGCCCTGTCTCCAATCCTGCACGTGCGGCTGCCAGGTCTTGAGCGGCGCGTTCTTCTTTCGGGCGACGGTGTTGTCGAAGTCCATGTAGGCCAGGAAGGTCTCCGGGGCGTCCGGCCCGGCCTTCAGGAAGTACTCCCCTGTGCCGGCGAACCGCAGGTAGTGTCCGCCCACGTACTGGAGCCGGCCTTTGCTGCGGAAATCCCGTGCCTTCTTGTCGCTGGCCTTCACGGAGAAGCTGCCCTTTTCGCCATCCATGTAGCCCGCGATGACTCCCGCCTGGGGATCGTCGTTGACGGCCACATTGGGGCCCTTTCGGAAGGAGACCACGTAATCCCAATTCCCGGTCTCGCTGGGGGCGAAGTGGACCCGCCACTTGTTGCCCGAATCCGCTTCGGTGTTGGCGGCATCGCCGTCGGCGGCAAAATAGCCCGGCACCCGATAGGTCTTGTTGTCCTTCGAAAACGTCACGTTCAGGCGGTAATCGGTGAATGGATTCTCCTCGTCTTCTTCGCTGACCTGGGGACCGTCGAAGGTGAGCGTGACCTTGTGCCAAGTCTTGAGTTCCCCGCTGATTCGCGTGGCCGAGGGGGCGGAAGTGCCGACGATCAATAGGATTGCGGCGACTGCAAGCGGTGTGGTGTAGTTTCTCACGATTCAATGACCTCCCTATGTGATTCCCGAATCGGCCTCTCAACAGACCTTGTCCATAGTATCCCGTCACCAGGCGGCCGACACCATACCATAATACGCAGCCTCCCATCCCAAAATGCGCATTGCGTTTCTTCTCAAGTCACTTGGCGCCATGGCGCGTCCTGTAGGCGGTGGGCGGCATGCCTTGGAATCGGGTGAACACTCTGTCGAGCTGCTTGGGGCTCGAGAAATCCAGTTTGTCAGCGATCTGGGTCACCGTCAGGTCGGTCTCGACGAGCAACTGGGTGATCCGGTTCACTCGCTCGCGGAGGATCTGCGAATGCACGGACCGCCCGATGGCATTGGCGAATCGATACTGCAGGGTCCGACGGCCAATCCCAATGGCCTCCGCGACGTCGTTGACTTGCAGAGGCCGATCAGAGTTTTCCCGGATGAAGCGGACCGCCTCGGCCATCTCCTCATCCTGCACCAACAGAATGTTGGTCGAACTGCGCGCCACGACGTGGGTTGGTTCCCCTTCGACGACGGCATGGCAGCGGGTCTTTTCCGCCAGGGCCCGGTCCAGCAACTGAGCGGCGCGGTACCCGAGATGCTCCGCGTTCAGGCAGATGCTCGACAACGGCGGGTTGGCCAGGCGGCAGATGAACTCGTCGTTGCCCACGCCGATGATCGCCACCTCGCCGGGCACGTGGATCTTCGCGACATGACAGGCGTCCAAAAGGTGCTGACTCCGGTCGTCGTTGCTGGCCATGATCCCCACCGGCTTGGGCAGCGACTGGAGCCATTTGACCAGGAGGGGCTCTTCCTTTTCCCAAAGCACGCCTTTGCCCTTCGGTTGCTCGTACAAGTGGCACGAATACCCCGCCTCCCTGATGCAGGCCTGAAAAGCCTGGGCCCGGCTGATGGACGGGTAGATCCCTTCGAAGCCGCAGAAGCCGAAATGGGAGAAACCGCAGTGGAGAAGATGCTCGGCGCCGAGCCGGCCCACCTTGTTGTTGTCGATCACCACATTGATGAATCCCTCCACCGTCCGGCGGGTAATGGGGGCGCAGATTCCGGGGACCCCACACTGAATGATCTCATCAATGCGATCCGGCTCGCGCATGATGATGCCGTCGACCTGCCCGCTGCGGAGGCGGTTGGTGACCTTCTGCTCCCAATCGAGGGCCTGGTAGTGCGGGGGCTCCCGGTAGAAGGTCCACGGACCATACTCATTGGCGTAACGGGCGATGCCCTGGAGCAATCCCCGGTCAAACGCTCGCGTCGGTGCGATCAACAGAATGATTCTCGGAGCCTTGAACACGGTTGGCAGCACCATTCCATAGGGTAACGATTTTGGCGGACGGGACGAATTCTAAAGGCAACAACAATCTCTGTAAAGCGGTCACACAAGCCAGATCGGCGAAATCCCAGATATGCGGGCAGCACGGAGGACTGATGATCGGTTCCGGCGCGTTCTCCTACAGCCTGGGAGTGTCCTACTCGCTGCGGGGCAAACCCCAGTCCCACGGCGTCATGTCCGTCGAATTCACCTTGTCGGAATGGCCATCGGCATAGAGGCAGTTGGTGAACCTGCCATGCCGCTCTCGGGCCACACGACGGGTCGTGTCGCCTCCGCTGGGCAGATGGTCCCTCGCATAGACATCCATCCATCGCAATTTCAGGTGAAGTTGCGTCCGATCATCTTCCTTGTAGACGACCTGAATGTGCGGGGCATTCGCAATGTACTCGTAGTCAGAAACGTAGATGGTTTGGCCGGGGCGTTTGAAATCGTCCAGTCTGGTCGCCCGTCGCAGTTCCTTGTCCTCCTTGGGATCCCATGCGTTGTTACAGTAATCGACGATCTGTTCCTTTTCGGGATAACTGGGGCAATTGTAGATATCCACTTCGGTCCATTCCAAGACCTTGTTGGACTTGCCGCCCACGTACGGGGTGAACAGAACCATCCAGTGCCCGTGTGTCTCATCCCGTGGGATCATCATATTGAAGTCCTGAGCGTACAGATAGGCCGCCACGCCGATCTGCTTGAGGTTGCTCAGGCAGCGGACGGCCTGCCCCTGTTTCTTCGCTCGGTTCAATGCAGGCAACAGAATCGCCATCAGCATCGCGATAATGGCGATGACGACGAGCAGCTCGATCAGTGTGAAGCCGCTGATGCGTCTTGGGTGCGACATGAGAGACTCTCCTTTATTGCCGGTTTCCATGACAGGGCGTCTGTGGGCGTACGATACAAGTCATGTTAGAAAACGAGCCTCACCGAAGGCAATTCCATTATGCGCAGAACGAATACCCAAAATGTACACGAGTCGCTCTCTTGCGCGGGACGTGGCCGTCGTGCTCCAATTCCAGACCCGCCGGGTGATCGCGACAGACGACCGTAGAGAACTCCGGGCCATGAAAAGGCCCTGTCTCGGAGTGAGCGGGGATGTGCCAATCCACCGTCATGCCCAGCCGCATTGCTTCCCGAATCGGCACCGCCGCGACGGTCACGGGGTCGAGTCTGTCTGACGGTTCATCTCTGTTCAGGCCACGCCCTCGGTCAGAACCTGCCTGTTGCGCGTTTTGCGAAGCGAATCAGCACGTAATGGGGTTGATCCCATACGATGCGAAGACTACCGTATAGAATGTATAGGGTGTGTCGTACCGTCGATTTCACAAGATTCGGAGGCGTGTGATGTCGCCCGGCCGGACGGAGGCAGGATTCGTGTGCAGAAACGTCTTGAAGCCAAACGCGCCGCTTTGGCCGGACGATCGCAGGGCCCTTTCGTGGGTCTTCCACCACATCAACCTCATTGAAACCGTTGCAACACCCGACGAACCATCCAATCAACTCCAGTCATGAACATTTTCTTGGGAGATGCAACGATGAAAACGCAGTGTCCGGTATTCTGTCTCACAATCATCCTGGTCCTGATGTTGGTTTGCAGCGGCGCAGGAGCCGACCAATTGGTGGGTGTGTCGGAGATCACCATGGCCGGCGGCAACATCGTCAGTATTCGCCATGGCGGGACCGAATACGTCGTGGCCAATGGCGATCTCATTCTGGGCACGACAACTCGTTGGTATATTCCGGCCGCAACTGGGGTCCCAACCCTCTGGGCGGAAGGAGCCCCGGCTCCCGCTGCAACGGTCACCGGCACATCTGACCCTAAAGTCTCTGACGTGGGCTCGAAGGCCGACAACTGGACCCTCGCCGTCGCAGGGGCTGTAGGCGGCATGTCCTCGATCGATGGAATCAACTACCAGGAGACGGTCTTTCCGCTCCCGACCAAGCTGATCTTCGTGTTCGAGCGGGGTGGCAACGACAACGGCACCGTTCAGCCCATCCTGCTGGACGGGTCGCTGGGAGCATCGTTGCCTCTGAAGGCAAGCGGTGCCCCCTACGCCAACACAGGGGTCAACGTGGGGGGCCAGAACGCTTTTGGGTATGCTCTGGTGACGGATGCGCCGGTCATAGGACTGCGGATCACCGCTTCAGGACATGATGCCATGAGTATTTCAGCCGTGCCTACTCTTCGTCGGGATCCGACTCCTGCGGACGAGGCGACCGACGTGGTTCGCGACGTCGTTCTGAGCTGGACGCCGGGAGAAGGCGCGGTCACGTACGACGTGTACTTCGGGACCTCTCTCGCGGACGTCGCCGACGCCAGCCGGGCCAATCCCAAAGGTGCGCTGGTCAGCCAAGGTCAGACCGAGACCACCTATACTCCCGCCCAACGCCTCCAATACGGCCAGGTGTATTATTGGCGCGTGGACGAGATCGCCGCAGCCCCCAATTCCGAGGTATCCAAGGGTGTGGTCTGGTCGTTCACCGCGGAACCGATCTCCTATCCGATTACGAACATCGCAGTCACCGCTTCGAGCTTCAACCCCGAGATGGTTCCGGAGAACACGATCAACCGGTCGGGTCTCAATTCCGCCGATCAGCACTCGGTCGATCCCACGCATATGTGGCTGAGCGGACCCGGCGCTGCGCAGCCGACATGGATTCAATACGAGTTCGACAAGGCGTACAAACTCGACACGTTGCAGGTCTGGAACTCCAACCAGGCGCTGGAATCCGTCCTTGGCTTCGGCGCCAAGGACGTAACCGTGGAATGCTCCCTCGACGGTCAGACTTGGACCCGGTTGGGCGACTTCCAGTTCCCGCGGGCCCCTGGCGGATCGACCTATTCGCCCGACGAGCCCGTGGACTTCGATGGCGCCATCGCGAAGTTCGTCAAACTGACGATCAACAGCAACTGGGGCGGTATGGTCGCCCAGTATGGTCTCAGCGAGGTCCGGTTCTTCTTCGTTCCGGTCCAGGCTCGCGAGCCCGTTCCCGCGGTCGGCGCCACCGGCGTCGATCTCGACGCGGAACTGAACTGGCGGCCGGGAC
>CALEZT010000215.1 GCA_937927975.1 uncultured Phycisphaerales bacterium
GCGCGATGCCCGACGGCGAAGGCTGGGACCGGATCGAGTACGCGTACGACCCCGCAGGCCGCAGGATCGAGAAGAAGGTCGACGGGACCCCGCAGGTCAAGTACGTCTACGACGGCGACCACATCATCGCCGAGTACAACAATGCAGGCACCTTGCTGCGAAAGTACGTCCACGGCCCGTGCGTCGATGAGGCGATCTGCATGATCGAAGCCAGCGGCGCCTACGCCGGCACGCACTACTACCACTACGACGCCCTGGGCCCCTGTGTCGCCATGACGAACTCCGCAGGCAATGTGGTCCAGCTGACCAGAACGACGAGGCCGGCCATCCCTTGATCTTGCCCCATTGTTCCGATATTGCACCATCCCACTATTCCGATCTCCCTGCCTCTTCCCAGCTTGACAATCCATGGAATTGCCTTATAATGGACAATCGTAAAGGTTTGTTTTTGCATGCTTTATGCTGTTCCGTGTGGTGGTGGTCCGCCGGGAAACGTCGGCGGCGGACGGAGTTCCGAAGGTTCGGTCGCAGTTTGTCGGACGCTTTCGCAGGTCAAGACGGCGAAGGCAAGGCCCTGATTGCAGGGGCAGGACCGCAACGGCGGGTTTGAAGCCCGCTGAAGGGGGTCTGCACGTACAGAGGGCCGTCCATACGGTGACAAGGCAGTTTTGCATAGGGAGTCCGCAGGGGTATGAGCCCGGAACAACCGCTCGACGCGCATCAGGCGACGGACAAAGAGCCGCAACTGAACAAGTACTTCAAGGCCGCCATCAAGACGATGGCCAACGACATCCACCTGAAGGTCGGCCAGCCTCCGAAGCTGCGAATCTTCGGCGAACTGAAGAACACCACCGGTGAGATCCTCACCGCCGAGCGGATGCAGGAGCTGGTCTTCGAGATCATGAGTCCGGCCCAGAAGGAGTTCTTCCACGCCAATGGGACGCTGGATTTCGCCCATGAAGTGGGCCGGGAGCACCGATTCCGCCTCAACGTGTTCCGCCAGAGGGGCGTGATCAGCCTGGTGGGCCGGCGGGTGAGCGCCCACGTGCCGACGTTCGAGAAGCTGAACCTGCCGCCGATTCTAGCCAAGATCGCCGAGTCGCGACAGGGTCTGGTGCTGGTCGTCGGCGCCACCGGCTGCGGCAAAACCACAACGATCGCGGCGATGCTCGATTACATCACCAAGACGCGGTCGTGCCACATCGTGACGGTCGAGGATCCCATCGAGTACCTGTACAACGACAATAAGGCGATCGTCTCGCAGCGGGAGATCGGGATCGATGTGCCGAACTTCGAGGACGCGCTGACCTATCTGATGCGACAGGACCCGGACGTGGTCTTCGTCGGCGAGATGCGCGACGCCAAGACGGTGACCGCGGGCATGCGGGCCGCCGAGACCGGGCACATGGTGATGGGGACGATGCACTCTTCCAACGCCTCCCAGGCGGTGCATCGATTGCTGGACCTGTTCCCGACCAATGAGCGGGAGCTGGTCCGCCAGGCGCTGGCCACTTCGATCCGCGCGATCGTCAGCCAGGTGCTGCTTCCCTCGATCCGAGAGGGTTCCGACCGCATCCCGGCGGTCGAGGTCCTGTTGGCGACGCCTCCCGTTCGGAAACTGATCAGCGAAGGGCGTGAAGGCGATCTGCCCTCGGTGATCCGCGCCTCCCAGCGGGAAGGCATGCAGGATCTGACGGAAAACCTCTGCAAGCTCGTGCAGGACGGCTGGATCGATCCGAAAGACGCGTACAAATATGCTCCCAACGTGGAAGAACTGAAGATGGCCCTCAAGGGCATCCGGACAACCGCCGAGGGCATTCTCTAATCTGGCAAAGTGGAGTTCTGAATGACAGGGTCGCTGCTGATGGCCGTCGAGTACGGCGGCTACATTTCGATCGTGAAACTGGTCGTGTTCCTGGCCTGCTACTTCCCCTGGCTCCTGTTGGTGAGCTGGGCGCACAAGGACGCCAAGGCGGTGGAGACCCACGTCCCGACGTGGATCGGAATCCTCCTGGGGGCCGGCGCTCTGGCCATTCTGGTCTGGTGGCTGATCCCGCTGTTCATCGTCGGGGTGCTGGCGTACGCCCTGCTCGTGGGCGGGGCCGCGCTGGCGTACGTCAAGCACCGCAACACCCACGTGCTGGACTTCGACAAGATCCTGACGATCGACCACATCAAGAGCCTGTTCGCTCACTCGGAAAAGCTCCACGCGATGGAGAACTTCACCTTCATCACGACGAACAACAATGAAGTTCCCCCGCCGGAGCCGCGGACGCCGACGTTCTTTGGCTACCGCACCGCGTATGACGTGCTGACGGACGCCATCTGGCGGCGGACCAGCACGATCAGCTTCTCGCCCAAGGGCGACACCTACGAAGTGGTCTACAACATCGACGGCGCCGCGACGCAGCAGCCGCCGTTGCAGCGGGACCAGATGGAGTACCTGATCCACTTCTTCAAAGAGGTCTCCGGCCTCGAAACCAAGGAGAAACGCAAACCTCAGAAGGGCAAATTCCGCACCCGCCAGGTCAAAGTCATCACGGATTGGGAAGTGCAAACCGCCGGCTCGACTGCGGGCGAGCAGGTCCGCCTCAAACGCATCACCAAGGAAAGCGCGATGCGGCTCGGCGACCTGGGCCTGACGCAGGACCAGATGGATCAATTGCAGGTCTTCAAACAGACCAAGCAGGGCCTGTTCCTCGTCACCGGGCCCAAGAAGACCGGCACCACCACGACGATGTACGCCCTGATCCGCGATCATGACGCGTTCCTGAACAACATCAACACGATCGAAAAACAACCGACGGGCCAGTTGCTCAACGTCACCCAGACGGTCTTTTCACTCACCGACACAGGGACCTCCACCTATGCCCGCAAGCTCCAGTCGATCGTCCGCATGGGGCCCGACGTCGTCGGCGTCGGCGAGTGCGAGGACGCCGAGACCGCCAAGATCGCCAGCGCCGCCGCCAAAGACGGCAAAGTCGTCTATGTCGTCATGGAGGCCGACAGCGTGCTCCAGGCGATGGCCCGCTGGCTCAAGTTCGTCGAGGACCGAAAGCTCGTGGCCGAGACGCTCGTGGGCATCAGCAACCAGCGGATGCTCCGCAAGCTGTGCGAGACCTGCAAACAGGGTTACGCCCCCAACAAGGAACTGCTCAAGAAATTCAACCTGCCTGCGGACAAGGCCAAGGTCCTGTTCCGCCCGGGAAAAGAGGTTTTCGACAAGCGGGGCAAGCCGTCCCCGTGCCCGGACTGCCAGGGCACCGGCTTCATGGGCCGCACCGGCGTCTTCGAGATGATCGTTCTGGACGACGAACTGAAGAAGGCCGTGCGGACGGTCAAGCAGTTGCCCGAACTCGGCGTGCAGTTCCGAAAAGCCAAAATGCTCTATATGCAGGAGCAGACGCTCCGCAAAGTCATCGCCGGCACGACAGCCATCAACGAAATGCTCCGCGTGCTGGCCTCGCCCAAGAAGGAAGGCGCCCCGGCGTCCCAGTGATAAGAAGATGACAATTGAAATTGGACTTCCGTGAAAAATATGGGCCGAATGGCCATTCTGCAGAAGTCCTTTTAGGATATGGATCGCCGCTCGCGGCGCAACAGGATCAATCGGAGAACGTGTCATGGTCAGTCTAGCGATGCTCGTCATCATGGCGGGATGTGCAGCATACCTGTTCCTCAAGGGCACCCTGGCCCAGGGGATCACGATGATCTTCAACGCTCTGATCGCCGGGTTCGTGGCGTTCGGGTTCTTTGAGATCCTCACTCGCTACCTGATCAAGTACTCGCCTGGCATCGCAGTGTGGGCACCCATGATCTGCTTCCTGCTGCTGTTCGTCCTGGTGTTCGCGATTCTCCAGGCCGTGAGCATGCAGATCAACAAGGAGAAAATCGACTTCGGAAAGCTGCCCGAGCAGATCGGCAGACCCGCCGCGGGCATCATTCTGGGCTACATCGTCACCGGCCACGTCCTCGTCGCAGCAGCCATGGCCCCCCTTCCGAGCCAGTATCCTTATGCACGGTTCGAAAGCCGCAATCCCAATCCCTCGAATCCGAAAAAAGCCCTGCTGAGCCCCGACGGGTTCGTAACCTCTCTGTTCGGGTCCGTCAGCGCAGGCAGCTTCAGTCCGATGGGCGAGCCCAAAAGCTTCGCCCTGCTGCACGCGGGCTTCGTCGACCAACTCCATCTGAACCGCCTCGGCGGCAAAGACACCCCCCTGATGACCGAGACCGAAGCCCTCAAAGTTCCCGCAAGAGACGGCGTGTGGGAGGCACCGGAGAACCTGCGGGACGCCGAGGGCAAACCGGTGCCCTCGCAGGCAGGCCGGAATCTCATGCTCGTCCGTGTGGAGATTCGCAAGGCCGCGTTGAAGGACGCCGGCAAGTTCACGCTTTCGCAGTTCCGGCTGGTCTGCAGTTCCAAGACTACCGCGGGCGCGATGGCCGGCAAGGGCGAAGCGGTCTATCCCGCCGGATACATCGGAGCGGGCAGCCGCCTGCAGGCCAAACCGCTGGGCGAGGTGATCTCGGTCGATGCCACCAAGGTCTCAGGCGACACGCTGACGATCGACCTGGCCTTCCACGTTCCGACGGGCCTGACTCCGACGCTGATTGAGTTCAAGCGGAACAATATCGCGAAGGTCTCCGCGGTCGCTTCGTCCGAAGATGCCCCGCAGATGGTCCCGTTCGGATCGCCTGCCCCGCAGCCCCAGGCCGCTCCGGGTCCCGAGTCTCAGCCGCAGGCGGAAGAAGAGGTCCAGCCGGGCCAGGGCGAGCAATCCGATTCCGCGGCTCGTCCGAATCGCCCCCGGCATCGACGCGGCCTGAGCGATGTCAGCCGCAGCGTCACAGGCGATCTGGGCGAAGAGAATTGATGCAGGTCAGACAGGTTTGATGATGTGAGATGGGTGGGCGGCCCGCCGAAGTCCCTGGGAGCATCCGCAGAGCGGCCCACATCGTGCCACGATCACCGGCCTTGAGTCTGAAGGCCGGTGAGGCAGGGGCGGTTGATTACGAAGCGACGACCAGCTCTTCCTGACTCAGTTCGGCCAGGTGCTCCAGGTAGGCGTGCAACTGTTTCTCGGAGAACTTCGCCAGGAACTCGGGCTTGGCGGTCTTGTTGATCTCCCGGATCGATTCGATCAGTTCGCTCTTATCCATCATATTCTACCATCCTCAAAGGCACGCCACGTTCGTTCGTAAACGACGTGAGGGTTATCGGCACCGAACGGGGGGTATCTTTAACACCCTCTTTCATCCTGCCGCAACGACCCATAACCGCACCCCCCATATGCAATAGTCCTCTTCTGGTGGGCCACTATTCGTGGGGTCGCCCCGTCGAGCTTCGGACGCCCTTTTCCGATCTGTCCCATAAAATCCGACGCGTGAATTCCGTCGCTGCGTCCAGAAAAAATGTGCAAATCGCGGCAAAATCCGGATCATTTTTCCTCGCCGCCGAACAACGACGCAAACGACGCGTGATCCGCGATCCGCGTGGAATCCGGTCGCCCCTCGGTTCCCGCCGGGACCCGCGTCGGGTTGCCCTGAATCCCTTCCAGAGGGCTCGAAGCGTCCAGACGCGATCTCCCCCTGCTCGAAGTCGGTGGCACGCGAGGTTTCGCACCACGCAGCGCCGCTACGCCCCCCCCCGACCCGGTCCTTCGCCATTGTCCGGTAAATCGCGAAAAAAGCTCTTGAGATTCGCAGCCACGCGGGTGTATCATATTGGGTTTCAGGATCGGTAGAACTGCTAAAAACGGTGACAACGTTGTTGGAGGTTTGACAGTGACGGCAACGGGCGACATTCGGAACGTGATTCTCTTAGGGCACGGCGGCAGTGGCAAGACCTCGCTCACCGAGGCCATCCTGCACACCGCCGGCGCCATCGGCCGGTTGGGGAGCGTTGACGAGAAGACCACCGTCAGCGATTACTACGACGAGGAGAAGGAGCATCAGCACTCGATTCTGGCCTCCGTCGTTCACACGCAATTCAACGGCAAGCTGATCAACGTCATCGACGCGCCGGGAGCACCGGACTTCGTCGGACCGGCCATCGCCGCCATGCCGGCGGCCGAGACCGCGATCATCGTGATCAACGCCGCCTCGGGAATTGAAACGAACACGCGAAAGCTGTTCGCATTGGCCGCGGATCTGGGCAAGCCCCGCATGATCGTGATCAACAAGCTCGCGGCCGAGAACGTGGACCTGCCCGAGCTGATCAAGAACATCCAGGACACCTTCGGTTCCCAGTGCCGTTGCGCGAACCTGCCGGCCGCGGACAGAAAGTCCGTCATCGACTGCATCGAGAACACCGCGGGCGACTCCCCCGTCATGAGCGTGGCCGACGCCCACACCCAGCTCATCGAGAGCGTGGTCGAGGCCGACGACGCCATGATGGAGCGATATCTGGGCGGTGAAGAGATCCCGGCGGCCGAGATCGCCGGCGTGTTCGTCAAGGCCCTGCGGATCGGCAAGCTGATTCCCATCGTCTTCACCGAGGCCCGCCAGGAGATCGGCATCAAGGAACTGCTGGGTTTGATCACCAAGTACACGCCCTCCCCCGTGGACGCCGAGCCCGCCAGGCTCGTCGACGGAGAGAAGGTGACCGAGCTGAAGGCCGATCCCGCCGGGCCGCTGGTGGGTGTGGTCGTCCGCGTCGCCTTCGACCCGCGGTCGAACATGAAGTACTCGACGATCCGCATCTTCAGCGGAACGCTCAAGTCCGACACCAACATGATGCACAACGACGACAAGAAGGGCCTGCGGCCGGGCCATATTCTCAAGCCCCAAGGCGGCGAAGCGAAAGAGATCGACGCCGGCGTCGCGGGCGACCTCGTCACTCTGGCCAAGCTCGAAGAGCTCAAGATCGGCGACCTCATCCACGATGGCCGCGTCTCCGGCAAGTACAAGATGCCGCCCTTCCCTGAGCCGATGTTCGCGCTGGCCATGGAGCCCGCCTCCCGCGGCGACGAGCAGAAGATCGGCGGCGCCCTCGACCGGCTCCGCGAGGAAGACCCCTGCTTCAAAACGACCCGCGATGCGCAGACCAAGGAGCTCGTGGCCCAGGGCCTCGGCGATCTGCACCTGCGGATCATGATCGAGAAGATGCACAACCGCTTCAAGCTGGCGGTCAACACGAAAGAACCCAAGATTCCATACAAAGAGACGATCACAGGCAAGGCCGAGGGGCACTACCGCCACAAGAAACAGACCGGCGGCGCCGGCCAGTTCGGCGAAGTGTACCTCAAGGTCGAGCCCGCCGAGCGCAACAGCGATCCGCCGCTGCAGTTCAGTTGGGACATCTTCGGCGGTACGATCCCCGGGCAGTTCGAGCCCGCGGTCCTCAAGGGCATCAACGACGTCATGGTCAACGGCCCCATTGCGGGTTTCCCCATGCAGGACGTCAAGGTCTCGATCACCGACGGCAAGTACCACCCGGTCGATTCGAAGGAAGTCGCCTTCCGAACCGCCGGCAAGGGCGCGTTCATCGACGCGGTCAAGAAGGCCAAGCCCGCCCTGCTGGAGCCGATCGTGAATATCGAAGTGACGATCCCCGCCGAGAACGTCGGCGACATCGCGGGCGACCTCTCGTCCAAGCGAGGCCGCGTCGTCGGCCAGGACATGCTGCCGGGCAACTTCATCGTCATCAAGGCCCAGGTCCCGCTGTCGGAAGTGTCGCAGTACAGCAGCCAGCTCAAGAGCGTCACCGGCGGCCGGGGCAGCTTCTCCATGACCCTGAGCCACTACGAGCCGGTCCCGCCGAACGTGCAGCAGCAGATCGTCGCCGTCTACGGCAAGAAGAAGGACGACATGGAAGAGTAGCCCTTCTCCACACAACGGTCCATCACGGGCCCGGCATCCCTCCAGGATTCCGGGCCCGTTTTCGTTTGGCGAAGCTGGAAGCGGGAAGCCTGAGGTGTGAAGTCGGAGCGCGTCCCCCCGGGCTTTACAGGCTGCGTTTGACGCGCTATACTCCGCGTGTCTCAGGGGATGATCCGTTGCATCACGACGACGGAACACCGGGCTGGACAGGGAAAACCAGAGGTGGGAGAGCAGACCATGGTCGCAAGGACAGTCGCGAGGTACTCGTGGGTGTGGACGCTTTCGGTCCTGGCGTGCGCCGAGGCCGCGTCGCTGGATCTGAGTGGACTTTCGATCCAGCAGAGCGACAAGGAGAAGGCCCCTGCCGTAACCGTCGACACGGACGACTGGGTCGTGTTCCGGCTCATCGACGAAGACGCCCGCCCGGTGGCGGGAGCCAGAGTGAGCCGAGATGTGGCGTTGGACGATCCTCGCCTTGCCGGCAGACAACTGGACTGGAGCAAGTCGGCCACATCAGACGCGAATGGGCTGGTCGCCATGCGGAGTGTGGACATCTTCGCCTGGTGGACGGACAAGACCACCCCCTACATCCTGCACGAGGGACGGGGAATCGGTGCGGCTCCCGAGATAGCGCACAAATCCGTGAGCGGGAGACTCCTCATCGTCCTGAAGCCTGTCTGTCATGTCCACGGCACGCTCACCACGGAGAATGTGCCCGAATCCATTTCACTGACGTGGATGGGCACTGGACCTGCAAACCTGGAGACGATCCTCCAGTACATGCTTGGCCTGAAGGAAACCGAGTATGAAGCACCGCAAGACCTGCTGCAACTGAAATTGCCCGGCGACTGGGTGCTTCGCACAAATGGCTCGCTGCACGCCAAGTTCCTGGCCCTGGAGGGAATCCTCGCGGCGGAGTTGGGCCGCAAGATCCGATTTGAATACCACCCGTTGGAGAGAAACGTGATTGTCGCGACGGGCGTATCCCGTCTCCGCGTGCCCGCGGATAGCCCCGAGGGCGACCCCGTCCACCTGTACGCCACCGAAGGGAAGCCCGACGGTCGGGGGTCCCGCTGGTCCTCCGATCGGACCGATGTGCTTTTCCGGATGCTCAGCCATCGCACGAAGATGCCCGTCGTCGATCGGACCGACCACGAAGATCCAACCGACATCTCCTATTTCTGCGAGCACCCGTCGATCTGGCTGAGGGACTCGCAAGACCCCCAGGAGAAACATCGTCGCCTGCAACTGCTCTTCGATCGTCTGGCGGAACAGACTCTGCTGCATCTTGAGATCCGCACCGAACCACTGCCCGCCTGGTGCATCTCAGAACAGAGCGACCGGGGGGCGGGGGGCAGCACCCCCAACGCACCAGGAAGCACGCAAAAACCGGATGAGCCCTTTTTGTTCAATCTCGCCGATTCCCGTAGCATCGCTGAAACGGGCAACGTACAATAGCAGACAGCCGGCCGAGGGGGGCCGGAGGTGGGTAAGGGATTCCGGACGCTCCGTAGCGACGGGAGCCCCGGACGGAGCCGCCGTCTCGCATGGCGTTCGGAGAACGCCGGCGGTTCCGGCAACCGTCTATGGAAAGGAGAAGACATGAGAAACGGAGTTCACACCACATCCACGCGAACACACGTCGGTTTCATTCCTGTGGTTCGCCTCTTGCTGCTCGTTGGCCTTGCGTCCCTGGCGACCCTGGCTTGCACCGCCTTGGCCCAGCCGCAGGGGCCTGAGCAGCCGACGTCCGAGGCCCAAACGCAGGTCGAACCGCAACAGATGCGACAGTGGCAGATGGAGGGCAGCCGGGACGTGCTGAGCCGCCTCCTCGAACAACTGCGTCAGAAGGCCGCACAAGCCGAGCAGAGTCTCCAGGAACAGGCGGACGAGTCGGACCGAGCTGCACAGATCCGCCGGGGCGAGTTGCTGGCTTTGCGCCAGCAGATCCGCAGCCTGGAACGCACCCTCCGCCAGTTCGATGAGAACCAGCCGAACGTCGAGCCTGCTGCAGAGTCCGCGCCGCCCGACGCGGAGCGTCAGCGTCTGCTCGGCAACATCCGCCGGATGCAGGCCCAACTGGGCGACCTGAACAAGCAACTGGCACAGTTGCGCCAGCAGAGCGAGGGGCAGGCGGGTCAGACTCCGCGGGAGCCGCGAGGCGAGGAGCCTCCGCAGCAGATCGCCCAGGCGGGCGAACGAGCCCGCGACCTGGCGGAGCGGCTCAGGCAGTTCCAGCATCAAGCCGAGCAGACTCAGGACGCGCTCAATCGCATGGAAGACCGCGAGAGCCAGGAGGCCGGACAACTTCGCGAAAAGCTGGACAACACCCGTCGACAAATCGAGCAGACGCAGCAGGAGTTGAGGGGCCTCGAACGCGATGTCGCGGCATATGAACAGCAGAAACGAGAAGAAGCCCGCCGCAGGCGAGAGATCGTGGAGACGCACATCCGCGATCTGGAGAAGCGTCAACACGATCTGCAGCAGAGCCTGGAAGCTTCGGAGGAGGCGCTGCGCCGGGTACGGGAGCAAGGTCCGCCGCCGGCTCGGGAAGCAGAGGTGCGAGAGCGTATGAGACTGCGAGAGATGGAAGCCCGCGAGCGGGAATTGAGGGATAGAGAAAGAGAACGCGACGAGCGTTGGGATGCGATGCAGCAGAGCCTCCAGGCGATGCAGGGCCGGATCGCGGAGTCGCAGCACCAGATCCACGCTCTGCGCGAGGAACTCGACAGGCGGGCCGTGGAGCAGCGGGAACTGGCTCAACAGCGCAATGACCTCCTGCGTCAGCAGGAAGAGCTTCGAAATCACGCCCGCCGGATGGAGGAACAATTGAACGTGCTCCGCGAACGCGCCGGCAACCAGGCAGCGGAGCACGGTCGGGCCTTCGACGAACTGCGCAACGACTTGCAGCGGATGGGCCAGGTGCTCGGACGCGTCGAACGCGAGCGAGCGGACGTCCAGACCGATCTCAAGAACGAAGTCCAGAAGCTGCGACAACAGGTCTCCGAGTTGCGGAACGAATTGACCAGAACGCAGGGGATCGTGAACCTGATGCTCAACCAGTGCGACCGCAGCACCGTCGGCAGCGCCGGGCGCACCTGGGGCTGGTAGTCCTCGTTCCGCGCGTCGCGACTGCGAGAACCGTCGTTCCAGGGCCTTTCCAGCCGTCGGTTGGGAAGGCCCTTTCTCCATCCCGCCAAAAGAAAATTCGCCGGCATCTACGAATTTTTTCGTTGACTAGTTACGAATTCGTTCGTAGATTACCGATAGAGTGGAAAACGCGGCATCCGAATCAAGGAGACGACAATGGCGCGAAGGAAAAGTCCCGGACCGACGGATCGGGAACTGGCGATTCTGGGCGTGCTCTGGGCCAAGGGTCCCAGCACGGTGCGCGAGGTCCATGAGGCCCTCGACCAGGACGCCCGGACCGGCTACACGACCACGCTCAAGCTGATGCAGATCATGGTCGAAAAGGGCCTGCTCGTGCGGGAGGACGACGGACGTCAACGTGTCGCGGGCATCCTGCCCGCGATTCGAGGGCGGGACGCCCTCGACACGAAGGACACCCCCGCCGCCACCCGCCGCGGCCACGTGTATCGACCTGCTCTATCCGAAGAACGCACGCAGAAGGCCCTCGTCCAGGACCTTCTCGACCGCGTCTTCGCCGGCTCGGCGGCCAAGCTCGTCATGCGGGCCCTCTCGGCCAGGAAGGTCCCGCCGAAAGAACTCAAACGTATCCGAGAGATGTTGGACCAAATCGAGGGAGAATGAACATGCCACTGCTGGAGAACCTGCTCTCACAAGGGACGATCGAGCGATTGGGATGGACCCTGGTGCATTTCCTGTGGCAGGCGATGGCTGTCGCCCTGCTGCTGGCTGTACTGTTGAGGCTCTTGCGGCGCGCCGGCGCGAGCGTTCGCTATGGTGCGGCGTACGGGGCCCTGGCCCTGATGCTGATCCTGCCGCTGGTCACGATGCAGTTTGTGGAAGTCACAGGGCCCGCAGCGGAGGCGGGCCCTCTGCCCGACATTCTGCATGCCGAAGCAGTCGAGCCGACGCCAGCGATCCTGCACACAGTCCGCGAATTGCCGCCGCTGGAGATGACGCCGCCATTGGAGACGGCCAGTGTCGCCGTACCGGTTCCTTTGCGGGAGAGAGTCGTCACAGCGGTCGAACCCGCCCTGCCGTACATCGTGTTCGGCTGGCTCGCGGGGGTCTTCGGCCTGTCCGCCTGGCACCTGGGCGGCTGGACCCAACTGCACCGGCTGAAACACCGCATGGCTCGCGAGGCCGGCCGCGCGTTGTGCGCGACGCTCGACGAACTGGCGACGAAGCTGGGCGTCCGGCGGGCCGTGACGCTGCTGGAATCCGCTCTCGTCGAGGTCCCCACGGTGCTCGGCTGGTTGCGGCCGGTGATCCTGTTGCCGACCAGTGCCTTGACCGGCCTGAACCCCGACCAACTGCGGGCGATCCTCGCCCACGAGCTGGCCCACATCCGCCGGCATGATTACCTCGCGAACATCGCCCAGACGGTGGTCGAGATCCTCGGCTTCTATCACCCGGCGGTCTGGTGGGTGTCGAGCCGCATCCGCATCGAGCGGGAGAACTGCTGCGACGATCTGGCGGTCCAGGTCTGCGGCAACTCGCTCCAGTACGCCAAGGCCCTGACCAGCATGGAGGAGATCCGCCACAGCCGGACCGATCTGGCCCTGGCCGCCAGCGGAGGCAGCCTGATGGCCCGCATCGCCCGACTGCTGGGCCGTCCCGTCGGGGACGACCGCCGCTTCGCCTGGCTCCCCGGCCTGATCGCCCTGCTCCTGGTCGTCGGCGTCGTGATCCCGGCCGCCCTTGTTCTAGGCGCGCCGGCTACTCCGCTCACGACACACCATGCCGACTTGGTAACCTCTGATGGGAACGAGGCGCCCTCTCTCGCTTGGACGATCCTGCGTCGTCCGAATTGCCCGCCGCTGTTGCTGGGTCTGACGCAGCAATTCGCCAAGATGCTGGAGCCGTCGCGTCAGAATGATCCGGCGTGGCGAGACACTCGCGATAGCGGAACGCTGCGTCTGAAGGTCAACATTGAGGGAACAGTCCAAGGCGAGGTGCTCATCGGCCTCTTTGCAGATCCCCGGTGGCTTGCTGAACCTGCGGCGATACGCCGTGTCGCCAGCTCCGGCGACCACGTGCTGACCGGTCTGCCGGCCGGGCGGTACCAGATCGGTGCGATGGTCGGCAAGTCGCCGGTCGCCGCAATGCTCGGAGTCCAACGGCAGTGGCCCCAGGCCGTCGAAATCGGGGCGGGTCGAACGACGACCGCCGAGGTGCTTGTCTCGGAGGCGTTCCAGCAATGGGCATCAGGCTGGTACAACAACGGCGTTTCGAAAGACTACCTGGGAGACTGGAGCGATCTGGACCCGCGACATCTTCTTCAAGGCCGGCTCCTCGGGCCGGACGGCGATCCCATTCGCTTCGGCGAGATCCAGATCCGCGAGTACAAGGACCCTGCGCGCAGACAAGGCGGCATCGCGGCCCCGAACGTCGGGACCAGCGAACAGGGACGCTACCAGTTCGATGGGATGACCTGGCCGTACACGGTGGCCGCCACGTGGCGGGACCCGTTGCCTTCGATGTTCGGTTGCCGCTCCCAGGCTGTACGATTCAATCGCGTTCTGGAAGGTCCGCAGCAGGTGGACTTCCAGTTCAAGCCGTTCCCCACGGGCACAGCCAAGGTGGCCGGACGCGTGACGGACCAGAGTGGCGACCCCGTCGAAGGGTTCTTCCTCCGCGTCCTCACACCGCCCATGCGGCGAACGCGTTCAGACGACTCCCTGGACGGAAGCTACGAGACCAACGTGATGTACGAGGCGCCGTTCCTCTCCGAGGACGGCCGATTCGAATTGGCCGGACTGCCGGACGGACCCGCGCAGGTATATCCCATACCCTTCGAAATCCAAAGATATGACACGCAATGGGGCAAGGAGACGACACTGGAGACAGGCAAGGCGACCGTCATGGATTTTGAACTGGTTCGGCCGCAGGTCCGTCGCCTCTATGGGCGAGTGCTCTTCGAGGACGGGACCCCGGCGGTCTCCCAGCCGGCCTCCTGGCCGGGAGCGACGGCCCTCATTCAGACGACCAGGAGGACTTTCCCCGTGAGGGGAGGCGTCTCGGCCAAGCTGGACGCCGATGGCTACTTCGCGATCGAGCTGCAAGACCGCGACTATGAACTGCTCGCCGGCGGCGAACATCAACTCTCCATCGGTCTGCCCGAGGAGGGCGAGGGACGGTGGCATTTGTCGGGCGAGTTCCCGTTCGACAAGCTGGCGGAGGATCGAGACCGCGCCGGCGTCGTGACGGTCAAACGTCTGACGCCGACGCCGAAGTTCCCCGGCGAATTGGGGCCGGGGACATCGCTGCCGCCCGGGTGGCGGCTGGACCGCAAGAACGCCAGCGCGAGATCGGTCGGGAAGGACGCGTATTTCAACGCCAAGGTCATCGCATCGGACACGCAGAGGGGCTTGAAGCCCGGAGACCTGGAGTTCGTGATCTACGATCCCAACGGCAAAGAGGTCGAGACCTTCCGCTCGCAGTCCATGATGATTATGCCCAAGGCCCAGCAATACAGGCTGATCGCCCGACAGGTCAACGACGGGCGAGTCGTGCATGGACCGTTCCTCCTGGACATGACACAACCGGATTTCTACGAGTTGACGGTGGACCTCGCCACAAGCAACCAGACAGATTCGAAGAGCCAAGAACCCAATGCCCCGGCGACACAACTGGGGGTTACCGCCCCGCAAGCCGGGCAATCGCGCCGACGATGACGCAGGGCAAACCGCCTCCTCGGCGCGAATAGTAACACGCCGTCCAGGTTGCGCCTCCTCATGGCGCGATGCCGGGCGAGGGGGTGGCGACGGTCCAGTTGGTTGGGTCGTTGCCGCTGTGGGCGGCGTCGGTGTGGATTCGTCGGAGGGCCTTGCCTGTGCCGTCGGAACCTGCCGGCCAGGGCGACGCGTCGCTGTAGATCACTTCATCCACGATGAGCCAGGCCGTCCTGGCGGGATCGCCGGCGGTCAGCGATCTCTCCAGGCCCAATCGCTCGCCGCGATTGGACAGGTTGCCCTGCCAGGGACCGAGGATCTGCACGCCGGGCGTGAGGCTCGCGGCGCTGTACGCCTTGACGAAACCCGCGAGGCGCGAGACCTCCACCGCAGGGTCGAAGCCGACGATCACGAGCCGTCCGCCGGCGGGGATCGAGGCCCCGGTCGGGAGATTGTAGTCCACCGCGCCGTCCAGACGCCACGTGACGTCGCCCGACAGAGCGACCGCCTGCGCGGTCGGATTGAACAGCTCGACGTATTCCTCGTTCGGATCGACCGGGTGGTACAGGATCTCGGAGATCATCACATCGGCGATCGGGCCGGCGTTCGCAGCGTCCCGCGATGGGGTCATCCGAAGCCAGTACGGCCCTCCGTCGGGGTAGCAGCGACCCAAGGTCACGTCCGGCTCCTGGGCCTTGAACGACACGGCGTCCACGATCCGGTCCTGCGCCGTGCCTGGCAGATACGACAGCACGACCTCCTCGCCGGCCCAGGACAGGCCGAATCCCGGGAAGTTGCCGAAGCTCCTGAATCCCTTGGCCGGGATCGAGCCGGCGGGAATCGCGTACTTCTCAGGCTCGGCCACATCGTCGCTGAGATACCAGCCTGCTAGATCGACTGATGAGGAGGTCGGGTTGTACAGCTCGATCCAGTCCCCATCGCCTTCGCCGTGGGCCAGAAACTCGTTGATGACGAGCGTCTGCGACGGAGCGGGGTCGTCCCGTCCGGGAGAGCCCTCGGGATAGGTGCTCGCCCGCCAGTTGCCAGGGTAGTTCAGCGTGCCCTGGGGCTCGCGGAGCACCGCGGATTCCAGGGGCACCAGGGAATAGCCCGCGCCGTCGGCGGCAACCGGCCAGCCGCGACCGTCGCCGTACTCGAACTCCACGATCGTGCCGTTCCAGTAGTCCACGAGGGCGACCTCCTCGCCGGCGTTGGAGAGCCTGCCTTCGTACTGGCCTGCGATCAGGTGCGAGAGGGCGGTGCCATAACGGGATTCGAAAGCCGCCTTGTTCCTCACCACCAGGACGAAGCCGCCGGGCCCGAGCGTCGTAACGGCGCTGTCGGCAAAACCGAATGTGACGCCGCTGGTGAACGAGACGCCGCGAAGGTCGAGGGTCTCGTCGCCTGTGTTCTTGAGTTCGATGAACTCGAATTCGTCTCCGTCGAGCGTGTCGCTGGGCAAGGGGTTGTACATCACTTCGGTGATCCGCAGATCCGACACGACGCCCTCGGCGATCGGCTGGCCTGTGGTGAACTGGACCGGAGCCGACCAGTGGCTCCAGCGGCCGCTGGTGTCCTTCATCCGACTGCGAACACGATAGGTCCGGCCCGGACGCAGCGCCGACGCCGGGATTCTCACGTCCTGCTGGAAAACGGTCAGATCGTCGCTCTCCCAGACCGACTGGATCTCGTACTTGCCTGGGGTCCTCTTGTACGGCGTGAGATTCATGATCGGCGTAGTGATGACACCGCCCTGCGAGACCTCCGCAGTCAGTCGAACGTCAATGAAGAAGTCCGAGCTGTTGCTGATGTTGGAGTTGAGGACCTGGACCGCGATCACGTTTCTGCCCTGGACCAGCCAAACCTTGGGGTCGCCAAGATCGTAGGCGCGGAAGGTCAAGTCCTCGATGGAGCTCATCGCAGTCGCGTTGTATGGCAGTTCCGCACCGACCACGTTGTCCTGGTAGGCGAGCTTGCCGTTGATCCAGACGTTCAGACCGTCGTCGTACTTGGTCTCCAAAGTCAGCCTGGTGAATGAAGTCAGACCCGTCACGTCAAACGGGGTCCGCAGATACACCGTGGTGTAGGAGCCTCGCATGTCGGCCAAGTTGGTCACGATGAAGTTCTCCCCGTAGCCGATGGCGGTGCGTCCCGTGAGCCAGTTGGAGTCATCGAAGTTCAGCAGCCGCCAGGCGCCGGCGGTCGTCGAGGGCTCCGCGAGACCTTTGAAGTACTTCCAGGAGGCGCCCTCGGGCACCAGGACTGAGCCGGCGCTGGTGCTCGTGCCCCCGCCGGGGGTCGGAGCCGCCACGGAGCCCGCCGCGACCTCTGCGATGCGCCATTTCATCGCCGCGAAGGTCCCTGCGCCTTGCGGGTCGCTGAAATCGCTCGTGCGGAACGTCAGCGCGTTGGTAGGGAAGCCGTCGGGGCCCGTCGCGACGACGGTGGGCGTCTTGGGGGCCTGCGGGTCTTCCGAATAGGTGTTGAACGCGCGGTTGTTCGAGACCATGTAGTCCTTCATGATCTTGACCATGCCGCGGAAGTCCTTCGTGGTCGCTCGCTGGTAGAAACGGCCCTGTCCGGATTTGCTCCCGTTGACGTTGCCGGAGGTCATGATCGGGTTGTAGTCCCACATCGCGCGGTCGGCGCCGACGAAGGTCGGGCCGCCCGTCGGCGGATCGATGATGTTCGCCAGGTCGTCGAGCATCTGGTAGCCCTGGTCGCTGTTGTACAGCAGATCGAAGAACTCACGCTGGCGATTGTTGTACTCGATCAGGAGGTTGGCGTTGACGTTGGAAAAGACGCCGTTGCGGGTGAAATCGTCCGCGCCGCCGCCGTACATGTTGTTGGCCCAGGTCAGGTCCAGGTCCCAGGGCAAAATGCTCCACTGGTTGGTGATCGGATCGTGGTAGAAGAACCAATTCTTGCCGCCCTCCATGTCGCCGTGGTGGATGCCCTCGACCACGCAGCGGAATCCGTAGTACGGAGGCAGATTGACGTTTTGCCGCCACCAGGGTTCCTGCGGGCGGGACCGGTAGGCGTTGACGAACGCCACGAGATCGGAGTTGTTGCTGGGCTGCGTCGGGCCCTGGTTGTTCAGCGCTCCGCCGCCCGGGCCGGCGTCCCCTGACCCCGCGTCCATCTTGTAGAGGTTCCCATCGGGCAGGCCGTGCTCGTCGAGGAACCGCCCGTCCATCTGCTCGAGGCTCAGATACAACCCCCAGAAATCGCCGTCGTACTGGGTGGCTCCGACCTCGGCGACCTCGTCGATCACGCGGAAATGGACCCAGTGGGTCTTGGAAGCAGGACAGCCCATCAGGTTGAACAGCTTGAAACCCGCGGCCTCGAACATGCCCTGCTCGCCGCGATGCTGGTAATCACCCTGCTGGATGCAGGCGGAGAAATTGATCTTAGCCCACTTGGTGCTGTATTCCTGACCGTAGTCGTCGCGGGCTTGGAAGTAATGCCCCCTATTCAGATCGAATTTTGGCATATTTTTGCCCATGGCGTACCGCCAGACGCCGCCGCGGGCACGGAAGCGAATGTGGTCGTAGACCTCGCCGTCGTAGACGATCGTCCCCCGCCAGGGGTAGTCGCTGCCACCGTACTGCCCTTTCTGCGCGCCGGGCATATAGAAGGCGTCGAGCACGTCCTGCTTCTTGGCGATCAAGTGGTAGACCGGCAGACTCCTCATCGTCTCGGCGCTGTACTCCACGACGGCTTGGCCCGACCGAACCGCTCCCTTCCAGGCCGGGACGCCGTCGTAGACGAAGTACGCGAAGTTGGGCTGCGGGTCGTCCGCGTAGGGCACGGTGACCGCCATGCCGCCATTGTCCAGAGCGAGCAGCTTGTACCGGACCAGTTGTCGATGCGCCTGCACGGAGGCGGGGATCTGGACGGTGAAGATACCGTCGTCGGCCGCCGCGTCGCCGTTCAGGCCGTCGTCATACATCTGCGCCGACACCCAGTTGGAGGCATATCTTGTATCCTGGAGAGCGACGTATGCGCCTGGAGCGACGATCTGATATAGCAAGGTGACGCGCAGAACTCCGTCCGGGTCGGTAACTTTGGCGGTGATAGTGACGACCTCGCCCGAGACCGGCTGCTTCGGCGAGTGCCGGACCTGGCGGATCTGGGGAGGCAGACTGGAGGACAGGATACCGCTGTTGGCCGCCGCGGGAGTCGGCAACGCCGACCGCCAACTGCCGCCCAGGTCGTTGTCGAAGGCGGGATTGACCAACTGCATGGAGCCCCCGGTCCCGGCGGTCGTGCCTGTCAGTGGATCGCCCACCGTAGGCCAGGGGAAACCAAGCTGGTACGTGACCTCGTCGACGATCTCGCCGGCGGCGTTGCGCAGGACGACGCTGTCGCCTTCGTTGTCCAGTTTGCCGCCGAACGGGCCCAGAACCAACGACGCATACGCCGGGAGCCTCAGCGTGCTCCACTTGGCCTTCGCCTGCTCGGGACTCTGCGTTACAATCAGAAACCCACCGGGAGAGAGCCTCGTTCCCGCCGGGAAGGTATAGAACACGCCTGCGTCCAGCCGCCAGCCGCTCAGGTCCACCGCGACCGTCCCGGCGTTGTGCAGTTCGACGAACTCGACCTGCTCGGTCTTGACGTCGGGATCGATGTGCAGTTCGTTGATGACGATGGCCGGGAGCGTCTGAATCTGGACGTCGCCGAGAGCGAGAAAATCGGCCCCTTGGACGACGGCGCCTCCCCCGCCGCAACCTCCCCAGGAGCCTCCCGACAGAACGCTGAGGAACCACAGCACCATTTCCGCGACGACAACAGACAGGAGTCTTCTCGATGTGGACACGTTTCGGCCTCTTCCAATTCGACTCTGTGCGGTTACTGAAAGGCTTCGCGACCCAGGGAGCTGAGGGCCCTTCCGCCTGCGCTTTCTCCTATTTTACCCAATTCACCCCATAGGGGTCAAGATCGAATGCCACCAACCACATTCTCGGACGTTACAGGACCGCGTCTGCGGCCCCAAATTCGAGATTCGAATGTCGAAATCCGAAACAGATCCAAAACACAAGGCTTTAATGACCGAAGCGCCGTTGCCCATTCGATACGCCGGTTTTGAGATTCGAGCTCTGGTCATTTGGGTTTGTTTCGAATTTCGGGTTTCACGCTTCGAATTTCCGCGTAAGCGGCCTACGCCATCATCACCTCCCGAAGCTCCCGGCGATTGCGGCGGAGCCACTTGGTCTTTCGCAGAATCATCTCCAGGAAGGCCTGGCCACTATGGTGGCCGAAGAAGCCCGTCGCGGCGACCGGCAGCACCGCCTCGGCGATCATCGTCTCGATCATCATGTCGATCAGGCCGTACCGCTTCCGCTCGCTCAGACGCGTGACCTCCCGATAGCCGTTGAAGAACTCGAACAGCCGGTTACGGTCGAAGTGCGCGGACCATTGGGTCGGGTCGGGCCGGTCGCCCACGATCGAGAACTGGAGCATGCCGTTGGCCAGATCTGTCACCGCAGGCGAATAGCGAATCGAGTCGAAATCGACCACCGCGACGACCTCTTGCCCCTCGAACAGCAGGTTTCCGGGGTGCCAGTCGCCATGGACGACCTGGCGTTTCCAGGCTCGAAAACCGAGCTGATTCACGCGAACGCACGACTTGTCGTACCGCAGCAGCAGCTCCTCCGCCACCGCTTGCATCCTGCGCGCCGCCTCCGTGCGTCTGTCGGAACTGAGCATCTTCAGGTGCCGGCGCACCAGGTCCGCGTCGTGAAAACACAAAGGCGAAGGCTCATCGCGTCCCTTGAAGTCGACCAGATCCTTATGGAAAACCGCCAATTGCCGTCCGGCTTCACGGGTCGCTTCGAGCGAGCCGTTGTAGCGGGTGCCCTCGACGAACCGGAAGACTTCGTAGACGTGATTGTCCATATGAAAGGCGGTGACTCGCTCGTCCATGGTCTCCAGCAGGCTGGTGACGGGAAACGCCTTGGAGGCGAGATGCTTCTGCACCGCGTGGGCGAAGCCGACCTTTTCCAGGTCGTCGCGACCCTTGGGTCGGCGTTTGAGCAGGAACGTACCCTTGTCGGCGCTGACGATCACCTTGGGGGCCCGACGGTTGCCCACAGACAGAGCCTGGACCTTGTGCACGATCCCGATGTCGTAATGACTCAGAACCCGCACCAGCTCTTCAGATGAAAAATTGGCGCCGCCCTTGACCATACCCCCATTATATCGACTCCCCCGCCCCCCGGGTTGGCTACAACCGCCGCTTTCACTTAAGGGCCCGATAACCGCTGTCTACGACCGAGAAGCCCTGAGTCAATTCCTGCGACAAGAAGTTGGGTGTCACGCGGGTCGGCGCTATATAATGGCCGGACGAGCCCGGCAGCCCGGGCGAGCGACGTCAGACAGGAATGCCGGTTGGCATGGCGTAGAGCAGGGAGATGCCTCCCAGGCTATGAGGATGCGACATTTCGGTTAGGATCGGAAGAGAAGCCACGAAGGGGCACGATGCGTGTTCGACGTGATAGTATCGGTTTCACGCTGATCGAGTTGCTCGTCGTGATTGCGATGATCGCACTTCTGATCGGTCTGCTTATCCCTGTACTGGGCATAGCCAAGGAGAGAGCCCGACGAGTGGCCTGCATGGGGAACATCCGGCAGTTCCTCGCCGGCATCCAGGTCTACGCCGGCGACCATCGAGAGTATCTTCCCTCCGGCCTGTCGGATGCGCGAGAGGTGGAAGACGAACATACTCCGATCCTTTCCCGAAAAATGCGTGATGCGATGGTGGAGATCATCGGCGATGAACGCAGCCTCTCGTGCCCTTGGCTTGGCAAACCCTTCAATGAGGCCGGCGGCTGGTACTATGTCCTTGGGGGCCAGGAGTACGGGTATGTGCTCGGGTACAACTACCTTGGCGGACACAAGGGCACGCCCTGGCCGCTGGTGGGGCCGGCGACAGCGGAATGGGTATCGCCGCAGAGGTCATTCGATTCCTCCTCAAAGCCCTTGGTGACGGAACTCAACGCCTGGTCTACCGGCGAGATGAAGACCTTCGCTCCACACGGAGCCAGAGGGGCGATCCTGGAAGCCGGCGATGCGGGAAATACCAGTTCCGAGGGCGCTTCCTCCGAGCAAATCGGCGCTGTCGGCGGTCATGTAGGGTATCTGGATGGGGCCGTCTCCTGGAAACACATGCGAGACATGCAGATCTACCGAGGATCACGCCTTTGGACGGACACAGGTTGCTTCACGAACTGGTAGCAATGAACAGGAGACTGCCATGATTGCAGCAAGATCGGTATTGTACGGCACGGTGTTACTCCTCGCCTGTTTGCAGACCCACGTCACAGCGGATTGGTCTCGCTTTCGGGGCCCCGACGGTATGGGCGCAAGCGACGCCACGGGATTGCCTGTATCCTGGAGCGCCACCGAGGGCATCGCCTGGAAGACGGCGCTGCCCGGCGCGGGGGCATCGAGCCCGATCGTCTTTGGGAACCATGTCTACCTGACCTACTATACCGGCTATCGCGTCCCAGGTGAATCAGGCGGGAGCCTTCAGCAACTCAAACGACACCTGGCTGCCGTGGGTCTGAGCGACGGCAGAATTCTCTGGACCCAAACCCTATACGCGATACTCCCCGAGGAGGGCAACGTTCGCGAGCACGGCTATGCCTCCAGCACTCCCGTCGCCGACGCGGATGGAGTCTATGTCTTCTTTGGCAAGTCCGGCGTCTTCGCCTTCGATCATGAGGGCCGACGGCTCTGGCATGCCGATGTCGGCTCGAAGACCAGCGGCTGGGGCAGCGGGTCTTCGCCTGTCCTGTACAAAGACCTGGTCTTCATCAACGCCAGCGTAGAAAACGAGTCCCTGGTGGCCCTGGACCGCAGGACCGGCGTCGAGAAATGGCGGGTTGGCGGCATCCGCGAGGCCTGGAACACGCCGGTGGTGGTGACCGCGGCGTCCGGCCGCGAGGAGTTGATCGTCCCGATCCTGGGCAAGGTGCTGGCATTCGATCCCGTTTCCGGCAAGTCGTTGTGGTCGTGTAAGACCAAGATCGAATGGTACATCGCGCCCAGCGTGGTCGCGGCCGACGGCGTCATCTATTGCCTGGGCGGGCGCTCGGGCGTCGGCGCCGTGGCCATCCGCGCCGGCGGCAGCGGCGATGTGACGGCAACGCACCGGTTGTGGACCCGTGAGATGGCATCCAACGTTTCCTCGCCGGTCTACCTGAACGGGCACTTGTACTGGGGTCACGACTCACGTGACGTCGTCTACTGTGTCAATGCCGCCACCGGCGACATGGTTTACGAACAGCGACTCCAAGGCGCCGGACAATTCTACGCATCGGCGTTCTTGGCCGACGGGCGGCTGTACTATGTGGGCCGCACCGGGAAGATCTTCGTCCTGGCCGCCGGGCCGCAGTTCCAGCAACTGGCCCTGAACGACCTGTCCGACCGCGGCGTCTTCGACGCCAGTCCGGCCGTTGTCGGAAACCGCCTGCTGATACGATCGAACAAGTTCCTGTACTGCGTGGGGCCGCATTGGAACGCCACGGCGCAATCCCTGGCCGCCTACAACCCCGACCCGCCGGATGGCGACAATGAAGTCGCCTCGGTGCCCGTTCTCTCCTGGCTGCCGGGGCAAATGGCCACGAAGCATCAGGTCTACCTCAGTGACAGCCTCGCGGCGGTCAGCCAAGGGACCGCCGAGGCGAATCATGGCGAAACCAACCAGACGACTTGTGTCCCGGGAAATCTCGAGCCTGCAACGGTCTATTTCTGGCGCGTCGACGCAATCACCGCCGCCGGCGTCGTTCGCCCCGGCCCGGTCTGGCGATTCGCCACCTTCCTGCCTGTGGACGATTTCGAGAGCTACAATGACCAGGAGAACGAAGGTACGCGGATCTTCGAGACCTGGCTCGATGGGTGGACCAATGCCACCGGCGCCACGGTTGGCTATATGGAGTCCCCCTTTGCCGAACGCCAGTTCGTGCGCGGCGGACAGCAAGCCATGCCACTCGAGTACAACAACGCTGATCCGCCATACCATAGTGAAACCGAGCGGACGTTCGAAGTCGCCCAGGATTGGACGGCCCACGACGTCAATGCGATCGTACTGTACGTCCGCGGTTCAGCGACCGACCAATCCGCTCGCCTCTACATCGGCCTTGAAGACACCTCCGAGCAAGCTGCATTCGTGGCGCACCCCGATCCGACCGTCGCGGCCGCTGTCAAGTGGGCCCGGTGGGAGATCCTCGTGGGCGACTTCCCGAATGTGGATCTCGCCCGTGTCAAAAAGGTGTATCTCGGGGTGGGCGACCGGGAGAATCCGCTTCCCGGCGAGAAGGGGCGACTCTACGTTGACGACCTGCGGCTCGTCCGGTCATCCTCCGTCCCCTAGACCGGCGCCGCCAGACCCACGATGTGCGTGAGGGCGTATTCGGGCTGGTCGCGTGGGCTCCCTTTGGGCACGCTTAGCCGACGCCTCTCATAACCCCTGCATCAAAGTTGACGATTTGCTGGGTATCACTGGTGAAAGAAGACGAGAGCCCATGGGTAGAACCATAGCATGGAATACGAACATGTCCATCAGGCACAACTTGTGAAGAGGCGACTTGCGGCGTCACGACGAACGTATCGAATCCCATTCAGGAGGCAAACGACGAGCAACGCCGCACTGGGTCACAGGACCAGCATGGCGATGATGATCAGAATCGCGAAGAAGGAGATCGCGCCGAGGATCAGGAGGTAGAGGCGGTAGCGGGTGATGATCTCGTCGGTGTCCGCGGACTCTTCCGCCTCGACGGTTTCGCCGTCTTCGAGCTTTTCGAGCATCGAGACGTCGAACCGCTTGTGCGCCTGGATGGGCGGGTGTCCCTGGCGGAGGGCTTCGAGGTCCATCAGCAGCTCTTCGACGTTGTTGTAGCGGTCCTCGCGGCGCTTGGCCATCATGATCTCGATGACCTCGGAGACGCCGGCCGAGAGGGACGTGTTGATGTGGTCCGGCGGAACGAGCTTCTCGCGGAGATGACGCTTCATGATCTCGGAAGAATCGGCGCCGGTGAAGGGGACCTTGCCGGTGACCATGTGGTAGAAGGTGGCGCCCAGGCCGTAGATGTCGGCCCGACCGTCGATGTCGATCTTGCCGCGGATCTGTTCGGGGGCGATGTAGTACGGGGTGCCGTAGGCCTTGCCCTCTTCGCTCTGGGCGGCCTCGATGTCGGTCGTCTCGCGGGCCAGACCCATATCGGCCAGCTTCACGACGCCCTGCGTGTTGATCATGATGTTCTTGGGCTTGACGTCGCGGTGGACCAGGCCGTGGGCGTGGGCGTGCTGGAGTGCGTGGCAGACCTGGATGATGATCGCGATGGCTTCCTGCTCGCCGAAAAGGTGGCCGTTGCTGATGTCGTCGGCGATCGTCTTGCCCTCGACATACTCCATGACGAAGTAGTGATAGCCGCCGGCTTCGCCGACGTCGATGGCCTGGACGATGTTCGGGTGGTTGAGCTTGCCTGCTGCCTGCCCTTCCTTGTAGAAGCGCTGGACGTACTCGGGATTCTCGCTGAACCGTCGCGGCAGGACCTTGATCGCGACGCTACGGTTGAGACTGAGCTGCTTGCCCTTGTAGACGACAGCCATCGCGCCGGCACCGAGTTTGCCGAGGATCTTGAAGCCGGGGATTTGCGTGGCGACGGCCTTGCTCTCTTTGAGGCTGGTCTTGAGCCGTTCCGCCTGGCCTGCCGTGAGGTAGCCAAGCTGAACCATCAGATCCTGGAGCATCAGCGGGTCTTTTTTGCGGCGTTCCTTGTACTCTTGTACGGCTCGGCGGAGTTCTTCGTCCGTACAGAGCCCCTGATCCACCGCCATCCGTCCGAACAGCGTGTCGTAAGAGGTCTCAGTACTCATTCACAATCCCCCGGGCCACCCGGGGGCCGCATCCTTTCGATCAGAGACTCGACTTCAGCTCCGATAGACGCACCCGATAAAACCACCGTCGCCGCGATGGCTATTATGAAGTTATCGGCACCGAAGTCAAACCATTTTTCCATCATTCTTCCACACAAAGGGCATTCCAGAGATCTATTCTTTCGGCGGATTTCCGGCGTGGGTTTACCTTTTTTAACGCGACGTCCGTGAACGCGAGGCTCCCGCAGGGCGCTTTTTGAGTTGACCTTGGCGTCCTGTTCGGTACACTATGGCCTTTCGAAAACCTCAATTGAGCAACAACAGCATAGGAGACCATAGGTGGGGTATAACTGCGTAGTGCTGGCCAAGCAGGTGCCGGACACACACAGGATCACCGGCCAAGTCATGAACGACGACGGCACGGTGAACCGCTCGGCGCTGCCGGCCATTTTCAATCCGGAAGACCTCAACGCCCTTGAAATGGCGTTGCGAATCAAGGACCGCTTCGGCGGCCGGGTCACCGTCATCACGATGGGCCTGCCCGGCGCGACGAAGATCCTGCGGGATGCCCTCTATCGCGGGGCCGACGAAGCCATTCTCATAACCGACTCACGGGCCGCCGCCAGCGATACCCTGGCGACCAGCTACATCCTGAGCTGCGCCGTCCGCAAGCTGGACTACGATATCGTCCTGTGCGGCCGCCAGGCCATCGACGGCGACACCGCCCAGGTGGGCCCGCAGCTCGCGGAGAAGCTGGGAATCACCCAGATCACCTACGTCGAAGCGTTGGAGGCCCTGGAGGGCCGCAAGATCACCGCCCGACGCAACATCGGCAACGGCTGGCAGCTCGTTCGGGCGCCCCTGCCGGTGCTGCTGACCGTTACCGGCGACGCAGGCGAGCCCCGCGTGGCCGCCGCCAGGCAGATGATGAAGTACAAGAACGCCAAGACGCCGGCCGAGATCGAGCAGAGCGTCAAGGCCGCCAACCCGACCGCGGACGAAGCTGCGATCAAGAGCCTGGCCAGGCAGCAGGCGGACGCACTGGCTCAGCGGGGTCTGTTGATCCAGCAGTGGGACCTGACCGGCCTGAACGCGGACCTCACCTGGTGCGGCCGGAGCGGCTCGCCGACGAAGGTCCATCGGATACAGAGCGTCGTGCTGGCCGCCAAGGAGAGCAAGGAGATCGCCCCGACGGAAGAAGGCGTCGCAGCCATGATCCACGAGCTGCTCCAGGACAAGATCATCGCGTAAACCATCGTAGCACACGGCAGTGCAAGGCAGGCATGAGCACAAACGACCCCAAACGCAGATCGAATGTCCGGAGTCTCTCGGGGACTCTGTCCCCGGACCCCTGGCATTTTACGCTTTGTGCCAGCAGCACCATAACACTGAGGCAGGGCGATGCCTCCGCTTTGACAGCATCGCCTGTGCCACTGGATTGCCGCGGCGCTCGGGGTGCTTGCCAGGAGAGCCCTACCCTCCGCAGCAGCAACCATAGACTACCGGAAATCCCCGGAAGCAGCAAGGCATATGGGGGGATCCGCCCTCCAATATCGTGCCATTGGCCCAAAGCGAAAAATGCCGGGGGTTTGGGGGCTGGCCCCCAAGGATCAGCGACTGTGCAGGGCTGACATGAGGACGAATGTCCTGTAATATGCATTCTCTCGGTGGATTGAGAGATGGAATCGACGACGAAAGGACGACGAGAAGTCACACATGATTGAAGTGAATCGACAAGGGGAAGTGTGGGTGTTTGCCGAGCAGCATGGCGGGCGGCTGGAGGATACGCCGCTGGAGCTGATGAGCAAGGCGAGGCACCTGGCCGATACGTTGCAGGTGAAGATGGCGGCCGTGCTGCTGGGCAACGGCGTCCAGAAACTGGCGAGCAAGCTGGTCAAGCACGGGGCGGATAAGGTGTATCTCGTCGAGGACCCGCTGCTGGGAGCCTACCAGACCACAAGCTATGCGAAGGTCATCCTGAACCTGATCCACAAGCACAAGCCGCAGGTGGTGCTCTACGGAGCCACCGTCGCCGGCCGAGATCTGGCACCGCGGATCGCCAGCGCCGCCAAGGCGGGTCTGACCGCCGACTGCACGGACCTCCAGATCGGCGATCACGAGATCGCCAAGACCGGCGAGGTCCACAAGAACCTCTTGTTCCAGATCCGTCCCGCGTTCGGCGGCAACATCATCGCCACGATCATCAACTTCGACCGCTGGCCGCAGATGGCGACCGTCCGCGAGGGCGTCATGCCGATGCCCGAGCCCAAGGCCAAACGCAAGGGCGAGATCGTCACGGAAAGCGTCGCCCTGGCGCCGGAGGATCTGCCCATCGAGATTCTCCAGCAGCACACGCGGGCCAAGAAGGTCGATCTGAAGGCCGCGAGAATCATCGTCGCCGGCGGCGCAGGCGTCGGCAGCAAGGAGAACTTTAGGCTGGTCTGGGACCTGGCGAACTGCCTGGGAGCGGCCCCCGGCGCGACGCGCGCCGCGGTCGACCTGGGCTATATCGACCACGATCACCAGATCGGCCAGACCGGCACCACCGTCCGGCCGAGCCTGTACATCGCGGTCGGCATCAGCGGCGCGATCCAGCACCAGGCGGGCATGACCGGCAGCCAGAAGATCGTCGCGATCAACAACGACCCCGACGCGCCGATCTTCAGCGTCGCCCACTACAAGATCCTGGGCGACCTCAACGAAGTCGTGCCGCGGATGATCCGAGCGATCAAAGAGAAGGGAATCAAGGACTGACACCGCGGTCTGCGGTCTGCAATTTGAGATTTGAAATTTGAGATTTGAAATTCTCAGGACGAGGCATGGGCAACTTCTACAGGGATAACGACGATATTCGATTCTTGTTCAGGCACATCGACTTGGCGCCGCTGGCGGAGGCCTTCGAGGAAGGCTACCGCTTTGCGAAGGAGTTCGACTACGCGCCGGGCAGCGCCGACGAGGCGATTCGAAACTACGAGATGGTGCTGGACTCGCTCGGCGAGCTCTGCGCCGACTTCATCGCACCGCGGGCCGAGGCTGTGGACCGCGAGGGCAACACGCTGAACGCCGACGGCTCGGTCACCCGGCCCAAGGGCATCGCGGAAGATATCGAGAAGCTGGCCCAGGCTCAGGTGATGGGCTTCACCCTGCCCCACCGGTTCGGCGGCCTGAACTTTCCAAACCTGGTCTACTCCATGGCCAACGAGATCCTCTCGCGTGCCGACGCCTCGTTAATGAACATCTTCGGACTCCAGGGCATCGCCGAGACGATCAACGCCTTCGCCTCCGAAGAGATCAAGCGGAAGTACCTGCCGCTGTTCGCCGAAGGCAAAGTCACCGGCGCAATGGTGCTCACCGAACCCGACGCCGGCTCGGACCTCCAGGCGGTCAAGCTGCGAGCCTACCAGGACAGTCAGGGCAATTGGTTCCTCCACGGCGTCAAGCGGTTCATCACCAACGGCTGCGGCGAGGTGCTGCTGGTCCTGTCGCGCAGCGAGCCCGACCGCAGCGGCGGCATGGGCCTGAGCCTGCTCTTGTGCGAACCCGGCCCGACCGTCCACATCCGTCGGCTCGAAGACAAGCTGGGCATCCACGGCTCGCCCACCTGCGAAATCTTCTTCGACCACACGCCCGCCCTGCTGATCGGCGAACGGCAACGCGGCCTCGTGCCCTATGTCATGACCCTGATGAACGGCGCGAGAATCGGGATCGCCTCCCAGGGCGTCGGTATCGCGGAGGCCACCTACCGGATCGCCCGGGACTATGCCGCCAGCCGCAAGCAGTTCTCCGTCGCCATTGAGAAACTGCCGGCCGTGCGAGACCTCCTGATCGACATGAAGACCACGATCGAGGCCGGACGCGCCCTGCTCTACGATACCTCGCGCGTCGTCGATCTGGCCCTCGCCTACAACAATCAGATCGAGAACAATCCGCCCGCCGACAAGGACGCGGCCAAGAAGCTCAAGGACAACGCTCGCGTCTACAAGCGATACGCCGGCATGCTGACCCCGATGAGCAAGTACTACTGCACCGAGATGTGCAACCGCGTCGCCTACGACTCGATCCAGGTCCTCGGCGGCAGCGGTTTCATGCGGGACTACGCCTGCGAACGGCACGCCCGCGACGCGCGTATTACGACGATCTACGAGGGCACCAGCCAGTTGCAGGTCGTCGCGGCGGTCCGCGGCGTGTGCAGCGGCACGGCGGAGAAGTATCTGGCGGAACTGGCCGCCCTGCCCTACGAGCCGCAGGTTAGCGATCTGCTGGCCAAACTGACCGAGGGCACGCAGCAGTTGATGGCGGCCGTCGAGTTCACGAAAGCACAGGGCAACGAGTACATGGACCTTCACGGCCGGGCGCTGGTCGACGTCGCGATCGATCTGATCAATGGCTATCTGTTCTGCGGCCAGGCCAGCACGAAGGTCGAGATGGATGTGCCGGTCGCGACGGACGGCAGTTTCAAGAACGGTCAGACCGTTTCGATGAAGCAGCGAAAGCTGATGATGGCCCGCCGGTACGTTGAAAAGAATGCTCCGAAGATCAAGGCGTTGACCGAACTTGTTCGACAGGGCGACAAGTCGACGTTCAGCGATTACGAGGCGCTCGTCGGGCCGGTGCCGGAAGTGTAAGACCGATAGGTCAGATGGGACGAATAGGACCGGTCCTTCGCCGGACTGAGACCCGATGCTTCGAGCTGTGATTTTCGATTTTGACGGGGTGATCACGGATTCCGAGATCCTGCACTTCCGCGCGTTCAACGCGGTGTTGGCCCCCCATGGCTTTGAACTGTCCAAGACCGAGTACTACAAAGACTATCTGGGCATGTCCGACAAGGACTGCTTCAAGACCCTGATCGGCGAAGGGCGACTGCGTATCCAAGAAGCCCAGATCCCCGCTCTGATCCAGCAGAAGACACGGATTTTCGAACAACTGGCCCGCACCGAGGGCCGGATCATCGAAGGCGTGCGGGAGTTTCTCGATCTGCTGGCCGGGGCGCAGATCCCGATCGCCATCTGCTCGGGGGCCCTTCGACCGGAGATCGAGTTGCTCCTCGAAGAGGCGACGCTGCGGAGTCGCTTCGACGTGATCGTCTCGGCGGAGGACGTCCATCGTGGCAAGCCCGACCCCGAGGGATTTCTCCTGACTCTCCAGAAGCTCAACGACATCTGGCCCGACCTGATCGCGTCGGAATCCTGCATCGTCATCGAAGACTCGCACTGGGGGCTCAAGGCCGCCCGCGCCGCCGGCATGAAAACCGTCGCGGTGACCAACACCTACGAAGCCGCCCAGCTTAAGCAAGCGGACAAGATAGTCGACCGCCTCAGTCAACTGACGATGGCGGACCTGCAGAGAATCTGCTCATAGCGCCCAAGCCCCCCGATTTCCCCTTGCTCCGCTCGGGCGATTCTGGTCTAATGAAGGCGTTCGGAAGCGGTCGAGCCGGACAGGTCCGAGGACCGGCCAGCGAGGAAGGTGTGTCCTTGGGAACGGATTGGCGAGACCTGCTTTCGGCATTTCACGGACGCGTGAACAGTTCGGTTCAGGACTACTGGCGGCGTGCCATCTCATAGAAGGAGGATTGTCATGTGTAGAAAATCGTTCCCGGCTCTCCTGGCGGCGTCATTCAGTCTGCTCTTTACGTGTGCGGCCTTCGGCGCATTCGACCCGACGAGAGATCCCGCGTTGGTCGGCTGGTGGTCGTTCGACGAAGGCGCCGGCACGGTCGCGACCGACGGCTCGCCCAACGGCAACCACGGCACGATCAATGGCGGCGCGACGTGGGTCCCCGGCGTGCACGGTTCCGCGCTGCAGTTCAACGGGACCAACGCCTACGTCGGCACCGGCAAGAGCCTGCTCAACGGCCTGACCGCCTTCACCATGGCCGGCTGGATCAGCGCCAGCAGCACCGGGGTCTACTCCAGCGTCTTCGGGCAGAACGATCTGGTCGAGCTGGGCTTCACCACCGAAAGCGGCGGGCAATTCGGCACCTGGATGGCGGGCAACAACTGGGCCTTCATCGGCGCCAACTGGGGCTTCACGTATCCATCCTGGCACCACGTCGCCCTGGCGGGCGATCGGACGAGAGTCTCGCTCTACATCGACGGCCAGGAGGTCGCCAGCGACAAGAACGGCATGGGCAGCGGCACATCCAGCTTCTTCTTCAGCATCGCAGGCAACGTCTTCAACGCCAGCGGCGACTGGTTCCGCGGCGAGATCGACGACGTGTGGCTCTTCCGCAGGGCGTTGACGGAGGCGGAGATTCGCACGCTGATGAAAGGTCCCGGCGGGCCCGGGCGGGCGACCGCGCCGATCCCGGCCGACGAAGCGACCGACGTGCCGCGCGACGTGACGCTGGGCTGGACCGCCGGAGAATATGCGGCTTCGCACGACGTGTACTTCGGGACTTCGCTCAGCGACGTCAACGACGCTGGCAGGACCGCGCCCCTGGGCGTACTGGCCAGCCAGGGCCAGAACCAGACGACCTACTCCCCATCCGAGTCTCTCGACTATGGCCAGACCTATTTCTGGCGGGTGGACGAGGTCAACGCGGCGCCCGACAACACGATCTACAAGGGCAAGGTCTGGAGCTTCACCGTCGAACCGTTCGGGTATCCCGTCACGCCGACGGCGGCCAAAGCCTCCAGCGTCCAACCCGGCGCGGCGCCGCAGAACACGATCAACCGCTCGGGCCTCAGCCCGACAGACGCGCACTCTACGGACCTGACGACCATGTGGATGACCAGCGGCCCTCAGCCGCACTGGATCCAGTACGAATTCGACCAAGTCTACAAGCTCCACGAGATGTGGGTGTGGAACTCGAATCAGCCGATCGAGGGGATCGTCGGCTTCGGGGCCCGCAACGTCACGATTGAGTGTTCCACCGACGGCGTCGCCTGGACGGCGCTGGAGGGAATCCCCGAGTTCGCGCAGGCGACCGGATCGGCGTCCTACACCGCCAACACCGTCGTCGATCTCGGCGGGGCCGCGGCCAAGTTCGTCAAGCTCACGATCACCCAGTCCTGGGGCAACCTGACGCCGCAGACGGGCCTGAGCGAGGTCCGATTCTTCTACGTCCCGGTACAGGCCCGCGAGCCGCAGCCGGCGGACGCCGCGACGAACGTCGCCGTCGAAGCGAGCTTGAACTGGCGTCCTGGACGCGAGGCGACTTCGCACGAAGTCTACTTCGGCGTCGACAATACCGCCCTGCCCCTGGCGGGCACGGTGTCCGAACACAGCTACGCGCCGGCTTCGATGGATTTCGGAACGACCTACTTCTGGAAGATCAACGAGCTCGGCGGCTCGGGGCCCTATGAAGGCGACGTCTGGAGCTTCACGACCCAGGAGTACGCGGCCGTCGACGACATGGAGAGCTACAACGACGACGACCGCCGGATCTACGACGCCTGGATCGACGGCGTGACGACGCAGGCCAGCGGTTCGCAGGTCGGATACGACATCGCCCCCTTTGCCGAGAGGACGACCGTCCGCGGCGGCAAACAGTCGATGCCCCTGGCCTACAACAACGCGGCGGCCCCTTACCTCTCGGAAGCCGAACGCACCTTCGATCCGGCGCAGAACTGGGCCGTCCACGGCGCCGACACGCTGACCCTGTACTTCCAGGGCCGCACGCCGGCCTTCGCAGAAACCGCCGACAAAATCCTGATGAACGCGATCGGCACGGACATCTGGGACGCCTCCGACCAGTTCCGCTTCGCCTACAAGACCCTCACCGGCAACGGCGCGATGATCGCCCGGGTCGAGGGCATCGGCGACAGCCACGCCTGGGCCAAAGCCGGCGTCATGATCCGCCAGAGCACCGAGCCCGGGTCGAACCATGCCTTCATGGCCCTCACGCCCGGCGGCGCCGGCGCAGGCAACGGCGCCAGCTTCCAGCGCAGACTCGTCATCGGCGGCGCGTCGTCCAACGACGACAACCCCGGCGCGGTCGTGGCCGCTCCCTACTGGGTGAAGGTCGAGCGCAGCGGCAACAGCTTCACCGGTTCGATCTCCCCCGACGGCAAGGCCTGGACGCAATTGGGCGCCGCTCAGACGATCACGATGAACGGCCCGGTCCTGATCGGCCTGGCCCTGTGCAGCCACAACGCAAACCTCGCCACCGGCGCGGAGTTCTCCAACGTCTCCTTCAGCGGCGCCGTCGCGGGCGCGTGGCAGGTGGCCGAGATCGGCGTCGCCCAGCCAACGGGCAATTCGATGGAGGGCCTGTATGTCACGATCAAGGACACCGCCGGCAAGTCCAAGACCGTAGTCCATCCCGACCCGATGGCGACCGCCAGGCCGCGATGGAATCAGTGGAAGATCCCGCTGAGCGAGTTCACCTCGGCCGGCGTGAAGACCACCGCGATCAAATCGATGACCGTCGGCGTCGGCAGCAAGGCCGCTCCGACTCCCGGCGGCGCAGGCACGATCTTCATCGACGACATCGGCTACGGCCGCTCCAAGCCATGACCGATTCACGCGGCGTGCTCCGCTCTCCCCCTCGGGAGGCGCGGAGCACGCCATCGTCAAAACCCCTCTCGCCAAGCCGCCAGGAACACCCGAGAATCGGAAGCTCGGGATACCCCGATGAACCATCCCTGGAACGTCGCTCTGGAGCTGTTGACACGACTTTGCGCATCGCGTAGAGTACACGAGCATTTGACTCGGAAGGTATCTCCCGAGAGGTGATGGAGTTCACCGAAACCGCTCGATTGTCTGGGCTGATGACTCCTACCAAGACTTGAACATCCTGGTGGGAACGTCCTGAACGAGCGTCAGACGGCTTCCCCAAGGCAGGTATCGAAAGGAGAAGTCAGATGCGCGTCTTGCCAAATCGGATTCCCTCAACGATCCAAGGCGTTTTTCGCACCCTCTCGCATTCCGCGTCCCAAAACCGCGCAGGATGTGGATTGTGAAGAAATGAATTCCGTGTAGTTGGAATGTTTCGGCAGGTGTTGCTTGGAAAAGCTCGTATTGGTCATGTGTGGCGGATGCCTCGGCGCCGCCAGTCGGTATGGTGTGAACCTGTTGGCGACCAGACTCTGGGGGAGCGGATTCCCCTGGGGCACGCTCATCGTAAACATGGTCGGGTGCTTCCTGATCGGCCTGGTCTTCGGTCTGGCCGAGCGGACGGCCTGGCTGACGCCGTCGGTGCGCCTGTTCTTTGTCACCGGTTTTCTCGGGGCGCTGACGACGTTTTCCAGCTTTGCCGTCGAGACGGTAAGTGTCGCGGACGCGGGATTCCGGTCCCTGGCGGGGGTCAATCTCGTGGCCAACAATGCCGGCGGACTGGCGATGGTCCTGGTGGGACTGTGGCTGGCCAAGGTGCTGTAGAGAGGTTCGGTTTACGATGAACTACAGGGTAATTCAGGTTCATACCAGCGAAGAGATCCGTTGGCGGGGCAAGCCGCTGTCCGAGGCGATTCTGGCGTTCGTGCGAGACTTGAAGCTGGCCGCCCGCTGCACGGTCGTCCGTGGGTTGCCGGCTGTTATGAAAACGGCGATCTGGCCGTCGTTTCGCACAGAACGCGGAAGCACCTGATTCCCAGACGCCTTCAGGTGCGGGATGTCATGACGCCTTCCCCTCAGAAGGTCCACGCGACGACCCCCGTCAGCAACGTGGTTCGAATGCTGCTGTCGGGCGGGTTCAATGGCATCCCGGCGGTGGATGACCTCGACAGGCCCATCGGCGTCATCACCCAGGGAGACCTGATCTCTCGCGGCAAGATGCCCGTGCGCTTGGGCCTGATGCAGCAATTGGGACAAGAGAATCTCGACGCGGTTCTCAAAGAGATGGCCGACACGCGGGCCGAACAGATCATGACCCAGCCTGTCATCACGATCGCGGAAGACAGCCCCTTGTCGCACGCGGTGGATCGGATGCTCAAGAACAACCTCAAGCGTCTGCCGGTGGTCGATCCCGACGGCACGTTCCTGGGCATGATCAGCCGGGACTCTCTGCTGCGCGCCGCGATCACCGACGATCAGGAATCGGGATACGCTTCCATCGGATGAACCGTGTCGGTTGGCGTCGAGACCGCTCCATCGCCATCTGAAAGACGTGTGCGAATGTGGATCGTCTCCCGTGGGAGGTTCGCCGTGGTGATCAAGACGATTGTGGCAGTCGCATTCCTGGGGGTGTGCGCGGCGGTGATGCACAAGATGTGCTGGATGCTCGAACAGTGCGTGCCCACTTCTCAGGAGGAAAAGGCAAAGGCGAGGGCTCGTCGCTGGAAGGGCGTCGTGACCGCGGTCGTTGTCGGAGCGGCAGGGACCGTCCTGATGGCCCTTCTTGCGGAGGCCCGGTCATAACGAACGCGGGGCCCTGGTCCGTTGGACGAGGGCCCCGCTGGTTTGTCTGTGACGAGATCCGGCCGGAAGAGATCGGCGAGATCAGATGAATTCCGTCGTGCCCGGCATGGCGATGGGCTTGATCGGCAGAGTCATGTTCCAGGTCAGGTCGTCGGGGACGAGCTTCTCCTGGGAATTCATGGCCATGTCCCAGGTGATCTCTTTGCCTGTGTAGGCCGCCATGCGTCCCATGATCGCCATCATCGTGCTGTGGGCCATCCAGATGCCGTCGTTGATGGGCTGGCCTTTGCGGATGGATTCGAACAGCTCGTTGTGCTCGACCTGGTACATGTCGGACTTGGGGCCGGTGTAGCGCCAGGTCTGCTTGCCTGTGATGACCGGGTCGGCCCAGCCCTTGATGGTGCCCACGCCGTCGCTGCCCATGACGAAGTCCGAGTTGTCGCTGTAGCAGTTGTGGATCTGGCGCTGGGCCATGAACGCCCGCACGCCGTCCGCATACTCGTAGAAGACGTCGATGTGGTCGTAGATGTTGCCTTCGTGGTTGGGGAACTGGCGGCCGCCGGTGGCCACCGCTTTCAGAGGCGGAACGTCCTTCATCGCCCAGGCGATCTTGTCCACGCTGTGACAGGCCTGCTCGACAAGACCATCGCCGCTGAGCCAGACGAAGTTATACCAGTTGCGAAGCTGCCACTCGACGTCGCTCATGCCGGCCGGACGAGAGCTGGCGGGCGGCATGGGCTTGACCGGGCTGGCCAGGTACGTGGCGTACACAGCGCGAATCTGGCCGAGGGCGCCTTGATGGATCTTCTCGTAGAAGGCGCGGCGGGCCAGGTGATACCGCCAGCAGAAACCTGCGACGAGCGCGAGGTTCTTCTGCTTGGCCTTGGCTGCCGACTCCAGGACGCTGCGCACGCCGGGGGCGTCGGTGGCCATGGGCTTCTCGCAGAAGATGTGCTTGCCTGCCTCGACCGCGGCCTTCAGATGCTGCGGGCGGAACCCTGGAGGCGCGGCCAGCAGCACGACGTCCACGCCGCTGTCGATCACCTTCTGGAAATTGTCCAGGCCCGCGAAACAGGCCTCATCGGGCACCCGGACGCGCGACCCGAAATTCTCGTCGCTGGCCAGGCTCTTGCGACTGCCCTTGACGCGTTCCATGAAGCTGTCGCCCATGGCGGTCAGGACCACGTCAGGACCGGTGGACAGCGCCTGCGCCGCGGCGCCGGTGCCGCGTCCTCCGCAGCCGATGAGGCCGACTTTGAGGACGCCGCTGCCCGAGGCCGCGGAGGCGTTGCGAGTCAGGATCAAGGGACTCGCAAACGCGCTGCCGATCGTGACGGCACTGGAGGTTTTGAGGAATTCTCGACGGGACGAACGATCGCTTGATTGTGTTTTTGAGTTTTCCATACGTTCGCTTATACCTCTGCGGCAAATCCAGATCAAGCAAAAAAATCGGCAAGAAACGAGTCGTCCGGGCGACGACTTTCAATCCCCCAGGCCTTGGACGCAAACGAACCGTTGTTCGCGATGACGCCGTGAGGCGGTGGTTCTTCCACGGAGGCGACGTATGGGGCGGGCGGGGGCCGCACATCTTGCTGTTTGGGCTTGTCACAGACTCAGGACCAGATTATAGTGACAGCCATGAAAAAGCACATGACACTCCTCATCGTCGTGGCGGCTCTGGTGGCGCCCCTCTGTGCCCAGCAGCTCCAGCCGCTCCCCTCCGATCCGTACTTCTCGAGCTACAAGCTCATCAAGGCCCCTGTGGCGCAGGAATTGCTCCTCAAACCCGGCGACCGCCTTGCCATCTGCGGCGATTCGATCACCGAGCAGAAGATGTACTCGCGAATCATGGAGACGTACCTGACCGTGTGCGTGCCGCAGTTGGGCGTCACCGTCCGCCAGTTCGGCTGGAGCGGCGAGCGGGCCCCGGGTCTTCTCGCCCGGATGGAGAACGACGTGCTGCGCTTCGAGCCCACGATCGCGACCACCTGCTACGGCATGAACGACCACCGCTACCAGCCCTACGAGGCCGAGTGGGGTCAGGAGTATCGCGAGACGTCGGCCGCGACCGTCCGCAAGTTCAAAGACCGCGGCGTGCGCGTAATCCAGGGGTCGGCGGGCACCGTCGGCAAGATGCCCGCCTGGGTCAAGCAGGCCAAGGGCACGATCGACGACCTCAACCAGAGCCTCGCGGAGTTTCGCAACATCGGACTATCCGTGGCCAACGACGAACAGGTCGGATTCGCCGACGTGTTCACCCCGATGCTGGTCGGCGGGTTCGAGGGCAAGAAGCGGTTCGGCGACGACTACATGATCGCAGGCAAAGACGGCGTCCATCCCGGCTGGGCGGGCCAACTCGTCATGGCGTACGCCTTCCTCACAGCGATGGGCCTGGACGGCCGGATCGGCACGATCACCGTGAACCTCGCGGACGGCGAAGCGACCGCCTCCGAGGGCCACCGCGTCCTGGCGGCCGGGGCAGGCCGGGTTGAGATCGAGAGCAGCCGGTATCCGTTCTGCGCCGCCGGCCCGATCGACAACGACGGCAGCATCCGCTCGGGCATGGAACTGGTGCCCTTCAACGCCGAGCTGAATCGATTCCTGCTTGTCGTCCCCAACGCTCCGCCCGGCAACTACCGTGTGACCTGGGGCGAAACGTCAAAGACGTACACCGCCGCAACCCTTGCCAAAGGAGTGAACCTCGCGGCGGATTTCGAAACTAATCCGTTCAGCGAGGCGTTCAAAGCGGTCGATGAAGCGGTCGCCAGGAAGCAGGCCTACGAGACTCGACAGGTCAAGGACCTCTTCCACGGCCCGGAAGGCCACGCCGATATGACGATGACCGCCGCTCTGACCGAGAAAGTCCGAACCCCGCTGGCCGCAACGGTGACCAAGGCCTTCGTCCCGGTACGCCACACAATCACGATCCGGTCGGAGCCGTGAGATCGTAGCGTCAATTTGTCTCATGACAGCGGCTTGCGTTTCTTGTCCCAGCGTTCGCGGAGGCGGATGGAGTCCAGACCGACAGTCCGACCCTTGGAGAGCGGGTTGCGGCCGACGCAGACGAGCCTGAGCGTGTGCTTGCCCGGCGTGAACTGAAAGCTGCCCAGGTAGTTCTCCTTGACCTTCAGCGTCGGCGAATAGAAATCGCAGCCGGCGGTCTTCTGGCCCACCTGAACGAAACCCGCACCCAGCACCGACAACACCAGAACCGTTGGGCACGCAATCGCTTTCCTCATTCCGTCTTTCCCCATGAGCCCGCAGACCGCTCAGGATGCCCCGTCGGACTTGAGCTTCACACTCGGCGTCGATTGCCCGGCCAGGGTCTCCCGGAGTTCGAGCAGATGCGCATACCATCGAGGCTCGATCTCTTCGATCCTCCCGATGTGTTTCTCGAACCCCTCCGGCGTCACCACTTCGCAAAGGAGCCAACCCAGACCCGCCCGACACGTTCCATTGTCGCATTGAATCAAGAAGTGGGCAAGACTCCACCAGTGCAGATAGTACAGATTGAAGTGTTTGTTGAGATCGGGGCCGCCGTCGCCCGAGAGGATCGCCCGCAAGGGGATGATCCGGCCGGCCGCCTTGTCCAGGGCCAGATCGCCTGAGAATCCGAACGAGTCGAGCCACCACACGGGATAGGTGTTGGTGTCGATCTCGCCCAAACGGAGTCTGTCCTCCACGATCCGGCTGGTCGACAGATAGCAGGCGAGTCCTTCGTCCAGCCATTGCGGCACCACGAAGCGAGCGGCCTCGGCGTTGAGCTGGTGCGTCGCCTCGTGCATCATCCAATGATAGGGGTGCGCCTCGTCCGCAGAATAGTACTGATAGCAGTAGGGCCGGCGGTAGAAGGCCTCCGCCCACCCGACGGCGCGATTGCAGCGACGGAACTCGTCGCGGTCCTTGAACAGCTTCATCTTGAGCTTGGGATGCGGATGAATCTCGTGCTGCAATTGAGTCATCAGCTCGGCATATCCGGCGTAGACGATCTCCGCAGCCAAGCCAATCTCACGGGTCTGCTCCTGCGTCGCGGAGGATTCGATTCGATAATGCTCGGTCTCGAAAGGCGCATGCCCCGTCCATCGCCGCCGGAGGCCGTCCCAGCCCAGGATGACGCACAGAACGCCGAAGTAAACAAGCACCCGCTTTTCCCGCGACGTCAACGCTTTCATGCGACACGTCCTCAGACTTGCGGCAGTTTCCACGGGCCGCGGAATGGACGGGGCCGGAGCATCGCGTCGGCGGCTGCGTCGTCGATGAACCGCTCGGCGTTCGGGTCCCAGCGGAGCTTGCGGCCCAGCTTGACCGCGATCAGGCCAAGCTGGCAGAGCGTGTCGCCCCGAACGGCGGCCTCGATGTCGCAGATGGCCCGCGTGTCGTTCTTCACCGCATTGACGAAGTTCCGCACGTGGTCGACGCTGACCGGCAGCGTGACAGGCATCGTGTCGTACTTGTTCTGCGGATCGCGAAGGAACTGCTCGTCGTGGGCGGTGATCGTGCCGCGATCGACGTGGACCCAGGCGGTCTCGCCGACGAACTTGACGCCGTGCTTGAAGCCTTCGGTGCCGTCATGGACGAACGTTATCGGGGCTGCGTTGGCGAACTCGTACCGCACTCTCCACCGCTCGATCGTGTTGAACGTGCCTTCGGCCGGGAAGACGCCAGTGCCTTCGATCTCGCTGGGGCCGGCGGCGTCGGCGCCGTTGCCCCACTGGGCGATGTCCAGGTGGTGAATGCCCCAGCAGGAGATCATGCCGAGCGAGAAGTTGTCGATGTTCTCGTGGTTGTCGCGTTCGAGCTTCTTCTCGTTGAAGCTGCACTGCGGGGCCGGGCCCACCCAGCGGTCCCAATCGACGTACTCAGGCACAGGCTGCTCGGGCAGCAGTTCGCCTCGCTTGCCGCCGGGGACCGAGACGTGAATCTCCTTCAGCTTGCCCAACCGGCCATTCAATGCCAATTCGCAGGCCCAGCGGAACTTCAAGTCCGACCGCTGCTGCGTCCCGAACTGAAAGACGACGCCCTTCTTCCGCACGGCCTCGCGGACCGCGGCGGCCTCGCCGAACGACATGCCCATCGGTTTTTCGTGATAGATGTGCCTGCCGTGCAGGATCGCGTCCATCGCGGGAATGCTGTGCCAATGGACCGGCAGCGCCATGAGCACCGCGTCGATCGAGGGATCGGCGTTCAGTTCGCGAAAATCTTTGAAGACCTTCACGTCGGGACTGCCGTAGGCCTTGGCGATGTGCGCCTTCGCGGAGGCGATGTTCCGCTGGTTCACGTCGCAGATGCCCGTGACGCGGACATCGGGCTGCGAAAGGAAGTTCACCATATCGTACTGGCCTTGCGCGCCCACCCCGATGACACCGACGGAGAGCTTGTCCGACGGAGCCGGCTGCCCCGCCGAGCCCAGCACATGCGCCGGCACGAACCACGGCGCGACGCCTGCCGCCAGTGTCGCCTTGAGGAGGCCTCGACGGGTCACGTCGGCCGATATCGTTTTCGACTTGCTCATTCGATCGTCTCCTTGCAGCCAGTATGCTTCACCATTTGCCGGGTGGCAGCGTCAAGGGCGCAGCCCTTGGCGATGGCCCTTTCGAGTGACTTCAAGACCATCGCCAAGCTCCGCTTGACGCTGCCACGCGGAGCGGATCTCTGTTTCTCCAAATCGGTGCGAATCAATCACTGAGCGTGAACGCCGGGAGCTTGACGATCTTGCCGCCGGCCAGGGCCGACTCGTGCGAGCACAGGCCCACGCAAGTCCAGTTCGCCGACTGGCGGGCGTTCGGGAACGGGTCCCGTCTTTCGACGAGCGCCGTGACGAACTCGTGCGTCAGGTGGGGATGCGATCCGCCGTGGCCTGCGCCCTGGGTGAAGCTCAGGTGCGTCTTTTTCGCCAGGTCGTACACGCCCTTGGTCGTGAACTGTCGAATGGGGGCGGGCAGACGCTTGGCGAAGTCCGGAACCTTGATCCGCTTGGGGATTTTCGCTTCGGGGAGTTTGGCGGTGTGCAGCACGTGGTCCTCGTGCTCGATCAGCGTCCACTCGAACGATTTCTTCGAGCCGTAGACGTCGATGCTCTCGCGGTACTGACGAGCCACGTCGAACAGCGAGCGGTAGATGCGGGCCGTCAGGTCGCTGTCTTTGAACTTGATGTGCGAGGTCTCGACCGCGAACGGCGAGCCGTACTCTTTGATCAGTTCCTTGCGGATCGTGCCGGAGCCGAAGCACGAGACGTACTCTGCGGTCGCGTTCGTCAGCGCGAGCATCGGCCCGACGCAGTGCGTCGCGTACCACATCGGCGGCAACCCCGGCCAGTAGTTGGGCCATCCGTCCATGTCCTGCTGGTGGCTGGCCTGGAGGAACTGGATCTTGCCGAGCTCGCCGGTCTCATAGAGCTGCTTGATATAGAGAAACTCGCGGGCGTACACGACGGTCTCCATCATCATGTACGAGAGGCCGGTCTTTCGCACGAGATCGACGATCCTCTTGCAGTCGGCGATGGTGGTCGCCATGGGCACCGTGCAGGCGACGTGCTTGCCCGCCTTGAGGGCCGCGATGGACATCCACGCGTGGTCGGGAATCGGCGAGTTGATGTGCACCGCGTCCACGTTCGGGTCGCGAATCAGCTCGTTGAAGTCGCTGTACCGCGTCTCGACGCCGAACGCGTCGCCGATGGTGTCCAGCTTCTGTCGGTTCCGCTGGCAGATCGCGTACATGTTGGCCTGTGGATGGCGCTGGTAGATCGGAATGAACTCGGCTCCGAATCCCAGGCCGACGATCGCGACGTTGACCTTCCCCTTCGTCATGGCGTTCTCCCCTGTGGCGTGCGTTTCGGTTATCGTTCTCTCCAGTGTCTGGTCACGATGCCGTTCTCGACTTCGAAGACGTGGACGGTGCGTTCCTCCCGACGGTTGTCGGCGTTGAAGAAGATGAAGAAGTTGAAATCGCTGTCGATGGTCTTGGTGTACTCGTAGGTGAGGACCTCGGTGTCTGCGGAAGTGCGGACCGCCCGGCTGGGCTCGCCCATGACGCCCAGCAGCCAGCCCTTGGACGTCTGGCCGCACTTGATCTGCCGCAGCGTGCTGTTCGAAACCGCCGGGCCCTTGGGACCATACGTGACGTCTGACCGGCTCGAAACGCAGCCGATCCCGCTCAGCATCATCGCGCTCGACAGAAGCAATCCCCCTGCTCTTCTCGTCCACTCCCTGCGATTCATACTCGTCGTCTCCGGTTTCATCTGCCTCGTAACTCGAACGCATCCGGCGCGCCGTTCGACCGTCTGATGGATGATATCCCCGCCGGATCATCACGTCAAATGCGATCCATCCTGCAACAAGAGGCAGCAAACAGGCCGCAGGTCACGAAATGCCGAGGCGCCCGGACGTCAGCGAATCATCACGTCGAAGGGGATCATCATGACGACGCCCTCCCGGCCGATCAGGTCGACGCGCTGCAGGGCCTGTCGGACCACGCGGGCCCTGGCAGGTTCGGCACGTTGCAGCAGGCTCAGCACAGGAGCCAGCGTCGGATGACCGGCCAGCGGGCCGACGCAGCCGGACAGCGAGATATCCGTGGCCCGCTCGCCCTGACCCGAGGATTGCTCCAGCAGCTCGGTGATGACATCCTTGGGCTCGGGGATGACGCGAACCTCATAGTCGCGGACCGACACCTTCGCGGCGGCGTAGTCGATGGCGTCCTTAAGCCCGCCGAGACGGTCCACCAAGCCCAGGTCCAAAGCCTGTTTTCCGGTAAAAACCCGGCCCCCGGCCATTTCGTCGATCGGTTTCCGCAGCTTCGCGCCGCGGCCCTCTACGACGTGGCCCTTGAAGACCTCGTAGACCTTCTCCATGTAGCCTGCAAAGACCTTTCGCTGGCCGTCGTCGAACGGCCGGCCGCTGGAGAAGAGGTCGGCGTTGGCCCCGCGCTTGTGGCCGACCCAGTTGACGCCGAGCATGTCCCAGAGCCCCGTGGTGACGAGCTTGCCGCCGACGACGCCGATGGAGGCGGTGATCGTCGTCTCGTCGGCGAAGATGGCGTCGGCCCCGCAGGCGACGTAGTACCCGCCGCTGGCGGCCACGTCGCCCATGGAGACGATCAGGGGCTTCTTGCCCTGGACCAGGCGGGTGGCGTTCAGGATGACCTCGCTGGCCTCGGCGGAGCCGCCGGGCGAATCGATCCGCATCACGACCGCCTTGACGGACGCGTCGTGGGCGGCCTTCTCCAGGGCCTTGCGAATGCTGCCGCCGTAGGCGCCCTCGACGGCGCCGAACAGACTCCGCTGGCCGTAGCCGGGCAGGATCGTGCCGGTCACGTAGATGAGCCCGACCGCGTCCTTGTGCGACGTCTGAGGCGACTTGAACAACTCCGAAAGGACAGAAAAGACGGCCAGGGGATTGGCGAAGTTGATCTGCGGGCCGGCCTGCTGGCCGTACCGGTTGTCGACCTTGGCGGAGGCGCCGACGTCCTGCTTCATGCGGGCCAGGAACTCGTCTTTCGTCTCGACCGCGTCGATCAGGCCCTTCTCCATCGCCTGCTCGGCCAGGTACGGCCCGTGGTCCAGGAGCGAACGAACCTGCTCCGGCGTCTTGCCCCGCGACTGCGCGATGAGCCCGACGAGCGAATCGTACCAACTGTCGTAGAGCCAGTTGAGGTTCTCCTCGGCGGGCTCACTGGGTCCGGTGCGGGTGAACATCTCCGCGGCGGATTTGTAGTCGCCCATGTGCAGGAAATCGCCTTGGACGCCGATCTTGTCCAGCAGGCCTTTGATGTAGAGCGACTCCCCATGGAAACCGATGAGCCACAGGGCCGATTGCGGCGCGACGCTCAGGCGGTCGCCTGCGCAGAGCAGCCCGTAGGCGAACGTGCTCATGCCGTCGGCGTGAACGTACACCTTCTTGCCTGCCTTCTGGACCCGCCCGATCGCGTCGCGGGTCTCCTGTAGTTGCCCGAAGCCCAGGGACATGCCGTCGAAGGTCAGGACCACGGCTTTGACCGCGTCGTCGCCGCCGGCCTTGTCCAGGCGCGCGACCAGTTCCCTCAACGAGGTCACTTGGCTGGCCAGCAGGCCAAACGGGTCTTCGACGGGCGATTCGGTCACCTCTCCGCCCAGGTGGAAATGGGCAATGACCGGAGACGCCGGCTTGATCACGGCGTCCTGCGCCGCCGCAAGACGGCCCGGCCCTCCAAACCCGACCACCGATCCGACGACCACCCACACAAACCACATCCGATACCGTCTCATGATCGATCTCCTTTCCGCCGGTTCCGCTTCGAATACGTCGGCAAACGCATCGCTGCAATGTGCAATACGAACAACGGCAGCTCGCGCGCCCATATTGTAAAGGACGCACAGCGTGGGGAAAAGATCAGCCGATGAAGAGATTCACGTTGGCTGAACCTGCGCGGTCGAGATACATGGCGACGCCGCCCTCTTCGACGCCGTCGATCAACTCCTCGCGTTTGATGCCCATCAGCTCCATGGTCATGTTGCAGGCGACGAGTCGGACGCCGGCGCGTTTGGCGGCCTCGATCAATTCGGGCAACGACAGGACGTTCTTCTTTTTCATGATGCCCTTGATCATCGCGGTCCCCATGCCGGCCATGTTCATCTTGGACAGGACCGTTTTCTCGGCGCCGCGGGGCATCATCCAGCCGAACATCCGCTCGATGAAGGTCTTCTGGACAGGCACCGCCCGATTTTGCCGGAGCAGGTTCAGGCCCCAGAACGTGAAGAACATCGTCACGTCGCTGCCCATCGCGGCCGCGCCGTTGGCGATGATGAAGGAGGCCATGGCCTTATCGAAGCAGTCGCTGAAGACGACGAGGGTCTTGTGGTTCGAGGTTGCGCCTGGGGTGGACAACTGGACAGGCTGGCCTTTCTCGACCACGGCATGAAGGATTCCCTTGCTGAGTTTCTTGTCGCAGATTCGTGCGCCGGTCGTGTGGCACCAGCCGTCCAGATCCGAGGCGAAGGCGGGATCGGATACGGAGATCCGAACCGCCTGTCCCGGCTGGATCCGGTCCATCGCCTGCTTGAGCTGCATGATCGGGCCGGGGCACTGAAGACCACAGGCGTCGATCTCTTTGACGATCTGAGGCGCGCCGCCGCCGGCAGGCGGAGGCTCTAAGCCACTTTCCGCGGAGTCCTGTTTGACTTCTCGCTTGGCCGCAGCGGCGCCGGAGGCCCGGCCCACAGTGTGGCAGTAGGTCTTGTATCCGCCCGACAGATTCCGGCAGGCGAAGCCGTTCTGCGCGAGAGTGCGGCAAGCGAGGTAGCCCCGCAGGCCGACCTCGCAGAAGGCCAGGATTTCCTTGTCCTTGGGCAGTTCGCCCAGCCGCTTGCGCAACTCGTCGAGCGGGATATGCTTGGCGCCGGGGATCGTGCCCTTCTGCACCTCCGGCATGGTCCGAACGTCCAGGAGCATCTGATTGGGCCCGGGATTGGCCGCGTCGGCCGCGTGGCAGATCGACGCCTCTTTGCGTAGCAGATTGGCGGCGGCGAACCCTGCGTAGTTGACCGCATCCTTGGCCGATCCGAACGGCGGAGCATAGGAAAGCTCCAGTTCTTCCAGGTCGTACACGGTCATGCCCGCTCGAATGGCGACAGCCAGGACGTCGATCCGCTTGTCCACGCCGTCGGCCCCGACGCATTGCGCGCCGAGGATCTTGCCGCTGGCGGGATCGAAGAGCAGCTTAAGGCTCATCTGCATTGCGCCGGGGTAGTAACCGGCGTGGCTGGCCGGGTGGATGTACACCTTCTCGTAGACCCGCCCCGCTCTCTTGAGGGCCTTTTCGCTCATGCCGGTCATGCCGATGGCCAGGTCGAAGACCTTGCAGATCGCGGTGCCCTGGGTCTTGTCGTAGGCCGCGTCGCCGCCGAGGGCGTTGATCGCCGCGATGCGACCCTGGCGATTGGCCGGACCCGCCAGCGGGATCACCGTCGCAAAACCGCCCACGAAATCCTGGACTTCGACCGCGTCGCCCACCGCGTAGATGCTCGGGTCTGAAGTCCGCATGTGGTCGTCCACGACGATACCCTTGCGCTGCCCGATGGTCAACCCCGCTTCGACCGCGAGTTTCACCTCGGGTCGGACTCCGACCGCCAGGATGACCAGGTCGCAGGGGATCGCCCGACCGCTGCTGAGCAGCGCCTCCGGCCGCCCGTCGCGGTCCCGGATCGTGGTGACGCTGGCGCCGAGGTTCAGGTCCACGCCCTGGAGCGTCAGATGCTCGTGCAGCGGCGCGGCCATCTCGGGATCGGCCGGCCCCATCACCTGAGGTTCGAGCTCCACCAGCGACACCGCCAGGCCGCGATGCCGCAGGACCTCGGCCATCTCCAGGCCGATGTACCCGCCTCCGACCACGACGGCCGCCTGGTTGGCGCGGGCATCCACAACCGCCTTGATCGCGTCCATGTCCGCCAGATTGCGAAGCGTGAACACCCGCTTATGATCGGCCCCCGGGATCGGCGGGCGAACCGGCTCGGCGCCGGGGCTCAGGATCAGGACGTCGTAGGGCTGCTCGTACTGGCGATCCTTGGCCTTGTCGTGGACCACGGCGACCTTCTTGGCCCGATCGATGCGAAGGACCTCGCTGTGCGTGCGGACGTCGATGGCGAACCGCTTCCGCATCGCCTGGGGGCTCTGGACCAGGAGTCGGTCTCGGTCCTGAATGATCCCGCCCACGTGGTACGGGAGGCCGCAGTTGGCGAAGGAGATGTCGCTTCCTCGCTCGAATAGAACGATCTCGGCGTCTTCACTGATCCGCCGGGCCTTGGCCGCCGCGGACGCCCCACCTGCCACCCCACCCACGATCACGATACATTTGCTTTGAGCCATACCCAAATCCTATTCGCACAGGGAATCACCGATGCTCCAACGTCTGGACGGTACGTGCTGTACTACTCTGCGTCCAGAGTTCGGGTTCAGACTCTCGCAGGCTCAATGTCCGTGCGAGTGGGCGCAGCCCCCGCCCTCGGCGTGTCCTCCGCAGGTCCCCTGCCCGACAATCTCCCGCAACTGGCCGCTCTGGAGCAGCGTCAGCGCGTCGGCCACCGTCCCGCCGGACGACTGAAACACCCGGATCCCGGCGTGGCGAAGTCCGTTGACAGCCCCTGCTCCGATCCCGCCGACCACGATCACGTCGGGCATGGCGCCCGCCAGGGCCTTCATCGGACTGCACTGGCCATGCTCGTGGGTCTGATCGGCGTTGCCCAGAGCCTCGACCGACATCGTCTCGGAATCCACCAGCACGAAGACCGGCGCAAACCCGAAATGACCGTACACCTCGCTGTCCAAACCACGATCCTCAGCGACAGGAATAGCGACTTTCATAGCTTGCGTTCTCCTTTCAATATGACAAGCGATACCTTCCGGCAAACAATTCTGAGCATATGCCCAAAACAGAGGGCTGTCAAGGCTACATTGCACCTTTCTCGACAGAGGGAAACCTGCCTCGTGAAGAAACCGCGTAGCCGATCGACAAAGGGCAGGCTCGCAGGCCTGCCCTTGCACGTTCCGTGATGTCCGTCAAGTCCGCGTCACCGTCCGGCGGCGGCGCCCTGGACGAAGGGCGAGAGCTCGCGAAGGCGTTTGATGATCTGGGGCATCTTGTCGATGGTGAAATCGACTTCTTCCTGCGTGTTGTACCGGCTGAGACTGAAGCGAATCGAGCCGTGGGCCGCGGTGAACGGCACGCCCATCGCGCGGAGCACGTGCGAGGGCTCCAGCGAGCCGGAGGTGCAGGCCGAACCGCTGCTGGCGCAGATGCCGAAGCGGTCGAGCAACAGCAGGATCGCTTCGCCTTCGATGTACTCGAAACTGATGTTGGTCGTGTTGGGGAGCCGGGATTCGGTGTCGCCGTTGACCCGGCTGTCGGGACAGGCCTTGAGGATCGAGGTTTCGAGCCGGTCGCGCAGGGCCTTGACGCGGGTGTTCTCGTCCTCCATGTGCGAGAAAGCCAGTTCGCAGGCCTTGCCCAGGCCGATGATGCCCGGGACATTCTCGGTGCCGGCGCGACGGCCGCCCTCCTGGTGCCCGCCCAACAGGAAGGGGGAGATCCGCGTGCCGCGTTTGACGTAGAGCACGCCAACGCCTTTGGGAGCGTGCAGCTTGTGTCCCGAGAGGCTCAGCAGGTTGATGCGGCTCCTGGCGAGATTCAGCGGCATCTTGCCGACGATCTGGACCGCGTCGGTGTGGAAGACTACGCCCCGGCTGGTGACCCTCTCTGCGATCTGATCGATGGGGAAAATGACGCCCGTTTCGTTGTTGGCGTACATGATGGTGACCAGAGCGGTGTCGTCGTCGAGGTGGTGCTCCAGTTCGCTCAAGTCCAGGCGTCCGAGCTTGTCGACGCTCAGCTCGATCACGGTGTACCCGCGGCTCTCCAAATCCCGGCAGACGGTCAGGACCGCGGGATGCTCGACCCGCGTGGTGATCACCTTGCGCCGGTGCGGGACGGCCGACAGGGTCCCGAGGATCGCGGTGCTGTCGCTCTCGGTGCCGCAACTGGTGAAGATGATCTCGCTCGGATCGCAGCCGAGCAGGCGGGCGACGCTCTCACGGGCCTCGCGGACCTTGATGCCGACCTGGCCGCCGAAGGTGTGCATGCTCGACGGGTTGCCGTAGAGACTCCGGAAGTACGGCTCCATGGCCTGGTAGACCTCGTCGGCGACCTGCGTCGTGGCGTTGTTGTCGAAGTAAATGGTCTTCATTAGCTATCCCCTGCGAGGAAGAAAATCCGAAATCCGAAGCTCGAAATCCGAAACAAACTCAAATGACCAAAGCTCGAATGTCAAAAACGACCCATCCGACAGGCGACAGCGTTTCGGTCATTTGGATTTCGGTCCTTTGGATTTGTTTCGGATTTCGGATTTCGATATTCGAATTTCGGTTCTATCCTTTGTGTTCGTGCTGCGCCTCCGACGACTCCTTGTCCTCGACGACGACCAGATCCTCGGAGACGAACTCGCGGAGCTTGGCTTCCACCACGTCTCTCATCGTGAACTCGCTGATCTTGCATTGCGCGCACATGCCTCGGAAGGCGATGAGCACTCTGTCGCCCTCGACGTCGATCAGCTCGATGTTGCCTCCGTGAGCTCGCAGCGCGGGGCGGACCTGCTCGTTGATCGTCTGCTGGATGAGCTGGATCTTCTGGATCGTCGTGAGTTTCTTGCCCTTCTGCGACTGCGGGGGCATCTTCGCCTTGACCTGGTCGCCCTGGACGGCCAGGATGATCTTCTCGATCTCGCCCTTGCAGCCACCGCAGCCGCCGCCGGCCTTGCAGTAGTTGGTCACCTGCTCGACCGTGGTCAGGCCGTTGTCACGAATCACCCGCTCGATCTCCTTGTCGGTGACTCCGAAACAGGTGCAGACGATCTTCTCGCCGTGGTTGTGCTCGTGAGGGGTCGCCGCCTGGCCGCGATAGTTGGCGATCGCAGCCTCCAGGGCCTCCTGGCCCATGACCGAACAATGCATCTTCTGCTCGGGCAGGCCGCCCAGATGCTCGGCAATCTCCCGGTTGGTCACCTTCATCGCCTCTTCGAGCGTCTTGCCCTTGATCAGCTCGGTCAGGACGGAGGAACTGGCGATCGCACTGGCGCAGCCGAACGTCTTGAACTTGGCGTCGACGATGCGTCCCTGCTTGTCCAGCTTGAACGTCAGTTTCAGGGCGTCGCCGCAGGCGAGCGAGCCGACCTCGCCCACGCCGTCGGGGTTCTCCACTTCGCCCACGTTTCGCGGGTTGAGGAAGTGGTCCATGACTTTGTCGGTGTATTCCCACATGATCGTGCTTTGTCCTTCGAATCGTTGTTGTTGGTCTTCTGAATTACTACGCCTTCGCGCGATGGCCGGTTTCCCGGGGAGAGGACCGATGGGACGGACAGGACTCCGTCCTCGCGACGTCAACTCCCCGGTCGGATCTCCACCATTCGCTGGAGGGACTTGGCCGCCTTGAGGCGGATTTCCTCGGGCACTTCGATCTGGTATTGCAGGTTCGTCAACGAGGCCAGGACCTTCTCCAGCGTGATCTTCTTCATGTTCGGGCACACGCCCCGCACGCCGGCGGGGATGAATTCCGCGTCCGGCCGGGCCTTCTTCAGCGGGTGGATCATGCCGATTTCGGTGGCCACGATGAAGCGTTTGGCCGGATTTTCCCGGACGAATCTGATCATCTGGCCGGTGCTCAGCAGCGCGTCGGCCAGGTCCTTCACAGGCTCCGAGCACTCGGGATGCGCGATAACGACCGCGTCGGGATGCTGCTCTTTGGCCCTGTGGATGTCGTCCTCCGAGATCAGCACGTGCGTCGTGCAGTAGCCCGGCCACAGGATCAAGCTCCGCTGCGCCTGCTGCTCGACGAAGCGGCCCAGGTGCTGATCGGGCACGAAGATGACCCGCCTGTCGCGAGGCAGCGACTGCACGACCGCGACCGCGTTGGCGCTGGTGCAGCAGTAATCGCTTTCGGCCTTCACCTCCGCGGTGCTGTTGACATAGCAGACGACCAGGGCGTCGGGGTGTTTGGCCTTGAGGTCCCGCAACTCGTCGGCGGTGATCATGTCGGCCATCGGGCAGCCCGCCCGCGGGTCCGGCAGCAGGACCATCTTGTTCGGACACAGCACCTTGGCGGTCTCGGCCATGAAGCGAACGCCGCAGAACACGATCGTCTCGGCGTCCGTCTTCGACGCCTGGATGCTCAGACCCAGGGAATCTCCGCAGAAATCCGCCAGATCCTGGATCTCAGGCGACTGATAGTTATGCGCCAGGATGACGGCCCGTCGTTGGGCCTTCAGTTCCCGTATGTCTTCGAACAGCTTCTGATCCAACGGTCTCTCCAATGCTTCAACGAATGCGGGAGATACGAACTCCCCCCTGCGTGCTCAATCATCTCCGTTCTTCCGGACCGACTTCTGTTTGCGGTACACCAGCTCTGGGCCGGGGCTCGACACCGTCATGCCCGCCGGCACGGACTCCTTGACCCAGGTGTTGCCGCCGATGACGGCGCCCTTGCCGATCACGACGTCGCCCAGGATCGTCGCCTCGGCGTAGATCGTCACGTCGTCCTCGATGGTCGGATGACGCTTGCCGCCCTTGATGATGCGGCCTCGCTCATCCCTTCGGAAGCTCATAGCGCCCAGCGTCGTGCCCTGGTAGATCTTCACATTCCTGCCGATGATCGAGGTCTCGCCGATGACGACGCCGGTGCCGTGGTCGATGAAGAAATGGCCGCCGATCTCGGCGCCGGGATGAATGTCGATGCCGGTCCGCATGTGGGCGCACTCGGACATGATCCGCGGAATCAGCGGCACCTGGCGGATGTGGAGCTCGTGGGCAATCCGATACGTCGCGATCGCGACGATGCACGGATAGCTCATCACGATCTCCTCATAGGACCGGGCCGCGGGGTCGCCGTCGTAGGCGGCCTGGACGTCGCCCTTGAGCAGTCCGCGGATTCGCGGCAACGCTTCGAGGATCTCGCCTGTGACCTTCTCGGACCGCTCGGTGCAATCGCAATCGACGCAGTTCTCGATCCGGCACTGATACTGGTACGCCCGCTTGATCTGTTCGGAAAGCTCGGTATAGACCTGGCTCAGGAGGTCGCCTACGATATACCGCACGTTCGACCGAGTGACCGCCTTGTTGCCCGTGTGACCAGGGAAAAGCAACTCGAACAACAAATCGAGCACCTCGATGATCTTGCCCCGCACCGGCAGGTTCGTCGCGTCGATGAAATTGATGCCGAAGTCGCCCTCATAGGTCTGGGCGATCTCCTCCACCAGTCTGTCCAGCGTCTTATCGATCAACCTTTGTTTCGTCATTCAACCTTGACTCCCAGTTCAACAGGGACTCCTGAAAAAGGGCCCTTCAACTACACGAATTCCGGCTCAGGCAGATCGGCGAACAGCTCCGTGGAGACGTAGCGTTCTCCGGTGTCGCAGATGAAGGTCACGATCGTCCTGCCTTCATTCTCGGGACGCTTCGACAGTTGCGCCGCTGCCCAGAGGTTCGCGCCGCCGCTGATTCCGGACAGAATGCCCTCTTCCGCAGCCAGCCGGCGGGCCATCTGGAGGGCGTCCTCATTCGAAACCTGCACGATCTCGTCGATCAAGTCGGTCCGCAGGACCTCCGGCACGAAACCCGCGCCGATCCCCTGGATCTTGTGACGCCCCGGCGGGCCGCCGGAGAGGACTGGCGAGTCCTTCGGCTCGACCGCCACCACCTTCAAATCGGGGTTCTTGCCCTTGAGCACCTCGCCGCAGCCGGTCAACGTGCCGCCGGTTCCTACGGCCGCAACCAGTATATCAACCTTTCCATCGGTATCGATCCAAATCTCTTTGGCGGTGGTCTCGCGATGCGCCTGGGGATTGGCGGGGTTCGTGAACTGCTGGAGCATGTACATATGGGGATTCTGGGCCACCAGCCGTTCGGCCTGCTCGACGGCGCCTCGCATCCCGACGTCCGCGGGAGTCAGCAGGATACGAGCGCCCAGCAATTGGAGGAGCTTTCGCCGCTCGACGCTCATCGATGCCGGCATGGTCAGGATCAGCGGAATGCCTTTGGCGGCACAAATGAACGCCAGCCCGATGCCGGTGTTGCCGCTGGTCGGCTCCACGAGGATCGTTTGGGGTCCGATCAGACCAGCCTCCTGGGCCGCTTCGACCATGAACTTGGCGATGCGGTCCTTGACGCTGCCGCAGGGGTTCTTCGACTCCAGTTTGACCAGAATCTCCGCCCTCCTCGATCCCAGCTTGTTGATCCGCACCAACGGCGTATACCCCACCGCCGCGGCGATGTCCTCAAATACGGCGCTCATGAATCGCGTTCCAACCTGCCGCCCTGCTAGATATGGTATTCCGTCGTGCTCGGTTTGGATTCCTGAACCAGATCGGACAGCGTGATCGAGCCCAGGACGTCCTGGATCGCGGCCTCAACGCGGACCCAGACCCGGCGGGCTGCACAATCCGATGAGCGTTTGCAGTACGAATCGTCTTCCGTGCATTCGGCGGTCGTCACCGGGCCTTCCAGACATCGAAAGACCTCGCTGAGCCGGACCTGATCCGGCGCATGGGCCAGGACGTATCCGCCCTTCGAGCCCCGAACGCTTCGAACGAACCCCGCCGAACGAAGCAGACTCATGAGCTGTTCGAGGTACTTCACCGAGATGTCCTGCCGCTCGGCAATGACCTTCAACTGCAAGGGCCGTTTGCCCTCGTGCTGGGCCAGTTCGATGATCGCCCGCATCCCGTAACGAGTGCGTGTCGAGAGTTTCATGCTGCGTAATCTCCTACTATTCCACTACGATTACTGTGAAAAATGCCGGCCGTCAAGATCCGTGTTGTCGCACCACCTACTCCTTGCCGGACGCCATCCGCCCAGCGGTCCAGGGTGTCGGCAATGGTACAGACGCCACTAGGGTTTACCCCTCACGTGGCCTGGTGGTTCGTGATCCCCCCCCAAATTCCTGGCAATTAACTATACATCCCCCCAGGCTTGGAGCGGGACGCACAGACGGATCGAGAAGTCGGGGGAATTCGTGGCTCATCCGGTTTTCGCGTATTTCGATCCCGCCCGAAGCGGGCGGGCCTGGGAGATTTTGCGCTTTTCACCAGCAGCATGGACGGCGCGCCACGCACCCATGGCTGGTAACCCGTGGCTGGTGTCTCGGATCACCGGTCACGGATCGCCCCTCCATGCTATTGCCTCAAAGCGGAAAATCTCCTCCGCACGCCGCTTGAGGCGTGCCGAAACCACAAAAGTATGCCAAAACCGGATGAGCCTTATTTACGATTGGCTCCCTGCGATTTAGGATGCCTATCGAGGTTCGCAGAAGATGCCTGTCGGGCCGATCCAGTCCAGCGTGCATGCAAGGAATGAATCGAAAATGGTGGATTCGATGCGTTTCGCCAGTTTCAACGTCAACTCCGTCCGGGTCCGACTCCCGATCGTTCTGGCCTGGCTGCAGAAAAATCAGCCCGATGTTCTGGCGCTCCAGGAGACCAAGGTCCAGGACGAGAGTTTCCCCAGAGAGTCGTTCGAGTCAATCGGCTACCGATGCGCGTTCCGAGGCCAGAAGAGCTACAACGGCGTGGCTTTGGTCTCGCGTCATGAACTGGAGCGCGTGGAGTTCGGCCTGCCCGACGAGCCTCGCGACGAGGCACGGATCGTCACCGCCCAGGTCCGAGGCATCACCCTGGTCAATACGTACGTTCCGCAGGGCTACCTCGCGGACACGGACAAGTTCCAGTACAAGCTCGACTGGTTCGCCCGGCTCCTCGACTGCTTTCAGACCCGCTTCCAACCGACGGACCCGGTCCTGTGGATGGGGGACCTGAACGTCGCGCCGCTGCCCATCGACGTGTACGACGCCGCAGCGGTGGAGGGACACGTCTGCTATCATCCCGCAGTCCACAAGGCGCTGGCACAGATCATGGAGTGGGGATTCACGGACCTCTTTCGAAAACACTGCGCCGACGCCGGCCAGTATACCTTCTGGGATTACAGACGAGGCAGCGACTTCGCCAGGAACCGCGGCTGGCGCATCGATCACATGATGGCCACCGCTCCCTTAGCGGACCGATGCACCGCCTGCACCATCGACCGCGAGCCCCGCGCCGCGGACCGCCCCAGCGATCACACCCCGATCGTCGCCCGGTTCGAATGGTGATTTCGACTCAGACGACACGTCTCCTGCGGAGCCAACCGGCGAGCCCCGCGCCGAAGACGCCAAGCACAACCGCGCCCGGGGCCGGGACCACACTGTTCATGCGAACCCACATCTCGCAGTCGCTATTACCGATATCCCCACCGCTAGCGACCGCGTACAGATACAACTGGTATGTGTGGGCGGGATCGACGCGAAGAACGCTACCCCAGGCCAAAGACTCGAACCAGTAGTTCTCGTGCCCCCCCTCCCAGGGCCTCACAGGCCATTCAACATTAAGCATAACCGCCTGAGTCGTCATATCTACAAGAGTGAGTCTCGTTGCGACTTCAAAAGGATGCCCTGCCCGCCAGCCACCGGCATCCACATTAAGAACTCTCGTTCCCTCCGCGGGCTGAAAAACGTACGTGGATTCAGCAAGTCCCACAGCGGTCCAACGGCACCCATGCGATTCAACACGAAAGTCGCCCGCGCTGCTCGATGCCGAGACGCTATAGGAATACCCCGGGTGGAAGACCTCGATCCCGGTTGCGGAACCGGAAACAGGACCGGAACCCATAATGTCATAGCTCTCACGGATACCCTCCGGCGACTCCTCCCACGGGTCCGTTCCGGCAGAACCCCATACGTGATGCTGCTGTGAAAGAAGGATAAATCCGGAAGGAGCGCTCCAGGCGGTACCGGCCACAACCAGCACCACAACATGCGAAATGACAGCTCTTTTCATCTCCACTCTCCTAGTTTGAGATCCGACACAACTGGTCGAGACTCTTGCTACGGGCCCAAAAACCACAGGACGTTCATGATTATAAGACGTCTCTTCCGATTGTCTATGCCTAGAGATACCTACTCTTGGAAATTTCCGAAGGAGATTCTCCTTCGTCTCCACAGATTCAGTAGGCGAAAAGGGGGGAAGGGCCTAGCCGTGCTTCCGCGTCGTCCTTCCGTTGGGGATTGGCTCAGCAAGATGTCGCCCAGCCGGCTTCCGCGATAGGTCGGTTGCTCCCGAAAAAGTCCAACCTGGCTGAAAAGAACGTGCCCTCTGCGGATTCCACCTCCTTACCCAACTTCTTCTGGCAAGGAGGTATCCGCGCGGAGGATGGGGAAATCAAGCGATGGCGTACGTGGGCCGCTACTTGATCTTGATCGTGTCGGCGCCGCTGAAGTAGCGATCGTCTCGGAGGGCGCCGACGATACGCAGTTCGACGTCGCCGTTGGCCGTCACGGCGGCCAGGACCGCCGCAGTGTCGAACCGCGCGATGGCAAAGACCGACCCGTTCATCCAGACCATCGTCGTCTGCGTCGTCGCCGCGACGCTGCCGGGGAAGAGCAGCATGGGCTCGGTCGGATCGAAATCGGTCGCGCGTCTGCCCGACGGCAGTTTGACCATCGCGATCACCGCCTGTCCGGGTTTCTTGCGGTCGATCACGCTCGGCGAAATCGCGGCCACCGTCGGAAGGACCGGCCAGACGCCGGCGGCCACCTCGTCCTCGACCGAATCGAAAATCCCGTCGTTGACGATCAGCGTGAAGGCGTGCTCGCCGATTGGCAGCGTGAAAGTGAACTGCGACTGTGCGGACACGAGCTGGCCCTCGCGATACCACCGATAGGTCAGCGGCAGCCCCTCGGGATCGATCGAACGGCCCCCGTCCAGCGTGACGCTTCCGGAGATTCCGTCGAGGGAGAATCCTGCCACGTTGGGACCGGCCTCCGCGATCGGCGGATCGTTCTTGAGCTCATAGGCCCCCATGTCCACCGCGACGCCTGAACGTCGAGGCCGACCGCCGAAGTCTCTGGCGTTGGGTCCTGACGACGCAGCCGGGTCGCCGGCGTCGACGCAGGGGGAGTTCCACGCTAGGCGGTAGTCGCCGTCGAACCACACGTCGTCCGCGAGTTCCCGCGGGGTCTCTTTGTCGTCCCACCGTCCGGCGTCCACGAATCGCGGTTCAGCGTCACGATTGCCCTGCCCGATCCAGCCGCCTTTGACGTTGCTGTAGGCGATATCCACAATCGAGTTGTCGCTGATCCACACGCTGTCGCCCTGGTCCCAGAGGATGCTGTTGCTGATCCGGACATGACTGATCCCCGGCTCATTGGACGATGCGCAGGCCAGGCTCGCGCCGCGGGTCGCAAAGTTGCCGGTGAGCGTGCAGTGATTCAGCGTGACGGTGGCGAAAGAACAGTAGATCGCCCCGCCGCGTCCGGATTCCAGGCCGGTGCACAGGTTGCCGCTGAGGATGCAGTTGGACAGGATCAGCTCGCCTTCGGTGTGATTGGCGATGCCGCCGCCGTCGTAGATGGTCGAGTTGCCGCTGACGAGGCAGCGCTCCATCGTGACTCGGCTGCCCCAGTCCTTGTACAGGCCGCCGCCGCGCCAGGAGCTCCAGTTGTCCGCAATGACGCAATCGATGAACACCGGCGCGCCGCTTCCGCGACAATAGACCCCGCCGCCATAGTATCCCGCGGCGTTGCCCTCGATCAGACAGTTGCGAATGATCGGGTCGGACCCATCGATGTAAAGCCCGCCGCCGCAACTGCGCTCGTCGGGACTGCTGGAGCCAAAGGCGTGACCGCCACGGATGGTGAAGCCGTCCAACACTGCGCTGGAGCCCACGCCGACGGCGGTCACCACGTGACGGCAGTTGTCCGCCCGGCTGGAATGGCCGACCAGACGATCTCGGAAGATCAGCGCGTCGTCGTTGGCCAGGAGATCGCCGCTGAGGACGGTTTCATGCAGAAGGATGTCCCGCTGATGGGGATTGGGCGAACCGTTGCCCGCGAAACCGCCTTTAAGGACGACGTCGGTCTTGAGTTTGAACGTCGAAGTCACGTCGGCTGGAAACGGGTCGGACCCGCCGTCAGGACGGTACACGCCGCGAGCGACGCGGATCTCGCAAGGTTGAGAGACAAACGACAAGGCGCTCTGCAAATCCGTGAAGGCGTCGGCCCAGCTCGCGCCATTCTGCAAACCCTTGGCTCGCCAATCCACGTAGTAGACTGTCCAGCCGGGGTCCTTCGTGACTTCGAAGGGGATCGAGACGTTGATCCCGCTGTGCTTGCAGACGAAGACCCAGCGTCCCGCCGGAAGGTAGCCGAACGAGCCTTCCAGGCCGCAGACCGGACTGAGGGTCGTGCAATCCTCGTCGGCCGGGGGCTGGAACGCCAGTCGCACCTCCCGCTTGCTCATATCGATTTTGAGCACGGGCTTGCCGCCCAGGGCACGCTCGGCGACGCAGGAGTTCGCGTATACGCGGGTCGGACCGGAGAAGAAGATCATCCCTCCGTCGTTCGGCTCCGTCGGGTGAATCGACCAGTTCGTCGGACTCGACGCTCCGGCGATCCAGACGACCTCGTCGCCGCAGACCCTGGCTGCCACGAGGAGAACCAGAGCGAGAAAGCCGAGCATGGCGCGTCCGTCTTTGCTGAGTGCATCCCACCGCATTCACTGTCTCCCTGTCCTTGTTGTCTGAACAGAACCAAACCGGAAACGTCGGATAAGCAACGTATCGTCCGTTTGATTGGAGGACTTAAGGGCGCCGGGGATGAGTCGGCAGGACATCGTCGAGCTCTTTCGAGCGAGCCTGCCCCAGCGAGACGCGTCCGAAAAGAAGCTGCTTCACGGCGTGTCACAAACCGATTTGCGGGACGCGAGGTCCACGCCGGAAGAAATACACGGCGCCTTCGCCGGGGTTACCGGGATGGACGCGCGTTTATGGGGCCTATGTACTCGCGGGCCACAACGATGTCGTCGAACCAAACCCGGCTCGCGTGGCCGACGGGAGCCTTGGTGACATACAGAAGAAGCCAGAGGTAGTTCAGGTTCAGCTTGTCCTCGCTCCGCCAGCGGAATCCCTCGAAGGGCTCTCCATCGGGATCGGGCAAGAAGCTGTCCCATCGCCATTTGCCGCGAGGAAAACCCGGGCCCAGGTGGCTGAGGGTCTGCCCGTCCTTGACCCAGGGCCGACCGTCGATCCACAGGGCCTGCTCGCCGTTGCTCTCCGTCGCGGGCCGATTCATCTTCATCATCAGCTCGACGCAGATCCACCGTCCTCGTTCGACCGCCAGGCGGGGATCGTTGATGAAGTCATGTCCCCAGGAGCGTCCGTCCGGCGAGGAGCGCATCCCCATCCAGTAGGAGTAGAAGTCCCACCGCCACGCATCGCCGTAGGGCTCGATGCCGGTGGAGAACCGCTCGTCGCCCTCGGGTCGAGTGCCCGCCCCGCCCTGCGGCCACGCCGTCGCGGGGTTGTAGCCCCCGAGGTGGACGAAGTGATGGATGGGATAGCAGGCGGGATCGAACTTCACATAGAACCGCACGTGCAGTTTCTCATATCCCGGCAGCAGGCGCCGGTACAGATGGCCGCCTGTGTTCTGCCCGCCGATGTGGGTCATCAGGAGCGAACGTTTGCCGACGCTGGCGGCCGGCACGTCCGGCGAGAGGGACATGATCTCCTTGCTCTGCACGCTCTCCCACCGCGACCAGACCCCCGCCAAGTCCTGGGCCTCGAAATCCTCCACAAAGACGACCGCCGGGTCCTTCTCGATCCCCTCATCCGCGACGTACCTGGAGGCCAGACCACCGACCGGCAGGTTCGAGAGGGGCGACACATCCGACGCCGGCGACAAACCTGCCATGCACAGGACGATCAGAGCGGCCGACAGACGGCTATTCGTGGACATGCTCATCGGGGCCCCCTTTCCGCAGACGACCTTGCCGGGTATGGGCGGGACTGGAAGAACCAAGGATCTGGGGAACTAGGATTCGAACCTAGACTAAATGATCCAGAGTCATTTGTGCTGCCGTTACACTATTCCCCAAACAGCCCGTTCAGGCGAACGGAAGCCAGCTTATCACAAGCCGGCGGAATTTTCAAATCGAAAATATTCAATCAATTTCCAGCCGCAGGGCAACAGAAAAGTCGCCAGGACGATCTTCAGCACGTCCCCGACCAGGAACGGGTACAAGCCCACCGCCAGGACCGATCCGCCCAGCGGCCTGCCCAGCAGATTGTCCAGGCACGACAGCCAGGCCAATCCGCAGGCGTACATCGCGACGCTGCCCAGGACCATCGCCAGCATCGTCGTGATGGCCCGTCGGTCCCAGCCCCGCTCAGCCAGGGTGCCGACGACGTAGGCCGCCGGCACGAAGCCCAGGAGGAATCCGCCGGTAGGTCCGAAAAACATGGCCGGGCCGGCCCTTCCCTGCGAGAACACCGGAAGGCCCATCAAGCCCTCGGCCAGGTACGCCAGGACGCACAGCACGCCCCGACGCGACCCGAGCAACGCGGCCAGCATCAGCACCGCGAAGGTCTGACCCGTCACCGGGACGGGAAGCCCTACCGCGATCTGCGCCGAACCGGCGATGACGAGCGAACCGCCCGCGATCAACGCCGCGTCGTAGATGCGAGCATTCCTTTTCTCCGTGGGGCGAACGAGATCTGCAATTGTCAGTCCGGCAGTCATAAACTCATCGCAAAAAGAAACACAAATTACCCATCGCGACGCCGCGGAACGCGCAAAACGCTCCGGCCGCGAGACAGGCGGCCATTATATCGCCCCCCCGCCCGGCGTCAAACACACTTTACGCGGCATTGCACAGGATCGATCCGCAGCGGCCCGAAGGCAAGACCGGTTCTCACGATAGGCGCCACGAAGAGCACGAAGGCCACGAAGGCAAATGCCAGACAAGCCGCTCAGTGACTATTCGAGCTGCCGATGATCGGTGAACGTCTCCGGGCATTCCCCGCAAGGGGAAGAGTCCGATTGTGAAATGCGCGGATCTGACACTCTTGCCTCGCTCGGACTGCTTAAAGCGTAAACGAGTGCCTGACGCTCGAAGTGACCGTAAGCAACTGGAAGATCAACTGCTCCGCGTCCTGTCTCAGCCAGAAATCCACATCACAAACGAGGACAAGACGCTTACGCGCTCGGCTAATGGCTGTGTTCATCACGTGCTTGCCATGTGGTGACTTGACGTTGGTGGTGTCGGTGAACCAAGGCTCGTTGAATCGGCCATCCACAACGCTTATGACGACAGTATCCCATTCGCGTCCCTGGGACTTATGCACCGTCATTATTCTCCCCCGTCGACGAGCCTCTGGCAACGCGTTGCCAAGCAACACGACCTGCTTTCGATAAGGGGTGAGGATTGCGAACGTCTCCTCCGTGTCGGTGTCGGTGTCTATCAGTTCGCGGAGAGAAGACGAGATTGCCTCTACTTCCGCGAGGCACTGGTGGCCTGGTCCATGCCGACGAGGTGGCACCGCGTTGATGCAGAGGATTTCAAGTTCCTGACGGTCAGCTCCGGAGACCAACTGGAGCCCTTGGTAGATGTGCGTCGAGAGGATATCGGCTAGGTTCTGGCCAAAACGGAATGTCCGGTTCAGGTGGGCACATGAGAAGGAACTCAGCCTCGGTTCGTTTGCCTGCAGTAGCGCGCGTATGAGTTGCTCTTGGTCTTCTGCCAGGAACATTTCGTCAAGAAAGAGAGCGGATTGTCTCCAGATAACTGCCGAGTTGTTGGCTTCCACAGTCAGGCTCTCATCGGGCATCTCACAGACTGGACCGAGTTGCATGTGGTCTCCGATGAGACTCAGAGGGATTCCATTCCTACAAAGTGTCAAGGCTTTCACAAGCGGAGCATATCCTGCCTCATCCACGAAGATCTGGTCAAACGTGAGGATGGTGTCGTAGAACCGAGTGATGAAGCAATCGAGCGTCATTCCTGTAAGCCAAGCGGACCTAATCCTCTCCTGGAGCGTCAGAGCCTTGAGGCACTTCAGTTTCTCCTCAAGCTGAGTCTTGAGGTGTTGAAGCTCTTCATCCGATTGATTCTCGTATTCTTGGGCCAATGCCTCGTTCACTCCCAGGTACCGACGCGTGGCCTTCTCAAGGTCACTCACTTTCTCCTCAGTCTTCTCGGTATTGGTGAAATCAATTCGATCAAGTATCGCGTTCAGCTTGGAGCTATCCGTCCGTGTTCGCCTGATCATCTCCATCTGGCCATTGATCTGTGCCTCCAACGATTCCAGAGTCTCGTTCAGAGCCTGGTGCCTCCCGTCAAAATAGGAAACCACCCTTGAGAGGAGACTCCTCCGCGTCCGGGCCAGTGCTTCATAGATTCTGCGACGCTCCCCGAGCAGGCAGCGAAGTCTGCCAAGTTCCTCCTTCAGCACAGCCACCGAATTCAAGACTGTAGCACCTCGACGATGGTTCAGGATTGCTTCGTAGTTGCTGACCTGGTCCTTCAATTCGGATATCTGCCTCTGCAATCCCTTAACCTCACACACTTCCGGAAATGAATCGGCGAATCTGTGAGAGGGATGCCCAACTCGCAGGAATTTATCCCGTCCAATCCCTTCGGCTTCCGCCAGTTCGATGACCGCTGTCACGGCCTGTTCGAGTGCGTTGTTGGTTGGAGCGAATAGGCCAACTCGCTGTTGGCGGCGCAACGATTGCAGGATTGCCTGGGCAAGCACGTACTTCGTCTTGCCTGTTCCGGGGGGGCCCCACACGTAAGTCAGCGGTGTTGTCAGGCAGCGTGAGATAGCCTCATTCTGACAGTCTTCAGCTCGCCAGTTTGCCGTGCCGTCGGTCATACTTGCGGTCGGAACGATGGTGGGAAGCTGCAATTTAAGGCCGTTTGCCGCATACCACCGCTTGACATTCTCGACAAGGAATCTGAGATCTGAGATGACCCACACGCCACTTGCGGATATCGCGTCGAGCGTCAATTCCGCATCAAGGACTTCGAGAAGAAGGAGTCTCGCTTGATTGTCATATTCGAGGACGCGGAAGAAGTCGGAGCCAAAGATCCTTCCAGGGGGCTTGAGTTCGAGACTGATGGACTCCGGATCGAACAATGGAGCCCCGAGTTTGAGTGCGAAGATCGAGGGTGAATCTGGGTGTACTGTTTTCTGGTCGACACGAATCCTGTCCAACCCACGATCGTTCTCCAGGAGGAATGCAAGGTACGTATCAGTTCCGACGATGCAGAGACTCTGTATCTGTTCTGGTTTCATTCAGGCCAAGGCCACCCACGCATCAACAGTCAACTTCTTCTGACCAACACGTTCTATTTGACTGACACACGATAAGGTCAGGACCTGCCAACACGGCCTGCGTCGCATTCCAGGTCACGCTTCTGCACCCCTTCATTATGCACGTGACCGGGCGAGACGGCAAGAAGAAACTCGGGAGTCTGAAGGACCGGGTGTGCCCAGATACTCTGGCGTCCTGAAGATGCCCAGGTGAAGACTTCAGGGGGCAGTTTCTATCTCGCACGACCGGATGCATGCCCGAAGCGGGCCTGCCTGGGGAGTTTCACGCTTTGCGGCCTCCAGCACGATACGCGAGCGAAGCGTTCGCTTGGGGCTGTGCGCAGCACGCCTTCCGCTGGTGGCCCCAATGCGATAAACTCCCGCCGCCCCGCCGCGTAGCGGCGCTCCATACCAGGGCGGCGGAATCCGGATCGGTCCGTCGCTTCCTTTGCCCACCAGGGGATGTGGGCTGTGTCGGTCAGGAGGTGACGCCGCAGAGGCGGATGGGGAGATGCCTGGCGTAGCGGAGGAAGTCGGAGTCGGTCGTCAGGATCTGGAGTTCCTCCATCGCGGCTACGGCGCAGATCAGAAGATCGATCGTCGAGCCCTGGACGCCCTTCCTGCGGCATTGCTTGCTGAACTCGGCGGCTCGGGTGAAATGCTCCGTTCGAAGGGGGACGTCGTCGAAGGCATCGAGCGCCTTGCGCAGACTCTCGAACTGCGCGGGGCTGGGCACGCCGGAGAGGAGTTCCTGCCGGATCGGCCCGATCAGCACGACGCGTCCGTCGCGGATCAGGTCCTCGATCAGCCGGGCGAGGTCCTTGTCCGGCTCTTTACGCCGGAGGACCTTCGACCAGACGCAGGTGTCGACGAGGACCTTCATCGCTTGCGGACGTCCTTGTAGCGGTAGGCGGGATCGAACTCGATCTTGCCGACGAGCTTGAGCACGTCGAGCTGCCCGCGCCGGGCGACGTACTCTTTCAGGGCGGCCGTGACCGCTTCCTTCTTGGTCTTGTGCCCGCCGGCGGCCTGGGCCTCCTCGATCAACCGATCGTCCAATGCCAGATTCGTAGCCATGACCAGCTCCTTTCTACACAAAGTATAACACATTCATATGTGTGGATCAAGGGCCCTGTTCGGAGAAGGGCTCAGCGTCAGCCCCTCGATTGCGCTTTAGCGGATATCTGGCATGCGGGCAGGCACGCCCGAAACGGTCGTGCGGGGGGAGTTGTTCGCATTCGGGCCTCCGGCCTGGAACGCGAGCGTGCGGATCGTGCGTCAGGCGATCTCCCTAGGGACAGCCACCGGTTTGCTTCCTTGACGACGACGGAATGTTTGTCTGGTTGTGTCGTCGCCACAGCGGATCGTCCTTCAGTTCCTGCTGGATGCGCTGCTCGATCTGCTCGGCGGTCAGCCCGGCGTACGCACGCGACAGTTCCTCGCGCCGCTTCCGCATGAACGCCACGGCGTCAAAGCCCTTGTTCGTTTCCTTCATGCAACACCTCTCTTGGCGTTCGGATCTCAATCAGACCGTATCCTCGTTCAAGGTTCACGGCGTTGAACAACCGTATTCTACCAAAGTTCACAATGTGTTTGAAGTTCCAACTCACGAGCACATCGACGCCGTTGACGGTCGCCAAGGCCACGTGAAGGGCATCGGCCAGAGAACCCGGCCCGACCACGCCATGAGCAAGATAGGCGTCCGCCAGTTCCTTGACCTCCTCCGTGAGGCGGATTTGCGTCAGGTGGCCTGTAGGGATGTCGTCAAGATGCCGCCGGACGCTTGCCGGCGCGCCTTCAAGCTCCTGGACCGTCAGGTCGGAGATGACAAGCAGGAATTGGCCCGATCGAAAGCCAGACCACAGACGCAACGACGCCGCGGAGAACTCCTCATCCTCGCAACCGCCGATCACTGACGTATCCACATAGATGTACAGCTTCTTCACAGGAACGATCTCCGCGGTCTTGCTCGGGCTCTAACTCGTTCGTCGCGGCCTGATCCGGGGTGTCTTGCTGGGAGGATTGTAGAGGAGATAAGTGAGAAGTGACAAGTGAAAGGTTGCGGCGGGACGCCGCGTCGGAGCGTAGAGGCGTGGAAGCGTTTCGTGTGAAGGTACGACGCCCTATGACCGGGGGAACTTCGGGTACGCTTCAGGGGACGGGAAGCGCGTCCCGCCCGAAACGGTCGTGCGGAGCGAGTTTTTCGCAGTCGGGCCTCCCCCCGCCGCCTCGGCGGAATCCGGATCGGTCCGCTCCTTCCGCGTCTTTCGCGATCAGAGAAGACGAAGAGCGGTTCTGGCCACAGAGATCACAGAGAAACGGAAGGAAAGAAAGTGGGTAGGAACGTAAGAGGATCGGGAGTCTCCGCTCTTTCCCGGTTCTCTCCTTCGTTCATTCTCCTCTGTGGCCTCTGTGCCCTCTGTGGCTTCCTCCGGATACCCAGTCTTCTGGAATACCTACTGTATCGCCGATATATCGAGTGGGAATCTTCACAACCGGAGTAGGAATAGCAAAATTCGTGCAACGTGTGAAGACCTAAAACGGGTGTCACCGCAGATTTTCTTATTCCTTTCCGATCCAAGACTTACACCAATTCACGGGGTCGCCAGACACGATTTTCTCGACAAACTCGTGCAACATCGGGCAAGGGTAGAGGGACGCGCGATGCGTTTCGCGGGCCCCGAACTACCCCTATTGTGGGTAGGAGATGTATTGGAAAGTGTGAAGTTTGAAGTGTGAAGTTTGAAGTCGGAGAAGGCGGCCAAGCCGGTGCGTATCTTCCCAACGCTTCCACGCTTCTACGCTTCTACGCTCCAACGCGGCCCCGCCGCTCTCGCGGGTCACGAGTCACGACTATGCACAACGGACGCTGTTGCGGCAATTGCCGGTTCGCCATGGCTGTCGAGCACAAGGGCGAGCCGCTGCTGGTCTGCCCCTATCGGCACGAGCGCCGGGGGCGACTGGCGGTGGTCGAGCCCGAGGAGGGTTGTCCGGCGTTTCGCGAGCGGGTCCGGCCCAAGGACAGGCCAGGGCAGGAGTCGTGCGCCATTCCGCTGGTCAACATGGACGGGCTCTGCGCGCTGGTCGATGCGGCGGACTATGAGTGGCTCAGCCGGTGCACCTGGCGGGCCATATCCGACGGCGGCGACACGTTCTACGCGTACACACGCTGCCAGGGCAAGTTATGCTACATGCACCGGATGATCATGAACCCGCCTGCGGGCATGGTCGTGGACCATAGGAACCGCGATGGCCTGGACAACCATCGGATCAATCTGCGTAACGCCACGCGGCGACAGAACAGCACCAATCGGGCGTGGGACGCCGGGGTTTCGGGGTTCCGCGGCGTCTATCCTTGCGGAGACAGGTGGCAGGCCCGGATCGGGCACCGGCGCAGGATCCTCTATATCGGGCTGTTCGACGACCCGGCGGAGGCGGCGCGGGCCTACGACCGCAGGGCGATCGAGCTGCACGGAGAATTCGCCTGTCTGAACTTTCCCGAGGAGGTCGTGAGGCGGATCGTATGTATGGGCGGCAAGGCGAGGGTGTGCCGGGCGATCGCGGCCCGCGTACGGCGGATGCTGCGCGGGTTGTGTCCCAGCCGGGTGGAGGAGGAGGCTGAAGTGCCGGTCTTTCTCCGGGCGGGCGGGAGCCATTGCGGGCTTCTTTCCCGCCTGGCGACGGCACGGTCAGTCCACGCGGGTCGTCCGGCGTTCACAGGGCACTGCTTCTCCCTGGGACCATCGGCAAGGAGGCCTTGCCGATGCCACGCGGAGAGAGCCGGCGGGTGTACGCCAAGCACTGCGGCTGTATCGCGGTGGGTTCCGTTGTGGGCGCGGGGACCGCCCTTGCGGGCATGGCTACTTCAATTCCACGGACCAGTAGGCGTGGTCGAGGAACTGCTTCCAGGATCGGTATCGCTGGTGGCCCAGGTGCAGGTGCAGCATGGGACTGTGCTTGGGCTTGACGGGCTTCTGGATCAGGATCATGCCGGCCTGCTTGGGAGTTCGTCCGCCTTTCCTGGCGTTGCAGCCGGTGCAGGCGCAGACGATGTTCTCCCAGGTGGCCTTGCCGCCCAGGCTGCGCGGGATCACGTGGTCCAGCGACAGCTCGGTCATCGGGAAGCGTTTGCCGCAGTACTGGCAGTGATTCTTGTCCCGTGCGAAGATGTTGCGGCGGTTGAATTTCACGTCGCTGCGGGGCAGGCGATCGTAGAAAAGGAGGCGGATGATCCGAGGCACCGCAACATAAAGGTTCACCGTGGAGACCCAGTCGTAGGCGTCGGGCTCGAACTGGTGGCGGGACTGGCTGACCTCGACCCAGCTCTTGAAATCGTAGTTCGTGTAGGAGTCCTGCTCGACGGAAACCACCTCGGCCAACTCGCGGCACAGGAGGGAAAACGCCCGCCGAACGCCGACAATACGGATGGCCATGTAGTGCTTGTTGAGCACCAACACGCTGCAGTCGAGCCCGGATTGACTCTCACCGAACGCCATAGGCAACCCTAATCAGCGAGATGATTATATGCGACAAGAGCTCTGCCCGCAAGAATAAAAACGGACGTTCGAGGGGGGGTGCGACTGGATTTCGTGGGGCTCGGGCCGATCGTCGTCGGGCTGAACGCATGGAAGCATCCGGCGTGGCGTATCGACTCGTTGGGAATGAGGTCAGGTCTTCATGGAACGTGGCGGGCTTGGGGCCCCTCCTCCGGAGCGGCCAATCGTGTCACGGCGTGGGCTGTTTTCCCGAGGGGACTTTCGGCACCACGTTGGCGGCTCGCAACCCTTTCTCGCCCTCGGCGATGTCGAACAGGACCACGTCGCCCTCGCTGAGAGTCTTGAATCCGTCCCCGGAGATGGTGGAGAAGTGCACGAAGACATCACGGCCATCGTCGGTTCCGATGAATCCGTACCCCTTGCGGGGATTGAACCACTTGACCTTTCCTTCCAACATGATGTGAGGCTCCTTCAGGATGACTCCCGGCAAAACCTGTCGATTCCGCGTGCATCCTGCCCCGGCGGAAGCGACCGTCGTCTTCACAGGCCCGGCTTGGCCTCCGCCGACGCACGACTGGAAGTGATGAGTTGCTCCCTCATGAGCCGGCCCATCTTGAATTTGACAGTCCGCTTGGTGGGAACGTCCACGCGCTGGAGCGTCTTGGGATTCTGCGCCGTCCGCGAGGCGCGGGTGCGGGTTTCGAACACGCCGAAATCCCGAAACTCCAGACGGTTGTCCAGACGCAACTCGAACACGATTTCATCCAGAAAAGCCTGAACGATTCGCTTCACAGCCACGCGTTTGGCCTGCGTGCGTTCTGCGATGCGATCGATCAGTTCTTTCTTTGTGACTGTCGCCATAGGTTACCTCACTTGACGAAAAGGGCCCAGCCTGAACGGGTGCCCTTTTCAGCGATTGTCCAATGATGCAATCCAGCCACAGCCGGACCTGCGCCACCACCAGAACCGTAAGGATGAAGTTCTGCAAACCACTTTAACGTAAAGACTTCTATGCATCAAGTACTTTTCGGCCAAAAAAATTTCCGCGGTTGACCGCCACGAATCCCGGCGGCATAATAGCCCTTTCATTAAGATGCGTCGGGCGGGGTCTGGCCACGAATCAAGACCCAGCGGGGTCCTTCCGTCGCCGCTGGAACACCTGACAACCTTCTGCGGACAGGACACGAGTGAATGGCTGAGAGCAGAATCGATAAGACCGACAGGAAGAAACCCGTCGCCAAGAAGAAGGATCGCGCCGCGGAGATCGCCAACACCTTCGAATGGCTCATCACCGCCTTCATCCTGGCGTTCGTGTTCCGAGCCTTCGTGATGGAAGCCTTTCGAATCCCCACCGGCAGCATGGCCGACACGCTCAAGGGGGCCCACTTCCGCCTGCGATGCCAGCAATGCGGATATCAGTACGACCACGGGTTCGTGCCCCACTACTACGGAATGGCCGACGACACCATCCCGCCGGGACCTGTGCCGATCCGACAGGAGACCCGATGCCCCAGTTGCGGCTACCGAATGCCCGCAGGCGAGAAGGTCCCAGTAGCCAACGGCGACCGCATCCTCGTACTCAAATGCATCTACCAGTTCGAAGACCCCCACAGGTGGGATGTGATTGTCTTCAAGAACCCCATCAATCCCGCGGAGAACTACATCAAGCGTCTGATCGGCCTGCCGGGCGAAACAATCGAGATCATCGACGGCGACATCTATATCGACGGGCTCATCGCACGCAAACCGCCGCAGGTCCAGAAAGAGCTGTGGATGCCCATCTACGACAACGACTTCAGGCCGGTCAATCCGAACCAGCAGGGCGCGTTCAACGGACACCGATGGCGCCCCCCCTTCCGGTTCGAAGGCTCCGCCTGGGCGATCAGCGACAAGGACCCCACGCAATTGCTCCTGGACAGCCCGCCCGGCCGGCCCAGCGCATTGACGTACAACGCCCCCGTGCCTGGAAACAACGCCTCCACCTCCGCCAACGGCTTCGGCGCGACCTACGCCTACAACGAGGTCTTCAACTACAGCCGAATGCCGACGGTCAGTGATCTGATGGTTCGATTCTACGTCGATCCCGCCGGGCCCGAGGGGCAAATCGGCATCACGCTCGGCAAATACGGAATCGACTACAAGGCGTGGGTGAACATGGACGGGACCATGACGCTCTCCAAAGTCAACGGCGATCGGGAGACCATCCTCGCGACCAGGAAGGCCACGCCCCCGGCGCCCGGCCTCCGCACCCTGGTCAAATTCGCCAACGTGGACCACCGGCTCCTCTTCGAGTACGACGGGAACGAGCTGTTCGTGGACCTGGGACGCACACCGGATGCGTTGGAGAGAAACACCGAGGCAGCGCCCCGCGTCGAGATCTTCGGCGCCGGCAAGCTGGCCCTCTCGCACGTCGCCCTGTTCCGCGATGTCCACTACACCGGCCGGGAAGGAGGCAGCAGGCCCGCCCGCGCCATCGAGGACCATCCTTTCACGCTGAACGCCGATGAGTTCTTCGCGCTGGGCGACAACAGCCCCAACAGCGAAGACGGCCGCTGGTGGGGCGATCCCACGGTCGCCAGTCGAGGCTGGCTGCCGCCCCGTGCGGGCGTTGTGCCCCGCTATTACCTGGTCGGCAAGGCCCTGTTCGTCTACTGGCCCAGCGGGTTCGAATTCCCATGGCCCACGAGCGTCAAAAACGCCCTGGCCGCCAACAGCGGTCAGAACGGCGCCATGCGCCTGCTGCACGGGATCGTCTCGCTTCGCTGGATCCCGAACGTCGGCCAGATGCGCTTCATCTACGGCGGATCGCCCCAGAAAGCAAATCCGCCAACAGGATTGCCGGAGCCTGCACCGACGACTCCTGACGAATAATTCATGGCGTCCAAACGAACCAATCCCCAGCCTTGCTTTGGCACGGACGATACGGTAGAATGGCCTTATGCCTGAGATTTCGAGGTTTCTTGGGATCGTCATCGGTATGTTTTACCGGGACCACGTGCCGCCGCACTTCCACGCGACGTACGGCGAGTACGAGGTCACTGTCGACGTCGAAACAGGCGTCGTCCATGGCCGATTTCCGAAACGGGCGCTCCGGCTGGTCCTCGAATGGCTGGACCTCCACAAGGACGACCTGATGGCGAATTGGCAGCGGGCCAGGGAAAGACGCCCCCTGCAAGACATCGAGCCGCTGGAGTAGCGAACATGATACCCAGAGTCATTGACGCCAAGCACGTCAGGGATTACGTGATCCACGTGAGGTTTGCCGACGGCGCCGAGGGCGACGTGGACCTCCGGGACGAACTGGAGGGTGAGGTCTTCGAGCCGCTGAAAGCCCCGGCCTATTTCAAAAGCTTCAAACTCCACCCCGAACTGCACACGATCACCTGGCCCAACGGCGCGGATTTCGCCCCGGAATTCCTGTACGAGAGAATCAAGGTCCCGGCCGAACGACATGGCCGGGCCATACAAGCGTAGATGCGTTAGAAACAGTCCCCGGCGAACCCGCTCCAGGCCCCCTAAACGCTTCCACGCTTATACGCTTCCACGCGGCGTCCCGCCGCACATTCCCTCCACGAAGAAGAGCATCTCACCACGGAGACACCGAGGACACAGAGAAGACATGGTATCCCCAGATTAACACCGATGCACACAGACTCAAACACGTATTGAACCACAGAGACGCAGAGAGATGACCTCTTGTCTTTACAGTAGTTAGATGTCTTCTCAGTGAACTCTGTGTCTCCGTGGTGAACCACTCCGGCCCAAACGCTTCTACGCTTATACGCGTCCACGCGGCGTCCCGCCGCAACTTTCCCCTTGTCCCCTATCACCTATCTCGGCTACAATCCCCTCCGGAAGTTGCCCCGGATCAACCTGCCACGGATCACCGCGAGCCCGAGGCGGGTTGGATGGATGGATGGGGAGAGATCGAGAGGAGTAGGATGGCCGCGGATGTTGGAGAGCCGAGAGGGAAAGCCATGGTGAACGATCCCGTAAACAGCACCGGGAACTTGCCTGCCCTGCCTGACGATCCCGGCCAGTTCATTCTCTACCAGACCGAGGACGGCCAGACGCGCGTGGAGGTCCGCTTCTTTCAGGAAACCGTATGGCTCTCCCAGAAGGCGATGGCGGAGCTGTTCCAGAAGGACGTTCGGACCATCAGCGAGCACCTTCGCAACGTCTTCTCCGAGGGGGAGTTGTCCGAGCCGGCAGTTATCCGGAAATTCCGGATAACTGCCTCCGACGGCAAACAATACGATACCCTGCACTACAACCTCGACGTCATCATCTCGGTAGGTTATCGCGTCAAGAGCCATCGTGGCACGCAGTTTCGCATCTGGGCCACGCAGCGCCTTCGCGAGTATCTGGTCAAGGGATTCGCACTGGACGACCAGCGTCTCAAGCAAGCCGGCGGCGGCAACTACTTCGACGAGTTGCTCACCCGCATCCGCGACATTCGCTCGTCCGAGAAGGTCTTCTGGCGCAAGGTGCTCGATCTCTACGCCACCAGCATCGACTACGATCCGAACACGGACCTTTCGCATCAGTTCTTCGCCACCGTGCAGAACAAGATGCACTGGGCCGCCCACGGCCACACCGCCGCCGAGATCGTGGCCGAACGGGCCGACGCCGCCAAGCCCCACATGGGCCTGACCGCCTGGACGGGCGACAAGCCGCGAAGATGCGACATCGCCGTAGCGAAGAACTATCTCAACAAGGAAGAACTCGAAGCGTTGAACCTGATCGTATCATTCTACCTCGACTTCGGCGAACTCCAAGCCCGCGGCCGAAAGCCGATGTACATGCGGGACTGGATCGCCAAGCTGGACGATTTTCTCCGCCTGTCCGAGCGTGACATTCTCGAACACGCCGGAACCATCTCGCACGACGACGCGCTCGCCAGGGCCGAACGTGAATACGAGAAGTGGCGCGCACAACAGGCGGCGCTGCCCAGTCCCGTCGAGGAGCACTTTGACGAAGCAGTCAAGGAAATCAAGCAGTTGAAGCCGTCGCCGTCACCCATGCCTGCCAAGTCGAAACGGAAGAATCGTGGCGACACGAAGGACTGCTCCTGATGTTCCTTCTGGTATTCGAGAGGCGGATTGTGAAATGTGGATTCTGCTGAAAAACCCCGCATCCATTTTGGAGATTCTCC
>CALEZT010000216.1 GCA_937927975.1 uncultured Phycisphaerales bacterium
GACACGGTCCGGCGGGACGCGGCCCTGCAAAGGGCGCGGTTCGAGACCCGTCTGCTGGCTGGTGGTCGGGAGGCTCAGGTCACCGTGACCTCGGAGAAGACCAAGCTCCTCTATACGATCGATATTGAAGCGGACCTGATCCGCAGGATTGATTTCAACGTGAACAACGCCGGGGCCGGGTCGCTGGAATTCGAGTACCTCCCCGATGCGAACCTCAAGAGCAGCGAATTCACCGCTCCGGTTCGCCGCAATGAGCGGGTGACGCTCGACCGGGACCCGGGAATGCTCTGGCTCGTTCAGCTCGCCAACGGGGTCTTGGGCCGATAATCCGACATGACACGCGAGCCAGGCGTACAACGCTCCTGGCCGGGACAGACGCAGTGTGCCCACGCGGCACGAAGATTCGAGAGACAAACGATGGCTCGGAAAGAAATGAAAAGCAGCAGGGGGTTGGGTATGAAACGCAGCGAGTGGTTTGGCGCCGGGATGGCGGTGTTGATCGCGGGGGCGGCGGTGTGGGCCGGGGACCCGGTCCGCAAAGACGATTCGATCAAGATCGCCGAGGAGATCACGTCGGTCACGACGTACACAGTGGCTTCGCCGAGGGCTTTTCTGATGGGCGTTCCGGTCACAGGGTCCAACGACCTGGCGATGATCGGAGCCGTCGAGAACTTCACGCGCGCCGACGGGACGATGGAGATTCCCGTGAACACCCGCGTGATCTTCTCTCTGAGCCGGGAGACCGAGGGGGTATGGCAGCAGGGGACCTATGGGACCATTGAGACGGCCATGACCGTCCAATGGTTCCAGGCGGTGGCCCAGGACGAGTGCGACGCGTGCGCCTCGTCGGGTCTGGGCGAGGACGGAAATCAAGCCGGGAAGGGAGACGCCGACGCCTCCTGTCCCTGGATCACCATCGGCACGGACGGAGCTCGCGACACTCGCACCGGCCCGAGCCTGGGATATACGAAAGTGGGAGTGCCCGTGGAGTTCACCCAGGCCGGCACGTTCTGCGTGCGAGCGATCGTCAGCACGTCCGTGAAATCGTCCTATCTTCGTTCGACCGAACCCCAGAATCCGACCACGAAGCAGGAAGCTGGCGCCCAGTCTTCCGATGAACTGCTGGCGATCGACACGGACGTCGTCGTGGTCAAGGTTCGCGTGCTGGCCGGTGCGGCCAAGCCGCAGGGGGCATTGACCCTGGAGCCCGAAGTGGTTTACACCGCGCCGATGCCCAACACTTCGGACACCAAGGCCAAGGCGGACGAAGACACCCAGAAAGACTCCGGGGCAGTGAAGAAGTAGTCCGGCCCCGGAGTCTTTTTCGGACCGCGGGAACCAGAACATGCGGTCGCTCTTTCACAAGCTTATTGGCAACTGAATAGTTGCTGGTTGTTTGGCGGCGGGTTTTTCGGTGGGCGCCTTGCCCACCGAAGAACCCAATTTTATCACGGCATTATGAGACTTCCGGACTTCTGCAACATGGACCTTCGGCCTGTATTCCTCGACAAATCCAATTGCCCGGGTTTCCCGGAGAATGCGGCTATCGCGTTCGACCCGGCGAACCGAAGAGGAGAGAGAAAGGAATCCCGCAGCGAATGGGTTCCTTTCGAGGTAGGCCCAATGTCCAGGTTGCAGAGGTCCTGATGGTTATGAACACCCAAAAGACTGTGCAAATCGTGTGGATGGCCCTGGCGCTGGCGTTGCCCGCCGCGGCGGCGAATTGGACGGATTACTCGGACGATTTCTCCGGCTTCGTCGTCGAGACCGACAGCGTCCTGCACTCCACGTTCTACGAGATCGGCGTCAATCCGCTGCCCGAGCCTTACCTGCTGTATCACGGGTCGGGAGCGAGCCGCGGTCTGTTGTTCATGGGCCATGGCGAACAACCTGCAGGACTGGGTTACTGCCTGTCCTACGACGCGGCCCGGAGCCGACGGATGATCGCCGGCACCTTCACGCTCACCGTCTCGTTCCCCTGCGACGAGCAGGTCTCGCAGACTCCGTCCGGCGGCCTTCATTACGCGACCTCGCACGACGGCATCGCGTGGTCCCGGAAACAGCAGCTCTGGGCCGGACGACAGACCCTCCCGATCCGCTCGACCGAAGGCGTCTGTTACCTCCTCTTCACCGGAGACCGCGCCAAGATCGACGACGTTCGGGTCACCCTGTCCATCGCTCCGGCGGCGATCGTCGTCCGACCCAACTCGGGTATGACGATCCAGCAGGCCATCGATTCCGCCAACAGCGGCGACATCATCGAAGTGGCAGCAGGCACCTACACTGGGCCGGGCAACTGGGACCTCGACTTCCGCGGCAAACGGATCACCCTTCGCAGCGCCAACGGCCCTGGGAGCACAACGATCCTCTGCGGCGTCGGCCATCGGGGATTCTACTTCCACCAGGGCGAAACGTCCGATTCCGTGCTCTCGGGCTTCACCATCCGCGGCGGACGGCTCAGCGGCTCCAGCACCCTGGGCGGCGGCATCTACTGCGAAGAGGCCGGCCCCACGATCATCAACTGCGTCGTCGAGGACTGCGCCGCCGGGCTTGGCGGGGGCATCGCAGCCTTGGGCGGCCGACCCACTTTTCTCGGATGCACGATCCGGAATTGCACCGCGACCTCCGCGGGCTCGGGCCTCTACCTCTTCGACGCCGAGGCAACCTTCGCGGGCTGCACGATCTCGAACAACTCCGGCTCCGCCCGAGGAGGAGGCGTCTATGCCAGCGGAGTCACCCTGGATGCGACGTTCAGCAATTGCGTCATCTCGGACAACCGCGCGATCGCCGGCGGCGGGGTCCTCGCGGAACGATTCGCCGGCTGGGGCCAACAGTGCAGCGTCTCGATTGTCAACTGCACGATCGTTCGCAACCGCCTGACTTCCGTCGGCTCGGCCGGCGGCGTCGACGCAGGCGACGCCGAGGTCACGATCCGCAACAGCATCGTCTGGGACAACGACGGAGCTGCCGTCGCACCGGCCTATGCGGTGGACGTCAGCTACTCCAACGTGCAGGGGGGCTACTGGGGCTCGGGCAACATCAGCGCCTATCCGCAATCCGCGGATTTCGCCTACCGCCTGAACGCGGAAAGTCCCTGCATCGACGCAGGGGACCCGAGTTCCTCCGCCGCCGCGGAACCCTCCCCCAACGGAGGGCGGATCGACATGGGCGCCTACGGCGGGACCGTCGAGGCCCCCGCGAGCTCGCGTTCGATCCTGCACGTGGACATCACGGGAATCCAGCCGGGATCCTACAGGAGGATACAGACCGCGATCGATCGCGCCCGCGACGGCGACACCATCCTCGTCTGGCCCGGCGTCTACGAAGAAGAGATCACCTTCCAGGGCAAGGCCATCACCGTGCAAAGCGCAGCGGACGCCGCGGTGATCACCGCGAGGGATCGCGCCTGCTCGTTCTACATGGGCGAAGGACCCGACAGCGTCCTGTCCAACTTCGTCATCACCGGCTGCGGCGAGAGCGCCATCTTCTGCAACGGCGCGTCGCCCACCTTGAAGAACCTGACGATCGTGAAGAACTTCATCGGCATCGACGGCTACGGCGGCGCCTCCCCCGACATCGTCAACTGCATCCTCTGGGAGAACCAGAAGGCGTGTCTCTTCGCGGTCAGCGCCCGGTACAGTTGCATCGAACCGACGCCCTGGGACGTCCAGATGAACAATATCAAGTCGATAGCGGGCAACATCAGCGCCGACCCGCTGTTCGCAGACTCCGCGCGAGGCGACTACCATCTGAAGTCCTTCTATGGTCGCTACGATCCTCGAACGGATTCGTGGGTGAAAGACGCCGGCAAGACTCTCAGTCCCTGCATCGACAAAGGCGACCCGTCGGACGATGCGAGAAACGAGCCTCGCGGCAACGGCAGTCGAGTCAATATGGGCGCTTACGGCGGCACGCGATTCGCCAGCAAGAGCGGCGAGGCGATCTGCCCGTAGATGGAGGTCTGGAGAAACGAACTTGGCTTCGGATAAGCCGAGGGTGATTCTGTGAGGAGTGTGGCCACAAGCAACACGCAGGCCTCAGCAGAGTCCGCATCACCCAAGCGCGAGCGATCGTGCTTCTTGGACGCTGTCTGGTGGTGGGAATCAAGGGCCGGTCGATGGTCGGCTTGGGGTGGGGGGAGAGCACAGATGCGGCAGCCGAGTCGTTTGGGCTGCTTCAGACTGCTCTCCCTTGTTTTGATTTGAACGGACGGGAAGTCGGCCGAACCGCTTTCGAAAAGTCCGGCAAATGAACACAGTACGCTCTTTGATACTCAAGCTGTAGGGGCGGCCCGATTGCCGCCCCCAAGCAGTGGTGCCTTGGGGGGCTCGACCGATTTCGTGCACTTTGCCGGTCCGCGGAACGTATTGTTCTTGCGTCGAGATCGGCAGCGTCGTATAATGAATCATTGCCGAGTGACGGGTCCCTCAACGCGTCGTTTCGCGTCGGGTCCGGCTTCGGCACGTATAGGGGCTTTGGGATCGGAGGACTTAGCTATCCGTACGAGATGCCCATCCATCTCTGTCGGACCCGGCGGGGTGAAACCCAGCGACCGGTCAGCGTTTACGCTGGTCGAGTTGCTCGTGGTGATTTCCGTCATATCCACGCTCATGGCCATCCTCGTCCCGGCGATCCATGGGGTGAAGCGCCAGGCGACCGCGCTGATGGGGATGCGCAATCAGCGGGAGATCGCCGCCGCGGTCAACCTCTTTGCCGCCGACAACCGAGACCGCTATCCCGACTCCGTCGCGACGGTCGGGTTCGACGACAAGTGGAACTGGTACGACCCCACCGTCCTGACCGGCAAGAGCAAGCGAACCCCCCAGATCCATCGCTCGATGAGCGCGTATCTCCGCGAGTACGTCCCCGACGGCAAAACGATGTTCTGCCCCGGCGCGCCCAAGCCGTACACCTACGCCAAGGAATGCTGGGATGCCGGAGACGCCTGGGACAATCCCGACACGCCGCTGGCCTCCGACCCGGTTGACGGCACCTACTGTTTCTATTGGAACTACGTCGGGTATCTGGGCGAACCGCGAAAGCTGTTTCGAGGCCCGCGAGGACCCGCCGGCGGCTCAGGACAGAGCCAGTTGCTCGTGAGCGACTACTTCGGGTTTGGCCACTGGCAGACCCCGAACGCCTTCGCCAGTTGTGAGAAGCTCTCCGGCGGCTTTGCCTTGGAAGAGACGTGGCTCTCGGCCGCCTGGTGGTCGGTCGCTGGCGACCCGGAAGCCAAAATGCCCAAGGTCAAGCTCCGAGCCGCCTACGTCGACGGACACGTCGAGACCTATACGCCCGACGAAGCTGTTCCGATGCGGGTCCCCCTGGCCCCGGAAGGTGCGCCGCCCTATCCCGACGGCGCAGGCAGTCGGGGCATCTTCTACATCCCGCAAAGCGCGGTTCACTGACCTGCGGCCGGCGCCGGGACCCCGTTCTGCTTCCACCAGCCCTTCCATGTCTTCTGAGTCGTCGCGCGTCTTTGCCACTCGGACCGAACCCAGTCGAAGTCCCTGGGTGCGGCGAATCCTTTCTTCGTCGGGTTTGCCTCCAGGATGTCGTTCACGCGACGCAGAAAGATGCCGCGGACGGCTTCCGCCGCATTGCTCCTGACGAAGAAGTGCGTGTCGTTCACATGGTCCAGGAGAACCTCCGCCAGAATCGCATCGTACCGGCGCAGCTCGTCCCGCGTGAGTTTCTTCCCCCAGGCGGGTTCCTCTGCGTTGTCCGGGTCCGTGTCCCAGATCCACTTGGCCATGACCCCACGGAGGCAGCCCGCGGTCACAATTCGGATGGCGTCGGTCGGATCGTTCATTCCCTGCTTGACATCCTGCGGCGTCATCAGCGTGCTCTGGCTGAGCATATCCACAGCCACCCAACGGATGCGCACGTCGCGGTGGGGGAGGAGCTTCTCCCGAATCGCCGTCACGATCTGATTCGTCTTGGCCTCGCCCAGTTCCTCCGGTCGGAATTCGCCCGAGTTCATCGCCTTCACATAGACCGACGCCCCAGTCAGGACGATCTCCGGATCAGGATCGTCCAAGAGCGGCAGAAACGCCAGCGGCTGCCTGGCGAATAGATCATTGAGCAGCAGTTGCCGTTCCAGCACGTTGGAGCGGCTGTCCTCGAATTGCACGCCGTAGTAGGACATGCTGGTGCCGTTGGCCTCGATCTCCCCGGCCATGATGCCCTTCCAAATCGCGATCGGCTGGTGCACCCGCTGGCGCAGCAGGCTCAGCCACTGCGCGTCGGTGAAGGTCGCCTTCCACATCTCTTCATAATCCGCCGCAGGCTGCTGTTGGCCGCCTGACTGGGCGGAATGCACGATGCCAGGCGTGGCCACACACGCAAGGACCATGATGGTCCCGATTCCAACTGTGTTCATGATCCACCTGCCCAATGTCTGGCGGTCACACATGGTCCGGTCCTCCCAACAAAACACAACGCAACCTGCGTTCGATTGCCGTCCCGTCGGCCCCGGCCGACTCGGGCCCCCGACATCAGGGATATTGTACTTCGTCCTGACGATCCACGACAATTGGAATTGCACAGTCAGGCGACTGCGGCACGATGCAAGCCGTTGTTTTGTGTGGGAAAATCCGGTAGAATGAAGATCGCCGGTTCGACAGAGTCGTACATGAAAAGTCTGATCCACATTCTCGCGGCATGGATGCTCCTGTCATCGAACGCAGCAGGCGCTCCCCCTGAGGCGGTGGCGGTGCATTGCTTCCGGTCGTCGTCATACAATCGGTGTTTCTACACGCTCGACGAATCCGAGAGGGACATTCTCCAGACCCGCTACTGGGACGTCTGGACCTACGAAGGCCCCGCATTCCTGGCCTTTGCCTCGCGAAGCGACAACCGCCTGGCGCCGGTGCATCGCTTCTGGTCGGGATGGCTGAACACGTACTTCTACACCCTCGACGAACATGAGGCCGAGGGACTCCTGGCCATCTCCTCAGACGTTTGGACCTATGAAGGCGTCGCATTCTACGCATATCCCGCGAACGACCGTCCGGCGGGGACCTTTCCCGTCCATCGCTTCTGGTCCGACGCCCTGGCGACTCACTTCTACACGACGAGCGATCGCGAGCGGTTCTCGCTGGCCCACGACCCCGCCGGCCTCTGGCAGTACGAAGGGCCCGCGTACGGTGTCTATCCGCAGGAAGACGAGCGAGCCGCTCGAATCGTCAAAGGTCCCGCGATCCACTGGGTCGCGCCGGACTCCGCGACGATCCTGTGGGAGACCGATGTCCCCGCTCCGTCGCACGTCCGCTACGGCGTCGACTCCGTCTCCCAGTACGACCTGCGGGAGCCCGAGCCGGCGACGCTTCATCGAGTCGTTCTCTCGCGGCTCGCAGCGGATACCCGCTACGTGTATCGCGTCGGTTCCGAATCCGCCTGGCGCGAGGGCTCGTTCACGACCGCTCCCGCGCCCGACCGCGCGTTTCGCTTCGCGGTCTGCAGCGACACGCAATGGAATTCGCTGACGCATGCGCAGATCGCGCAGGGCATTCTCGCGGACCGGCCCCGCATCGTCTTGCACGCAGGAGATCTGGTGAGCGCCGGTCGCGATTGGGACATCTGGGAGACCGAATTCTTCGAACCCGCCTCCGAGCTGCTGGCGAACGTCCCGCTGATCCCCATCCCCGGCAATCATGGCTACTTCGGTTCGGGGCCCCCCTGGTTCTTCTACTACTTCGACCGCCCGGTCTCGCAAGGCGGGTTCGCTCTGACCTACGGCGCGGTCCGATTCGTGGGGATCGACACGAGCGCGCCATTTGCCCCAGGAAGTCCGCAGCACCAGTGGCTCTTGGAGGAACTCGCCTCGCCTGCGCACAACGACGCCCTCTGGCGAGTGGTCGTTCTGCACGAGCCGCCGTTCACCGCGACGACAGGACATGGAGACAACCTCGCGGTCCAGGAGCACCTGGTCCCCTTGTTCGAGCAGCGCCGCGTGGACGTGGTCTTCAGCGGCCACAGCCACGCCTACGAGCGATACCTGCACCATAACATCGTCTACATCGTCACCGGAGGAGGAGGGGGTCCTCTGTATCCTCTGTTGCCCGACGCGACGCCGCCCATCCGCCAGGTCGGCCTGAGCCTGCACCATCACTGCTCGATCGACGTCGATCCCGCTTTGGGCACAATGACGATCGCGGCGGTGGATGTCACAGGCCGGATCGTCGATCTGGTAAGACTGCACAAACACGCGCCGACGCAGTCATTCACTGCCCTGCGCTGATGATGGTTCGCGCTCGGCCGCAGCGATTCGTCAGGGGCCCGACGTGGTCGAATCCGAATCGCCCGACTCATCCTCTTCAGGCGCAACGGTCACCTGCCAACTGGCCGTCGCCAGGTAGCCCTTGGCGTAGTTGTTCTTGTCTCGCAGCTTCACTGTGATGGTGAACGTCCCAGGCTTGTAGTAGGTGTACTTGCATTGGCCGACCGCGGTCCAACTATCCGTCCGCGCGGGCGACGATTCCCCGAACGACCACTCGAAGCTGGGGACGGGCGGGCCATTCTCCACCGTCGCCTCGAACGCCGCCTCTTTCCTGACGACGAGCCGCTCGGGCACATGGCGAAGCTGCGTGATTCGCACCTGCGATCCGACGACGGTCTTGGCCGGCGCCGGACTCTCGGCGGCCTTCGCCTGCACCGCTGCGGACATGTCGGGCTTGCCCGAACGGACGCCCTGGAAGTTCGCCCGGCTGATCTGGCGGTGCAACTCGGACTCCAGGGCCTTGGGCAGTTCCTTCGTCCATCGATAGACATGCTGTTCTCGGAACATCCCGGCGGGAGTGCAGGCGTCCAGGACCAGGATGAACCGCTCGGCGGTGGTCACCGTCGTCTCGGGAATCAGCGGGAATCGCACAGGGGCAGATCGGTTCAAGGGTCTGCCGTCGGCCGCGGAGAAACGAGTCGGACCGCCGGGAGCCAAGTCGTCCTCGTTTCGCACTCGGATTCGATTCTCCTCGGCTCGCCCGACGATCGCGCAGCATTGCACCAGGCGGGGCAGCGCCCCTTCCGCGGGGGAATGCAGCATCGCACCCAATCGGGCGCTGATCGGATCGGTCGTCTCGGACCAATCGACGCTGCACGTTTCCTTGAGATTCAGTTGGAGCATGAGGTCCCAGTTGGTCCCGTTGGGCGTCACCGAGGGCGGATCGTCGAATGCGATCGTGCCGACGGCCTCATAGGTGAAGCGGACGGAGTCGGCCCCCGTCTGGCCCGCCCTTTGCCTGGCAAAGGCATCCTCGAGTTTGACCGAGCCGACGTAGGTATGAGGACCGGTGCGCTCCGCGCTGACGTCCAGTTGGTGCTCGCTGTCCCTGGTCGACGAGCGACCGGACAGCTTGTCGCGTTTCGATTCCTCCAGAATCCAGAAACCCGTGTACCCCTTCAGATCGAGGGGCTTGGCCAATCGCCGCTCGATCTCCTTGAGCGCGCGATTGAAGGCCGGCGAGCCGCCGTTCTCGAAGGCGATGACCAGCTCCACCATCTCGGGCTGCGGCATGAACGCGCCGTCGCGGGCCCACGGCGACCGGCAGATCCCCAGCCGCACCAGATGCCCATCGATCGCGTCGAGAATCCGAAGGAACCGACGAAAGCAATCCGCCCGATTGGGCGAGTGGAACCGTCGTTCGATCGCGCTCCTCAGAAGCGGGCGATCCAGGTACCACTCGTAGATCTTCTTGAGGTCCGCCTCCCACTGGGCGGCTTCCTTCTCATGAGCCTGACGCTGGGCAAAACTGCTCTCGACGAACTGGGCGGTCTCCGCGTCGGTCATGGACTGGCCATCGGGCTTCGGGAACTTCCGCTTGAGGTATCTCAGAAGGTCCTCTCGTCGGGTCACCCGCTCGGGGATGAACGTGCCTGCCTTGTACTCCTGGTAGAACGCCTCGAGCGCGTCGTCCTTGAGCATGCTCCAGCCGGCGTCCATGATCGCGGCGGCCTGCACGGTGAATTGATAGATGGGCGTGCTCTGGGAGTAGGCCTTGCCCAGGATCTCGACCGCGGCCCAGTAATCCCCCCCGGCGGCCTGCCCGCCCGCCTGCGAGACCGCTTCAATCGTGTCGGTGCTCTGGGTGACAGCCTCCAGCACGGTGCGAAGGCCGCTGGCGGGCACGTTGTCGACGATGATCTTGCCCATCAACAACTGGAAGCTCTGGCAGAAGCCCACCGGGTCCTGGGCGCCCGAGGCGGTGAACAATTTGCCGATCTGCTCGCGATGCGTCACAAGGCCCAGGAGGATCTTGCGTTTGATCCCGCCGTCCAGCTTGTCGAACGCCTGTTTCTCCAGATAGTCTTCCGCGGACTTGAGCAGCTTCTCTTCGAGTTTCTCGCGGACCTTTTCGATCCGGCCCCACGGGCGTCGGCTCGCCTCGTCGGCGATGGCTTCGGTGATCTCCCGCATCGGGTCGCGTCGGAAACTGATGAAGCCGCTCAGGTGCGGGACGTGCACCACGACCGCCGAGCGAGTCGGGTCGTAGTAGCCGTCGAGGTAGACGGGCCCCCGGGCCGAAAGGTGCACGACGCCCACGTTGCGGGCGGTCGCCTCGGCAATCTGCTCGGTCGTCAGCGGCAAGACCAACTGCAAGTCCGCGGGCAGGTATTCCCCGTGGTCGTACGGAGCCGGCGGGGTGATGTCGATGACGCGGTCACCCAGGACCAGACCCGCCTGTCGCGCCGCGTGCAGAGCCTCCGCGGACGGACCGGCGAGTTGGTCGGGCGGGACCGCCTTGACCTGCGATTGCTGCACGACCAAAGCCACCTCCTGCGTCCCGGCCAAGGTGACGCCCGCCGACTCGAAACGCCGCTGGACCGGCAGTTGCGGTGGAACCGCCCTCGCGGGCAGATCGAACGGGTCTGCGGAAGACGCCGGGACATCCTGGCCGGACGCCGAAGGCGGAGTTGCCACCGATGGGCTCGAAGGCTGCGGGGCCCGCGACGGCTCCGGTTTCGGCGAATCGTCCCGACAGCCGGACGTCGCGACGACGATCGCCAGGCCAAGCAACGCGAGACTCAACAAATCCAATCGCCACGGCGTGGACAACCTGCGAACACCTGCAATCTCATGCATCGGACCATCCTCGATGAATCCTGTCCAGTGTAGGGACGCACCAACCAACGTCCTGCTCCATGATAGCGGATGCTCGAAGTCTGACAAGGGGCTGGCCGTCGATGAGCACCTGCGGATCGCCGGCCCGATGTGCCAGAATCGTGTTCAAACATGGACCTCGGGCCGCTATGATAGGGAAGTCTCCCGCGGGGGAGCATCGCTCCGGGGCATCTTTGCCAGGGTCTCAATGGGTCGTGGTGAACAGTCCAAGTTCGACGTGTTGCGTCTGGCCTTTCTCATGGGCCTGTGCTCGATCATTGGCGTTTACCTGATCCTCACGACCACACTCATCACGAAGGACGGGGCGTTCTACATCGAACAGGCCAAACAGATCGCCCAGGACCCGTCGGGCGTGTGCAGGCGGTATCCGCCGGGATATCCGTTTCTGATCTGGGCGAGCCACGCGGTCGCGAGTCGGTTCGCAGAAGGGGATTCGCCGCTTCTGTGGGCGTACTCGGCGCAGGCCGTCACGCTGCTGTGCCGCGTCCTGACCCTGATTCCTCTGTACCTGCTGGGCAGGTTGCTCGTGGGCTCGGTCAGCAGCTTCTGGGCCCTGTTCGTGCTCGTGATCCTGCCCTATCCCGCCTTCTATGGCAGCGACGTGCTGCGGGAATGGCCGTATCTGCTGTTCCTGAGCACGGGATTGCTTGTGCTGTATCGGGGCCTCGCGACAGAACGCTGGTGGACGCTCGCGCCGGTCGGACTGGTCGCGGGACTGGGATCGCTGGTCCGTCCCGAATGTGCGCAACTGGTCCTTTATGCGATACTGGGGGTGATCGTCGCGAACAGATCCACATCTGTCGCAGATCGCCTGCACAGGCGGCCTGTGCCTCTTGCTGCGATCTCGTTGACGATCGTCGGGTTCGTGGCGCCGATCGTCCCCTACGTTCGCGCCGGCGGGGGCCTCGTGCCGCACCAGTTGCGTCCGGCGTCGGTAAACATGCCGCCGGTGGTCAGCGCGATCGGACCGGAGGCGGCTTCGAACGCCCCCGCGCAGTTCGAGACGCGAGCAGGCGAGCTGCTGGAGTTGCCGATCCAGGCAGCCGACCCGGACGGCGACCCGCTGACGTTCTCCTTGGCTGGGTCGCCGGTTGGATCGCGTCCGGTCTATGAATTCCGCTCGAACGCCGCAAGCCCATTGTGGACGCTCGTCGAGGAGGAAAAGGACCGTCTGATCGAGCTCCATCGCAAGACCTGGCATTACGAGGGGATCGCCTGGTACGCATACGCACGGCCGGATGCCAGAGCAGGACTTCTGCCGGTCCATCGCTTCTGGTCGCGCACGCACGGCGGGCACCTGTTCACCACGAGCGAATCGCAGAAGCAGGCCCTGCTCGCGGAATGGAGCCCCGAGCGGTGGGTCTATGAGGGAGTCTCGTTCTACGCGTTCGGCCGGGACGACCCTCCTGCGAACACGATCGCGGTCCACCAGTTCCTGGACCCGACGCAAGGGCACTCGCCGCTCACAACGCCTCCCGCACAGGACGATGCGTCTGGGGGCCTCGTCGCCTGGTACGCGCACCCGGCCCAGGATCCCCCGACAGGGGCGCGAATCGAGACAGGCGTCCTTCGCTGGCGACCTTCGCCGGACCAGGCGGGCGAGCACCAGATCACTGTCATCGTCACGGATGGCGAGCTGTCATGCTGCCAGTTGATCCTCGTGCGCGTCCTCGACGCAAGCCCGGCCGGTCGGGACGCGCAAGGCTCGATCATCCCGGCGCTCGCAGGCATGTCGAGCTTCAACGGGGACGCGCTGCGATCCGTCGTGTGCAGTGTCCCTCTGGGCAAACTGGCGGTTGCCATGAAAGAACTCGCCAACGGCCTTCTCGACAACTTCATGATCGTCCCGGTCCTGCCCTGGGTTCTGGGCCTGTGGGTCCACCTCAAGAGCCGCGCCAATCGTCTGGAACGAACCCTGGTCCTGGCGGTGCTGGCTGTCGGCGCCGGTCTGGTGATCGGTCGAAGCGTCTGGTTCCCCTCCGGCTCGGCCCGGCGGTATTGCCTGCCCCTGATCGCCCTGACGATCTTCTCCCTCCCGACGGGCGTGGACGTCATGGTTCGCGCGCTGAACCGCGTTCACGCCTTCGGCGGCAAGTTGGGGGGATTGGGCGTCGAGCGTCGCTCTCTGTGGTTCTACCTGCTCCTGCTCGGAGGCGTCGTCCTGTGCGCGCCCAAGCTGATCGGTACTCCTCTGCGCGCCGACAAGTCGGGCTACCGTTCCGCAGCGCGGTGGCTGCGCGAGAACACGCCGGCACACGCGGTGATTGCCGATCCGGATCGTCGCATTGCATTCTACGCGGGCCGGGAAGCGGTTCTCTACGAGCAGTATCCCGACTGGAGAAGGGCGGACTTCGTCGTCGCGATCGCAGGGCAAGCGGGTGTGCGAACGCCGAAGGGCTGGGAGCGGGTGTATTCGGTCGCGGTCGGACCGCAAGAGGCCAGGGAACTGATCGTCTATGCGCGTCCACCCGCTTCGCAATGACGCCGCTGGCCCGAGAGTCCGCGGTGCGCCTTCACAGGGCGCCCCAAACCACAGAAACGGCACCGGCCGCGGATGGGGGTCCGCGGCCGGTCCTTCAAGGTAAGGGGGGCTTCAAATCTTTGTCAGACCCGGCGTTTGCGAAGGATCGCCAGGCCGCTGAATCCCAGGAGAACGATCGTGGTCGGCTCGGGCACGGACATCGCGCCGCTGAATCCGCCGGAGCCGACGCCGCCGCGGTCGAGCATGTCCGCGAAACTGCGATAGCCCGAGCCGCTGCCGCCCGAGAACGCCAGATCGAAGTCGAGCGCGGGCAGGCCCAGGTGTTCGAGGATTGCCAGGGCCGCCGAACCCAGGGCGGCGCCTTCGTGCGTGACGAACAGATTGCTGATGTCGGCCTTGAACTCCGTGTAGCCGCCCGCGACGGTGCCCATCGTGCCCAGGTCGCCGACCGCCAGCGTTCCGGTCATATATGTCACGCTGTTGTCCTCGCTTTTGATCGTGATCTGCGAGCTGCCCAGCGGGGTCAGCGTATAGGGCGCGCCGGGAATGCCGCTGATCTGGAACGTCGGCAGATACACGCGAGCGCCGACCAGAGCGTCGTAGTTGCTGTTCAGGGCGCTGTCGACCACAATCGACTGGTCGAAGCTCAGGACACCCGCTCCATTATAGTACCATTCGCCCGCCGAACCGACGGCCGGACTGAAGGTCAGGACTTGCTGAGGAGTCACCGTGTCCGCGAGGATCGGGCTCGTCAGGGCAGCAGCCACTGCGATCGCCAGGGTCAGGGACATTCTCATTTCTTGTTCTCCTCTATCGTCATGGAGATCCTGCAAAAATCACGCTTGGCGTCACGCGTCCTGGACGCGGGCCTTCCTGCGACGTCGATCTGCGACGGTGAACAGCCCGCCCAGTCCCAGGAGCAGCGCGGTGGCCGGCTCGGGCACCGCGACCAGGTACTCCTGCCCGCCGCAACTGACGAAGACCCGCAGGTCCGCTTTGGCTCCGCCGCCGGTGAGGCTGTGCAGCCACTTGTTGGCGGTCTCGAAGTCGAGGTTCTCGGCGCGGAAGCCGCCCAGGCCTGCGGTGCCGTCGATCGTGACATCCCACCCCGAGGCGGAAGCGGGCAGTTTCTCGTAGATGATCTCCCAGACCGCCACGGCGAACGCCTGTGCGGCCCGGTTGTCCTGAGCGGTGTAAGAGCCCGAGGCCCAGGCGGGATCGTAGTAACGGGCCCAAAGCTCCCGAAGATAGTTCGCCTTCGTCGTGCCCAGCGTTTCACCCGTGTAATTGTTGTACACGTCCTCGGGCATCACGACGCCATAAGTCCTGGTCGTCTTGGGCGCCGGTTCCTGAAGTTCGATGCAGAAACCGGGGATCGAACCATTCTTCCAGGTGTCGCCTGTACCGGTGCTGCCGGTCTTGTTGAGCATGTAGACGCCGGACATGGCGTCGAAACCATCGAAGCCTGCCCCCCAGAAGAGGGTCACGTCATAGGCCCCGTACGCGTCGTGGACGATGTCCACCGTGTCGGCGTGGGCGACCGCCACTGGCAAGACCAGGACGCAAGCCGCCAAGAGTATCCCTCGTGTCGTTCGCTCTCTCATGTCACCACACCCCCATGTGCCCCGATCGCGTCCGGCGAGCCCATCGTGCGGGCGCACCGTCAGCGACCTATGCATCCGTTGGATGCCAACCGAATCCCATGGTGCTCAGAAGAGAAGGAGAGATTGTCGAGCACCCCCCATTGAGAATCAGCCGCCCTGCGACGACTGATAAGGGTAGTTTACCCGTTCCCAAGGGGAAAATCAAGGAATCCGACCGCCGAATGGAGGTGCAGAACGCCATGCAATCGCAAGACCCGCTCTGGGCATTGCGGAACATGCGATTATCGGAAGGGGTTGCGTCTTTTCCTGGGTCGGCGCGAAGATTTTTGTCGCCAGGCCGGACGATGGATGGTGTCCACGCGCCAGGACCGGGCCGTTCGCATCCCTGGGCCTGTGCAATGCTGTGGAGAATATGTGGATAAGTCGATTGTCTCACAGGCATTTTGTGACTTGCGGAGCCGTTTTGGATCTCTACAGGGCCTTTCCACAGATACACCCGACCTCCCATAGGGCATTCACCGGCCAGTTGCAGCACCATAAGTCGTTTTTAGATAACCTTTTACAGCCACCCTTGGAAGGGCACAATCGGCATCCACCCCCATCGGCAGGCTTCAACAGAAGATGCCTCTCCAAACCTCCCCTCTCCCCTATTTGGACTTAGAAATGATCCATCGCGGTGGAAAAACCGTTGAGAACTCTCCCCTTACGCTCTCGAACGCAGCGGTCGGAGCAACGGATAACCCCTTGACACAGCACAGATTATGCGGACTTCCGACAAGCTCTGGAAAGAACCGATTCATTGGCTATAATTGACAGGCAGCCGGGTATGGGCCCAGTGAAGGAGAACTTGTGGACACTCGCGCATACGCCACTTTCGTCGTTCTGCTGATCGTCGCAGGGGCAATCGGCTGCGCCCGGCACACGTCGGTCGCCCGCACGGCCAGGCCCGTTCGCAAGGCCGCGCCGACCCAGATGCAATGGGGTCCTGCCGCAGAAGGATTGCAGTGCCGGTTGCGGCCGGTCAAACGAGCGTGCCCCGCAGGGGAATCGCCGGCTTTCAAGATCGACCTGCGCAATCGCGGCAGCAGGGTCTTTGCCTACGTCCAGAGCGACCGAATCCCCCTGGATCGCTTCGCCATCGACGGCTCCTGGCGACCCTGGCCGGATCGAAGGCCGACCAGCGGCAAGGTCCTGGCCCTCGCCCCCGGCGGCGAACTCACCGATCTGCTCGTAACCCTCCCAACCAACGACCAACCCCATCTCCCGCCGGGCCTGCACGTGGTTCAGGTCGCCTTCTGCTTCGAGGGATTGGAGGTCGTCAGCAATCCTGTCGAGATCGAGATCCTCGGCCCCCGGTAGCCGCACTGTGGCGGTTGAGCGGCGGATTTGGTATGCTTCTGTTTTCGGCTGCCTGGGTTGATGGCAGCCGGAGATGATTGGTTTTGGAGACGAGCATGGCGCGAACGAGCCTCAGAGAGAAGTTGACGAAACGATCGGGCTTTGTCGTTCTGGCGGAGCTGACCGGCGGGCCGGGTTTCAGCTTTGATCCGATCGAGAAGTTCCTCAAGGCATACAAAGACAACCCGACCGCGATCCCGTCGGGATTCGATTTCGCCGCGGTCACGCTGCCCCAGAGCCCCGGCGGCGTCGCCAATATCGAGCCCACCGGCGTGATCGCCGCATTTCAGGGCAAGGGCCTCCTGGATGGCCTCGACGTCATGCCGCACGTGACGTGCAAGGATATGAACGCCGACGCGATCGTCAGTTCGCTGATGACCCTGCGGAAGATGGGCATCGAGAACGTCCTGGCGCTGACGGGCGACAAGCCGGTCAAGGCCGCGGGTGTCTTCGAGGTCGAATCGCTCAACCTTCTGCGGCTGATCCAGAAGATCAACCACGATGCGCTCCTTGCGGCCAAGCCGCAATCGCTCGGCCAGGTCCGCCGGTTCTTCGCAGGGGCGGCGGTTTCGCCCTTCAAGTACACCGAGCCGTCGCAGATGCAGCAGTACTACAAGATGGAGAAGAAGCTCGCCTGCGGCGCGGAGTTTCTCATCACGCAGGTCGGCTGGGACTGGCGAAAGTCGCTCGAACTGTTCCGATACCTCCAGGAGATCTCAAATCTCAGATCTCAAATCTCAGAGAGACCCGGTTCGCCTTCTTCCGACGCCGGCAGCATCCCGGTCATCGGCAACGTGTATCTGCTCAGCACGCTGACTCCCGCCCCGCGTCTGATGCACGACGGCAAGCTGCCTGGCTGCTTCGTCAGCGACGAGCTGCTGGCCAAGGTCCAGTCCGAGCGGGTGGACGACCATATCGAGCGGGCGGCCCAGCAGGTCGCGATGTACAAGGCGATGGGCGCAGCCGGCGTCGATCTTGGCGGTGTCCCCACGTTCGAGATCTTCTCGAAGATCCTCCAGCGGGCCGCACAGATCGGCACCGCCTGGGAGCAGTACAAGGACAATCTTTCCTGGCCGGCCAAAGACCCGTTCTACCTCTACGACGAATCCGGCGCCAGGGTCCCGCTGATCACGCCCTATGCGACCTTCGGCAAACGGTTCTTCGACTTCGCCCACTGGGCCATGCTGGACCCCAAGCACTTTGGCTTCCACGCCTTCAAGAAGACCCTCTCGGTCCTCGGCGCCGACGCCGGCGAAGGCGCGATCTACAAGCTCTTCAACGCGACCGAGAAAGGCTTCAAGTACCTGGCCTTCGACTGCGAAGAGTGCGGCGACTGCTTCCTGCCGGAAAACTTCGGCCTGTGCACCCTGGGCGGCTGCCAGAAGGGTGTAGACAACGCCCCCTGCGGCGACGCCACCGCCGACGGCCACTGCGGCAACGACGCCACCCGACTGTGCGCCGCCGAGAGGATCTATGAGGCCGCCGCGTCGGAGAAGGGGGAAGGCACGGCCGAAGGCGCGGGCCGCCGGCGACTGCGAACCACGATCAACAAGCCGCGCAACCCCGCCCTGCGGCACTCCTCGTCCATCATCAATTATCTCTTCGCGAAAGACCACACGATGAAAAATGCGCTGATCTCCATCGGCGAATCGATCCACGCCTCCATCCCCAAGACCGGCCAGGTCATGAAGGACCTGCACGCCCTCGGCAAAGACGCGTACACGACGCCCAGTCCGCAGCTCGACTATGTCCGCGCCCTGATCGAATCGCAGGCCAACGACGGCGCGGATTACATCGCGGTCAACCTCGACGCCTTCGGCGAGCAGGACCCGCAGCAGGCGGTGGACATGATGATCGAGTACGTCCGCCTCGTGCAGAAGTGGGGTCGCGGCGTGCCGGTCTGCATCGACAGCAGCAGCGACGACGTCCTGGTCGCAGGCCTGAAGGAATGGTATCGAAGTGACTCGTGCCCCATGCCTCGTGACTCGGGCCACGGGTCACGGGTCACCGGTCACGAGCCTCTGCTCAACTCCATCAAAGTCTACACCATGGCCAAGATGATGCCGCTGAAGAAGGACTACGATTTCTCCTTCGTCGGACTGCTCGTCAGCGAGGAGAAGGCCACCGGCCCCGGCGGGTCGCACTCGGTCGACGAACTCTACGACCTGGCGAAGCAGCTCTTCGACGCCGCGATTCAGCACGGCTTCAAGCCCGAGCAGATCTTCTTCGACTCGACGGTCTTCCCGCTGGCGATCGACATGCCCATGGAGCCCGGCGTCCCAGGCTATACCTTCCGCACGTTCGAGACGATCAAGAAGATCAAGACCGATCCGCGGATGAAAGGCGTCCATTGCTCGCTGGGCATCAGCAACAGCGTGCGGGATCTGCCCGCGCGAAGGATCGGCGTCTGTCGGGCGTACGTCGCCAAGGCGATGGAGTACGGCCTGGACGCCGGCATCGTCAACACCGCCCACCAGTACGGGACGGTCGAAGCCCCGGCCGAGCTGCTGGAGCTGGTCGACGCCTACGCGAAACTCGACGGCTCCATGGAAAAGACCGGCAAAGCCATGGAGCTCATGGCCCAATTCTGCCGCGAGAATCGCAAGGCGAGCTGACGCTGCTCATATCCTAAAGCAGGCCGGATTCGCTTTCTTCCGATCTGCCTCTTATACCCACTGCGTCACAGCGACGCGCCGCACTTGAGCTGGCGGACCTTGTCGGAGGTGCCGATCACGATCAGGCGGTCGCCCGCCTGGAGCGATTCGTTCGGGCCGGGCGAGGGGATTCGCTCCTGGCCTCTTCGGATGCCCACGACTGTCACGCCGCAACGCTGACGGAACTGGAGCTCCGCGAGCGTCTTGCCCAGCCAATTGGAGTCTGTGAAGACCTCCATCTCGACGATGACGAATCGCTCGAGCTTGTCGGCCGAGTCGCGGCTCTGGGTCTGGTTGATCAGGTCGTCGGCCTTCTTGAGCGTCTTGGGTGGCCCCATCAGGACGACGTGATCGCCCGGGTACACCTGGAAATCGGGGCTCGGCTCATAGTGGACCTTGCCCGCCCGGCTGACCGCCAGGACCGAGGCCCCCGCTTCGGCGCGGAGGGGAATGTTCCGCAGGCTCTGGCCGGCGAAGACCGAGCCGGACTTGACCCGCACCTCCTGGAAGGCGACCGGCCAGTCGACGTTCTCCGGCAGGATGTCCGTCGCGTCCATCAGGGCATCGGCCGCCTGCTCGGCCGCGTCGGTGAACGGTCGCAGGACCACGTGGGCGCCTGCCTGCTTGTACAGCACCGCCTCGCTCTGGTTGGCGGCGGTCAACGCCACCTTCACGTCGTATCCGCGAAACCGCACCAGATGCAACAGCGCCAGGTTCACGTCCTTGGCTCGCACGGTGCTGACCACCCAGCGGACGTGGTTCATGGGCAACTGCTCGTAAAGATCGGGGTCGGCGATGTCGCCGTAGAGGACGGAGATGCCGTGGGCACGCCATCGCTCCAGCGACTGCGGGTCGAAGTCCACGCCGATGATTTTCATCTTGCGCTCGAGCAGTCGCTCGGCCAGGCCGCTGCCGTAGTTGCCCAGGCCAACCAGGATCGCGTCGGCCACGGTCGTCTCGACCGCGGTGTCGCTGCTGGCCTCGCGGTAGGGGTTCGTTCGCTCGAAGAGCTTCAGCGGTCCGGCCAGGATCCGGTAAAGATCCTGCGAGTAGAGGATCATGTAGGTGGACGCGAAGATCGTCACGACGCCGACGAGGGTGACCAGGCCCATCGTCTGCGGCGAGATGTGTCCCAGCGAGACGCCCAGGGCCGCCACGATCAGGGAAAACTCGCTGATCTGGGCGACCGTCAGACCGGCCAGGAACCCCGTGCGCCGTCGGTACCCCATGTACCCCATGATCGCGATCACGATCAGCGGATTGCCGATGAGCACGAACAGCGACAGGATCCCCGCTTTGCCGACCTCCGAGCCGACGGTGGACCATTCCAGGCGAGCGCCCAGGTCGATGAAGAAAAAGAGCAGCAGGAAGTCCCGAATGCTCGTCATCTTGGAGCTGATCGAGTCTCGGTATTCGCTGGGCGCCAGCGACACGCCGGCCAGGAACGCGCCGACCTCCTTGCTGAAACCAAGCCACTCGCTGGCGGCCGCCAGCAGCACCGCCCAGGCGACCGCGAACAGGATCAGCATCTCCTGCGCGTGGGCCAGGCGCGCCATCAGGCGGGGCAGCACATACCGCATCAGGAGCCCGACGACCACCAGCAGGCCGACGCCTTTGCCCGCCATCAGAAGGGAGATCCCCAGCGCCGACTGGCCCTGGGCCAGCGGAGCGCCGAACGTCGTCAATGCCACCAGCGCCAGGATCGCGGCGATGTCCTGCACGATCAGAAAGCCGACCGCGATCCGCCCGTGGAGGGCGTCGATCTCTTTCTTGTCCGAGAGCAGCTTGACGATGATGATCGTGCTGGAGAAGGTCAACGCGACCGAAACGTACGCGGCGCTGACGGCGCTCATGCCCAACGCCAGGCAGATCCCGAACCCGATGCCGGCGGTGAAGAAAATCTGGCCGAGCCCCGTCGCGAGGGCGACCGGGCCGGTGGTCCGGATCAGACTCAGATCGAGCCTGAGCCCAACGATGAACAGAAGCAGCGAAATCCCGATCTGGGCCAGCAGCGCGATCTGGTCGTGGCTTCGAATCACCCCGAACACCGCGGGACCCGCGAGAATCCCGGTCGCCAGGAACATGATGATCAGAGGCTGCTTGAGTTTCTGGCCGACTGCGCCCAGCACCGCGGCCAAGCCCAGAATCGCCGCGGTTTCGTAGAACGTGTTGCCCTGTGCAATCGAAAGCATCCTGCTCCTGTCTATCCTTCGCGCGGACCGCCCGAGGCTGCCGCGGTATCCCTGCAATCGCCAACGGTCAGCCACCCAACCGTGCCAAACTCCATGGTAGCGACTCGGAGCCTTTCTGTTAAGCCCCGAGCGGCAGACGCACGCCATTTCTGATACCCCCCGGGCGTTTGGGGAGATGGGTGGCTTTTCCTGATCGAAGTTGGTATAATCCGTTCATCCACCAGGCGGCGTGGGTCGCCGCTAAGACGGCGTCGCGTAGGTCGGAGGTCCGGACGATCAACGGTGTTGGAGATCGTGCAGTGAGGGTGTTTGTCAGACTGACGAAGCTATGAGCGAGAAGGCCATCTCATGTCCCGGCGGGGCTCGATCCCTGGCAAAGGCAGTTCGAAGTCATCGGTTCCAAGGTCGCGATGCGATGCTCCTTCTGGCGGCGACGGCGCTGTGGGCCGCGACATCTTCCGTCCGGGCGCAGGCCCCCTCGCCGGCGCAGCGGGACGTCGTCATCCATGAGATCCACTGCAACCCCGATGAAGAGACCGAGCTGGTGGAGTTCGTCGAGTTGTTCAATCGCGGCGGCGAAGCGGTCGATCTCTCCGGCTGGCGTTTCGACGCAGGACTGACCTATGCGTTCCCCGCCGGGACGACCCTGCCGGCCAACGGCTACATCGTGGTCGCCGAGTCCCCCTATCACCTTCACGCCAAGTGGAGTTCGGGACGTGTGCCCCTCGATCCCGCGCTTGTGCTGGGTCCCTATGAGGGCCGGCTCGACAACGACGGCGAGCGAATCGCCCTGCGCGACGCGGCGGGAGCCCTCGTCGACGAGGTCCAGTACCGGATCGGATTTCCCTGGCCGACGGTGGGCGACCCGGTGCCCGAGGGAACGAGTGGAACAGGCCATTCGCTGCAATTGGTCAACCCGAGCTTCGACAACGGTCTGCCGGTCAGTTGGTCCTCCGGCGCGCCCACGCCCCTTCGCGCCAACAGGGCGGTCGCGACGTCCAATCTCAAGCCGTTCGTTCGCCGGATCGAGACCGCGCCCAAACAGCCCAAGGCCGGACAGACGGTCACCGTCACCGCCCATGTGACCGACGCCAACGGCATCGCGGGCGTCGTGCTCGAGTATCAGGTCGTTCGGCCGGGCCACTACATTCCGCTGCGTCTTCCCGCCCACCCGGCGGCGCTGGCGGAGAATCCCGACGCCGGCCCGACCGACAATCCGGACTTCTTCAGTCTGGCCAATTGGACGCACGTATCGATGCGCGACGACGGCGCCGAGGGCGACGCGGTCGCAGGTGATGACGTCCACACTGCGGTCATTCCCGCCCAGGGACATCGTACGCTCGTTCGCTACCGCCTGCAGGCGATGGACCTGCGAGGGACCATCACGCCCGCGCCGTACGCGGACGATCCCTCCATGAACTTCGCGTACTTCGTCTACGACGACGTGCCGGATTATGTGGGCTTCTCGTCCGAAATGCTCCAGACGCTGCCGATCTATCATCTTCTCACCCGCCAGGAGGACATGCGACAGGCTCTCGGCTATGATCCCGCCGACCAGATGCCCCAGTACGCCGCAGGCGGGGCGAATCCCGCGCGATTCGTCTACAATTGGTTCGGGACATTCGTCTACGACGGAATTGTGTACGACAACATCCGGTATCGTCTGCGGGGCGCCAACGGGCGATATCTTGGCGGCAATACCAAACGCAGCATGCGGTTCCGTTTCCACCGCGGCCAGTACTTCCAGGCCAAGGACGCCCAAGGCAAGCCCTATCCGACCCCGTGGCGCACGCTCGTGACCGCCAAGGGCTTCGACAATCGCCTGACGCTCACCTACGGCTTCAACGAGCACGTCAACTACTTCCTGTTCAACAAGATGGGGGTGCCGGCCCCGTACTCGCACTTCTTTCACTTTCGCGTGATCGACGACGAGCGGGAAGCTCCCGACCCATGGCGCGGCGATTTCTGGGGATTGTCCCTGGCCCAGGAGCCCTACGACGTCCGCTTCCTCGAAGCCCACGGCCTGGAGAAGGGCAATCTCTACAAGCTCATCAATGCGACGACCAACGCCAAGGAGCAGCAGAACTATCAGGCGCCGTACGCCGTCACCGACGGCTCCGATCACGACAACATCCAGTACAATCTCACCAACCGCAGCACGCCGGACTTCGTTCGAGCGCACGTCCGCCTGGACAAATGGTACGCTTACCATTCGCTGGCCCAGGCCATTCGGCATTACGACTACTGGCCCACCGCCAACAAGAACGCCGCGTGGTACTTCGAACCGGTCTATACGCCGGAGAATCGTTACCTGGGCAAGATGTGGACTCTGCCCTGGGACACCGACGCCACGTGGGGCCCGACCTGGAACGACGGAATCGACGTCGTGTACAACAGCGTCTTCCCCCGCAATTCGGAGCTCCAGCCCGACTATTTCGGCGCAATCCGCGAGGTGCGGGACCTGCTCTGGCAGCGCGATCAGATCGGGCTGCTGCTCGGGGAGTTCGCGACGCCTCTGGTGGAGTTCGTGAAGGCGGACCTGGTCCGCTGGCTGGACGCCCCCTCGGACGCCGGCAACTACCGCGGCCTCAGCGGCGCAGGCAAGCGGGGACTGCCCGCCCTGGTCGAGGACATGCTGGCCTTCGCGTTCGCAGGCGGCTCCTGGCCCGGCGGCAGCGTCGGCACGGGCGGCCGCGCCGCGTTTCTCGACACCCTGGCCGACAACGCGGACGGTTCCCGCGTCCCGAACAAACCCGCGATCAGCTACATTGGCGAGCCGGACTATCCGATCAATGGTCTGCGGTTCCGAACGTCGGCGTTCAGCGATCCGCAGGGCGCGGGAACCTTCGGCGCGATGAAGTGGCGCATCGCCCAGGTCTCGCCGCAGGCGAGGACCACGACGTCGGCGCCAAGCGACGACAATCGTGCGACCTCGTTCGCCGATCTGATCGCCGGCAACGGAGCCTACGAGATCGAGCCGCTCTGGGAGAGCCCCGTCTCGAACCGATTTGCAGAGACAACCCTCATCCCGGCGGGTACGCTGGAGATCGGCAAGACGTATCGCGTCCGCTGCCGGATGCAGGACAATTCGGGGTATTGGAGCCGCTGGTCCGACCCGGTCCAGTTCACGGCGGGCCAGCCCCTGGCGATCGGCCCGATCGCGGGATTACGGATCACGGAGTTGATGTACCACCCCGCCCAGACCTGGGACGACGCGGACTTCGACGGCGAGGACTTCGAGTTCATCGAACTGAAGAACATCTCCGACGAGCCGCTGGACCTTTCCGGCGTGTCCTTCACCGAGGGCGTGACCTTCACCTTTCAGGATAACGCGATCACCTCGTTGGACCCCGGCCAGTTCGTCCTGGTCGTCCAGAACAAAGAAGCCTTCGCGCACCGCTACGACCAAGAGGCGGCGTCCAGAATCGCAGGCCAATACGAAGGCAAGCTCGCCAACGAAGGCGAATCGATCCGCCTGGTCGATTTCTGGACGGGAACGATCGCAGCCTTCGCGTACTCCGACAAATCCCCCTGGCCCAAAGAAGCCGACGGCCAAGGCTACTCCCTCGTCCCGCTGGAGACAGCTTTGCCCACCCAACCCACAGGCTCGCTGAACAATCCAGCTAACTGGCGCACCAGCAGTGAAATCGGAGGCTCCCCCGCCCGCGACGACCCGTGACCGCCGCCTGCCCGGCATTGATCCATCCTGCGTGAAACCTACTTGAAGCTGCCTATTCGCGGAGATCGTCGAGCGTCAGCAGACTGCCGGGATCCTTTTCGTATTGCGTCAGCCTGCGGTCCAACTCGTCCCGATGACTCTGCGGCACGGGGACGCTCGACTCCTCCGAAGCGATGCTGTCCCAGAGGTCTTCCAGGAGAAGATTTTTCTCGGGCACACTCAGCCGGGCGATCTCGGGGATATCATTCACACGCATCCGTCATGCTCCTCTTGGACCGATCTGTCATCGCGGCACATGCACAACAGGATTCTACCTGTCGGCCCGTCCTGGGTTCAATCCGTTCCCTCCTGTCTCGAGGCGAGTTGAAGTGCAGGCCTGGCTTGGCGCTCTCGGCAACGAAGGACGCGGGAGCGACGCCGAGGAAGGGCTTTACAGCCATTTCTTCTTCTTGAAGACGACGATTTGCAGGGCCACGAGCACGACCAGGATGAGGATGAACACGAGGAACGCGGACTGATTGTCGCTGCCGGGGATGCCGCCGAGGTTGATGCCGAGCAGGCCGGTGAGAAAGCCCAGGGGAAGGAAGACCGCCGCCACGAGCGACAGGACGTACATCCGCGAGTTCAGTTGCTCGGAGAGCCGGTTGACCAGTTCCTCCTGCGTCACGGCCGCGCGGTCTCTGGCGGAATCGAGGTCCTCGATGCAGCGGATGAGGCGATCGGTCGCTTCCTTGAGGCGCAGGCGGTTGCTCTCGCTCAACCAGGGGACCGTCTCGGCCTGGAGTTTGGTCATCGCCTCCCTCTGAGGGGACAGGTATCGCCTCAGTGCGATGGCCTCCCGGCGAATGTCCGACAGCGAAGTTCGCAGGGAGTGACACTCCGACGCAATGACTTCCTGCTCCATGCGGGCGACGCGGTCGTCGACGTCCTCCACCGCGTTCTCCATTCCCGAGATCAGGCGGTCGCACAGATCGACGACGAATTCCCCTGTGGTCCTCGGGCCTTTGCGTTCCCCGAACGCTGCGATGATATCGGCCTCGGAGAAGAGCTTCCTCTTTCGCGTGCTGATGATCCGGGTCTCGTCCACCCACACTCGAACGGCGACCATGTCCTCGATGTCGGACCCAGGGTTCAGGTTCACCCCTCGCAGAGCGACGAGCAGCCCGCCTCCCACCAGCGTGGTTCGCGGCCGGCTCTCTTCCGTCAGCAGCACGGAGGCAGGGACCTCATGTAGCCCGCTCTTGCTCGCGATCCACTCGACGCTTTCGGGATGGGTGTAATCGAAGTGGAGCCAGAGCGGACCCTGTTCGGGCTTCCACTGGGCAACGCCCCTCCAATCGAGCTCCCTGGCGCCTCCCTGTCCGTCGAGAAGACAGGCATACAGCAGTCCGTCGGTCGTCATCCGGTCGTTTCCTCAAGAGGCTGTCCGGCCTTCGGCCTTCCGAGGGCACACCCACCCCGGCAACACCGGCCGAACCCTGGTTGGGTTGCGATGAGAAACGGGCCCCATCACGGCCTGTCTGGAAGTACCACCGGGCCGGGAGATTGTCAACAGCAAGGGTTCCGCGGATCGGCATTCGACGAGACCTTCACCTTTTTTGCTTGAAGAAAACCCCGCGTGGGGAGTCTATATGCGTAGAAGCCGGGGCAGTTCCCGGCTCTGGACCCCCGGGGGGTCATGGAGAAGACAGAAGTGGGCGGCATGGGCCGGGACAATTCGGCGGCCTTGTGGGACGGATCTGCCGACGCGCCGGCCGGCGTCGGGGATTCCGGCTCAGAATTGGGGCCGAGGGAGGCGTTTGAGCTGATTGTGAAACGCCATATGAAGGATGCCTACCTGATCGCTCTGGGTCTGGTCGGCAACCGCGAGGACGCCCTGGAGCTGTCGCAGGAGGCTTTTTTTCGGGCCTACCAGCATTACGACACGCTGCACTCCAAGGGCAAGTTCTTCCCCTGGTTCTACCAGATCCTGCGGAACCTGTGCTTCAGCCACCTGCGAAAGAGGCGGGTCCGGCGGGCCAGTTCGCTGGACGACACGCAGTTGGGGTGTCCCGAGCCCGAGGGGCGCGACTCGTTCGAGCCCGACGCGATCGCCGAGCGAAACGAAGCCAAGGACCGCATCTGGAAGGCCATGGGCAAACTCGACGACAAGCACCGCGAAGTGATCCTGCTGAGGCACTTCCGGAACCTGTCGTACGACGAGATGGCCAGGGTGCTCTTTTGCAATCGGGGGACGGTGACCAGCCGGCTGTTCTACGCCCGGCAACAATTGAAAGAGATTTTGGACGAAGAGAGAGGTGCCCCGATCGCCCCGCGCGAGCCAGGGGAGCCCACGAAAGGAGGTCAGACGTCATGACCTGCCAGCATTACAGAGATTCCATGATGGCCTACCTGGACAACGAGCTGAACGAAGAACAGAAGCGAACCTTCGAGGGCCATCTGGCGTCCTGTGCCGACTGTACGCGGGACCTGGCCCAGTTCCGCAAGCTCAAACAGATGACCGATTGCGTGGCATTCGTCGAGCCGGAGGACCGCGTGTGGGAGCAGTACTGGGGGAATGTCTACAACCGGGTCGAGCGAGGCATCGGGTGGATCCTGTTCTCCGTGGCCGCGATCGCCTTGCTGATCTACGGCGGCTTTGAGGCCATCGAGAGCATCATCGTGGACCCGACGCTCGGAGTCCTCCTGAAGATCGGCCTATTGGCTTTGCTGGGCGGCGGGGTTATACTGTTCGTTTCCGTGCTGCGGGAGCGGGTGTACTTCTGGAGCCGGGACCGATACAGAGACGTCAGGAGATAACGCCATGCTGCTTTCCACAACCGATACGATCGCAGGCAAGACCATCGTCAAACACCTCGGCCTGGTCCGCGGCAACACGATCCGCGCCCGGCACATCGGCAAGGACATCATGGCGGGCCTCCGCAACCTCGTCGGAGGCGAGGTTACCGAGTACACCAAACTGCTGGGCGAATCGCGCGAGCAGGCGCTGGACCGGATGCTCGATGAGGCCAAGAGACTGGGCGCCAACGCCATCGTCGGCATCCGATTCTCCACGTCGGAGGTGGCGGCGCACGCCGCGGAGATCCTCGCCTACGGCACCGCGGTCGTCGTCGAGTGAACGGAACGCACGCACGTCATGACGCCCACGCCGGATGCTTCACTGCGTTCAGCATGACAAGAGGGCGTACATCGCGACGCGGCCCATTCGCAAGCCTGTTCCGGGTGCATGACCGTAGGCCAGCAGCATGGAGGATACGCCGGGCACATCCGAACGACACTTGGGGGCTCATTCATCATGCTGCTGGCCCAAAGCGCAAAATCTCCGGCCGAAGGCCGGAATCCGGATCGGTCCGTCCCTCTCCTTGGGCGTCCTGGGCAACCGTCTGAGCCCCGGCGTTCGGCTCGCCGCGGGGCCGCGCAACTGCGGTCATGCCCGCCGCCCCTCTCCCGGCCGGGTTTGGGGTTGAAAACCTCCCTCGTTGCGATTACCTTGGTGCCGATTCGCCCGCATCCGGGCGGACTGTTTCCGTAAGTCGGAGGTATTTTGTCATGGGAGGTCATACCATGTGTGAACGTCGCTTGAAGGGAAGGACCCTTTGTGCCGCCTCGGTCGCGGTCGTGCTGCTGTCGTCGGTGGCGCAGGGACAGTGGAAGCCCGCGGCGGGCCCCCTGATGACCCGATGGGCCAAGGAGGTCTCGCCCGAGAACGCGCTGCCCGAGTATCCCCGGCCGCAGATGGTCCGCAAGGACTGGCTGAACCTCAACGGCCTGTGGGACTACGCCATCAAGGCCAAGGACGCCGCGCGGCCCGAGAGTTTTGATGGTCAGATCCTCGTTCCTTTCCCCATCGAGTCGGCCCTCTCCGGCGTGATGAAACCCGTCGGCCCGGACAATCGCCTGTGGTATCGCAGGACGTTCGAGACGCCGAAAGGACATGGTTGGGATCAGGAAGGCAGACGAATCCTGCTCCATTTCGGGGCCGTCGATTGGGACGCCACCGTCTGGGTCAACGGCAAGGAGGTCGGCAACCACAAGGGCGGCTACGATCCCTTCACCTTCGACATCACCGACGCTGTAGCCCAGCCGCCCTCGGCTGGGAGCGAGACACCGCCGGGGGTGGCGGTGCCACAGCACGAGATCGTCGTCTCCGTCTGGGACCCGACCGACGCCGGCACGCAACCCCGCGGCAAGCAGATCCGCAACCCCCACGGCATCTGGTACACCCCCGTCACCGGCATCTGGCAGACCGTCTGGCTGGAGCCGGTCGGCTCTGTCTACATCAAGTCCATCCGCATGACGCCGGACATTGACACAGCGACCCTCAGGCTCAGGGTCGAAGTCGGCGGCGACGTTTCCGACGTGAATCAATACACCATCGACGCCTCGCTGGTCGGCAATCCGCCTCAGAGAACCAGCGGCATACGCAACGAAAAACCGACCGGGATGGCATTCGGGCGGATTGGCGAGGAATTGGAGATCCTCCTGAAGGACCCGAAGCTCTGGACGCCCGACAATCCGCATCTGTACGATCTGAGGGTCATGCTCGGGAGGAAGAGCTCGGAGAAGAACACGGGCAGCCGTACGGTCGTGAGTTACGATTATGTCGACCAGATGACGACCTACTTCGCCATGCGGAAGATCGCGCTGGCCAAGGACGAGGCCGGCATCAATCGGCTGTTCCTGAACAACAAGCCGCTGTTTCAGTATGGCCCGCTGGATCAGGGCTGGTGGCCCGATGGGCTGTATACCGCGCCGACCGATGAGGCGCTGCGGTACGACATCGAGGTCACCAAGCGTCTGGGCATGAACATGGCCCGCAAGCACGTCAAGATCGAGCCCGCCCGCTGGTACTACTGGTGCGACAAGCTGGGCCTCCTGGTCTGGCAGGACATGCCCAGCGGCGACCGCTACATCGGCGGCAACGACCCCGACCTCAAACGCTCCGAGGAATCCGCCAAGCAGTTCGAGCTGGAACTGACCCGCATGATCGACGCCTTCTACAACCACCCGTCGATCGTGATGTGGGTGCCGTTCAACGAAGGCTGGGGCCAGTACGACACGCCGCGAATCGTGGACCTCGTCCGCAAGCTCGACCCGACGCGGCTGGTCAACAACGCCAGCGGCTGGACCGATCGCCGCGTGGGCGACGTGATGGACATCCACAGCTACCCCGGCCCGGCGGCGCCCCGACTGGAGGCCAATCGCGCCGGCGTGCTCGGCGAGTTCGGCGGCCTGGGCCTGCCCCTGCCCGGCCACACCTGGCAGGCCGAGCGGAACTGGGGCTATCGCAGCTACACGACCCAGGACGAGCTGACCGACGCCTACATCGCCCTCATCAAGAAGCTCCACCCGCTGACCGGCGCGCCGGGCCTGGCTGCCGCCGTCTACACGCAGACGACCGACGTCGAGATCGAGGTCAACGGCCTGATGACCTACGACCGCGAGATCATCAAGATGGACGCGGCCCGCATCACCGCCGCAAACCAGACCCTCTACACGCCGCCGGAACCGCGGAAGGCCCAGGGCGACAAGCTCATCCCGCCTGCCACGCCGCTGGTCGCGTGCGACCCGTACTTCAGCATCTGGTCCCCCGCGGACAATCTGACGGACGAGGACACCACCCACTGGACGGGCAAGCCGCACCGCCTGACCAGCATGATCCGCATCGACGGCAAGCCCTACCGCATCATGGGCGCCACGCCGGGCAAGGCGCCCGCGTTGAAACAGACGAGTCTGACGGTCCTGCCCACGCGGACGATCTACACGTTCGAGGGAGCGGGCATCGCGTTGACGCTGACCTTCATGACCCCCGCTCTGCCGGAGGACATCGACCTGCTGTCGCGACCGGTGACGTATCTCACGTACGACTTCCGCGCCACCGACGGCAAGAAGCACGAGGTGCAGGTGTACTTCGACGCCTCCGCGGAGCTGGCGGTCAACACCGCCAATCAGCAGGTCGTCTGGGCCTCCGAAGAAGCGGGGGACCTGGCGGTCTGCAAGGTCGGCTCGAAGGATCAGCCGATCCTCGCCAAGCGAGGCGACGACATCCGGATCGACTGGGGATATCTCTACGTGGCCGCTCCGAAAGATGCGGTCGCAACCCGCGCGTTCGCCGGCCGCGGCGCGGCCCAGGGCGGATTCGCCGGCAACGGCCTGCAATCGGCGATCGCGTCGCCCGAGTCTCCCGCCAACGCCGACGCGATCTGCGCCGCCATGGCGCTGAAGCCCCAGACGGTCGCCAGGAAGACCGTCTCCTGCTGGCTCATGGTCGCCTACGACGACCTCTACTCGATCCAGTACATGAAGAAGAACCTCCGACCCTACTGGCGCCGCAACGGCTGGGAGGCCGCGGACCTGCTCAAAGCGTCCGCGAAGGACTATCAGTCACTGAGCAAGACCTGCGCCGCGTTCGATGAGAGATTGATGGCTGATCTGACCAAGGCCGGCGGTCAGAAGTATGCCAAGCTGGCGGCGCTGGCGTATCGGCAGTGCTTCGCGGCGGGCAAGTTCGTCGCCGACGACAACGGGCAGCCGATCTCCTTCTGCAAGGAGAACCACTCCAACGGCTGCATCGGGACCTCGGACGTGTTCTACCCGATGGCCCCGCAGTTCCTGCTGTTTGGCCCTTCGGTGGCCAAGTCCTTCCTCGTGCCCTTCATGAACTACGCGGCCAGCGAGCGGTGGAAGTTCCCCTTCGCACCGCACGACCTGGGCCAGTACCCGCACGCCAACGGCCAGGTCTACGGCGGCGGCGAGCGGTCCGAACAGAACCAGATGCCCGTCGAGGAGTCGGGCAACCTGCTGATCCTCATGGCCGCGGTCGCCCAGATGGAAGGCAACGCGGACTTCGCGGGCCTGTACTGGCCGCAGTTGGAGAAGTGGGCAGAGTATCTCAAAGACAAGGGCTTCGACCCCGAGAACCAGCTCTGCACGGACGACTTCGCAGGCCACCTGGCCCACAACGTGAACCTCTCGGCCAAGGCGATCTGCGGCCTGGGCTCGTTCGCCAAGCTCTGCGAAATGCGGGGCGACAAGGCCAAAGCCGCCGAGTACTCCAAGATCGCCAAGGAGTTCGCCGCCCGCTGGGTGAAAGAGGCCGCCGATAGTTCAAGTGTCGCGGGCATCCTGCCCGCGAATCGAGGACGGGACGCCTTCGACACGAAGCAAGAACGCGGGCAGGATGCCCGCGACACAGTGGACCACTTCCGCCTGGCGTTCGACAAGCCCGGCACCTGGAGCCAGAAGTACAACCTCGTCTGGGACCGCATCCTGGGACTGAACCTGTTCCCCGACGAGGTCAAGCAGAAGGAGATGGCCCATTACAGGAGAATCCAGAACAAGTACGGCCTGCCGCTGGACAATCGCTCGCTGTACACCAAGCTCGACTGGATCCTCTGGACCGCGACGCTCACCCAGAACCGCGAGGACTTCGAGGCTCTGGTGAACCCGGTGTTCCTGTTCCTCAACGAGACGCCCGACCGATCGCCCATGACCGACTGGTACTTCACGGACAACGCCCGCAAGCGGGGCTTCACCGCCCGCCCGGTCGTCGGAGGCGTCTTCATTCAGATGCTCTACGACAAAGGCGTGTGGAAGAAGTACGCGAGCAGGGACAAGACCAAGGCGTCCAACTACGCCCCGATGCCCAAGCCCCCGGTGATCACGACGGTCGTGCCCACGGCGCAGGACGAGCCCGCCCTGTGGCGGTACACGACGCGAAGACCCGGCCAGGACTGGTTCAAACCCGAGTTCGACGCGAGCCTGTGGCGCGAGGGCAAGAGCGGGTTCGGCACGCGCGACACGCCCGGCGCGATCGTCAACACCGTCTGGGACACGCGGGACATCTGGCTCCGCCGCGAGTTCACGCTGCCCGAAGGCAAGTACGACAACGTCGGCCTGAGCGTCCACCACGACGAGGACGTCGAGGTCTACCTCAACGGCGTCCCGGCCATGACCGCCAACGGCTACACGGTCGATTACGAGGCCCTGCCACTGACGCCTGCCGGCGCCGCGGCCCTCAAGCCCGGCAAGAATGTGATCGCGGTCCACTGCCGCCAGACCAGCGGCGGCCAGTACATCGACGTCGGCCTCGTCCAGATGGTCGAGCGAAAATGAAAACCGCAACGATCCCAACACCAATCATCGCACAGGGGCAACCACAACGGTTGGCCCTGCCTGTTTCGGCGCACGCTGGATGATGAGAATGATTCCACGAGGAATATCCTGGAATGTTTGCGCGACCTGTGTCATCCTGAGCGAAGCGAAGGATCCGGCCCGCGAACGAGAGTGCCCTTTCGTCCGATGCCCAGATCCTTCGGCTATCGCCTCAGGATGACAAGTTCCGACCACGCGTGGAAGGTCTTCAACATGCGATTGCCTTCAACAGAGGAGATTCACATGCCATCCAAGATGACGCGACGGGAATTCGTGAAGAGCTGCACCGCAGGCGTCTCGTTCCTGACTACGACATCTCTTGCGGCGCAGCAGAGCCCGGCCGCGGAAAGCAAGCGGCCCAACATCATTCTGATCGTCGCCGACGACCACGGCCGGGGCGACCTGGGCTGCTATGGCAACCCGGTCGTCAAGACGCCTAACCTGGACAAGCTCGCTTCCGAGGGCGTGCGATTCACCAACGCCTTCTGTACGACGGCCAGTTGCAGCGCGAGCCGGTCGGTGATCCTCAGCGGACTCTACAACCACCTCAACGGCCAGTACGGCCACCAGCACGATTACCACCACTTCGCCAGCTTCAACACCGTGCGAAGCCTGCCCGTGCTGCTCTCGCAGGGCGGGTACCACACCGCTCGCATCGGCAAGTACCACGTCGCGCCGGACGAAGTCTATAAGTTTGACACGGTGCTCCAGGGCAACGACCGCAACGCGGTGCAGATGGCGGATGCGTGTCGCGAGTTCTTCGATGCCGGCGGCCAGGCACGTGTCGCGGGCATCCTGCCCGCGAATCAAGGGCGGGACGCCCTCGCCACAAGGCCTTTCTTCCTGTACTTCTGCACGAGCGACCCGCATCGCGGCGGGGGCAAGGCGACCGACCTGCCCCACCAGCCGGACCGGTTCGGCAATCGCGAGCAGGGCTATCCCGGCGTCACAGAATCCAGGTACGATCCCAAAGAGGTCGTCGTGCCGGACTTCCTGCCGGACAGCCCCGAGTGCCGGGCCGAGCTGGCGCAGTATTGCCAGGCGGTCTCGCGCATCGATCAGGGCATCGGCCGGCTCGTCGAGCACCTCAAAAAAGCGGGCCAGTACGACAACACGATCCTGATCTACATCTCCGACAATGGCATCGCCTTCCCCGGCGCCAAGACGACGGTCTACGAACCGGGCATCAACCTGCCCTGCATCGTCCGCACGCCCTGGCAGCAGAACAAGGGCATCGCCACCGACGCGATGATCAACTGGGCGGATTTGACGCCGACGATCCTGGACTGGGCGGGCGCGACGCCCCGCGATTACGCATTCCACGGCCGGTCATTCAAGCCGGTCCTGGAACGCGAGCATGCCGAGAACTGGGACACGACCTACGCGTCGCACACGTTCCACGAGATCACGATGTACTACCCGATGCGGGTCGTCCGCGAGCGGCGGTTCAAGCTCATCTGGAACCTCGCGCACGGCCTGGACTACCCGTTCGCCAGCGACCTGTGGGAATCCGCCACGTGGCAGGCGACGATCAAAGCCGGCGCCAAGCTCTACGGCAAACGGACCGTCGACGCCTACCTCCACCGATCTCGCTTCGAGCTCTACGACCTCGAAAACGATCCGCACGAGGTGAAGAACCTGGCCGACGATCCGCAGCACAAAGCCACGCTCGACCGGATGAAAACCAAGCTCAAGGCTTTTCAAAAGCAAACGAAAGACCCGTGGATTCTCAAATGGGAATATGAGTAATCCCGAGCCGGCGGCCTCAAGTCGCTCTTGGCGCATGCGATCGATCGGATAGAATGCAGCCACAAAGGCCAAGGAGAAGACCGAGGGGCCGTCCCATCGGTCCCATGGGTCCTATCGAACCAACAACGGGATCGAATCTGTGAAGGGGTGCAAATATGGCATTGCTGCTGGGATACGACGTCGGAAGTTCTTCGGTCAAGGCGACGCTCATGGAGGCCGGGACGGGAAAGGTGTTCGGAGCCGCGACCTCGCCGAACCAGGAGCTGGAGATCATCGCCAAGAAGCCCGGCTGGGCCGAGCAGAACCCCGAGACCTGGTGGGAGCACGTCAAACTGGCCACCGCCAAGATCCGCGAGCGGACGCAGTTCGACCCGTGGGACGTCAAGGCCATCGGCATCTCCTACCAGATGCACGGCCTGGTCGCGGTCGATCGGTACAAGCGGGTCCTGCGACCGTCGATCATCTGGTGCGACAGCCGCGCGGTGCAGATCGGCCAGCAGGCCGCCAAGGCGATCGGCCCGAAGAAATGCCTCAAGAAGCTGCTGAACCTGCCGGGCAATTTCACCGCCTCCAAGCTCAAGTGGGTCAAGGACAACGAGCCCAAGCTCTACTCGCGGATCGATAAGATCATGCTACCGGGCGACTACATCGCGATGAAAATGACCGGCGAGATCAAGACAACCCCGTCAGGCCTGTCCGAGGGGATTCTGTGGGACTACGAGAAGGACGCGCTGGCGGAGTTCGTCCTGGCCAACTACGGGATCTCGCCCGACCTGATCCCTGAGATGGTCCCGACCTTCTCCGTCCAGGGCGAGCTGACCGCCGAGGCGGCCGACGAGTTGGGCCTCAAAACTGCGACGAAGATCGGCTACCGCGCGGGCGACCAGCCCAACAACGCCTTGTCGCTGAGCGTGCTCCAGCCTGGCGAAATCGCGGTCACCGCAGGCACCTCCGGCGTCGTCTACGGCGTGACGGACAAGAAGAACTACGACTCCAAGAGCCGCGTCAACGTCTTCGTGCACGTGAACCACTCCGAGAAGAAGCCCCGCTACGGCGTGCTGCTGTGCGTCAACGGCACCGGCATCCTCAACAGTTGGCTCAAGCAGAATTTCGCCGGCGAAGGGATGAACTATCCGCAGATGAACGATCTGGCGGCGCAGGCGCCGGTCGGCTCCGAGGGCCTGACGATCCTGCCCTACGGCAACGGCGCCGAGCGGACGCTCGAAAACCGCGACCTCCGCGCTTCGGTCCACGGCTGGAACTTCAACATCCACAAGAAGTCCCATTTCCTTCGTGCCGCGCAGGAAGGCATCGTCTTTGCGCTCCAGAACGGCCTGACGATCATGACCGAGATGGGGACCAGGCTCAAGACCGTCAAAGCGGGCAACGCCAACATGTTCCTCAGTCCCCTGTTCGCGGAGGCCTTCGCGACAGTCACCGGCGCTACGGTTGAGCTGTACAACACCGACGGCTCCCAGGGCGCCGCCCGCGGGGCCGGGATCGGCACGGGCCTCTACCGCGGAACGAACGACGCCTTCATCGGTCTGGAGCCCGTCCGCACCGTCGCGCCCAACAAGCAATTGAAGAAGGCCTACCAGGCCGCCTACGAAAGCTGGACCGAAACACTCGGCAGACAACTCTGAGAGAGAATGCAGGAAGCCGGGAGCAGCGGTCTGCAAACGAGGAGAACGGCATGTGGCGATACGTGATGCCTTTGATTGCGGCGATGTCGATTGCTGCGCCGGTCGGGGCCGACCAAGGGAACGACGCCTTTGCGATCCGCCGGGGGACCAATATCAGTCACTGGCTCTCGCAGAGCACCCGTCGGGGCCCCGAGCGAACGGCGTTCTTCACGGAGAAGGACGTTCAGTACATCGCCTCCCTCGGATTCGATCACATCCGCCTGCCCGTCGATGAAGAGCAGCTTTGGGACGAGGCGGGCGCCAAGGAACCCGAGGCGTTCGCGCTGATGCACAGCGCCATCGGCTGGGCCCGGGCGAAGAACCTCCGCGTGATCGTCGATCTGCACATCCTTCGGTCGCACCATTTCAACGCGACCGACAAGCCGCTCTGGACCGACCCCAAGGCGCAGGACAAATTCCTCGCCCTGTGGCGGGATCTGTCCGCGGAGCTGGCCAAGTACCCGCTCTCGCTCGTGGCGTACGAACTGATGAACGAGCCCGTGGCGGACAACGCCGAGGACTGGAACCGGCTCGTCGAGAAGGCCATGCGACAGATCCGCCGGACCGAGCCGCACCGCAAGATCGTCATCGGCTCGAACAAGTGGCAATCCGTCGGCACGTTCGACCAGCTCCGCATCCCCGAGGGCGACCGCGACATCATCCTGAGCTTCCACTTCTACACGCCCATGCTGCTGACGCACTACCGGGCGTCGTGGACGAGCGTCGGCAAGTACCAGGGCCCTGTGAATTATCCCGGCATGCTCGTCGACCCCGTCGAGATCGAGAAGCTCGATCCGGAGGTCGCGAAGATCGTCAAGTCCAACAATGGAGTCTGGGACCGCGAGAAGCTCGAAGCCCAGTTCGCCAAGCCGCTGGCTCTGGCCCAGAAGCTCGACCTGCCGCTCTATTGCGGGGAGTGGGGCGCAATCTCGGGCGCTCCCCAGGAGGCCCGGCTGCGATGGTACCGCGATATGCGGGCCAACCTGGAGAAGCACGGCATCGCCTGGGCCACCTGGGACTACAAGGGCGGCTTCGGCATCATCGGCCGGGGCGGCCAACCCAACGAGGATATGATCGGGGCGCTGCTCGGCAAACAGTGATCTGGACTCTTGCCGGGCAAGTCCCCGACCGCGCTTGGATCCGCAGGGACCGTGTGCCCCATGGTCCTGGGCTCACCTGCTGTCGATCGCCTTGGCGCGGGCCATCTGGTCGAGGGCGACGGCGCCGATGATGATCGCGCCGATGACGACGAGCTGAATGTTGGTCGAGATGCCCAGCAGGGTCAGGCCGTTTCGCAGGAAGCTGATCAGCAGGGTGCCGATGATCGTGCCGACGACCGTGCCCCGCCCGCCGCTGAGGCTGGCGCCGCCGATGACGACCGCCGCGATGACGTCGAGCTCCAGGCTTACGCCCGCGGTCGGCTGGGCGGACACCGTTCGACTGGTCGCGATCATCGCGGCCAGACCGACGAACAGCCCAGTCAACGCATAGATGATCAGCAGGTTGCGATTGACGTTCACGCCGGCGTGGTAAGCCGCCTGGCGGTTGGAGCCGATGGCGTAGGTGTACCTGCCCAGAGGCATGTACCGCAGGATGAAGAAGCCCAGCAGGGCGATCGCCAGGAAGATCAGCACGTTCACCGGGATGCTTGCGACGGTGCTCTGCCCGAGGAAGGTGTAGGTGGGCACGTCGAACATCATGCCGTCGTTCATCACGTAGGAGATGCCCCGAAAGGCGCTCATCGTGCCCAGCGTGACGATAAAGGGAGGCAGGTTCAGCCGGGTGATCAGGCCGCCATTGAGCAGGCCGCAGAGAAGGCCCATCCAGAGCCCAGCGACTGTACCAATCCACAGGGCTGCCGACATCGGGACCTGCGGGAATGTCCGCCAGAATAGACCGTGGACCGCCAGGATGGTCAGTACAGGAGCAATCGCCAAAACTAGCCACCGCCAGCCGCGAAGCCGTCGTGCGAGCCTTATGCCGATCAACGCAATCGCTGTAGCCAGCGGTATCTCTGCAAATGCAGCCACCAGCGAGTCAGACAGCCAGTGCACGCCCTGAGTCTTCGCCAAACAGAGCATGGTCCCTCCGGCGACCATGCCGGCCAGCGCCATCATCGAGCCGACGGACAGGTCGATGCCGCCGGAGATGATGACCGCGGTCATGCCCATCGCGATGATGCCGTTGACGCTCGAGCGGCTCAGGACGTTGAAGAAGTTCTCCGCGGTCAGGAACGAGTCCGGCTCCAGGGCCGAGAGGGCCGCGATCAGGAGGATCAGCGTGCCGAAGGGCAGAAGCTGTCGGATGAATCGATTCATAGTGATCAGACCTCGTCATGCCAAGCGAGGGCAAGTCCTATCTGTCCTATGGGTCCCATGAGTCCTATTCAATAGGACGGATGGGACTGATGGGACACATGGTACCGCCGCTCACGTCTTTTCTTCCACCGCCGCCAGATGCATCACTTCCTCCGGCGTCGTTTCTTTCGTCACGAGATTGCCGACGAGCCGGCCGCGACGCATCACCAGGATTCGGTCGGCCACGCCGAACAGCTCGGGCAGCTCCGAGGAGATGAACAGGATCCCCCTGCCCTCCTCGGCCAGGCGGTTCAGGAGCAGATACACCTCCGCCTTGGCGCCGACGTCGATGCCCCGCGTGGGCTCGTCGAAGATCAGAAACTTCGAGTCGGCCAGCAACCAGCGGGCGATCAACAACTTCTGCTGGTTGCCGCCGGAGAGGGAACTGGCCGGGGCGCGGGGCGACGACCACTTGACCGCGATCCGCGAGCCTACGTCGGCTGCAATCCGGTTCTCCCGGCTCGGCTTGATGAAAGGCCGAAAGCCGATCTGTTCCAGGTTCGGCAGCGTGATGTTCCAACTGCACGCAAGCTCCAGGCACAGGCCCGTCCGCTTGCGGTCCTCGGTGAGCAGAGCGATTCCACTGCGGATCGCGTCGGCGGCAGAGGCGATGCTCAGTTCGCGTCCCTCCAGCATCACGATGCCGGCGGTCTTCTTGTCCACGCCGAAGACAGCTCGCGCCACCTCGGTCCGGCCCGCGCCGACCAAACCGGCCATGCCGACGATCTCGCCGCGACGGACTTCGAAACCCACGCTCTCGATGCCGGTCTCGGACGACAGGCCGCTCACCTGCACGAGCGTCTCGCCAATTCGGGCCGATCGGCTCGGAAAGAAATCCGTCAGTTCGCGTCCGACCATGTGATGCACGATTTTCGGAATATCCATCGCGGCTGCGGGCTCCGAGTGCACGAGCCGGCCGTCGCGAAGGACGCTGACCTCGTCGGCCAGGTCGATGATCTCTTCGAGTCGATGCGAGATGTAGACGATCGAAAGCCCCTGGCTTCGCAGACTGCGGACGACCTCGAAAAGCCGCCTGGCCTCGGTCTCGGAGAGCGAGGACGTGGGCTCGTCCATCACCAGGATCGAGGCTTTTCGACGCAAAGCCTTGAGGATCTCGACGATCTGGCAGTCGCCGGTGGCGAGGTCCTCGACCTTGGCCGAGGGGCGGATGTCGAAGCGGTACTGGCGGGCGAGTTCCCCCGCCTGCCAGGCCATGCGTCCGTGGCTGACGATGAAGGGCAGCGATCCCCTGGGCTCGGCCCCGAGATAGATGTTCTCCGCGACCGTCAGATGTTCCGCAAGATCGAGCTCCTGATAGATCATGGACACGCCGGCGTCGAGCGCCGCGCCGGGATTGGCGAAGACCTGCTGTTGGCCGTGGATTTCGATGTCGCCCGCGTCGGGCTGGTAGACGCCCGCGAGGATCTTCATCAACGTGGACTTGCCTGCGCCGTTCTCGCCGACGAGGGCGTGGACCGTGCCTTCGCGAACGGCGAACGTCACGCCGCTCAGCGCCGGGACCGAGCCGAACCGCTTGGAGATTCCCGTCATCCGCAGGGCGATCTGATGTGTGATTGTTGATGTATGATTGTCGATTTTCGGAGGCCTCCCAAATCAGAGATCGACCTTCACAAATCCCCCTTCGTCCCGCTCAGATCTGCGACTTGAGCAGCTCCATGATCCTGGGATCGTTGAGTCGCTCGGCGGTGATCAGCTCGACGCCGGTGTCGACCTCCTTGGGCACCGACTCGCCCTGGAGATGACGGAGGATCGTCTTGACGCCTTCGTAGCCCATCTTGTACGGATTCTGGATGATCAGGCTGTCGAGGTCGCCTTTGCGGAGGCCCTCGACGACCATGGGCCAGGCGTCAAATCCGACCATCTTGATCTTCTTGGCGGCCTGGCCCTGCTGGAGAATCTGGAGGACCGTCAAGGCGCCGCCGGCGGTGGTGGCGTTGCAGGCGAAGACGCCGTCGATGTCCGCGTTCCGCGTGAGCATGTCCTGCGTCACGTCGCGGGCCTTGTCCATCGTCGGCGGGTTGGGATACTGCGAATCCACGATCTCGATCGCAGGGAACTCCTTGCCCAGCGTTTCGCGGAACCCCTGGATTCGGGCGTCCGTCGATCCCGAGCCGGGCGTCCAGGCGACCAGAATGATCTTGCCTTTGCCGTCGAGAATCCCGCCCATGCGACGGGCAGCCAGGACGCCGCCCTGGAAGTTGTCGGTCGCCAGGAAGGACAGATATTTGTCCGTCTCGACGCCGGAATCGACGATCACACAGGGGATCTTGCGGGCTGCGATCTTCTCGACGGTCGGGGCCAGAGCGTTGCGGCTGCCCGGCGCCAGAATGATCCCGTCGACCTTCTTGGCCATCATGTCTTCGATGATCTGATTCTGCCGCTCGAAGTCGGTCTCGACCTCCGGACCGTTCCAGAGAATGGTGACCCCCTCGTCTTTGCCGGCCTGTTCGGCCCCGTTCCGAACGCCCTTCCAGTACTGCGAGACGATTTCCTTGGGGACAACGCCGATCCGGCGGGTCTGCTGCGTACCCGAACCGCCTTTACGCATGATGCCGATCCCGACGAACATGCCTACGAAGACGACGAACAGAACGACCCACATCACGTTCTTCATGATCTGCTCTCCTATGCCAATCGGTCCGATCGCGGCCGGTCGCGGACTCGCCGCCGCGGTGATGAGGTTCACAGAATACCGCTTCCGACCGAAGGACGCAACTGTCGCGAAGATCTGCAGACAGACAATTGTCGCGCAGGAGGAGGGGACGGACAACGCGATCCGCGTGCGCCGCCTAGGCGCACGCGGATCAGGCTATGGCGGTCAGTGTCGAAGCCTCACGGCGTCGGCTCGACCTTCAACGCACCGAGATAGGTGAAGTGGTTGCCGTTGTTGTTGGCGGCGGTCGGGGCCAGGCTGATCGTGATCTCGCCTTCCGCGGTGGGCGCGATGCCCGTCAGCGCGACGGACTTGTCCACGTTGGCCGAGGCGTTCAGCGCGACGAACCCCGAGTTGAAACCGGTGACGGTGTAGCCCGTCTCGCGGTTGTCCGTAACGCCCATCCGCGAGGCGTAGAACGTGAAGTCGTACGTCTGCGCCGGGTCCAGGCCGGTCAGCTTGAAGCTCGGGAAGACGTTGGCCAGACCGCTGAAGGTCTCCGTGTTGCCGAAGAGCGAGTCGCGGGTCGCGTCCGGCGGGAAGAGCTTGCTGTCCAGCGTCCCGTTGGTGTTGGCGCCGTTGAAGCGGGTCAGGATCACCAGGCTGATCGCAGTCGGCACGTTCTCCGTCGTGACCAGATTGCGAACCTGGGCCCCGACTGCGGCGCCGATGCTGTCGGTGACGTTGTTCCAGGCGTTGACCGGGTCGTCGGGCGAAGGGCCGGTGCCGGTGGGCGTGGCCGAGGCGCCGAAGTCGAGCAGGATCGCCTGGGCGCGGATCTCGCCCTTGCCGATCGTCTCCTCGAGGATTTCGTTGCCCGCCAGGTCCTGCACGCCGACGACCGCCACCTCGAACGGCCCTGTCACCGGCGCCGCCAGGGTGAGCGTCACCGTCGTGGCGTCCTCGCTCAGCGCCGCTGCGCCGATCTCGATCTGTCCGGCGTTGACGCGATAATTGTCGAGGGCGGTCGCACTGTTGGGATCGAGCCGCTCGTCGAACGTCAGCTTGAGCATGAGCCTGTTGACCGGCTCGACCGACAGCAGGGCAGGAGCGTTGACATCAGGCACCACGTGCAGCAGGGCCTGGCGACTGGCGGCGCTGTAGAGCTCGTTGCTGACCTGGACCGAGAACAGAGAGCCGTCCAGGTCGAGCGTGACCGGATCGATCGTGTAGGTGAACTCGTTGGCGTCGGGAATCGGCAGGCCGTCCTTGAACCACTGGATCGCGTACGGCGGAGTGCTGTCCACCGCGGATACGAACGTCACCGGGCGGAACTCCTCGACCGTCTGGTCCGCGGGCTCCTTCACGAACACCACCGGCTGCTGCTGCGGGATTTCGTCCATCCTCATCGCGCCAAGGTAGACGAAGCGATAGGCGTTGTTGTTGCGAGCGGTCGGAGCCAGACTGATCGTGATGACTCCGTTGGCGTCCGGGACGATCCCCTGCAGGAAGGCCGCCCCGTCGATGTTGTTCGAGGCGTCAAAGACTGTCGAGCCGGAGTTGAAGCCGGTGGCGGTGTAGTCGGCTTCGCGCACGTCCGCGGCGCCCATCCGCGAGGCATAGAACGTGAAGTTGTACGTCCGCTCGGGGTCCAGGCCCATCAATCTGAAGCTGGGGGTCACGTTGGCGAAGCCGTTCCAGTCGGCGGTGTTGCCGTAGAGCGAGTCCCCGGTGGCGTTGGCCGGGAAGAGGGTGGATGCGGTCGTGCCGTTGCGGTTGGGTCCGCTGCCGTTGAAGGGGCTGACCATCCGCAGAACCAGCGACGTCGCGCGGTTGCGGGTGTTGACCAGGCTGCGAAGGTTGCCGGTCGCGGAGCCGCCGATCTTGTCGGTGACGTTGTTCCAGTAGTTGACCGGGTCGTCGGGGGCCGGGCCGTTCTTGGTGATGGCGTCGGACGGGCCGAAATCGAAGAGGAAGCTCTGGCCCTTGCCGGCGGACCACTCCTCCAGCATGACCCCGACGACGTTCTGCCAGAGGGCGTAACCGGTCGCGTTCATGTGCAGCATGTCCGACCCGAACAACTCAGGGCGCGGCTGGCCCGCGCCGTCGAGCATGGGCGTGAAGACGTCGATGAACCACAGGTCGGGATCGTCCTTGGCCAGGGCTTCGAGCCGCAGGTTCAACTGGCGCATCAGCTCGATGTACGCGGCCCGGCTCGGGCTGGGCTTGACCGCGATGAACGCCACGTCCGTTCGGGGCAACTGTTTCTTGACCCGGGCCAGGAACTCGACGTATTCCGCATAAACCACGTCGACGGACTTGCCGCCGGAGAGGTCATTGTCGCCTTCATAGACCAGGACCAGCGCCGGCTCGTACACCGCCACGACACGGTCGAAGTAGTAGAGCAGATCGCTCATGTGGGAGCCGCCGAACCCGCGGTTCATCACAGGATAGTCGGGGTACGCCGCGGCCACGTTGGTCCACATGCGAACGCTGGAAGAGCCGGTGAACAAGACCGGATCGGCCGGCGGCGGACTGACGCGGTCGGCGTTTTCGAAGGCCTGGATATCCGCTTCGAACCGGGTGGGGTCCTGGGCTTGGGCCGTCAGAGACATCAAAGCCAACACGACGATCAGGAGGCCGACATACAGCCGGCCGCGACTGGAGCTGTTGCGACTTTTCATCATAGTTCCCCTTCCTTTCCAACGGTCGCGACGGTCGCTTCCCATCCCTCAGGCTCCAGTCTACCGCATTGCCCCTCGATGTCAAAGCGTTTCCCTTCGGGCCAGGCCACGGGGCGCGGAACCACGGCTGAACGGATTCCGCGGACGCCATGCTCCGTCTTGTGGAAGGAGGCGTTCTTACGGCGCGTGCATCATGGCCCGCGGGGCGGATCGTCAGGATCGGTGTCACGCCGGCGATCAGGGATTGGAACGGGCCTTCGAGGGGAGGAACCGTCGCCAGGAGAGCAGGGCCTTGAAGAAGATTCCGAGGTAGATCAGCCCGTTGGTGATCGGCGAGCAATCCCGGGCGAAGTGCTTCTTGTGGAACAGGTACATCGCCCGATAGAACTCGTAGCTGGTCTTTCGACTGTTGGTGCCGCAGCCGACCCCTTTGTAATGGATGATGCTGGCGTCGGGATAGTACATCACCTTCCAGCCGGCTTTCTTGGTCCGGATGCACCAGTCGATGTCTTCGCCGAAGATCCAGAACTCCTCGTCGAGCATGCCGATCCGGTCGACCACCTGCTTGCGAATGAGCAGGAAGGCCCCGGAGACGGCGTCCACCTCGTGGGTCGCGTTCGGATCGAGGTAGGTGAGGTTGTACCTGGCCATGACCTTGCTGTTGGGGAACAGCCGGCTCAGGCCGCTGAGCTTGTAGAAGGCCACCGTGGGGGTCGGGACGCTCCGGCGGCAGGCGAGCTGCAGGGTGCCGTCCTCGTTCAGGACGCGACAGCCCGCGGCCCCGACGTCGGGGCGCTCATCCATGAAGCGGACCATCTTGTCCAGGGCCCTGTCCTGGATGATGGTGTCGGGGTTCAGGAGCAGGATGAGGTCGCACTGGCACTTGGCGATGGCCTGGTTGTTGGCGCGGGTGAAGCCGAGGTTCTCGGTGTTTTCGATCAGGTGGACCTGGGGGAAGCTCTCTTTGAGCATCTGGACGCTGTCGTCGCGGGAGTGGTTGTCGATCACCCAGATTTCGTACCGCGTGTCGCGGGTCTCCCGAATCACCGATTCGAGACATTCCTTGAGCAGCTTGCGGACGTTGAAGCTGATGATGATGATGCCCAGGCTCGACCTGTTCTCCATATTGTATTCCTGTCTACCCACTCGACGATTTGCCTTGGGGCGCGCCGACCGGGGTCGGTCCCGGCCGGACTGGTCTCAAAACAGTTTGTTCTTCCAGGTTTCCGGCGTCTTTTCGTTGATGATCTCCAGATCGATGTGGTACTTGAACGGCCTGGTCCCGCGTTTGCGGATGTACTCAACGATGGACGCCAGTCCGTCCCGGAGGTTGACTCGCGTTTGATAGTCCAGCAGACGGCGGGCTTTGTCCGCCGAGCAGTTGGCCAGGAGCACCTCCTGGGGCCTTCCTCTGACGTAGACGGGTTTGACTTCGAAGTCCAGGATCTGGCCGATGATTGCGGCCAGTTCGTTGATCGTGACGAATTCGTCGTCGGGACCGATGTTGATGACCTCGCCGCAGACCCGTTCGTCCGTCGCCAGTCTCTTGAGGATCTCGATGTCGTCCTGGACGAAGCTGAAGCACCGCTTCTGGTTGCCGTCGCCGTAGATGATCGGCTGGCGGCCCTGGAGCATGAGGTTGATCATGATGCTCGCGACGTTGCGGTAGGGGTCGTCGTACTTCTGCCGCGGTCCGATCACGTTGTGCGGGACCGCGATGACGTACTCCATTGCGTGGATCGTCGCGAGGTTCTGCAGAAAAGACTCGGTCGCGAGCTTGCCGATTCCATAGGGGTCCTGGGGTTTGGGCGTCATGTCCTCGGTGAAGGGGGTCGTGTCCTGGCGGCCGTAGCGGGCCATGCTCGAACAGAGGACGAACCGACGGACGTTGTTGGCGATCGATGCGGTCATCATGGAGACCGACGCCTGCACGATGTTCTTGGTCACGAAATACGGGCTGAAGACGCTCAACCCCTCGTAGGCCGCCGCCGCGCAGTGGTAGGCGACGTCGCAACCCTTGAGGATCTTCACCATGGAGTTGAAGTAATTGCAGTCATACTGATGGAATTCGACGTCCCGAGGGACGTTGTCGAGATAGCCGCCCGTTAGATTGTCGCAACCGACGACCTCATGGCCGTCGGCCAGGAACGCATCCGCCAAGTGGCTGCCCAGAAACCCTGCGACCCCACTGATAAAGACCTTCATTCCCATCTCCAAAGACTGCCATCGCATGCGTTGCGAACCGCATGTCGGTTGGGCCAAGCTGTCATCATCGCCAGCTCAAATACTTGCAGAAATCTCCATAGAGCATCCGCGGGGACCGGACATACTGAACCATCCGCGATCTGGCTCTGTTGAGGATTCGACTGTACTGTTTGTTGTACCGGTGAAACTTGTCCTTCATCTCCTGTTCCAGAAGAACGTACCGTTCCGGGTCAATGGCGTCCACCTGCCTTCTCGGATCGACCCGATAATAATGGTTCGGCAGTGTATCATAGAAATCCGCCAGCGTCATGTCAGCTTTTGTGAGCCCCCGCCGCACCCCTTCGTCAAAGATGGGGGCCCCGGGAAACGCCTCATATACCCCGATCGACGCGAAATCGGGCCTGATTTCATACATGAAATCGAGAGTTTTGTAAACATCCTCCACGGTTTCTCCTGGGGTGCCCATCAGGAAGTAACCGGTCCAGTGGATGCCGAGCTTGCGGAACCAGGCGGCGGCTCTGCGGGTCTGTTCGAGCGTGATTCGCTTGTTCATTCTCTCCAAGACCGCCTCGCTGCCCGATTCGACCCCCACTTTGACGCTGTTGCAGCCGGCGGCCTTCATCCGAGCCAGCAGGCTTTCGCTCACGAGGTCCACGCGGGTGTTGCACTCCCAGCCGATGCGAAGATCCTCGCGACGCAGAGCCTCGCAGAATTCCGCGACCCTGCCGGCGTTGACGGTGAAGGAATCATCCTTGAAGCTGAACTGCGTTGTGCCGTAGTCGGACTTCACCGACTTGATTTCCGCGATGACTCGCTCGACGCAATGGTATCGAACCTGCCTCGTTTCGGTGGCGCAGAACGAACACGCAAAGGGGCAGCCGCGACTGGTCATGATCAGGCCCATATCCTCCGACGAATAGGTCCTGCGATTCATCAGGAGGGATCGATCGGGCATGGGGACCTCGTCGAGGTTCCGGAGCCGCCTTCTCGGCGGATTGTGGACGACGGCGCCGCCGGACCGGAAGGAGAGCCCGTCAATGGCGTTCAGGTCGGGACCGGTCCCCAGGACGTGGGCCGCCAGTTCGAGCAGAGTCGTTTCCCCCTCGCCGCGGACGACGTAGTCGATCGCGGGACAGATTCGCAGGGTCTCCTCGGCCTTGACGGTGGCATGCGGACCGCCGACGACGATGGGGCAGGCAGGCTTCACGGCCTTGCAGATCCCGGCGATGTGAAATGCGGATGCGGCGTACGCGGTCCAAAGCGAAATCCCCACCAGGTCCGGCGCGAACTGCTCCAGCGTTCGACGGATCTCCCGCCAGATCGGGTGATCCGGGTTGCGGAAACTGGCAAGGTACTGCGGATAATGCTCGGGCAACCGCCGATAGTCGATAGCCCTGGGGTTCTCGTTGCAGTCGGCGTCATAGACCCTCACCTGGTGCCCGGCATCCCTGAGCACCGTGCCGACGGTCACCAGGCCGAGCGGAAAGTACCGGTTGTAGAAACCGATCAACCGGTAAAAGGGCGGATCTATCAATAAGACCTTCACTCCGACTCCTCAGATTTCTCGTTCTCCTCCTGTTGCGGCCCAGACAAAGGGTCCGGGGTCCCCAAACGCGAAAGCCCGAAGAAGGGCCCGTTAGGCATGGCGCGCACGCAACCGGCGCAAGCTCTCATACACCTGGAGCTGTTGCCGGGCTATTGTATCAAGCGCGAATCTGCGTTCAACTGTTTTCCTGGCCTGCTCGACCATGTCGCGGACTCGCTCCGGCGGCCCGGCCAGCAGGTCCAGGACCGCTTGGGCGATCGCACCCGCATCGCCCGGCGGCACCACCAGTCCCGTTCGGTCGTGCTCCACGATCTCGCGGACCGCCCCTACGTCCGTCGCGACCACCGGGATCTTCATGGCCATGGCCTCCAACAGGGCAACCGGGCACGATTCCAGAATCGAGGGCAGCACGAACACGTCCAGAGCCGAGAGAATTCCCGGTATATCGCTGTGGAATCCCGTGAAGACCACGTGGTCGGCCAGCCCCGATTGGGTCGCCACCCGCTGCAACTGCTCCCAATAGGCATCATCCGTATCGAGTTTGCGCCCCACCACCAGGAATCGAGCGTTCGGTCTCCGTTGCAGGATCTGCGCCGCAGCCTCGAGAAAATGCGTATAACCCTTGAACCGGTTCAAATTCCCGACGGCGCCGATCAGCACGCAATCGGTCGGGACGCCCAGTCCGACGCGGACTCGGGCCCGGTCGGTCGCGTTATACGCTTCCGGAACGAACTCGCGAAGATCGATGGCCGAATGCAGTACGCAGGTCTTGTTCCGGAGCTGAGGGTTGCCCGCCGTGCGGGACAGCATCAGGCCCTCCCCTTGCACGATCACCCGATCAGCCAGTCGAGTCATCAGTGTTTCCAGGGCCCGCTTGACAAGCCTCGGCGGATGGTCGTTGTAATGCCAGACGATGGGGACCCCGACCCGCCGCGCCGCCAAAGCGGGAAGGAAATTGGTCAGGCCATCGACGTGTACGATCTCGACCCCATTGGCCCGGATGATTCGCGAGATCGTGCGCACATTCCACGGCAACCGCCAGAAGAACCGGATGAGGTTCAGGACCGGGCGATGTCGTTGCAGGCATTGGATGCTCCTCAGATGGAACACCGTCTCCCCCTCGGGTTTCCACAAATCGTCGGTTTTCCGCCCTGTCAGGAAGAGCGTCTCGATCCCGTGGCGGCGCAGCCACAAGGACAGGGCATGGGACCGCCGGTGCGGGCCGCCGGGACGGTTGTCGAGAATACAGTAGAGCACTTTGATAGTCTGTTTGCCTTGCGTAAACCAGCCCTTTGCACGCCGGAGACCCGAGGAATCACCGGGGCGTCGCCGCCCGTCTCCAGTATTTCGGTTTGCGGAAATCGAGACGATCCAGTTGGTCGATCGAGCAGGACTGGGCCCGGCCGGCGGGGTCCACCCGCACCGCCTCCAGGTCATGAAGGTCGGCGAGCGAAAACCGCGACTTCCTGTGGGTCAGCGCGTGATAGACCATCGGCACCCGCGAAAGGTTGTAGCCCATCGCATGGGCCGCGACGGCATCGACGCAGGCGGGATTCTCGCCTGCGATCAGTAGTCCCGCCGATTTGGGCGTGGGTCGAAGGGGCCCCTCGCCCTCCCCCGCGACGATGCCGTCGACGATCGTCACGATGCGTCTCGGTCGGGGCTCGCGGAAGTACAGGAGGTGGTTCAAATCGAGAATGGTCCGCCAGAGGGTCTCGTTGCCGCTCCAACTGCCCGCGGAGATCAGACCCGCCCCGGCCGCCGCGGCTGCGGCCCGCAGCGCGCGATGCGCCATCGCGCGGGCCCTGCGATGGAGAGTGGACATCTGATCGTGCTTCTCCCACCAATCGTCGTACCACCGATCGGCCCACCGCGAGAACACGTTGCCCCGGCCGTAGCAGTCCCCTCCGTCGGAATAGGCGCCTCGGATATGGTGAGGCAGGAACTCCTTGAGCCCATTGACACCGACGAGGTTCTTCAGGGCCGCGGATAGCCCGGTCTTGATGTGCGTCTTGAGCTTGGGCAGATTGATCAGGAGGTCGGCGTTGCGAATCTGTCGCACAATCATGTACTCGTGCCGTCCGGGCCGGTGATGCGCCAGCATCAGGCTTGGTTTGTACATCGTCACCCGAAAGTGCCTGGCGTAATCCGAGATCTCTTCGAGGAAACTGTCGCCCGCCAGATCGATCAGATCGTATTCTTCGAGTCTCGCGAGGTCGTCGCGGCAGGTGGTCTGAGGCGAGACGACGCAGGTGTCCATTCCCCCTCGTCGGCGCAGCACCGTCAGCCGCCAGTCGCGCACTTCGACGCTCAGATGCGGAAACTGACGTAGGGTCAGTTCCTGCAGCTCCGTCATGTGGTTCAATCGCAACAAGGCAGGGAAGTCGCAGCCTTGGAGCGGACAATCCCCAATGACGATCCTGCCGGTTCCCTCCATCGCGACGGCGCAGGCGTGGATCATGTGCCGGATCAGAGCGGTATGGGTGACCAGGGATTCGATGCTGTGGCCGAGAGGGTTGTAGTCCATCACCCAGTTGGGCTTGATGACCGCGGTCCCGCCGGGCTTGAGCCATCCCTCGAAGGGATTGTCGGGAGGCCGACCCCATGCCGACCACAGCCGACGAAGCGCCTCCGGAAGCGGACTGTCGTTGCTGTCGTAGGGGAAGTTCCCGTAGGCCGGTTCCGCAACCACGAGGCACACCTGAGGCTTCATCGTTCATCTCTCAAGTTGAGTTTCTCTCCATAGAGCCGATCATAGGACGAAGGATCGAACCGCTCCCAGCCTCCTCCGTGGTGGAGCGTCAACTCTCCAAAATACACTCTGCCCCGGCAATTGTACAGATCCACGCGGACGTAGTCGAACTCCTTCGAGAGGGTCCTGGCGACCGCGATCATCTCCTCGAGTTTCTCCGGTCGCGCGACCGCTCTGCCGTTCGGCCACAAGGGTTGGTTCCGTTTCCACAGGCTCCAGGTGAACGGAAGCAGACGCCAGTTCACGTCGTAGAGGTTCCTGCGGTGGTCGGTGAATCGGTCGATATCGACCTGAATGATCTCGACATTCCCGTGGAAGCAGTGGAGCTTGAAGTCCATGGGGATGCCGCCGTCGGCGTCGGTGAGCAGTGGCTCGACGACCAGTCTGGGCGGGATGTCGCGATACTGGGGCTCCCGCGAGAGATCGTACTCATTCTGCCCCAGCCACCGCCGAAACCGGGCTTTCAATTCCTCTGCCCGAACCAGACGCTTGTCCCGAATGATGACGTTCTGGGCACTGCCGTGCGTGGTCTTGATGATGCACGGTTCCGGCAACGCCGCCAGGTCCAGTTGCTCTGCGCTGTCGAAGACCGCGACCTGGGGAATCAGATAGCGATCCCCCACCCTTTGAGCCACCCACTCCCGCACCGCGTGCTTGTCGCAGACGATCGTATGGAAAGGCAGATTCCCGTGCAGCTTCTTCCACTGGAGCTTCTCGCTGAGCGTCTGGGGTTTCTCGAAGTCTCCCCAGCGTCCGAGCCGCCAGCGGTAGACCAAAGGCAGATAAAGCCTTGTGGGAAGATGGCGGACAACCAGGCGCGTGACGAATCGCCTCACGAGATCCTCCCCTGAACCCCAGGAGGCGTCGCGGCGGATATGCCGGTGGACTCTGGTCCTCCCGGCAATCCATATCGGAACAGCGCGAAGCCGAAGAAGACCTGCAAATAGATCTGGGTCGAAGCGAGAGAGTAATTGTAGAACGAGAAGAACAGCAGCAGCAGCAGAACCAGGTAGAGATTCAGGAAAGAGAAATGCCGTCGGGCCTGGACGCGGACCGCAGCGATCCCCCATCCCAGGAGGTAGGGGACGACCGCGACACCCAGGACGCCGAAGTCCTCGTAGAAAGTCCGCAGGTAGGTGAACACGTTCGACATGTAGGGGACCAGGACCTTCTCGCCGTAGTAGTTGATCTCGACCGCTTCGACCAGTTGGAGCCGGCACAGCCATTTGTATACCGGCAGGAACATGCTCCGACCCCACTGGAGGTCGCCCACGAAGGTGGTGACGAACTCGTTGAAGGCCGCCAGGGGTCCGGCGAGGTACCAATAGAAATGGAACAGGATGCCCTGCAATCGGCTGCCCAGGCCGTATTCGCTGCTCTTGCCCAGCAACATGTCGATCAGGACAAACAACAGAACGATCGTGGCCAAAGGAACGATGAGCTTCAGGTGTGACAGGCGGAACCATCGCTGCGAAGACCGGTCGCCCGACCGATGGCGTTTCGCCACGGAGGCCCTTTCGGCCGGCCGATTCAGCGAAGCGGCGAAGCAGTAGGCGAACACCGTGTAGAGGATGTTCGACGTGACCTCGTAACGGCTCAAGTGGATCAAACCGATCATCAGCAGGATGGCCAAGTGGGCCAGAAGATAGACGTACTTTCTCTTCGTTGCGTCCATGTGGAGCATGACGCCCAGAAGCACGAACCCGATCGAAAACAGGCTGCTCGTCACGGACAGCAGCATCACCGTGCCGCTGGTTTGCATGAGAGTGTCCTGGATGAACGCGACCATTCGGATCCGGAACAATTCAGGCTGGGTCACCAGATCCGACCAGGTGGTCTGGAAGTAGCGGGCGATCATCAGGACTCTGTACATCTCCAGGGCCAGGACCGCCACGCCCATCAGGAGGGTGAACTTCAGCGCGCGAGCCATGGCTTTGTGCGTGAACGGGCGGACAGAGGCGATCGGGGGCGATTCTGCCGACGCATCCAGGCCGCGGAACAGGGTCCACGTGAGATATCCCAGCGCGAAGGTGACGACGTTCAGGAACAGCAACGCGAGAGTGAACGGCGAGGGGGCAGGGAAGATGCCGTGCCACGCGCCGCCCAGGTATAGCGTCGTCGCCCCGCTCCAGACCAGCAGGAACAGGCACAACGGGTTGGCAAGGCACTGCATCATGGAGTCAAATCGTCCCTCTTGCCCAACCGGCTCGCCAATCCGTCGCGGATCGCTCGGAGGACCAATCGCAGTCCCCATGGACCGTGGGCGAGGCCGCGAACGAGGCCCCCAAGGATCAGCTTGAGATTCCGCAGACGACGATACCGGAAGTGTCGGTTCAGGACCAGGGCGTTTCGAATGTTGTAGTACTGTCTCCAGTCGAACACCATTTCACGGGACGGAGGATGGTAGACCCTGCTGTCCACCACGGTGTACAAGTCGAACCGTCGGGCCGTTCGCCAGAGAAAGTCCCGTTCGTCGCCCCAGATGAAGAACTCCCGGTTGGGCAGGCCGATTTCTCTCACGATTGCCGCCGGAACGAATGTGCCGTTGAACGGACAGGCCCACCGATACAGGCCATCCTTCACGAGATGCCGGGCTTGCGACAGTCGCCAGAGGTAGACGCCCCTCTTGGGGTCCCCGTTTGCGGCGATCTCCTGCAACGGAAACGCCAACCGGTCGGGATCTTCCTGGTCCCTGGCGAGGACCAGGGAATTCAGCAGAACCGGTTTGTCGCCGACGGCCTGGAGCCGGTCCTTCCGGCGCACGAGCGCCGCCAGCGCGTCGGGGCACGCCAGCACGTCGTCGTCCATCAGCCACATCCAATCAAAACCGGCTTCCAGGGCCCTCTTCATGCCTTCGTGGAATCCGCCGGCTCCGCCGGAGTTCTCTTTGAGCCGCACGTAGTGCACGTCGATCTTCCGACCGGTCTGCTCCGGCGCGGGCACGGATCGGACGGTCCAATGGGAATCCCCGTCCGGATGGATCAGCTCCCGCGTCAACAGGTGATCGCGCGTGCCGTCGGTGGAATGATTGTCGACGACGACAATCGCCTCCGGCAGTCGACTCTGTGCCAGCAGCGAGTCGAGACACTCCTGCAACAGGAGTCTCCTGTTGTAGGTGACCACGACCGCAGCGATACTTTCTCTATCCTCGGACGACACATTCACACGCTTGAGCTCATCGATTCCCTGCGCCGCGGAACCGATCCGCCGCGAAGTCGCTCAGTCTACCAGGAAACGGGGATTCGTCCATCCTCAAAGACCCTCGAAGGCATACGCGGACCCTCCTATCCTTGCCTGGCCCGGAAGATGTCCAGGCCGCTGCGGCGCATGGCGACGAACAACGCGATGGTGACGAAGGCCTCCGTCGTCACGGCGGCGGCGGCGACTCCCACATGTTTGAACGGCCCAACCAGGGTCATCGCCAACGCGATGTTCAGAATGCCGGCGGCCAGCAGGATCTTGGTGAGGGTCTTCTCCCGTCCGAAGTTGACCAGGATCTGGATGCCGAAGATGTTGCTGAGCCCGATGATGAAGGGCAAGGCGGACAGGATGCGAATCACGGCGGTCCCTTCCGCTGACGGTTGTCCCTGCACCGCTCGCGTGATGTAGGGGGCCCCGAAAAACAGGCCTGCGGACATGGCCAGCGCGGCGACCGAGACGAGCCTGGCGATCTTGCCTGCGTAGACCAGTGCCGCCTGACGGGATTGGGACGCCAGACGTCCGATGTGGGGGAAGATCGCCTGAGACAACGGAAGTTGCAGGCCCTGGACCGCCCGGACGATCTTGTCGCCCGCCGCGTAGTAGGCCACGAACGTCAGGTCGGTGAACAGGCCCAGGATGACGGTGTTGCTCGTCGTGTACATCGTCGTGGCCATCTTGGAGACGAATAGGTGCCAGCCGTCGAGAAACTCCCGTCTCAGCACCGCTGTGGGAGGCATGCGAAAGCGAACGCCGAAACTGCTCAATGCGATGACCAGTCCCGCCAGTCCCACGACGACGGCGCCGGAGGACTGGAGCAGGGGGACGTAGAGGTAGTCCTCCTCGTTTCGGACGAGAATGAAGATGCCCGCGATGACGAGCGTCTTGGTCGCGACGTTCAGTGTCGCGATCGGTTTCATCCGTTCCAGTCCCTGGAAGAGCCAAACGGGGAACAGCCACATCCCCAGGACGTGGACGAAGGAAAGGTAGTAGACAGGCCAGTCGGCCCGCAACTTGGGCACGGTCCAGACGACGACCGACAGGATCGCCGCGCTGAGGACCACCAGCAGAAATCGCAGGACCAGCACCGCGGAGAACACCTCGGAGACTCGCGCCGGATCGTTGCGACGGATGGAGATCTCCCGCGTGGCCGAGAGGCTGAAACTGTAGTCCGTCAGGAGCAGGAAGTAGACGGTGACGACGCGAGCCAGCTCGACGAGCCCGAACCTGGCGGGGCCCAGGACTCGGAACAGATAGGGCAGCGTGATCAGCGGAGCCATGTAGTTGGCGAACTGAACGATCGACAGGGAGACGAAACTGTCGATAACTCGGCGATTGCGCCCCCAGGTGGTCTTCAGTTCGTTCCGCATCGTATCCCCGGTCGGGGCGACGCCCTTGGCCCGGTCGTCCTCCCTCACTGTGGCGAGCCGTTTCGCCGGCGGCGTGGTTCCGACAGCACTGCTGCGAACAGGGAGACCATCAGAAACAGCACGAACGTCAGGACGCTGTTTCTGGCCGTGCCTTTGGCAACGGGGTACACGACGGGCTTTTCTCCGGCGCGAGTGTTCACCAGGACCAGATTCTCCGTCTTTCGGATGTAGGACTTGAGGTGGTCCGCGACAGCAGTGTCTTCGCAGGCCAGCAGTTGTTCGCTGAGGAAGGTCAGAAACTGCTGAATCGTGCAGTCGGTCAGCAGGTTTTCTTCGATCCGCTTGAGGAGCCGGTTGTTGAGATCCAGGACCTTGAGATAGAACCCATACTTCTCGTTGTCGCTGGCCAGCGTCTCCTGAAGGTCGATGATCCGCGACTGGATCGCCAGGACCTGGTTGGGCAGGGGCAGAAACTCGCTGCTGTTCTTGACGTCGGTGAACTGCAGGACGATGTTGTCCCGAGCGGTCTGCGCCACGGCCCCCTCCACGCCTTTGAGCTTCTGCAGCTTGCCCTGTTCGGCCTTGATGTTCACCGTCAGAGCGAACCGGTTGTCCTCGATCTGGGCCGCGAGGGTCTGATACTGCTGAATGGATTCCTTCAGCTCGTTGCGGGCGTCATAGAGGGGCAGAATGCTCTCGACGTTGTCCGTCATGATCGCCCCGGCCTGGACCACCTGCTGTTCCGAGTCTCCGATGACCTTGACGAACAGGAGCCGGGACTGGAATGCGCTGATCGCAGCGGAGGTGGTCGGGTCGGTGGTCTGGAGCCGCTTTGGGTACATCGGCGAGACCTCGAACCGAATCAGCTTGTCGAAGGACTGTCGGACCCGCGCCTGGTCCAGCCTCCTGGCGTAGTCCCCCAATCCCTGCTCGCGGAGCCGTCGGATGATCTTGTCGAGGTTTTCCTGACTGTAGAACCGCCGCAACAGCACGCTGTGCTGGCTCTCGGAGAACTGCCGTTCATAGACGAACGTGGCCGTGTACTTGGGGGGCCACAAGAACAACAGTACGGCCACCGCGACCGCCGGCGCCGCCGACAGCGTTGCGATCATGAACCTGCGCATCCACAGCAGGTGCAGGTAACGAAAGATCGCCGGACCCTCCGACGAGACCCCCTGCGGTCCCCCGCGAGGTTCGTCCGGGCTTGCGGCTGTGTATCGCGTGTCAGTCATGGGAAGCGGACACTATAGCCGCGGGAACCGGTCGTGTCAACGGCATCTATTCCCTATATCTGAAGGGGGGAATTTCGGTGCGAATCCGCGATTCTGCTCAACAGACGGGTCCACCGAGCCGATACTTGGGCGGCGTGTGACCGACGCTCCCGCGATGAGTCCATGGTTTGCGATGGGCCGATAATCGAGACGCATGAACTGTAAGTTCCTTTTCAAAAAAGACTTACACGACTTCGAATCCGCAAACGGGGCCTTGACAGGCTTCGGACCGGATGATAAGATAGGTGGTGTACGCAGAAAGGGGTGCGGCGAAAGGACTTCTCTGGCGCCGGCTCGCCCGAGTCTTCCTGGGCCCTGTCCAGGAGGCACGGCTTCTTTCATCGGGCACGGCGCGACACCGCAGGATGCATTCCACAGACTGACCTCCGGCCTGCCGGTGGGCTTTTGCTTTGCGCGGCCCCCGGCGGACCAAGACAGGAAGGAAGTCGTGACATGACGGGATCAAATAACTGGGTGAGATCGACCATGAAGACGGACGTTCGTCGCAGGATCGGGGCGCGGGCGGCGGTTGCCGTTCTGCTGCTGATGACTGTCGGGCAAATCGCGTCCGCCAAGTCCATGTATGTGATCGCGAAGATGCTCGATTTTGACGCATCGATTCCCGTCCGTGTCTATGACATCGGCGCCGACGGTCTGCTCACGTACCAGGCCGAGTTCGGCGCTCCGTTCATCGGCGCGGGCATGGTGGGCATCTGCATGGACTCGGACACCGGGTATCTCTTCAGCACCTATGAAGACTCCGGGTTCGTCCTCGTGACCAATGCCGCGACGCTGGAGAAGAGGGCGGTGCTGGGGGTTTCGGCCGCCAGGAATCTGGCGGGCATCGTGTACGACCACCAGAAGAAACTCCTGTACTGCGCCGAGATGGGCCAGGAAACCTTGCATGTCCTGAACTGGAATTCTCTGACGGGCAAGATCACCCCGGTCGTGGGTTCGCCGTTTGCCCTCAAAGGCGCGATGATCTACGGAATCGCCCTGGACGAATACGCCGACCTGCTGTATGTCGCCAGTCCCAGCCAGGGCATCAGCGTCTACAGCACCTATGACTGGAGCCTGGTCCGAACGGAACTCGCCGAGGCGATCGCGATCAGCATCGCGGTGGACCCCGAACGGGACTATCTCTACTATGGCGGCGGTTTCGCGGACAACTACAACCTGACCCGGCGTAAGATCTCCGACTGGACCAAGAAGGAAGTCCAGGTCGATCCCGAGGCGGGCGTCATGGGCCTGGGAGTCGATCCGGACAGCGGTCTGGTCTACCTCACCACCGGGCGGGACAATCGCCCCGGCGGGAAGGACCTGATGGTGTACAACTCCGAGCTGGAACTGCTCCAGGTCGTCGAGGACATCGGCCGGCCCACCGGTCTGGCCATTCCGTTCCGGAACACCAGCTTCAACCCTCTGCACCTGGCCAAGACGGTCAAGAACCCGCTGGGAGGCAAGGCCAACAGCGATGGCCTCTTCTACGTGGTCGTCGGCGACCTGGTGACGTACGCCATTTCCTTCGACGATGGCGGCTTCGACCCGACAGAGATTTCCGTGATCGACACGCTGCCGGCGCAGATGACGTTCGTCAGTGCGACGGGGCTGGGCGAATCCGCTCGGTACGATTCGACCGCCCACACGGTCACCTGGACGAATCCCCCCCTGACCGTGGGACAGACCACAACGTTGGAGGTCGTCTGCCGCGTCAAGATGGACACGCCGGCCGGGCAGATCATCACCAACCGCGTCGCCATCGACAGCGACAAGACCCCGCCTTCGACCGTCAGCGCCGGCGCGGTCGCGACCGAAGCGATCTACAACCCGTTGAACTTCCGCAAGGTGGTGACGTCGCCTGTTTCTTCACAAGACGATTCGATCCTGTACGCCCGTCCGGGCGACGAGATCGCCTACCGCATTCTGTTCGACAACAAGGACAACGATCGCACGGTCAGCAACATCGTGATCGTCGACGCTTTGCCGCAGGGAGTCGAATTCGTCCGCGCCACCGGCGACGGCAGCTTCGGCGCCTACAACCCGCAAACCCGCACGTACACCTGGATCTACGCTTCCCTGCCCGGCGGCGGCTCTGAAAGCGTGGATCTGGTGGTTCGCCTGGCCGACGACATCACGCCGGGAACGGTCGTCGCCAACAGGGCCACCATCAGGAGCGACCAGACGCCCGACACCAGCAAGGGAGCGGACGTCACCGTGGCGTACGAGCCGCTGGAGGTCGTCAAGACCGTGCTGAATCCCGCCGGCGGGCTGGATGATCGCGGCCGCGCGTGCGTCGGGGCCGGGGAGAAGATCACCTACCAGATCACGGTCCGGAATCCTGCGCGGGACGTCGCGGTCAGTCAGATCCTGATCCAGGACGAATTGCCTCGCGAAGTCACGTTCGTCACCGCCGACGGGAACGGGGACATCGGGTTCTACGACTCGGTCACGCACACGTTCACCTGGAGCTACTCGCTACTGGCGGCCGGCGAACAGGTCAGTCTGAAACTGGAAGGATATGTCAGCGAGGCGATCGAGCCCAACACCGTGCTCGTCAACGCGGTGACCGTCACCAGCAAGCAGGCGGCTCCGACCCGCGCCCAGGCCGAAGCGATCGTCTGCGCCGGGTGGATTGACGCCCAGATGTTCCTCAAACCCACGATCCTCTGGCGCAACTCGAGCCAGGCGACGCCCGATCTGATGGTTGTCGTGCATCTGCCCGAAGGGTATGGCATGGAGACGATCCTCGACACGCCCCTGTTGCTCACCCCCGGCGACGTGCGGTCGACGACGCCGAAGATCTACGGCACCAGCCGGCAGGGCAAGATCCTGTGCTTCTTCGACACCGCGGCCCTCCTGGCGGCCACGCAGGGCTACGGCCAGTTCGACATCCAGGTCGCCGGCCGACTCACCGGTGGACGATCCTTCGTCTGCAAAGGAAAGGTCTCGATCCTGAGATTCGGCGGCCCGTGATCGCCAACTCTGTCCGACTCAACGGTACAATAGTCGCCGCGTATCACCCTGAAGCGGGCGAGATCCGCGTCAACGATGGCATTTTCTTTCAGCGACTTCGTACAGAGAACAACGTACGATTGAGATTCGTTGCAGCCCCTCCCATGGTTTCGATAGGCTACAATGGCTTCAGCGAATGGCATTACGTGGAAGAGTAAGGGCGAACGGCCGACAGCGGATTTGAAGTTTCGATGGACACAATGCCCGCCCATGGTATAATGGCGGCGAATGACGTGGCAGCGAATCGGGCGAGTTCCAACAAGAGATGCTGGATCAGCATTATTCTGAGTGAAGGAGTGGATCATGAGAAGGCTTCCTGTGACTTGTCTCATCGTTCTAAGCTTCGTTCTGCTGGCCGCACCCACCGCGTTTCCCTGGTGGCAGGAGCGACAACTGACCTTCGACACGGATCGGAATCACCAGTTGGACAACAACCTCAACTGGTCGCCCGATTGCCGCTGGATCGCCTACGACACCAGGGCCTTCTCCGGCGGAATCGGAAACACCATGACCCTGGAAAAGGTCAACATCCTCACCCAGGAAATTGTCGCCATGTACACGCCCGCCAATCCGAATCCCACCAACGGCTTCGGACCCGGCGCCGCCGCGGTGAGCTTCTTCCCCGCCGGGGACACCGTCATCGCCATTCGCGGCCTCGACGGCGTCGCATATAGCGGCACCGCACGATTCGGCGCGATGGTCGGTCCCACCGACGGCAGCGTCGACACTTTCGACTATGTCGTCGCCGACGCGCGGGACGTGACCGAGCCCTTCACCCCCGGCGCTCTGCGAGGAGGCACTCACCGCCACGAGCCCAGCGGCGACGGCCAGTGGATCGGATTCACCTACAACGACAAGATCATGGAGGGCCTGGGCAAGAACCTCCGAACCATCGGCGTGACCAAACTGGGCACGCCGGTCGACGTCGATGACGCACTCGGCAATCAGAATGGCGTCGGCTTCACCGTCCTGGTCGCCAAGGTCAAGCCGCAGGCCGAGATCACGCCCGGCAGCGACGATATCTTCCAGGCCTCCGAGGATTCCTGGGTCGGCGAAAAAGGCTATCAGAAAGAAGACGGCGCCTGGCAACGCGCGCGGGCCTTCATCGGCAAAACGGTAACCAGCACCGGTGCAGTTCGCAACGAGCTGTTCATCGTCGATATCCCTGAAGACATCACGGTCGCCGGACCGGACGGCCCGCTCGAAGGGACCGCCACGACGTTTCCCATGCCTCCGCTGGGCACGGTGCAGCGCAGACTGACCTGGAGCGATTCCGACTGCGGCGGGATCATCCGTTGCAGCCTGGACGGCTCGCGGATCGCCTTCACCCGAGGCGGCCAGATTCATCTGATCTCTCCGTTGGGCGGGACTCCCGTCCAGGCCACCTCGCTGGCCGCCGGTGCGACCAAGCCCTGGTGGGATCCCTCGGGCGACTACATTTACTGCGTCAGCGACAACTCGATCTGGCGGACGAACGTGATCGAGGGCGATCCGCAGTTCGGCCAATCCGAGAGGATCACGGACCCGGCGCTGTATCCAGGCCGTTCCCCCGACGCACTGTGCGTCGCGCCCAACGGCCAGTGGATTGCCTTCAATCGCAGCCTCAATCGAGGTGATGGCACCTTCGTCAACCAAGTCTTCGTCGCTGCGATGCCCATGCCGCAGGAGCAGCAACTGACCTTCGACACGGATCGGAATCACCAGTTGGACAACAACCTCAACTGGTCGCCCGATTGCCGCTGGATCGCCTACGACACCAGGGCCTTCTCCGGCGGAATCGGAAACACCATGACCCTGGAAAAGGTCAACATCCTCACCCAGGAAATTGTCGCCATGTACACGCCCGCCAATCCGAATCCCACCAACGGCTTCGGACCCGGCGCCGCCGCGGTGAGCTTCTTCCCCGCCGGGGACACCGTCATCGCCATTCGCGGCCTCGACGGCGTCGCATATAGCGGCACCGCACGATTCGGCGCGATGGTCGGTCCCACCGACGGCAGCGTCGACACTTTCGACTATGTCGTCGCCGACGCGCGGGACGTGACCGAGCCCTTCACCCCCGGCGCTCTGCGAGGAGGCACTCACCGCCACGAGCCCAGCGGCGACGGCCAGTGGATCGGATTCACCTACAACGACAAGATCATGGAGGGCCTGGGCAAGAACCTCCGAACCATCGGCGTGACCAAACTGGGCACGCCGGTCGACGTCGATGACGCACTCGGCAATCAGAATGGCGTCGGCTTCACCGTCCTGGTCGCCAAGGTCAAGCCGCAGGCCGAGATCACGCCCGGCAGCGACGATATCTTCCAGGCCTCCGAGGATTCCTGGGTCGGCGAAAAAGGCTATCAGAAAGAAGACGGCGCCTGGCAACGCGCGCGGGCCTTCATCGGCAAAACGGTAACCAGCACCGGTGCAGTTCGCAACGAGCTGTTCATCGTCGATATCCCTGAAGACATCACGGTCGCCGGACCGGACGGCCCGCTCGAAGGGACCGCCACGACGTTTCCCATGCCTCCGCTGGGCACGGTGCAGCGCAGACTGACCTGGAGCGATTCCGACTGCGGCGGGATCATCCGTTGCAGCCTGGACGGCTCGCGGATCGCCTTCACCCGAGGCGGCCAGATTCATCTGATCTCTCCGTTGGGCGGGACTCCCGTCCAGGCCACCTCGCTGGCCGCCGGTGCGACCAAGCCCTGGTGGGATCCCTCGGGCGACTACATTTACTGCGTCAGCGACAACTCGATCTGGCGGACGAACGTGATCGAGGGCGATCCGCAGTTCGGCCAATCCGAGAGGATCACGGACCCGGCGCTGTATCCAGGCCGTTCCCCCGACGCACTGTGCGTCGCGCCCAACGGCCAGTGGATTGCCTTCAATCGCAGCCTCAATCGAGGTGACGGCACCTTCGTCAACCAAGTCTTCGTCGCACCGCTCCCACTGCTGAGGTAGCTGATGCGAATGGCACTGCGGCAGGGACTTTGTGTGTGGAGTCTCCCCGCAGACATCATGGGAATGCTGTCGCGGAACACTCTGCGAAGGCCGAGAGAGGCCGAGGGACAATCCCTATTCGCGCCGATTCCCGCTAAACCAAGACAACGGACGTTTCCACCATCTGTACCCATCGCACAAAGACCGCCGACAGATCTACGTAGAACTACGTATTTCTTGCGTAGTTTGGCCGCCGGAGGTTCCCCAGTTCAAGCTCCGTCAGAAAAGGGCCGATCTCCCACAGTGAGACGACTTGGTCTTTCAGATCTTTAACGGAGACATAAGATGAGCCTGCAAGAGTGGTCCGAAAACGTCGTGCTCTTGGAACTGCCCGGCGAACCTCAGACACGCGAAGAACTCGATCGTGGGGTTCGTCATGTTCGCGACCGGGGCAACTGCGATGTCGTGATCGATTTCGGCAACGTGACGATCATGACCTCTGCATCGCTGGCTGTGCTCCTGCGTCTGAAGAAACTGCTGGAAGACTGCGGCCAGCGTCTTTTGCTGTGCTGTGTCGGCCCCACGACAAGAGGGATCTTCTCGGTCACGGGGTTGGACGGTTTCTTTGAGATCTTCGACGACAGGTTTGACGCCCTGGCCACGGTTCGGAATCTGCCCAACGGCGAGGCAGCCTCAGCGAACAAGACATATTAAGTCTTTTGGCTCATCGGGTTTTCGCATACTTGTGTGGTTTCGGCACGCCCCAAGCGGCGTGCGGAGGAGATTTTCCGCTTTGAGCCAATAGCATGGAGGGGTGTTCCGTGACCCGTGACCCGAGACACCAACCACGGGCCACCAGCCAGGCGTGCGGAGCACGCCGTCCATGCTGCTGGCAAGAAACGCAAAAATCTCCCAGGCCCGCCCGCTTCGGGCGGGATCGAAATACGCAAAAACCGGATGAGCCCAAAAAGGGGACATTCTGCTTTTTCGGCGTTCCCGTTTTTCGCGGCGTGCTCCGCCAGGCGAAAAAGTAGAATGTCCCCTTTTTCCGCCTTTGACCGGAAACACCCGCGGGGGCCTGGTTGTGGTTCCAGGCCCCCGCGGGGACGTTGCATCAAGTGGCCGGACATCCGACCGGAGGGCCGGGCCGGCGATCCGCCAACCCGATTACGGGAGCGGGATGCCGAAGCCGATGTCGTCGATGAAGACCTTGCCTGCGCCGCCTTTGACCGGGGCGGCCTTGTTGCCCACACCGATCACCAGCGACTTGACCGCGTTGGTCTTCACGCCCGCGGTGGTGAACTCGCTCAGCGGGATCGTCCACTGCCGCCACAGAATGCTGGCGGTGGCTGCCGGGTCCGGATGCTGGACGACCTTGCTCTTGCCGGAGCTGTCGGTGACGGACAGGAACAGCCCTTCGATCGAGTTGCCTGCCAGTTGCGTGAGGCCGATTTCCGCGACCTGCCAGGAGCCGGTCACGTTGCCGGTGATGGCGACGCTGGAGAACTCCGCGCCGGTCACCACCGCGGCGTCATGGCTGCACAACGCCAGGCCGATCAGGACAGGACCGGTCATCGGGATCGTCTGCGCGGTGCCCAACTGCGTCCAGGTCACGCCGTCGGGGGAGATGAATCCCGAGAAGGCGTTGCCCTTGCGTTCGAGCTTCACCCAGTAGGGAGCCGCCACGACCGCGCCGGTGTTGTCGTTGTTCGTCGAGGCCCCAGCCGCTGTGAGACGATGCTGGAAGCTGGCGCCGTTGCCGCCGCCGCTGCCGCCGGGGGTGATGGGCATGAAGGCGTGCATCGAGCCGGCGTCGATGTTCTGACGGATCATGACGCCGCCTTTGGCCCAGGCGTTGCTGTTGTAGATGCTCTCGACGCGGGCCACGATCGTGGCGTCGCCGTTGAGGGTCTTGTAGGCCAGGCGGAAGGCGTCGGAGGTGCCCCAGATATCGGCGCCGATGCCGTTCATGACGATGTTGCCGTTGGCCAACTGGGCGAAGGCGGGCGCCTGTCCACGGAACCAGACCGACAGGCTGCTGGCCTCTTTGACCGTCCAGTTCTGAGGCGTGTCGAAAGTCCTCGCGGCCTCCGAGACGGAGAACGACGCGGAGTTGTCGTACATCAGGGGCATCGACTGCCGGCCGCCGTGGACGATCGTCCGTTCGGCGAAGGGGGCCTGCAGGTAGCCGACGGTCGAGCCGCTCTTGTTGTCGGTGACGCCGTCGATCCAGGACTCATAGATCCGGCTGCCCTCGTCGTCGGTGTAGGCTTCGAAGTCGTCGACGGTCAGGAAGCTGCCGGTGGCGAAGCTCCAGACGTCGCTTTCCCAGGCGCTGGGCGTCTGGGCTTGATTGACCTCGACCACCTTCCAGAAGTAGGTCTGGTTGAACGCCAGTTGCGGGCTGTAGGAAGCCTCGCTGGTCGTGCCGGCCAGAGCGAGACTGCCGGCCTCGGCGCCCAGGAACACCTGGTGCTGGGCCGCATCGTGTCCGGCCCGCCAGCTCAGGGTCGTATCCGCGGAAACGCCGGTGGCGCCGGAGGCGGGCTTGGGCTCGCGGGCGGACTTGGGAATCCAGAAGAAGCGGACTTCACTCAGGCCGTACTGCGGGATGCCGCCGCCCCAGTTGCTCTGGATCGCCAGTCGCACGTACTGGGCGGGAATCCCGCCCAAATCGACGGTGGCGTCGGCCGGGTGGCCTTCCAGGCCGGCGGCCTGGGCGAACTCGTATTCGCCCTGGGTCGTCCAAGTCTGGCCGTCAACGGACACCTCGATGGTGACGTTCTTAGCGCCGAAGCCCAGCAGCGGCTCGATCAACTGGTTGGAGTTCCAGACAACCAGTTTGTCCAGGCAATAGGTCTTGTCGAACGCGTACTGAATCCAGGGCTGCATGTCGCCCATGGCGCTGAGCCACATGTCCTCGCTGCGCGCGGAGTGCCCGTCGTTGGCATTGAGACCCGAGCCGTCGATCGTCCGGACGGCCTGCATTGTGGCCGCGGCGGTGCTGGAGGCGGTCGCCGTGATGGCGGCTGCGTTCAACGCATAGGAGAACGGTTCGGAGGCGAAACTCCAGATCCGGCCCTTGCGCACCCCGTCCGCGGTCACCCTGTCGACACGCCAATAGTAGGTCTGGCCCAGTTCCAGCCGATCCGGCTCGAAGTTCGCAGTGCTCAGGCCGCTGCCGACGAGCACGCCCAGCGGATTGGCCACCGTCGCTGCTGCGACATCGGCATACGACGTGCCCAGGTAAACATTGTACGTGGGGGCCGCGGCGCCTTTCCAGGAAAGCTGGGGCTCGCGGACCACATCCACCGCGCCGTCGGCGGGCGTCGGTTCGAGGTAGGCGGTCACCTGGAGGTCGTCATAGTAGATCGACGAGGCGCCGTTGCCGTACAGGTCGATGGCTTCGAGCGTGGTGTGATTGTTGTCGTCCCACACGCCGGAGGCGATCAGCACGCCGTCATAGTATTCTTGGCAGGTGTTGGCGGTCAGATCGATGATGACGCGGATCTGGACCCATTTGTCGTACACGATCGTCTTGCCGCTGTTGGTGCTGCTGTAGTCCGCCGTGATGGTTCCGTTCGCCAGATTGTACTGGGTCTGAACGGACCAGTCGCGGCCGCTGCCGTACTGGTTCATCAGAATGAAGTACTGGATACCGCTGGTGCCCGAAGGGATGTACTGCATGATCGAGAGTTCCCATTTGCCGCCGTTGGGCGTGAACTCGTGGACGAGGTCGGCGGTCCCGACGATCTCCACGGAGTTCTTGGGGCTGTAAGCGTACTTGCTGGACGTGGGGGCGCCTGCGCCCGCCACGTTGTCCCAGCCCTGCCAGCCGCCCACGCCGTGCAGGGGCGCGCCGGAGGGGTAGGAATCGAAATTGTCGCTGAACTCCTGAGCCGAGGCCAGCGAGGCTACGCTCGCCAGCATCAGAACTGCTGCCAGAATCCTCAGCTTTTGCATGGTATGTCCTCCTTCAAAAAGAGATTGCCAAAAAAGAGTTGCATGGATTGCGGATAGACAGGCAGCACCCAACCCCCGCGATAAACTGCCCCATCGCACGTCCCGACTTTCGGTTTGAATATCACCCATCCACCGACACCTTGGCACGAAGCTCGCCTGCCCATTGCAGGCCAGCAAAGACGCCCGACGCCGGACGGCCGACCCCCGTCCGTCCCTCGTTGCAGGACCTTCGTCGGGCAATAACGAAAGTGTGCCTACGAATTAGTATACCCGCTTGCCGCAGCGGAATTCAAGGAAAAACCGCCCCGCACCAGCCAAACAGCCACCCTTGGCGCCGTCCCAGGGCGAACGCGAGGCATCAAAGTCTTTCTCGAAAGAGAATGCCTCTGATTCCGTTCACGAAAAAAGCAAAGACCCCAGTCCCGAAAGGCCGGGACTGGGGTCCGTTGTCATGCTCTGCGTACTGTGGGCCGATCAGCGGTCGCCGGCCAGATAACGGAGTTCCGCCTGCGACAACGCGCGATTGTAGATGCGGAAGTCGTCGAGCGAGCCGTGAAGATAGCCGTCGGCGGTGTACTGCGAGCGGCCGAGCCAGTTCTGGGTCGTCGTGCCCAGGTCCTTCGGCAGGACCGCCGTGGCGCCGGACGCGACCGGTTCGCCATCGACGTACAGCGTCAGCGTCCTGGCCTGGCTGTCGATCACGATCGCAGTGTGGTGCCAGCCGACGGTCATCGGGCCGGGGCTGTTGACGATCTGCTCGGCCACCGTGGTCGAGCGGATGCCGAACCGCATGTTGCCGCTGGTCCCCTGGCGCGGGCACAGGAACATGTAGCTCGAGGTGCCCGATCCGAAATCGAAGATCCGCTGCCAGGCGCTGCTGCCGCCGACGAAATTGATATGCGTCGCAACCGTCATGTCGGTCAGCGTGGGCATCAGCGGACCGATGGGCAGGTCCACGTAGGCGTTGGTCCCGTTGAAGATCAAAGCCTGACCGGCGTAGCCGGTCTCATAGCCCACGACGCCGTTGGTGGCGCCGTGGTAGTTCCTTCCGGAGCTGTCCTGAACGTCGCCATCCATCTTGTAGTAGGCGACCAGGCCGTTCGTGCCGGGGTCGGCGGGGTTGGCCACCGCAGGGGCGGCTGCGTACAGTCGGATGTTGTCGAAGAACAGCGTGCCCTTGGCGCCGGCGCCTTCGACGCCGATCGTCAGACTCCGAACGTTGTTGAGATTGGCGCCGGTGGCCGCCAGGGGAATCGACCACTGCTTCCAGAGGTTCATCGTGGTCGCAGGCGTGCCGCTGTTGTAAGGCACCTTCGTGCCGTTGATCTTCACGTACAGGGAGGCCGGCGTATTGGTCAACTGCCCGCGGAAGTACAGGACGAGGGTCGTGACGCCGTGACGGGTCCAATCCTGCGCCGAGAAAGTCAGTTCCGCCTCGGAGACGCTTGCGGTCGAGTTGTTGTACGCCAGGGGCATCGACTGCGTCCCGCTGTGGACGATCGCCTTCTCCGCGAAGGGGGCGCTGTCGTAGCCTACCTGCGAGCCGCTGGCGCCGGTGGTCAGACCGTCGATCCAGGCCTCGTAGATACGCGAGCCTTCCGCGTCGGTGTAGCTCTCGAAGTCGTCGACGACAGCGTACTCTTCGGTCGTGAAGCTCCAGACCTTGCCTTCATAGGCGTCTGCTGCACCGACCTCATCGACTCTCCAGAAGTACGTCGTTCCCAGGTTCAGCGAGGCCGGCGTGTAGCCGTGGTCGGCGACCGTCGCGGCCAGGGCCATCGCGTCCTTGTCGGTGCCGAGATAGACCTTGTGCGATTCCGCTTCCCGACCGGGCCGCCAGTCGAGCGAGGCCTCGACGCCGACGTTCTTGGCCCCGTCGGCGGGTCTGGGCTCGAAGGCCTGGACCGGAACATAGAAGAACCGGACCTCCGCCAGGCCGGTCTGGGGGGCGACGCCGCCCCAGTTGGCGTTGATCGTGAGCTTGACGAACTTGGCGTCCACGCCGCCGAAATCGACGGTGGTGTTGGCCTCGTAGCCAGGCGCCCCCGGCGCTTGGGCGAATTCGGGCACGCCATCGAAGACCGTCCAGGTCTGGCCGTCGAGGGAGTACTCGATCGTGACGTCCTTGGCGCCGAGACCCAGCATGGGCTCGATCACCTGGTTGGAGTTCCAGACCCACATCTCATGGAACTTGTAGACCTGGTCGAACTCGTACCGGATCCAGGCCGGCTTGGTCGCGTTGCTGGTCCACATCTGCGTGGAGTCGCTGGAATGCCGGTCGTCGGCGTCGAGACCCGAGCGGTTGATGGTGTTCTGCGGACCCATGTTGTTGCCCGAACCGGAGGCGGTGGCCGCGATGGGCGTCACCGGATAGCCGTAGGGCTCGACGGTGAAACGCCAGACCTCGCCCTTGAAGATCGTGTTGTCGGGCGCCGCGTTCACCTCGTCGATGCGCCAGAAGTAGGTCCGGCCGTAGTCGAGCAGGCCGTCGGGATCGAACGCGGCGTCGGTCTGGCCTTCGCTGACGAGCACGCCCAGCGGGTCGGTCCGGCCCGCGTTGGCGACGTCGTCGGACGAGGCGCCGAAGTAGACATCGTGCGACGCGGCGAATCCGCCGGCGGTCCAGCCCAGCGTGACGTCGCGAGGCACGTCGACCGCGCCGTCCTTGGGCTGCGGATAGGCCGCGATCTCCGGCGGGGCCATGCCGTTCTCGAAAATGGCCTTGATCTCGTCGGCCGACAGCTCGCGGTTATACATCGCAGGTTCGTCGATGCCGCCGAAGAACTGGTTGCCGCCGTTGGAACTGGCCTCGCCGGCGATCATGACCGGCAGGTTGTTCGGGTTGATGTCCACCTGGTTGACGGACTGGGCCTGGCCCTCCAGCTTGCCGTTGACGTAGACGCGGATCGTCTTGTTGCCGAAAGTGCCTGCGATGAAGTGCCATTCGTTGTTCATGACCGGGGTCGTCGCGTCGGCCAGCGACGTGGTGTTGTTGACGAAGAACTCCAGGCGGGGCAGACCGACATTCTGCGTCAGGACCAGGTCGAAGCCGGAGGTCTGCCACTGGGATTTGTCGATCACGCGTGCCCAGTTCGGGACGGTCGAAGTCCTGACCCAGGCCAGCAGGCTGACCGCGGAGGTCACGTCGTACTCGGGGATCTCCGGGACCCGGACGTGCTGCCCGTTGGCGGTGAAGTTCAGAGCCATGCCCTTGGCGCCCGCGATCCAAGCAGGACTGCCGACGATCGTGCCGGGGTTGTTGTAGGGGGATGCGTCCCTGACCGTGTTGCCTGCGCCCTCGTCGAACGGCAGGTACAGGACCAGGGATTTGTCGGCGGCCGAAGCCTGAAGAGCCATCAGGCCCAGCGCCACTACCGCAATCCGTCGTGATTTGCTCATGATGTGACCTCCTTCCAGTTCACTTTGTGTTGGCGTGCCGCAACGAGTGATTTCCGTCGCCATCCGGGTCCATCGTTTACGCCGGACCCGGCTGACCTCTTTCACGACCCTCGCATGAGTCTTGCGAGCTGCCTTCCTCTCCCCACGATATCCACCTATGATACCCGGCGTGGCATCCCGGTTCAAGAATCCCCTTCCTGAATTCCGCCTCCTGCCAAAATGGCACGAAGAAGTGACACGCTCGACCTGGCCGACGTCCTGACCGCGACGGCAACCACAATCAGATCTTGCGTAACTCCCGCTTTTTCCAATAGTTACACTACGACTCATTCAACCCCACCGGCTGGCACGGGTTTTGCAAGGATTCTGTCTGTGGTATATGTTTCTGTGCGCGATTGGCGGAACGCGAAGTTGAGAAAACGATCGTCGGATGCCAGCGAAGAGCAAGGAAAGGACGTTGAACATGAGCAAAATCATAGGAATAGACCTGGGCACAACCCTGTCCGTCGTCGCCGTGATGGAAGGTTCGGCGCCGAAGGTGTTGATCAACGCATCCGGCGGGCGGCTGACCCCCTCGGTGGTCGGTTTTACAGACAAAGGGGAGATCCTGGTAGGCCAGATCGCCAAGCACCAGCAGGTGACCAACCCCGAGAACACGGTCTTTTCGATCAAACGATTCATGGGCCGACGGCACAGCGAGGTGGCCTCGGAAGAGAAGCTGGTCCCCTACAAAGTGGTCGGCGGCGCGAACGACCTGGTCAAGGTCAACGTTCGCGGCAAGGAATACACGCCGCCGGAGATCTCGGCGATGATCCTGCAGGACCTCAAGAAGACCGCCGAGACCTACCTGGGCGAGAAGGTGGACCGCGCGGTCATCACGGTGCCTGCGTACTTCAACGACGCGCAGCGCCAGGCGACCAAGGACGCCGGGACGATCGCAGGCCTGAAGGTCGAGCGTATCATCAACGAGCCCACCGCGGCGGCACTGGCCTACGGCCTCGAGAAGAAGAAGAACGAAAAGGTCGCGGTCTTCGACTTCGGCGGCGGCACGTTCGATATCTCCATCCTCGACATCGGCGACAACGTCTTCGAAGTGCTCAGCACCAACGGCGACACCCACCTGGGCGGCGACGATCTCGACGCGGTCCTGATCAACTTCCTGGCCGATGAGTTCAAGAAGACCGAAGGCATCGACCTCCGCCAGGACCCGATGGCCCATCAGAGACTCAAGGAGGCCGCGGAGAAGGCCAAGATCGAGCTGAGCTCGCAACTGGAGACCACGGTGAACCTGCCGTTCATCACGGCCGACGCCTCCGGTCCCAAGCACTTGCAGATCTCGATCACGCGGAGCAAGTTCGAATCGCTGTGCGACCCGGTCTTCGAGCGGCTCAAAGCCCCATGCTACACGGCCCTCAAGGACGCCAAGCTGCGACCCGAGGACGTGGCCGAGGTCCTGATGGTCGGCGGCTCCACGCGAATCCCGAAGGTCGTGCAGATCGCCAAGGCGATCTTCAACAAGGAGCCCAACAAGAGCCTCAACCCCGACGAGGTCGTCGCGCTGGGCGCCGCGATCCAGGGCGCGGTGCTCATGGGCGACGCAGGCGTCAAGGATATCCTGCTGCTGGACGTCACGCCGCTGTCGCTGGGCGTCGAGACCCTGGGCGGCGTCATGACCAAGCTGATCGACCGCAACACGACGATCCCGACCAGCAAGAAGGAAGTCTTCTCGACCGCGGCCGACAGCCAGACGACGGTCGACATCCACGTCCTGCAGGGCGAGCGCGAGTTCGCCAGGGACAACCGCACGCTGGGCCGTTTCCAGCTTGCGGACATCCCGCCGGCCCCGCGAGGCATGCCGCAGATCGAGGTCGCCTTCGATATCGACGCCAACGGCATCCTGCACGTCTCCGCCAAGGACCTGGGCACGGGCAAGCAGCAGTCGATCGAGATCAAGTCGAGCTCCGGACTGAGCGAAGAGGAGATCAAGAAGATGACCCGCGATGCGGAAGCGCACGCGGAGGAAGACAAGAAACGCCGGCAGGTCATCGACCTCAAGAACCAGGCCGATCAGATCGTCTACTCGACCGAAAAGACGCTGAAGGAGCACGGCGCCAAGGTCTCCTCCGAAACGCGAGGCAAGATCGAAAGCGCGGTCAACAACCTCAAGGAAGCAGTCAAGGGCGAGGACGCCTCCGCGATCCGCAAGGCGATCGAGAACCTCAACGAGACCAGCCAAGAGTTGGGCAAGGCCCTCTACGAAGAGGCGGCCAAAAAGCAGGCGGCCACCGGAGCCCAGCCTCAGGCCCAGCCGCAGCCCGGCCCCGGCGAAGCCGAAGTCAAACGCAAGGGCGGCGAAGACGTCATCGACGCCGAGTTCGAAGCCAAGTAGAACCGGCGCGCTATATATACTCGCAGCACGGGCGACGGCGGACACAAATCCGCCGTCGCCCAAACTTCTTTAGGTACATTCTGATGGTGGGAGAGACCGGATGGGCCTGAACAAACCGATTAGCGACATAACGAAAGCTGACCTCGACGAGCTTATCAGTAACCAACTTCCTGAAAGCACGATTCGCGAATACAAGGAGTCGCTTCCCCTTGATAAGCCGGAAGACAAGAAGGAATTCGTGCGAGACATCAGCGCGTTCGCAAACACTCATGGAGGAGACATCATCTATGGGGTCAGAGAAGACAAAGCGAAGGGAATTCCGAACGAGCTATGTGGCATTCCCCTGGAGAATCCAGATCGGTTGAGGCAGCGTATCGAGAGTCTCATCGGGGATGGAACCAGCCCAAAGATCTACGGCGTACAAATACAGCCTGTTGCTGTGGGAGAAGAGAGATTCGCCGTAGTCATCAGAGTGGCGCGCAGCTTCAATGCTCCACATATGGTGGTTTGCGGTGGAGACGACAGGTTCTATTATCGTACGAGCGCGGGCAGACCCAGACTGGATGTGACCGGCCTGCGCACGTTGTTCGGAATGAGGGACACCGTTGCCGCACGAACTCAGGCATTTCAGGCAGAGCGTCTGAGCAAGATACAGGCGGGAGAGACGCCCGTACCACTGGTCCATGGAACGAAGTACGTACTGCATCTCATACCGTTCGACGCGTTTACCGCCCAATCCCGCTACGATTTGTCATGGTTTGCTGCTCACCCTGTAGAACTGGCAAAAGCTGGCAGATGGATAGCATCCTGCAATCTTGAGCGCAGTCGCTACAACTACGATGGTCTTGTTGCGTATCTCCCACGCTATCAGGAGACTGAGCCGAGGGAGTGGTACACACAGTGTTTTCGCAATGGGATCATTGAAGTGGTGAATATGGAGCATAAACCGAAAGGTCAAGGCGAAGGGCGGGATTCTGTCCCGGTCGAATACGAGGGATGGGTATCGAGTGCCGTGAGAAGGCACCTGGGAATGTTGCGTGATATGGGTATCGCGCCCCCGGTCTTCACGCTGTTGACGTTGCTGGGGGTTAAGTAACTATCTCAAAAGGCTCAGGCGATGGAGACGGCGATACCAGAGCAGGC
>CALEZT010000217.1 GCA_937927975.1 uncultured Phycisphaerales bacterium
CAGACCCGAGGGCCTCGGCCAACTGGGTCGAGTTGATGTCGATCTTCTGGACCACACCCTGCTTGTGCTCGAACTGATAGATTGTGTTCTGTAGCTGCTGGTCGAGGACGACACGGTCGGTAACCACGATGATCGAGTCGAAGACCTTTTCGTCCTTTTCGGTATAGAGACTGGCGAGCCGATGGGCCAGCCAGGCGATGGAATTGGATTTGCCGCTGCCGGCTGAGTGCTGGACAAGGTAATTGGTCCCGGCCCCGCGCATGCGGGCGTCGGCCACGAGCTTCCGCACGCAATCAAGCTGGTGATAGCGCGGAAAGATCATCGTCTCCCGCTTCACCTTCTTGCCGCCTAGCTGCTTCTCCTCGACCTGGAGATGAATAAACCTTGCCAGGATGTCGAGAAAGCTGTGCCGCTCCAGGACCTCTTCCCATAGGTAGGCGGTTTTGTAGCCGCCCGGATTCTCCGGGTTGCCCGCGCCGCCTCTGCAGCCCTTGTTGAAGGGCAGAAAATAGGTGCCGCGGCCGGACAGTCGCGTGGCCATGTAAACTTCGTCTGTGTCCACGGCGAAATGGACCAGCGTGCGCTTCTTGAACTGGAAGATCGAGTCCGCCGGGTCGCGATCATTTTTATATTGGGTGATCGCATGCCGCCAGGTCTGGGCGGTCATGGGGTTCTTAAGTTCCAGCGTGGAGACGGGTATGCCATTCAAGGCCAGGGTCACATCGAGGGTGTTGCCATGCTTGGCCGAGTAGCGAAGCTGACGGGTCACCGTGAGTCGATTGGCCGCATAGAGCTTCTGGGTATCCGGGTTCATTCCGCTCGCCGGGGCGAAGTAGGCCACGCGAAACAGCTTTCCAAAGCATTTGAATCCGTGTCGCAGGACGGAGAGACACCCCTCGTGGTCGGAATTGAGCGCCCGGCAGAGGTCGTCCAGCAGAGTGTCTTCGGCCTTCTCCTTTTGGAGGTTCGAAAGGTATTCCCATTCCTTGGGCTGGGTTGCCTGGACGAAAGAGATCACGTCCTGGGGGAAGAGGCCGCGCTCGGGATCGAACGCCTCCCGGTCGCCTTTCTCGTACCCACCTGCCGTGGTCAGGTGGTGTTCGATGGCGGTCTCGAATGCGTGTTCGGTGTGTTGGCCCGGCATCAGTCGACCTCCTTGCGCACGTCGATCTTGCCCGTCACTGCCGCAGAAATCAGGGTGGTGCGGTATTCGCGCAGGCCATCGATGGACTCGATGACCTTGTCTACCAACGCATCGATCCGCGCCGTCTCCCGATCAAGGTGCGCAACAATCCTCTGTTGCTCATCACGTGGAGGAAACGGGAATCGATAAACACGCAGCTTCTCCGCCGTCAGATGCGGAATCGTATTGGGATTACCGTACGCCAGAAAAACACCGCTACCAGCAGCAGTTCGCATGACGTAATAGAAGAAGCGTTGTACGTCTCGAAGACTGCGAGGTCGCACGCGGTGAATCGCTTTCTGAAACGCACAGACTTGCAGTTCCCCGTGCCACATTGCCGTTCGCCCAACCTCACCTCCTTCGCAGATGACAAGGTCACCTTCGGTCAACGTGAAGCGGTTATACTCATCAGGGGCAATATCCATCTCAGGCAGGTTCTCAACATTCACGCGGTCCCACTGAACATCGATGTTCCGGAGGTATGGTAACAAGAACTCTCCCGTGATTCGCTTGGCATCGAGCATCTTTCCCAATTCAACGCTGTATCTGGCATAAAGGGGTGGGAGGTCCCAATGCTCCGGAATCTCCCCCAGCCATTCAATGCCGGAATCCTTCATCGGTGCGTTGGGGTCGAGTCCCTTGGTGACGGCGTGGCTGATGAGGGCGGATCGCTTCTCCTGGAGCAACTCGATCTGCCGCCGCTTCTTCTCGACCAGCGTATCGATCCGCGCCGTCTCGCGGTCCAGGAAAGCGGCGATGGCGCGTTGCTCGTCGAGCGAGGGAACCAAGGTCGGCAAATTGCCGATGAAATCCCAGTTCGCACGAGGCATCTTCGCCCCGTAGGTGGACGAATCCACGATGGCCACGAAGTCAGGATTGAGCACGTAGTCCACCAAGAACTTCTGCTGAACGACCTTGGGGCGAAGGACAAGCAATTCTCCGGTACATATGCCGTCCGAGTCGGCCGCGTGCGCCTTTGCCAGGTACGGCCGTAGCTTGCCAAAGAGCACATCGCCACGACGGTACAGGTTCGCCTGGCCCTCGCTTGTTGTATCTCCGTTCGGTGAGATTCGCTTGCCCGTCCAAGATTCGATGTGTTCAAGCCCGGTGTAAGGCAGGTCGTTATCAGCCCCATCGACCTTCACGTTGACCAGATCAGCCGTGTACTTCAGCCTTCGGACCTCCCAATGCGCCGGAATCTTCCCCAGCCATTCGATGCCGGATTGTCTATAATGCGGATACGCACCCCGACTCATGACTTGCCCCCTTTGCGAGGCCCTTTTTTCCCGTCTTTATTCTGGCTCTTCGGAGGTTTCTTTTTCTTCGTAGGCAGTTCCTTGCGCCGCGTCTCCAGCATTTTCGCGGACGTCCGCAGGTCCTCGACGTACCGGGTCTCGGCCTCGGCTTCCGCAGCCAGCCGCCGCCGCTCGGCGAAGGCGTCGTACTGTTCCTGCGCCCAATCGAGGGCGACATCATGACTGACCGTTCCGGGGCCGATGAGCACGGGCAATTCGGTGTCGCGCAGGAACTTGTCGAGGAATGCCTCCCAGTCGCTCATCCGGATGTCCTGTCGCCGCTGGGCGCGGAACTCCGCTTGGTCCAGAAACATCACGGTAATGCGGTTGAGCGTATCGATTTCCCTGGCGTCGAGGTAGTTCTTGGCTGTCCCCACGTCGCGTTTGATCACCCGGCCGCCTTTCCACGCGGTCAGGCCCATGTTAGCCTTGCCTGCGTCCGCTCGCCGCCGGACGATCTCCGCCGCCGTCATGCCGGTGGCGGCATGGTGCATCTTGTTCTGCATGGTGGCGAAAAAGCGCTGCGTTTCTTCCTCGCCCTCGCGGTAGTCGCAGGCCAGCGCGAAGATCTCCCGGATGCGCTGGTAGACCCTCGCTTCACTGGCGCGAATCTCGCGGATGCGTGCAAGCAGTTCATCGAAGTAGTCCACCATCCCGCTGCCGCCCTTCAGCCGTTCGTCGTCGAGCGTGAACCCCTTGACGATGTATTCACGAAGGCGGGCCGTGGCCCACTGGCGGAACCGGGTGGCGACGCCGGACTTGACCCGGTATCCCACCGCAATGATCATGTCCAGATTGTAATAATCGAGCGGTCGCTTGACCGTCCGCGAGCCCTCCGAGCGAACTGTCAAGTATTTCTTGACAGTTGCCTCCGGGTCGAGTTCGCCCTCTTCATAAATATTTTGTATGTGCAGGCTTATGTTCTGCTTGGTGGTTTGATACAGCTCCGCCATCAAGTTCTGCGTCAACCAGACCGTCTCATCCTGCAGGCGCACCTCAAGGCGGGTCGCGCCAGAGTCGGCCTGGTAGATGACAATCTGGGAGTCACGGGGAGCGGGCAGATTCTCGCTCATTCGGTCACCTCCGCGAGCATGTCCGCGATTTCCTTCTCGATCTTCTTGAGGTCCGTTTCGATCTCTTCGAACGGCCGGGGCGGCTTGTACTGATAGAAGTAGCGGTTGATATTGATTTCGTAACCGACCTTGGTCTTGGACTCGTCCACCCAGGCATCTGGCACGTGAGGCAGGACCTCGCGCTTCATGTATTCGTCCACGTTTTCCTTGAGCGGCACATTCTCGTAGTCGCGCAGTTCGGGATCGGATTCGGGGTTGCCCTTGGCGTCGGTGCAGATATCCGCTGTTTCATCTCGTTCCGCCAGGGCCATGAGGAGGGCCTTCAACAGGACGGCGGGAATCTTGAGACCCGCCTTCTTGAACGCCGTCTTCACCATCTCCGCGAACAGTTCCCGGTTCATGACGATGCCTCTACCGGCAAGCGGCCGCAGGCCGTACAGGATGCCTTCCTGCAGCTTGCGGCCTTCTTCGATCTCGGCCTGAGCGGCCTTTGTATCCTTGCGTTTCTTGCTGGCGGCCAGGTTGGCGAAGGCCGTTGTCTCCATGAGGCGGGCGATTCGAGTCTCGTCCACTGCGAAGTTGAGCCGCAGAGGACGTTCTACAGTGATGCGCCGGTAGCCGAAGTCCTGGTTATCGAAAATGCGGACATGATCCGCATCTATTAGATTCCCATAGAGCCGGGTAATCTCGTCGCGCTGATTGTCACAGACCTCGTTCCGCTTATTGCCGAGGGATTTGCGCATCTTCTTGAAGAACTTCGTTCCGTCCACCAGTTGAATCTTGCCCTTGCGCCCCGGCTTTTTCCGATTGGTGACGATCCAGAGGTAGGTGTAGATGCCCGTGTTGTAGAAGAGCTGGTCCGGCAGGGCAACAATTGCCTCCAGCCAATCGTTCTCGATGATCCAGCGGCGGATCTCGCTCTCTCCCGACTCGGCCGCGCCGGTGAACAGCGGCGAACCGTTGAAGACGATTCCAAGCCGGGTGCCGCCCTCCTTCGGGTCCTTCATCTTGCTGATCATGTGCATGATAAAGAGCAGGGAGCCGTCATTGATGCGGGGCAGTCCAGCGCCGAAACGTCCTCCAAAGCCCTGCTCTTCATGTTCGCGTGTGACGAAGTCGGCTTCCGGCTTCCACTCCACACCGAAGGGCGGATTGGCCAGCATGTAATCAAACTTGTGGCGAGGGAATCGGTCGTCGGTAAAACTGTCGCCAAAGGCGATGTGCTCGATATCCTGGCCCTTGATCATCATGTCAGAGCCGCAGATGGCGTAGGCCTGGGCGTTGTAGTCCTGTCCGAAGACCTCCAGGCGGGCGTCGGGATTGAGCTCGCGCACGTAGTCCTCAGCCACGGATAACATGCCGCCCGTCCCGCAGGCCGGGTCGTATAGGGTCTTGACGATTCCTTTGGTGGTTAAGATGTCACCGTCCGGCATAAAGAGGAGGTTCACCATCAGGCGAATAACCTCACGGGGGGTGAAGTGGTCGCCGGCTTCCTCGTTCGATGCCTCGTTGAACCTCCGGATCAGCTCCTCGAAGATGTAGCCCATCTCGATGTTTGAGACGGCGTGCGGGTGCAGGTCGATATCACAGAACCTGGACACTACCAGATAAAGCCGGTCGGCCTTGTCGAGCTTGGCGATGTGTTCCTCGAACCCGAAGTTCTCGATGATCTCCCGGGCCCGCGTGGAGAAACCCTTGATGTAGTGGGTCAGATTTGCGGCGATGTTGTTCGGGTCGCCCTTGAGCTTTTCGAAGGTGTAGCGGCTTGTATTGTAGAAAGGCACGCCCGTGACGCGGCAGAGAATAGGATCGACGTTTTTGACCTTACCGCCCGAGAGTTTCTTCTGCTGTTCGAGAACCTTGTCCTTGGTGGGCGAAAGGACGCAGTCGAGACGGCGAAGAACGGTCATGGGGAGCATGACGTCCTTGTACT
>CALEZT010000218.1 GCA_937927975.1 uncultured Phycisphaerales bacterium
GATCGTATTCGGTGACTGGAGTTCAGACGTGTGCTCTTCCGATCTTAAACGACCAATCCCCCTCCACAGCTCGACCACCTTCCGGAAACCCCAATTCTCTTGCAGGTGTTTGATTTTCGAGGTAGAATCACGTTTGGCCTTGTAGAATCAGCTTCTGACTAAATGACAAAGGAGTTGACTATGTCCAGATCGCACACCATACCCTTGATGCTCTGCCTGCTGTTGTCGGCGACAGCCCTTTCGAATCAGAGCACCCCAGCACCCCAGGATCAGTCCTACACACCGTCGCTTCAGGAAGTCCTGGCTTCCCCCCAGCCTGTTGACTACATCACTAAGCCAGAGGTCTCGGCCGATGTCCAGACCCAGGCCGAAAGCCTTCAGAGTTCGAGATGGCACAAGTTCCCAAGTGGCGTGGGAGCTATTGCTGTCGGCCGCGCCACGTATGCTGTCTATGAGAACCCCACAGCGACACGCATTAGTAAACGATTAGCCTACTTGGATGCGTATACAAATGCGAAGACCAATCTCGCACAAATGTTGTTTGGAGCCTTTATCAAGACTGATCAGGAGCAATATGGCGCTCTTGACATGGGGGTCACCGGCACCGAAGACGTTGGTAACCTGGTTAGAACGTACCGCGAACAATATAAGCAGGTTGTGCAAGGCACTCTGCGCGGCTTCGTCGTTTTCGACGTTGAGGACGATGGAAATGGCAATGTGTCTGTGAGCGTCATTTCAACGCCTAGGACGCGATCCATGCTGAGTCACACAACAGAGAATGTTGTTTGTGCAAAGACATTCACTGACGGGCTCGCGGTTCTCATGAACGAGCTTCGTCGCGGAGTCACTCCCCCTGTGGGTGGGAAGATTGTCACTGTTCCTGGCACAGGCGATATCACCTTGGTCGGCTATGGGAGTGCCGTCGTGCGGCGTTCGGGCGAAGCAGCCCTGCAATCTGCAATGCGCACCGCTGCGGAACGCACTGCGGTGCTGCGAGCGAGAACAAGCCTCATGCTCATTCTCAAAGGAGAGTCCTTCGTGTGGACTCTCGATACTGGTGAGAGTATTGCGCAATACATTCAACAGTTCGCCCGTATTGAGGATGAGAAAGTCCTCCAGCAAGTCGCGCAAATTCAGCAGAAGAGCCCTCTACAGAGAATCGGGGGTGCTGCCGCAGATGTGAGTGAATCAATAGCCGACGCCGTCACTGGCAAGAAGAAGATCGATGCGAAATCCGATACAGTCGCGCCTCTTTCGGAAGCTGAAATTGAAAACGCCCTCTATACTCCCCCTGGCCCATCTATCCGAGTCTTTGATAACGTACGTCGGCATATGCAGGTCGACTCTGGGATGAAGGAAGCCTATAAGGTGGTAGAGAGTGGTAATCTTCCGCCCGGCGTTCTCCCCATGACATGGATAGACGAAGAGGGCGGGACAGTCTATTCTGTCGCTGTATACAACGCGCGGTCGTCCGAATTGGCAAAGCAGGCCGCCACTGAGATGAAAGAAGGCCGCTCTTTCGAGCAGATCGGTGGGACGGTTGGACACGACCTTGACCCTAGTCTTGGTTTCAAAACCAATGAGACCGGCAACCAACCATCTTCTGAGGTGCGCAAAGGCCCCACAGGACGGGTTACGGACGAGAAGGATGGATAGCCATTCAGGACGCAAATCTGGCAGCAACCCATACTGTGACCACTCTTGGCCATTCAGCCTGTGGCTTCTGCTCTTTTCCTGCGCTCTCGCGAACGCCCACTCACCTGCCGACAGCCCCTCTGTGCCCCCGGAACAGCGTGCACTCACCATATTCCTGGCCAACCACAGTGAGGCGTCTTCTGTGCTCGACCTTGCCAAGCTTGAGAGAGGGCTTTTTGACCTCTCCAATGTCTATCGAGTGGCAGGTGAGACGCCCACTCATATCTTCGCTGCCGCCGCATTGCGACTACCGGACACCGGTATTCCTGAGCAGCGTGATACCATCCGCCGTGCAGTGACAGAACATTGCAGGCTTGTTGCGGTCTGCGAAGCCGTCGCTCTCCGGATCACGCCAAATCTCCAATCACAATTCCTAATCCTGGACCCCCACTTAGCCAAGTCCCTGGCTCGCTACGTCTCGACCCGCCGCCTATCGGCCTTCGTTGAACAACAGCACCCAGCCCAAGTCCAGATCGTAGACGGCATCGCCTGCGTTCTCGTCAGCCTGGACAAGGACAGTGTCTCGTCAGCCAGCGAAATTGCCTTGAAAGGTAGATCGGAAGAGCACACGTCTGAACTCCAGTCAACGAATACGAGATCGTATGCC
>CALEZT010000219.1 GCA_937927975.1 uncultured Phycisphaerales bacterium
AGGTGGCCCCCATTTCGGCGCGTCTCCTGGCCCCCTTTCTGATGCTTTTTTCCACTTTGCCTCTTATCTTCTTGCAGTACTGGCCCGTAGGATGTAAAGTAAGCGGGAATCTGTTTGGGTGCGTTCTTCGCCTGGAGTTGTGCTGCGTCATGGCTAGTGTCCTCGGCAATTTCGATAGATGTTACGAACACAGGCTCATTGTATTCGGCGCAGCGGTTGTAGTCAAGGTTGTAGACGCAACTCTGTTGATCGCAAAATTGGGATGTAAACTCTTGTCTTGTAGACACTTAGGGCTCGTAGCTCAGCGGTAGAGCAGGGGACTCATAATCCCTTGGTCCAAGGTTCGAATCCTTGCGGGCCCAGTATGGTCACAGCCATGGACAACTCATCCATGACGCGACGGCCCGTCACTCCGCCAGGATCTCGATGCCGCAGATCTGCGGGTTCTCGATGTTCGGCGTAAAGCCGATCACCAGCTGACCGTTCTCCACAGGCACGCCCTTGTACTCCTTGACCAGCGGCTTGAGGAAGCCGACGGTCTTGAAGAGGTCCAGGTCCTTCAGCACCGGCTGGCCCGGAACACTGACGGAGAACACCCGCTCCCCGGGGCCTGTGATGCCGTCGTATGCCTCCGCGAAGTGCAAGCGCACCGTGTACTTGCCGTTGGGGACCGTGAACTTGTACGACTCCACGCTGTATCGCTCCGTCTCGTAGATCCGAGGGATCTCCGTCCCGGTGATCCCTGCCCCTGCTCGGTCCAGCGTCGAGCCATACACCGCGCCCCAGGTCTTGCCTGCCTCCAGTTCCTGATCGGCCACCCAGACGTTCCCCTGCTTGTCCTTGTACGACTCGAACGCCCCGCAGTCGACCCGAAGCACGAACCTCCCGGCAGATGCGGAGGCCGTGGCGGGCGTCTTGAAGATGTGTTGAGCGAACAGATACAGGTTCTTCGCCCATTCGGTCCCGTCGTGACCGTGGGAATCGACGTGCCAGACGTGCGGCACGTTGTTCTCTTTGAGATACTTGTGGAGCCCTTGGCTGATGCGGATCAGGCCGTCCTGGTTGCCGCAGGCGAGCCAGAGCAGCTTGAGCTTCTCCCGAGCGGCCGCCGGGTCGGGCACGAGTTCGGCGGGAGGTTTCGTGTTGGGGGCCGAGGAGAATCCTCCGACCCAGGCGAACACGTCGAGGTGACCGAGGCCGAAATTCAAGGCCTGGCCTCCCCCCATGGAGAGCCCGGCCAGGGCCCTGTTCTCGCGATTGGCGTATACCGAGTACTTGCCCTCGATGGCGGGAATCACATCTTTGAGCAGATCGTTCTCGAAGTTCGCGAACGCCGGCGCGGTGGCGAAGACATTCCCCTCGGCGCGGTCATTGACCTGGGCGCGACCGTTGGGCATGACCACGATCATCGGCTCGATCTTGCCGTCGGCCAGAAGGTTGTCGAGGATGTTCTCCGGACTGCACAACCGCTGCCATTCGCGTTCATCGCCGCCGATGCCGTGCAGCAGGTACAGCACGGGGTACTTGCGGCCGGCGGAGTAGCCAGGCGGGGTGTAGACGAGCATCTTCCGACGCGTTCCGACCGTCTTGGAGTCGTACTCGACCATCGTCAGTTCGCCATGAGGGATATTCTCCCGCTTGGTTCTGAATTCTGCCGGCGGGTCGTCGAAGGCGGGTTTGTCGTCCGGACCCAGCTCGATCGGTCCGCCGAATCCGCCGCGTCCACCGCCTCTGCGAGCGGCCGGCTGGGCCGGCTCGGGCGAACCGGATGAAGCGGTCTTGACCACGGCGAAGAAGGCCTCCTTGGGCTGATACTCCCGATCGAACAACAGCGGCGAGCCGCCGATCCAGGACGTCTTGTCGTAGACGCCCCAGAACGTGACGCGGGCGATGTCCTTTCTGTGTTTGACCAGGATCGAGAAGATCTCGGTGTACTTGTCCGCGAGCTTCTTCTGGGTCTCCGCGGTGTCCGCGCTCGAATCGCTGGTGCTCTCCCGGTTGACCTGGGTGACGTCGGCGCCGCGGGGGCCTCGCGTCTGCGTCTTGATGTCCAGCTCGGTAATCATGACCTTCACGCCCGTGGCGGCCAGCGTCGTAATCGCGTACTCAAGGGTCTCGGGTCGGGGATACGTCAGACCGCCGTGCAGTTGGATGCCGACACCGTCGATCCGCAGACCCTTCGATTGGAGATGCTTGACGATGGCGACAGCCGCGTCGGCCTTGGCCTTGGACGTGTCCAGGTTGTAGTCGTTGTAGTACAACTCGGCGTCGGGGTCCGCCTCATGGGCCCATCGGAAGGCGTTCTCGATGAAATCGTACTTCTTGTCTTCCGATCCCTCGCCGATGATCCGCACCCAGGGGCTGTTCTGCCGGAGCCGGCCGTTGTCTTCCAGGGCCTCATTCACGACGTCCCACCCCTGGACGCGGCCTTTGTACCGACCGACGACCGTCGTGATGTGGTCTTTCATGCGAGCCAGAAGCGCCTCCCGCGTGATCGCCCCCCCTGCTTCGTCCTGGAACACCCAGCGAGGAGTCTGTGCGTGCCAGACCAGCGTATGACCGATGACGACCATCTTGTTCTTCTCGCAGAAAGCCACGAAGCGGTCCGCAGGCTCCCAATCGTACTGGTCGAGTTTGGGATGAATGAGCTGCCACTTCATGTCGTTCTCTGCGGTCGCCGTGTTGAAGTGCTTCTCGGCAATGGCGGCCGCGTTGGGATCGCGCCCGGTCACGACGCTTCGATTCAGGGCTCCTCCGATCAGAAAATCGGCCTTGAACACGTCTTTCAGCGCCGGCACCGGCTGCCCGCCCAGGCACGAAGCCACACCCACCCCCAGGACGACCCAAAGCGCCATCGTGATTGTTTGTCTCGTCTTCACCGCTTGCTCCTTTTCATGGATCTTGTCGGTTGTCGCCTATTGTCCTTGCTTATGTTCCTGCGGGCCATCAAAGCCGCGTAGACTCAACAAGACGGCCCGGCTGCGCATTATTCCGCCAGGATCTCGATGCCGCAGATCTGCGGGTTCTCGATGTTCGGCGTAAAGCCGATCACCAGCTGACCGTTCTCCACAGGCACGCCCTTGTACTCCTTGACCAGCGGCTTGAGGAAGCCGACGGTCTTGAAGAGGTCCAGGTCCTTCAGCACCGGCTGGCCCGGAACACTGACGGAGAACACCCGCTCCCCGGGGCCTGTGATGCCGTCGTATGCCTCCGCGAAGTGCAAGCGCACCGTGTACTTGCCGTTGGGGACCGTGAACTTGTACGACTCCACGCTGTATCGCTCCGTCTCGTAGATCCGAGGGATCTCCGTCCCGGTGATCCCTGCCCCTGCTCGGTCCAGCGTCGAGCCATACACCGCGCCCCAGGTCTTGCCTGCCTCCAGTTCCTGATCGGCCACCCAGACGTTCCCCTGCTTGTCCTTGTACGACTCGAACGCCCCGCAATCGACCCGAAGCACGAACCTCCCGGCTGGCTCTGCGGTCCCGGACGAAACAGCGGGCGCAGGTGCGCCGTCCCGGAACAGCAAGGGAGCGAACTCACGCAGACTGCGTCGCCATGACTGCCACTCGTGCGCGGTATTGGGGGAGACGTAGAAGACGCTGTTGATGCCCGCCTGCTTCAAGGCTTCCGCGTTTGCCTTGGGGTCGCCTCCGAAGCCGCGACGCCCGCCGCCGAGTTCGCGGCTGCCGTAGCTGACGAACACCAGCTTGACCTTCTCCTTGAAACCGGGCGTATTATCGACATCGGCCGCGGAGATGCCGCCTCCGCTGAACAATCCGATATGCGAGAACGTGTCGAGGTTCTTCAGGGTGATCTGGCGGGTCTCCATTCCGCCCATGGACAGGCCCGCCATGGCGCGATGGGGCTGATCGGCCAGCGTGCGGAAGTTGGCGTCGATATAGGGGATCAGCTCGTCGACGAGAACCGTCTGGAACGGCTCGATCTTGAAGTCTCTCAGGCCGCCCATCCGCGTTTCGTTGGTCATGCCGTAAGTCATGACGATGATGAAGGGCCTTGCCTTGCCCTCGGCCAACAGGTTGTCCATGATCAGGTTGGCTCGGCCCTGATTGCCCCAGCCGGTCTCGTCCTCGCCCCAGCCGTGCTGCAGGTACAGAACTGGATATCGCCTGGTCGGGTCCTTGTCATAGTCGGGCGGCGTATAGACGAAGGCCCGACGCGAGGTGTTGGTGCTCTTGGAGGGGAAGAGAATCTGCCGCAGTTGGCCGTGCGGAACATCCTTGAGAGCGTAGAAATCCTGGTCCATGGCGGGGCATTCCACACCACTGCCCCAGCGACCGGCGCCGAAGAAGTACAGACTGCCTGGGTCGGGAACGGAAGCCCCGTCGATCGAAATCTGATAGTAGTGGAACCCTTCGTCCTGAGGCTGCGATTCACCGCCGGTCCAGACGCCGTTCTCGCCCTTGGCGAGGGGGTACTTCCTGCCACCGATATCGAGTTCGACCTTCTGGGCCTGGGGCGCGGAAATGCTGGTGCGGACCCGGCCATCTGTGGTGACCTGGGGATACTGTTTCCCAGGCTGATTGAGGGCCGAAGGCCTCCAATCGTTCGCGTCCGCAGACATCGCAGGCGGTTGCGCCCCAAACGCCTGCCCCCAGAGAACCGCAACCGTCGCCCACGCCATAAGACTCCGTCTCATGATGTCCCAGCCTTTCTTGATAGACTTGTCGGTGTCTGGTTGATACCGTTCTACTGTACACCGGCCTGAAACGCCAGGTGTGAGATCAAAAATCGGATCTCGTGATGTTTTTCCGCGTTCGCGTGATTTTTCGTCTCCCACCGGGCGGCCTGGGCCGGTGATAGTATAGAACGAACGCGACCAGAAACGACAGGGATCGATTATGGGTCAGGACAAGCGCACGTTGGACTTCCTGAAGCTCTTCGTCAGGCACCAGCAGGAGATCTACGCGTACATCCTGACTCTGGTGCCCCACGTCAATGACGCCGACGACCTGTTCCAGGACGGGATGACGGTGATGTGGCAGAAGTTCGATCAGTTCAAGACGGGGACGAACTTCGCAGCCTGGGGCATCCAGATCATGCGGTATCAGATCCTGGAGTACCGTCGGAACCTGGCCCGCAGCAAACGGATGTTGATCGAGGATTCGTTGTTCGAGACGCTCCTGGACTACATGCCCACCATCCAGGACGAGCTGGCGGTTCGGATTGAAGCCCTGCGCAAGTGCCAGGGGCTCCTGGACGAACGCGCCCGACGGATTCTCAAGATGCGTTATGAACGCAACACTCCCGCTGACGAAATCGCGTCCTTTCTGAAGGTGTCTCGCCGTCACGTCTATCATATTCTCGGCCAGATCAACGGAGTGCTCCTGCGATGCATGCGCAGGACGCTGGCGGAAGGAGGCCGCCCGTCATGAGCGTGCCTCCTTATCCGGACCTGGATGAACTCATCCAGCGTCTGCTGGACGACCAAATCGAGCCCGACGAGATGCAGCGTCTCGCGAAGGCCATCCGCGAGGATCCCAGGGTCCGCGACTACTACGTCGATAGTCTCCTGGCTTCCGCTGTGATCCGGCGATCGAGCCAGGTGACCGGCGAGCTTTCGAGATCGGACCTGATCCGCGCGATGTCGAGCAGCACAGGTCGCGGCGGTCTGGGTCGCGTGAGACGACGCTTCTACGCAGTTGCGGCGGTCTTGATGCTCGCGGCCCTGCTCTGGGCGTCTTTGCAGGTGTTCCGTCCCGCGTCGCCGGGCCCTGCGATCGGCGTGCTGGCCGACACGTACAACGCGAAGTGGGGAAGCCCTCGTCCGCGTCCGGGCGAGCCCCTCCACGTCGGCGTCTACAACCTGCGCGAGGGCGCAGCGAAGATGGATCTGGATCGGGGAACGAGCCTTGCGATCGAAGCCCCCTGCCAAGTCGAGCTCAAGAGCGCCGACGAAGCGGTCCTGAGAGGCGGCAGGCTGATCGCGGCGGTCCCGCCGCAAGCCAGGGGATTTCGCGTGCGTACCCGAACTGCCCTCATTACGGACCTGGGCACGGAATTCGGACTGATCGCACATGAGGATGGAAGCACCGAAGCCCACGTGCTGAAAGGTCGCATTGTCGTGGCTCTCGATCCGAACAGATCGGGTCGGACGGCATCGCTGGTTGTGAATGAAGGCCAGGCCGCGGCGGTTGACGCCAGCGGACGGACGATTCGCGATGGGCTGGCCGCTCGGACGGACCTTTTCCTCCTTCCCTCACCGTCGGTCGGCCAGCCCTCCGGTCCGACGGCCCGGCTGAACCTCGCAGACCTCGTAGGCGGAGGCAACGGCCTCGGCACGGGCAAGTCGGATCAGGGCATCGACCTGGCGACCGGCCAAACGTTCAGAGGGCCCGCGACGACAATTCGGCTGAGCCGACGAAACGAGTTCCGACCGTCGCCGCAGTTGCGTGGCATCGATGGCGTCTTCGTGCCCAATGGCGCCTTGGGCCCGGTCGTAATCAGTTCCACCGGATTGATCTTTTCCGAATGTCCTCGGACGATGGGAAGCTACTACGGCGGCCCGGTCAACAGCGGCAAGTTCTTCGACATCCCAAGTCAACGCACCCACACGGCCCGACTCAACGGCCTGAGCCTTGGCACATCTGCCCGTCCGGCCTTGACTCTCCATCCCAACGCCGGCGTCACGTTCGACTTGGATCAGATTCGCCGGGGCAATCCAAGTCTGCCAATCAGTCGGTTCACCGCCATCTGCGGCATACCGAAGGATGTGCCCGAAGCTCCGTTCAGCCCCGCCGACGTGTGGGTCCTTCTCGATGGCGTGGTTCGCCTTCGCCTGCATTATCCGCCGGAGCGGCATATTGTGGAGAAGGTGGACGTAGCGATCCCCGCCCAGGCGAGGTTCCTGACGCTCGTGGCCACCTGTTCCGGGCGGGCGGACTATTCCTGGGTTTTCTTAAGCGATCCGTTCCTGGAGTGAGTACTCGATTCTGGAGATTCATATGATGCACAGCACACGTTCGACATTCCTTCTGGTCATGCTCATGGCATCGAGCGCCGCCGTCGCTCAGCCTCCCGCCGAGCCGCTGAGTCTGTGGTATCGCCAGCCGGCCAGACAGTGGGTCGAAGCCCTGGCCGTGGGCAACGGACGGCTTGGGGCGATGGTCTTCGGCGGCGTGGCCCAGGAGCGGCTCCAGTTGAATGAGGACACGCTCTGGGCCGGCGGGCCGTACGACCCCGCCAATCCGGATGCGTTGGAGGCGTGGCCCAAGGTCAAGGAGATGATCTTCGCCGGTCGCTACAGAGAGGCGCACAATCTGATCGGCCAGAAGATGATGGCCAAACCCCTGACCCAAATGCCCTATCAGTGCGTGGGGGATCTGCTGCTGGAGTTCCCGGACGCCAACGGGGTGACGGATTATCGACGCGACCTCAACCTCGACACCGCCGTGGCCACCGTCGTCTATACGATCGACGGAGTGCGCTACACGCGAGAGGTCTTCTCCAGCCCGGTGGATCAAGTTATCGTGGTTCGCTTGACCGCCGACAAGCCCGGAAAAGTCGCGTTCACGGCGGGCATGAGGACGCGGCAGAAAGCATCCGTCGCGGTGGAATCACCCAACACTCTGGTCATGCAAGGCGTCAACGGCGGAGCGAGCGGCATTGCCGGCGCGTTGAAGTTCCAGGCCCGGGTGGCTGTTGCGACATCGGGTGGACAGATCGTGCCGGGCGACGGGCAAGTCACCGTCAGCAATGCGAATTCCGCCGTCCTGCTCATCGCGGCCGCGACCAGCTACAAGAGCTTCAAGGACGTGAGCGGCAATCCCGAAGCACTGACCCAGGAGACCCTCGCCAAAGCGAGCAAGCGGTCTTTCGAGGCGATGCTCAAGGACCATGTGGCCGCACACCAGAGACTGTTTCGCCGCGTCACGATGGACTTGGGCACAACCCCTGCCGCCCAGCGTCCGACGGACGAGCGAATCCGCGATCCCAACAAGGAGGATGATCCCCAACTGGCGGCCCTCTACTTCCAGTTCGGACGGTATCTGCTGATCAGCAGTTCCCGGCCGGGCACCCAGCCGGCGAATCTCCAGGGCATCTGGAACGAAAGCATGAACCCGCCCTGGCAGAGCAAGTACACGATCAACATCAACACCGAAATGAACTACTGGCCCGCCGAGCCGACGAATCTGGGGGAATGCGTCGAGCCGCTCATCGCGATGGTGACGGATCTGACGGAGACCGGCGCTTGCACCGCCAAGACCATGTACAATGCCCACGGCTGGGTCACGCACCACAACACCGACCTGTGGCGGGCTTCCGCGCCGATCGACGGCCCCCAGTGGGGCATGTGGCCCACCGGCGGCGCGTGGCTGTGCCTGCACCTGTGGGATCGCTATGATTACTCCCGCGACAAGGAATATCTGGCCAGGGTCTATCCGGTGATGAAAGGCGCGGCGCAGTTCTTCCTGGACACGCTCGTGGAAGATCCCAAGCACAAGTGGCTCGTGACGTGTCCTTCGCTGTCGCCGGAGAACCCGCATCCGTTCGGCTCCAGCGTTTGCGCGGGCCCCACGATGGACTCGCAGATTCTCCGCGACCTGTTCACCAACTGCGTCCGCGCCGCGGAGGTTCTGGGCGTCGATGAGGACTTCCGCAAACAGGCCGCCGCGACCTGCGAGCGTCTGGCTCCCAATCAGATCGGTAGCGCAGGCCAGCTTCAGGAATGGCTCGAAGACTGGGACATGAAAGCCCCGGAGATGCACCATCGGCACGTCTCGCACCTCTACGGCCTGTATCCCAGCGATCAGATTCACGTGCGGACCACGCCGGACCTGGCGGCCGCAGTCCGCAAGAGCCTGGAGATCCGCGGCGACGAGGCCACCGGATGGGGCATCGGCTGGCGCTTGAACCTCTGGGCACGCCTCCAGGACGCGGAGCACGCCTACAAGATTCTCACCATGCTCCTGAGGCCCGAGCGGACCTACCCGAACATGTTCGACGCCCATCCGCCCTTCCAGATCGACGGCAATTTCGGCGGCGTCTCCGGCATCGGCGAGATGCTCATGCAGAGCTGCGCCGGCGAAATCGATTTGCTGCCCGCCCTGCCGAAAGCCTGGCCCAGCGGTTCCGTCAAGGGCCTTCGCGCCCGGGGCGGATTCGAGTTGGACATCCAGTGGAAGGAAAGTAAGCTCGTGAACGTAACGGTGCGGTCGATCGCGGGCGGCCCCTGCCGGCTCCGCTACGGGGCGATCACGCGGGACTTGACCCTGGCGAAAGGCCAGACCGCTCAATGGGATGGAGTCAAGTAGCAGCGGGTTCTTTATTCAAGGTGTGGCATGATCAAACCAGGTCGAGTATTCCTTGTTGTCCTTCTGGTTGCCGGCATTTCTCCCGGCGTGTACGCCCAGAAGGCGACCCTCACGATTCACGCCTCCGGGCCGGGAAAAGCGATCAGCCCCGATCTGGTCGGCATCTTCTTTGAAGACCTCAACTACGCCGCCGACGGAGGGCTGTACGCGGAACTGATCCAGAACCGTTCCTTCGAATACAGTCCCGTGGAGCAATCGTCGTGGCATCCGCTTTCGTTCTGGGAACTCCAGAAGCGCGCCGCCGGCGACGGCTCGGTTGGGGTTGCCAATGCACGGCCGATCCATGAGAGCAATCCCCACTATGCCCTGCTGACGATCCGCACCCCCGGCGACGGCGTGGGCATCGCCAACACCGGATTCGGCGGCATCCCGCTCAAGGAAGGCGAAACCTACGAGGCGTCCTTCTGGGCCTACCAGGCGTACATGGGTGTCATGTGGGGACGGGGCGACAACAGCAAACCCATGCCCGTCAGCCTGCGCCTGGAGACCCGGGATGGCGACGTGCTGGCGGAAGCGAGAATGGAGGTCCTGGGCCGTGACTGGCGGAAGGTGACCGAACGACTGACTCCGACCCGCACGGTCAACGACGCACGTCTCGTGTTGCTGGCCCACGCGCAAGGCGGGCTCTGCATCGACATGGTCTCGCTGTTCCCGGTCAAGACGTTTCGCAACCGGCCCAACGGGCTTCGCGCCGATCTGGCGCAGGCATTGGCGGACCTGAATCCGAAGTTCGTCCGCTTCCCCGGCGGCTGTCTGGTTCACGCCGGCAGCCCCCGGCGATACTACAACTGGAAGGACACGATCGGTCCCGTGGAACAACGACGGGCCGGCCCCAATTACGCCTGGGGCTATCACCAGACGATGGGGCTCGGCTATTTCGAGTATTTCCAGTTCTGCCAGGACATCGGCGCCAAGCCGATTCCCATTGTGAGCGCCGGCGTGTCCTGCCAGCACGCGGGCCATTCGCCCGGCCGGGGGCAGGAAGGCTTGCCCCTGGAGGAAATGCCCGCCTACATCCAGGACGTCCTGGACCTCATAGAATGGGCGAACGGCCCGGCCACCTCCAAGTGGGGCGCCATCCGCGCCGCGGCGGGTCATCCGGAACCGTTTGGCCTGAAGTACCTCGGGGTCGGCAATGAAGAGGCCGTCACGCCTCTCTTCAAGGAACGCTTCCAGATGATCTATGAAGCGATCAAGGCGAAGCATCCGGAAATCGTCGTGATCGGCACCGCCGGGCCGTTCGCCAGCGGCGAAGATTTCGACAACGGCTGGGCATTTGCGAGGGAACGCAATCTCGCGATGGTGGATGAGCACTACTACGTGTCGCCGCAGTGGTTCTGGGACAACCTCCATCGCTATGACAACTACGACCGCAAGGGCGCCAAGGTCTACGTCGGCGAATACGCCGCCCATGATCGCAACAGGCAACGCAACACGCTGCGTTCCGCGGTGGCCGAGGCTGCGGGTTTGACGAGCTTCGAGCGAAACGGCGACGTCGTCCACTTCACCTCTTACGCTCCACTGCTCGCCCGGCGCGGTCATACGCAATGGCATCCCGACCTGATCTACTTCACCGGGACCGACGTCTTCCGCACGGCGAACTACTATGTGCAACAGCTCTTCGGCCAAAACAGCGGCGATCGCTGCCTCGAAACCACCTTCAGTTCCGGCGACGCCAGCAGATGGGCTGCCTCGACGGTCACTGATTCCAGGAGCGGCGACTTGATCGTCAAGATCATCAACGGCGCCAATGATTCCAGGGAGATCGACGTTCGGCTGGTCGGCCTGCCGCGGGACGTCTCTTTGCGCGCGGTCAGAACCGTGCTGACCGGTCCGGAGGCCGACGCCGTGAACGAAGACGGAAAACCCCCGGTGATCGCACCGGCGTCTTCAACCGAGACCCTCAAGCCGGATTTCGCTTACACCGCGCCGGCCTGTTCCGTAACCGTATTTCGCATTGATCTGTAGTTCTCTGGAGATGACGTCATGAAGACTCATCGAGCGTACGTGTTGATGTTGACGGGTGTCATTCTTCTCACAGGCGGTTTGGGCCGGGCGGAACCGGCGCGGAATCCCGTCATCTGGGCCGATGTCCCGGACGTCGCTGCCATTCGCGTGGGCGACACCTACTACATGGCCAGCACCACCATGCACATGAGCCCCGGCCTGCCCCTGATGAAATCGAAGGATCTGGTCAACTGGGAGTTGATCGGCTACGCCTACGACACGCTGGCCGACAACGAGGCCCTGCGACTGGAGAACGGCAAGAACGCCTATGGCCGGGGGTCATGGGCCCCCTGCTTGCGGTACCACGAGGGGACCTTCTACGCATCCACCTTCTCCAGCACGAGCGGCCGGACGCATATCTACACCACGAAGGACATCGAGAAGGGCCCGTGGCAAGAGAGGTCGTTCGCGCCCTCGCTGCACGATTCTTCGCTTTTCTTTGACGACGACGGTCGGGTCTATATGCTCCATGGCGTCGGCAACCTTCGACTGGTCGAACTGGAACCCGATCTGACGGGAATCAAGCCGGGTGGGTTCAACGACGTGGTGATCCGAAACGCCAGCGCTGTGGCCGGTCCCAACATCAGCCTGCAGGCCGAGGGATCGCAGGTGCGCAAGATCAACGGCAAGTACTACGTGATGAACATCACCTGGCCTCGCGGCGGGATGCGCACGCAGATCATCCACCGAGCGGAGAAGATCACCGGTCCCTACGAGAGCCGATTGATCCTGCAGGACCAGGGCGTAGCCCAGGGCTGCCTGATCGACACGCCGGACGGCCGCTGGTACGCCTTGCTGTTCCAGGACAACGGCGCTGTCGGTCGCAGTCCCTGGCTGATACCGGTCAAATGGGAGGACGGCTGGCCGGTGCTGGGCGTCGATGGGAAGGCGCCCAGGACGCTCGATATCGATGTGAACAGCCAGAAACTCGGGAACCTCGTGGCCTCCGACGAATTCAATCGCAAGCCTGGCGAGCCGCTGCCTCTGGCGTGGCAGTGGAACCATAACCCCGACAACCGCTACTGGTCGATCGGCGAGCGGAGCGGCTACCTGCGGCTCACCACCGGACGCGTGGACAGCGATGTCCTCCAGGCCCGCAACATGCTGACCCAGCGGACGTTCGGCCCGGTGAGTTCCGCAACCACCAAGATGGAAGTCGGCAACATGAAGGACGGCGACTGCGCCGGCCTGATCGCCCTCCAGAGAGGATACGGCTTCGTCGGCGTCAAGAGAGAAGGCGACCGCCGGTCGATCGTCATGGTGAACGTCCAATCCAACAAGCCGCAGGAGATCGAGAGCGTTCCCCTCTCGCAGAACACCGTGTATCTTCGGATCGACTGCGACTTCCGGGACCGTACGGACAAGGCGGACTTCCACTACAGTCTGGACGGCCAGACGTGGACGAAGATCGGCGGCACCCTGAAGATGGCCTACACCCTGCCGCACTTCATGGGCTACCGCTTTGGACTGTTCAACTTCGCGACCGTCAGTACAGGCGGATCCGTGGACTTCGACTACTATTGCGTGAGTGATAAGCTCGATGGAGTCCCCGTGAAACAGTGACGAACACGATTTGGGGTATCGCCATGAATCCGATGCATCAGGCCCGTTCAATCCTCGTTATCAGGCCCATCCTGTTCCTGATGGGGTCCGTTTCCATCTGGGCTTCGCCGGCGTTCGCCCTGGACGGCCAGGTCCAGATTCACGACCCCTCCACCATCATGCAGTGCAACGGCAGGTACTACACCTACGGCACCGGCGGTTCCAGCCTGGTCTCCGACGACGGCTGGACCTGGCGCCGCGGGGCCACGCCCGCGCGTCGCGGAATGGCCCCCGACGTCATCCACCTCGGCGACCGCTACTTCCAGTACATCGGCTCGAACCCCGGAGGACAGCCCCACGGCGCCATCAACATGATCTGGACCCGGAGCCTCGACCCGAATTCCCCCGACTACAAGTGGGAGGACAGCGGCGTTGTCGCCAAATCGGATGGAGTCGAGTTCTGCAACGCCATCGATCCGGGCGTTCTTCTGGATCCCACCGACGGCAAGCTCTGGCTGGTCTACGGCTCCTACTTCGGTTACATCCGACTGGTCCAACTCGACCCCAAGACCGGCCAGCGAGTCGATCCGAACGACAAGCCCGTGGACATCGCGATCAATTGCGAGGCCGCGGTCCTGATCCATCGCGACGGCTGGTACTACCTGCTGGCCACGCACGGCAGTTGCTGTCGGGGCGCCGACTCCGGCTACAACATCCGCGTGGGCCGCGCCAGGAAGGTGACCGGTCCCTTCCTCGACCACACCGGCCTCGACATGCTCCTGGGCGGCGGCAAGCTCTTCCTCGGCTCCGGCGGCCGCGTCATCGGTCCCGGCCACTTCGGCCTGATCGATGAGGGCGACGGCGTCCAGAAGTTCTCCTGCCACTATGAGGCCGACCTCGACCGGGGCGGCGCCAGCGTGATGGACATTCGCCCGCTACAATGGCGCGACGGCTGGCCCGTCGCCGGCGAGAACTTCAAGGAAGGCACGTATGAAATCGAATCCGTCCGCACGGGTACTGCGCTCGAGCTGGCCGTGGAGGGTGTGCCGGTCGGCGGCAGACGCAGCAGGCGTCCCCCTGGGACCGCTCCCGGCGGACCAGGCGCCGGCGGGGGTGGAGCCGGGATGTTCGCCGGCACCGGCGGCGTGATTCCGCCTCAGAATGTTGCGGAGGTCTCGACGAACTGGCCGACCGGCAACATCGACATCCGCATGGCCAACTACATGTGCCAGGCCCAGCAGAAATGGACGGTTACGCCCGTTGCCGACGCCGGAGGCTATCTCGGCTCGCCGTATTTCAAGATCACCGTCGCCGGCACCGACCGCACGCTGGCTGTGGGCGAGGACGGCGAACTGGTCGCCCTCCCCGCTTTCACCGGCGGGCACGAACAACTCTGGCGTCTCGACCAGCTCACCGACGGCGCCTGGCGCATCATGCCCAAGTTCGCCTCGACGGCGAAGGAATCGCTGGTCCTGTCGGCCGTCGGGAGCAGCTTCGCGACGCTCGCGAAGTTCGATCCCGGCAGCGACAAACAACGCTGGCTATTCAAAACGCCCTGACAACGAACGGAAGATCGGAAATCCATGATGAGAAATCAAGAATCTGGAGAAGCGACTCCCATGATGACATTCCGAAACCTCCGCATGGCGGCACTTATCGTCCTGGCCGGCTCGGCGTTCCTGGGGATTGCCGTCACGGCCGGTTGTGCCGCTCGCGGCCCCGCCCCCTCCCTCACGGGGCCCCTCTGTGCCAGCGACCCCGCCCATGCGGACGGCTTCATCCGGCGCTGGTGCATTCTCGAACCGATCGGCGCCATCGGACTCACCGACAGCGCCGTTCAGACGACCGTCAAGAAAGACTATTTCCCCAACCAGCTCACCGTCATCCCGCGTGACGGCGACAAAGTGGCGGTCGGCGAAACGGAACTCGCGTGGCACGCGGTCGACACGAACGACTACAACGTCAACCTCTACTACTTCGCCTACGATCTCGGCAAACCGACATCGAACGTCCTGTTCTGGGTCGTCACCGTCCTCCATTGCGCACAGGAGATGCCCGGCGTGCGTCTTGCCGTCGGCTCCAACGCCGCCTCCGTCTGGTGGGTCAACGGCCAGGAAGTCATCGGCATCTACGGCGACCGCCAGACCGTCATCGACGACGGCGTCTCGAAACGTCTCACGCTCAGGAAGGGTCCCAACATCGTGCGCGGCGCCATCGTCAACGCCGGCGGAGCCACCGATTTCTGCGCCCGCTTTCTCGACGCGGAAGACAGGCCTTTGAAAGGACTCGCCGCGACCGTCGGCGACGCCGGAAAGTGAAATAACGATCGAACCATATTCCTTGAGCCAATGAACTCCTCTCTTATGAAAGGTCGAGTAATGAAGAAATCCATCCTGATTCAGCTTGCCGTCGCGATGTTGCTGGCCGGCAGCGCCTCTATCGCCCTCGCGTCCGAGTCCGCAGCGACGGTTGACGCTCCGAAGCCGCCCTTCGCCACGCCGCTGCGGTGGAAGTCCACCGGCGTGCTGGTCAAGCCGGTCTCCGATCCCAACCACACGATCGTGTCCATCAAGGACCCGACCATCGTTCGGTATAGCGATTTGTGGCACATCTATGCGACCGCGTACTCGACGTCCGCCCGGACCTGGACCATGGTGTACCTGAACTTCAAGGACTGGTCCGACGCCCCCAATGCCAAGCTGACATTCATCGATGTGAACCCGAATTTCGCGCCGAACCGCTACAACTGTGCGCCGCATTTGTTCTACTTCACGCCCCACAAGAAGTGGTACCTCGTCTTCCAGGCGCAGCCGCCGCAGTATTGCACCACCGACGATATCTCCAAACCCGAGACCTGGACCAAGCCGCAGAACTTCTTCGAAGGACGAATCCCGGGCATGCCGAGGCTTCCGATCGACTACCACATCATCTGCGACGACACGCACGCCTACCTGTTCTTCACCGGCGACGACGGCAACTTCTATCGCTGCCGCACCAGAATCGAGGACTTCCCCAAGGGTATGAGCAATCCCGAAATCGCCATCAAGGACCGCCGTGACAGCCTCTTCGAGGCGAGCATCACCTACAAGATCAAGGGCACGAACACCTATCTGACCGTGATCGAAGCGTTGAACCCGGCCCGGTACTATCGCGCCTGGGTCTCCGACGATCTCAACGGCGCATGGACGCCTGTGCCGGGCGCCGACTCGTGGCAGACGCCGTTCGCCGGGATCAACAACGTCACGTTCGAAGACGGCGTGACGCCCTGGACCCGCGACATCAGCCACGGCGAGTTGATCCGCGACGGATACGACGAAAAGATGATCCTCGATCCCGACAACCTCCAACTGCTCTACCAGGGTCGCGATCCTTCCAGCGGCGGGCGCTACGAGCTGTTGCCTTATCAGCTCGGTCTTCTGAAACTGGACCGTTCCGCGAAGTGAGGCATCCTTCAGGGATCTGAGGTGAAGCTCTATCCGGGTTTCGCCGGGAGGTTATCATGGCCGATGAAAGGCCTTCAACAAATGTTGCGTCCTCACTGACACGTCGTCAGGCGCTCACCGCAATGGGTTTGGGCGCCGCCATGGTGGCGACCGGTCGCCTGCCGGGATCATCATCCGTATGGGCGGGCGCCCTTCCTCAACCGCAGTCTCCCAGCAGCCCCGCCGGATCGCGCCCAGTGCTTGAACCCGCTCCATTGACCGACGTGCGACTGCTGGATGGCCCCTTCCTGGACGCTCAGAATCGCGACGAGGCCTATCTGCTGAAGCTCGAACCCGACCGGATGCTGCACAACTTCCGCGTCAATGCCGGACTTGAGCCAAAGGCGCCGGTCTATGGCGGCTGGGAATCCGTGCGAACCTGGGCCGACATCCGTGCCCACGGACACACGCTGGGCCATTACCTGACCGCGGCTTCGCTCATGTACGCCTCGACGGGTCACGAAGAGATGAAGAGCCGCGTGAACTACGTCATCGAAGAACTCAAGGCCTGCCAGGACGCAGGCCAGACCGGGCTCGTCTGCGCCTTCCCCGACAAGACCGCCCAGATCGACAACCTCGTGGCCGGCCGGCGTGCGGTCGGCGTCCCCTGGTACACGCTGCATAAGATCTTCGCCGGTCTGTACGACGCCCACGTCCACTGCGGCAGCGCACTTGCCCTTGAAGTGCTGGTCAGGCTCGCGGACTGGGCGGTGAAGGTCACTCAGGACATGACCGCGGAGCAGTTTCAGCAAATGCTCCGCGTCGAACACGGCGGCATGAACGAAGTGCTCGCAGACGTCTACACGTTGACCCACGACAAGAGACACCTCGCCCTGGCCGAGCGATTCTGTCACCACGCGGTCCTCACGCCGCTCTCGGAAGGGCGCGACACCCTGAACGGCCTCCACTCCAACACGCAAATCCCCAAGTTCGTCGGTTTCGAACGAATCCACCAATTGACCGGAAACCCGCAATACCACGCGGCGGCCCGATTCTTCTGGCAGACCGTGACCGGCATGCGATCCTTCGCCACCGGTGGCAATGGCGACAACGAGCACTTCTTCCCGATCACCGACTTCGCCCGGCACTTGTCCTCCGCCAAGACCATGGAGACCTGCTGCAGCCACAACATGCTGAAGCTCACCCGGCTGCTCTTCACCCAGGATCCAACCGCTGGCTATGGGGACTACTACGAGAAGGCCCTCTTCAACGCGATCCTGGGGTCGCAGGACCCGGACACCGGCATGATGACCTATTTTCAGTCCACCCGGCCGGGCTACCGCAAACTGTACTGCACGCCCTTCGACTCCTTCTGGTGCTGCACCGGGACAGGAATCGAGAACCATGCCAAGTACGGCGACTCGATCTACTTCCTCGGGGACCCGGATGGGCCGCAGCGCGACTCCCTGTACGTGAATCTCTTCATCGCCTCCACGCTCGACTGGAAAGGAAAAGGCGTCAGGCTGAAGCAGACCACCTCGTTCCCGGAATCAGGCAGGATTCGCCTCGAGATCGAAGCCGCCTCGCCGCAGAAGTTCGTCCTGCACGTTCGACATCCGAGCTGGGCGGAAACGGCTTCGATCCGCATCAACGGCGGCCCTGTCGAGCGATCGAACAGACCGGGCTCTTATGTGACGCTGGATCGCCTCTGGAAGACCGGCGATGTGGTCGAAGCGGATATGCCCATGTCGTTGCGGATGGAGCTTCTGCCCGGCACTACCGACACGGCGGCCGTCGTCTATGGCCCCATTGTGCTCGTGGGGGCGTTGGGGCACGAGGTCAAGCCCGGCGAAGACCTGCACGTCAACGAACGCACGATCGGCTCGGTCTTCAATGACCCCATCGAGGTGCCCGCCTTCGCGGGCGAGTTGGCCGAGATCCCGCGGAAGATCAAGCCGCTCGATACGCCTCTGACGTTTCGGACCGAGGGCATCGGTCGTCCGAATGACGTGACGCTGATTCCCTACCACAAACTGGCGCACCAACGCTACAACATGTACTGGAGAATCGAGAAGACGTGAGTCGGTACGCGAGAACGTGGCGGTCAAACTGGATTGAGGTGCGCGAAGTTCTGCGTATAATGAGGTACTCGGAATTCGTTCGCCGGATACGCGGCTGAGAATGTCCATAAGAGCTTGACGAATTCGAACAAGGAGTCAGACATGCAGGACGCATCGCAGAAGCTTTCTGTTGTGGAGAAGGTCGGCTTCAGCCTCGGGGACGCGGCATCGAACATCTTCTTCCAGACGTTCATCCTGTTCATCCCGATCTTCTACACCGACGTGTTCGGCCTGCCCACGAAGGCGTTGGCGATGATGTTCCTGATCACCAAGATCTGGGACGCGGTCAACGATCCGATGATGGGCATGATCGCCGACCGCACCGAGACGCGATGGGGGAAGTTCCGGCCCTACCTGCTGTGGTTCGCCATCCCGTTCGGCATTCTCGGCGTACTGACGTTCACGACGCCCGACTTCAGTCTCACCGGCAAGCTGGTCTACGCGTACGTGACCTACACCCTGTTGATGATGGCCTATACGGTCGTCAATGTGCCCTATTCTGCGCTGATGGGGGTGATGACGCCGAATTCCCACGAGCGCACGGTTCTCTCCTCGTTCCGGTTCTTCGCCGCCTTCCTTGCCACAATGCTGGTTCAGTACTCCGCGCTGAGAATGGTCGGGTGGTTTGGAGGCGGGGATGCGGCCGTGGGATGGCGGTGGGCCATGACAGTCCTGTCCTCTCTGGCGGTCGTCCTGCTCTTCATCACCTTCGCCACAACGAAGGAACGCGTCAACCCTCCCAAGGGACAGAAGACCCCGCTGAAGCAGGACCTGGCCGACTTGTTCACCAACCGGCCCTGGGTATTGATCGGGAGCGCCACGGTCTTTCAGTTGATCTATATCTGCATGCGGGGAGGGGCCATCGCGTATTACTTCAAGTACTTCGTCAAGGAGCAGGAGGTCCTGTCCTTCGGCTTGCTGTCCTACGAGAAACTGGCCTCCACGTTCCTGCTGGCCGGGACGGCGGCGACGATTCTTGGCGTCTTCCTCACCACCCGAATCAGCAGAGCCTTGGGCAAGTCTCTCGCGTACGCACTGTTCCTGGGTGTCGCCGGTCTCTCTTCAGGGGCTGTCTACTTCCTCGGGCCGCAAGACGTTGTCTTGATGTTCGTTCTTCAGATCATCACCTCCTTCTCGGTCGGACCGGTGTCGGTGCTGCAGTGGTCCATCTACACGGATGCGGCGGACTATGGAGAATGGAAGAAGGGTCGTCGGGCGACGGGTCTGATCATGGCCGCCTCTCTCTTCGCGCTGAAGCTGGGGGTCGCCATAGGCGGGTCCGCTCTGGTGTGGATCCTGGGAATGTATGGTTTCGAAGCCAATCAGGAGCAGACGGCGACAGGACTGCAAGGCATACGCATGGTCATGAGCCTCTACCCTGCGATTTTCGCCCTGTTGGGAATGGTCTTCATGTTCTTCTATCCGCTCAACAAGCACAGAATGGCCCAGGTGGAGTCCGAGTTGATCGCGCGGCGAAAGTAGTCCCGGCCAATGAGTCTCGTCGAAGAGGAGTCCTCATGAAAACCAAAAGCAAGCCGCAGCAAGAACCTGCTTATCGCAATCCGAAGCTCTCGGTCGAGCGGCGCGTCAAAGACCTCTTGTCGCGCATGACGTTGAAAGAGAAGGTCGCCCAGATGTTGTGCATCTGGCAGCAGAAGGGCAACACGCTGGTCGACGAGAAAGGCCGGTTCGATCCGCAGAAGGCCAGGGTTCATTTCAAGGATCGCCTCGGCCTGGGTCAGGTCGGCCGGCCCAGCGACGCCGGCGGCGGACGCAACGCCCGAGAAATGGCGGAGTTGACCAACGACATTCAGAAGTTCTTCCTGGAAAACACCCGCCTGGGCATCCCGGTCGTCTTTCACGAGGAATGCCTGCACGGCCACGCCGCTGTCGACGGGACGAGCTTCCCTCAACCCATCGGACTGGGCGCGACGTTCGATCCCGAACTCGTGCGCCGGTTGTTCGAGATGACCGCGGCCGAAGCGCGCGCGCGAGGCACACATCAGGCGCTGACACCTGTCGTGGACGTGGCCCGCGAGCCCCGCTGGGGACGCGTCGAGGAGACCTTTGGCGAGGACCCGTACTTGGTCTCCCGCCTGGGAATCGCGGCTGTACAGGGCTTCCAGGGCGATGCGACGTTCCAGGACAAGCAGCACGTCATCGCCACGCTCAAGCACTTCGCCGCCCACGGCCAGCCGGAATCCGGGACGAACTGTGCCCCTGTGAACGTGTCGCAGCGCATTCTCCGCGAGGTGTTTCTCTATCCGTTCAAGAAGGCCCTGGAAGAGGGCGGCGCCATCAGCGTGATGGCCTCCTACAACGAGATCGACGGCGTTCCCTCCCACGCCAGCAAATGGCTGCTCCGCGACGTCCTTCGCAAAGAGTGGGGTTTCAAAGGATACGTCGTGTCGGATTACTTCGCAGTGCGCGAGCTGAACGAGCGGCCGGACTTGTTCGGCAACCACTTGGCCGAAGACAGAGCCCAGGCGGCGGCGCTCGCGGTCCGCGCGGGCGTCAATATCGAATTGCCCGATCCCGACTGCTATCCCTATCTCGTCGAGCTCGTCCGCAAAGGGCTCGTTAAGGAAAGGCTCATCGACGAACTCGTGGCGCCCATGCTGGCCTGGAAGTTCCGGCTCGGGCTGTTCGAAGACCCCTATGTGGACCCGGCGGTCGCCGAGCGGATCGTCGGCTGCGACGCCCATCGCGAGCTGGCCCTCCAGGCGGCGCGTGAGACGATCACGCTGCTCAAGAACGACAGCGGCCTGGCCCCCCTCAACCCCCACAAGATCCGGACGATCGCGGTCATCGGTCCCAACGCCGATCGCCAGATGCTGGGCGGCTACAGCGGCGTGCCCAAGCACTGCACTACGCTGCTGCAGGGCATCCGGGACCGCGTCGGCTCGTCGGTCGAGGTTCTCCATCACGAGGGCTGCAAGATCACGATCGGCGGCTCCTGGCAGCAGGACGAGGTCACGGCCAGCAACCCGACCGAAGACCGCAAGAGCATCGCCGAGGCGGTCAAGGTCGCGGAGCAAGCCGACGTCGTGGTCCTGGCGATCGGCGACAACGAGCAGACGTCGCGTGAGGCCTGGGCCTTGAACCACTTGGGCGACCGCGCCTCGCTCGATCTGGTCGGCCTGCAGGACGAGCTGATCGACGCCATCGCAGCCACAGGCAAGCCGATCGTCGCGGTCCTGTTCAACGGACGGCCCATTTCGATCCGCAACCTTGCCGTCAAGGCGGCGGTCATCTTCGAGTGCTGGTACTTGGGCCAGGAGGCCGGCCGGGCGCTGGCGGAGGTCATCTTTGGCGACATCAATCCCGGCGGAAAGCTGCCCATCAGCATTCCCCGTTCCGTCGGCCACATTCCCGCCTACTACAATCACAAGCCCGCCGCCCGGCGCGGATACCTGTTCGACGACGTGACGCCCTTGTATGCGTTCGGCTTCGGACTGAGCTACACGCAGTTCGCGTTCGGCAAACCTCGCTTGAAGAAGTCCACCATAGGCAAGACCGAATCCACGACGGTTCGGGTCGATGTGACCAATGAAGGCTCTAGGGCCGGCGATGAGGTCGTACAGATGTACATCCGCGACAAGGTCAGTTCGGTCACCCGGCCGGTCAAGGAATTGAAGGGCTTTCAGCGGATCACGCTGGCGCCCGGCCAGACGCAAACGGTTTCGATGGAAATCACGCCGGAACACCTGGCGTTCTACGACATCGACATGAAGCACCTGGTCGAACCCGGCGAATTTGAGATTATGGTCGGCAACTCGTCACGCGACCAGGACCTGCAGACAGTCCTGCTTCGCGTGAAATAGCATCGCGGGTCTGTCCTCCGGCGTCGAGAGGCCGGGAACTGCGAACCAGCTCCCGGCCCCTTGACGACCGGATGTCGGTTATGCCTCGGAATCGTCCTCGGCCTCGTCGCCCTTGGCGTGCCAGCCGGTGCGTTCGTTTCTCTTGATCGCCTCGTTGATCCTGCGGTGCGATTCCTCGACCGCGGTCAGGACTTCGAGCAACTGATCCTGATCGCCCACGGAGGCCGAACCCCATTTCTGACCGGAACTCTTGCGGCCGATGGGCTGCACGCCTTCCATCGACTCGCCGCCGGTGAAGAGCACGAGTCGAAGCCTGCTCTGACGCGGCTGCACGTGGATGAACGTCCGCTCGGGACTGTAGAACGAGATGGCCGACTTGCCGACGCGGAAGAAGCACTGCTCATCCACGGACTTGACGTGTTCGACCAGGGATTGGAACAGGCCGCGGATCCGATCCTGCACCTCGTGCTCGTCGAACCAGACGTCCAGGTCCTCCCCCTCCTTTCCGCCGACCACTTCGTCCGGCCGACGGATGGGCCAGTTGTCCATCTCCTTGATGCGGTCCCGCAACTCGATCACCTCGACCGGGCAGCCGGCCCAGTCGTGTTCCCAGCAGATGATCAGGTCGCATCGCTCGGCGTCGCCGCCGCGTTGCTTGAACTCGCTGGAGCGGTACTCGAACTCCACGCGAAGGCGCTCCCAACCCTTGCCTGTGAACCGCCGCGCGATGCCATCGGGCGATTCGGGCCGAACTTCCTCCATGTACATATTGAGATCGTCCGCCACCTTCCCGAAGAGAAAGAGCACGCCGCTCTCATTGAGGGGGGCGTACACCATGCCGCGGAAGTTGATCAGATCTCCAACGATGCTTCTTTCCACAATCGCCATTGCTCATTCCTTCCTTGCCTGAATAATAGCCAACCAACATCGGACGCTTCTCCAAGGAGAATCACACACAGACATGGTATCGTGCCGACGGGATTTCGCAAGTCGCAAGGCATTATTTTCGGACGTGACGCTTCGGGCCGCCGTCCCTCGGGAGGGCGGCAAAACCGTCGCCGAGTCAGTCCGCCTCTTCCGCCGGCAGTGCATCCTCTTCGGCCAGGGGCAGCGAGATCGTGAACGAGGTGCCTTTGCCCACTTCGCTGTGGACCGCGATGTCGCCTCGATGCGCCCCGATGATCTTCTTGGCGGTGGCCAGGCCCAGTCCCATGCCGCTCGACCGCGAGGATTGATACGGGCGAAACAAAGTCGCCAATCTCTCGGGAGGGATGCCCCGTCCGGTGTCGTTGACCTGGACGACGGCGCAGCCGCCCCGCCGGACAGTTCGGATCATCAGGTCTCCGCCGGTGTCCATCGCCTGCTGCGCGTTGATGAAGAGATTCAACAGAACCTGCTTGACCGCCCCCGGGTCCACCCGGCACGTCAGCGGCATCTTGGCCAGACTCTGCCGCACGGTCAACGAATGACTGTAGGCCTGGGGCGAGTAGAAGTCGATCATGTCGCCCACGAGCTCGTTGAGGTCCACCGTCTCCAGTTGCAGGTCCGGCCGCCGGACGTACTTCAGGAAGCCGTCGAGGATCTGTTCGAGCCGGTCCGTTTCCTTCTGGATAATCGCGATCTTGCGGGAGGCGCCGGCGAGCCGCTGGCGGGCCTGGTCCCACAGCACCCGGCCGGGGTCGCTCAGATCGACGTCCTGCAGCGACTCCTCCGCGAGCTTGAGATTGACCTTGATGGTGGATAGCGGGTTCTTGATCTCATGGGCCAGTTCGCCGGTCAGGCGGGTCAGCTCCTCGTCGGGATCGACCGGCGGCGGCGCGATCCGCCCGTGTCGTGGAGGCGTTCGACGGATCGTCGAGACGATTGCCCCCCACGCCAGGCGCGCCCGCGTGCGGGTTCTTCGCAGAAAGCGTTTCAAATCTGTTTCACTCCCCAGTCGGTTCGGTCCAGGAAAGCAGAGAGCCGAAATCTCAGAAGGCCGGCCCGATACTGCCGAGCCGCGACCTTCTGAGTTTCGGCTTCTGATGTCGATTCTCTACGTTGTCGCTGGACCGCGGTCTTCCCGTCAGTCTCTGCGATCCGGACGTCGATCCCTGCCCGACGGCTTGCCGCGTCGGTCCCGATCCCGGTCCCGTCCGCGGTTGTCCCTGTCCCGTCGCGGCTCGCGCTCTTCTCCGGCGGGTCTGGGCTTCACTTCTTCCTTGATGCCCATTTCCTGCAGCGCGGCCTTCCGCGAGAGCTTCAGGCGGCCCTGGTCGTCGATCAGGATCAGCTTGACCGGGATGATATCGCCGACCTTGCAGACCTCTTCGACGTGCTTGATGTAGCCTTCGCTGAGCTCGCTGACGTGACAAAGCCCCTCGACGCCGGGCACGATCTCCACGAAGCAGCCAAAGTCCTTGACGGAGACGACCTTGGCCTCTTTGTACAACCGCCCGATTTCCGGCGGCGAGGTCATGGCCTCGATCATCTCCTTGGCCCGCAGGTGGCCGTCGCCGTCGACGCAACTGATGTAGATGGTGCCGTCTTCCTCGATCTCGATCGTGGTGTCCGTCTGTTCCTGCAGGCTCTTGATCATCTTGCCGCCCGGCCCGATGACCTTGCCGATGAATTCCGGATCGATCTCGATCGTGATCAGCTTCGGTGCATACTTGCTCAGTTCGCCGCGCGGCGCACTGATCACCTTGTTCATCGTATCCAGGATCTGCAGCCTCGCGGCGCGGGCCCGCTCCAGGGCCTCAACCATGATGTTGTGCGGAAGGCCCATCGCCTTGATGTCGAGCTGGATCGCCGTGATGCCCCTGGTGGTGCCGGTGATCTTGAAATCCATGTCGCCGAAATGGTCTTCCTCGCCGATGATGTCGGTCAGCAGCTTGTACTGACCGTTCTCACCAGTGACCAGGCCGACCGAAATGCCTGCGACCGCCCCGAGAATCGGGACGCCCGCGTCCATCAGGGCCAGCGAGCCGCCGCAGGCGGAGGCCATCGAACTGGAGCCGTTCGACTCGGTGATGTCCGAGACGACGCGGATCGTATAGGCGAAATCTTCCTCCGCAGGGCGGACGTTCTCGAGGGCCCGCTCGGCCAGCGCGCCATGCCCGATCTCCCTGCGGCCCGGTCCGCGAATCGGTTTGACCTCCCCGACCGAATACGGCGGGAAGTTGTAATGGTACGTGAAGCTCTGGGCGTACTCGTCGAGCAGCCCGTCGATGATCTGGGCGTCGCGAATCGTGCCCAGCGTGACGCTGACCAAGGCCTGGGTCTCCCCGCGGGTGAACAGGGCCGAGCCGTGCGTCCTGGGGAGCACGCCGACTTCGCAGGAGATCGGACGAACGTCCGCGTCGCCCCTGCCGTCCGGACGCTTGCCCTGCAGGATCATCTGGCGGACCACCTCTTCTTCGATTGTGGTCAGCACGCGGCTGAGCATGGTCATATCGGGCTTGGCGATGCCTTGGGCTTCGCATTCTTCCTTGTACTTCACGCGGACGCCTTCGAAAAGTTCCTTGACCGCGTTGTTGCGCTCCTGCTTGCCGCTGATGGTCTTGGTCGCCACCAAGCGATCGTAGATGTCCGCCTTGACCTTGTCGTACAGCGGACGATTGAGCTCGATGAGCGACAGCTCCTTCTCCGGGGCCACCTTGGCCTGGAGCTCCTCAATCATGGCGATGACCTCCTGAATGGCCTCATGGGCCTTCAGGACGCCCGCGGCGATCACGTCCTCCGGCAACTCCTTGGCGCCGACCTCGATCATGTTGATCGCTTCCTTGCGGCCGCCGATCAGCATGTTCAGATCGCTGGTCTCGAGCTGGGCGTGCGTCGGATTGACGACGAACTGGCCGTCCACCCGCCCGATCCGACAGGCGCCGAGCGGCCCCTGGAACGGGATCTTGCTGATGCACAGCGCGGCGCTGGCGCCGACCATCGCCGGGACGTCAGGATCGTTCTCCCGGTCGGCGCTGAGCACCGTGGCCATGATCTGCACCTCGTTGAAATATCCGTCCGGGAACAACGGTCGGATGGGCCGATCGATATTCCGCGCGGTCAGAGTCTCCTTCGTGCTGGGTCGCCCCTCTCGTTTGATGAAACCGCCGGGGAACTTGCCCGCCGCGCTGATTCTCTCGCGGTAATCGACGCTCAGGGGAAAAAAGTCGATGTCGTCGCTTCTGGGCGGGGCCACCGCCGCCGCGACCAGCACCACGGTCTCCCCATAGGTGACCACGACCGAGCCGTGGGCCTGCCGGGCAATCCGCCCGGTTTCGATCGTCAGCGTTCGGCCCCCGAACTCTCTTGAAACAGTGAAAACACCTGCCATAACTCACATTCCTTCAATGGCTTACATGCAACCGCATTCTCGTGGGATTCTCCCGCCCCCTGCCGATGATAGCGAGGGCATAATCCCGGCGCGGCGTCCACGCCGGGGGGAAATGCCGGACTACTTTCGCAGCCCGAGGCGTGCGATGACCGTCTGATACCGCTTGAGGTCCTGGTCCCGGACGTACTTCAGCAGTGCCGAACGGGTGCCGACCATCTTGAGCAGGCCACGTCGGGAGGAATGGTCCTTGGGATGTTCCTTCAGATGCTCCGTCAGATCGTTGATTCGTCGGGTCAGCAACGCGATCTGCACTTCCGGCGATCCCGTGTCCCCTTCGTGTACCTTGTAATCCCCGATGATGCTCCCTTTTTCCTCTTGTGTCAGCATACTGTCGATCAACCCTTCTTGTCTGGCCCGCCATGGGCATTCTTCATACGCATAATAAGAACCATGCACTCTAAACGATTTCCGGTGTAGTTGGCAAGTTTTTTCCCCTTCTGGGGCAAAAATGTGTCGGCATCGGCGTCGATGCCGACAAGGAGGAGTCTGTCCGGCGGGGAATACCCAAGATTGTGTCGGAGAATTCGGGGAATGGGCGATGACTGCATCAAAAAGACCAGCCGCCCCGCCTGAGGTTTGGGGGCGGCCGGAAGAAATGACAACTCAGCGGATCCGAGCGGGTTGACCGGTCAATTCAGGGAAAACGCCAACCCGCTGTAGTGATTCATCTGCCCACGGGTCAACGAGGCGGTCTTCTCGACCAGCCGGGCGATCAGAGAGACCTGGCTAAGCAACGCCTCGACCAAGTCGATATGGGTCAGCGTGGATTCCGGCGCGCATCGCGGGAGCACCACCGCGACGTATCCGCAATCGGTCTGATCGGTCGCCAATTGGGCGACGGTCACGCTCGTCTGGCCGACCTGCGTGATCACGGGCTCCGCTCCGTCGTCGACCTTGGCGCGAAGGTCCTTCAGCACATATTCGTCCACTCCCAGGGCGGCGAACTCCTCGGGATGACTGATCCATCGCTCGCCCTCGCGGTCGAGGATCACCACGATGGGCCCCCGTTCGGGGAGCACGTCGAAGACCTCCCTGGCAATTCGTTCGCTCAGAGTATGCGTTTGCGGTACACTCGTGTTGCACAGATCCATTCCCGGCTCCTTCACTACGCGGTCGGACACAAGCCACGGAAGAAACTTCGGCAGGAAAAGGCGGGAGCTTTCTGGAGAGCGCCACAGGAGCAGGGGAATCGACGGTTTTCCGCCGGGGGTCGGGCATGGAGGGACCGACTGACCCTGTTTATCGGACAGACAAGGGGCTTTCTGGCGGGCGAATCACACGGCAGAGGCCTTCCCGGGTTCGGGAATCGGACGACCTTTGTACCGGACCATACGCAGGCAGGTGCCCCGATCGGTATACCTCACGTCGTGCATGTAGGAACTGATCAGCAACAGGCCGCGTCCCTCGGGGCGATATAAATTTTCCCCAACACGCGGATCGGGGATCGCGCCGGGGTCGAAACCCTCCCCTTCGTCGGTGATGCAGATCTCCACCTTCTCCGCATCCACAGCGTAATGAACCTTGACCTTCTTGGTGGAATCCATCTTATTGCCGTGCTTGACGGCGTTGAGGAACGCCTCCTCCAGGGCCAGGTGCACAGCGAAAATGTCGTCCTGACTGAACCCCTTGGCGTCGAGCGCCGACAGAATCTGGCGGCAGGGCCGATTCAAGGCCGACGGTTGACTCTCAACCACAAGCGTACATTGCACCGGCGATTCAGCCGCCATAACGGTCTACCTTCTCGTGTAATCGCCCGGGGCCTGCCGCCGCCTCGAAGGGCCGCCTGAACCGGGCTCAAGCCGTGCGTCAGAAGCCTTCCCGGGCACACAACCGAGGCCTATCGCCGTTCGGAAAAGCTTCGCGTCGCACTTTCGACATCCTCATAGATCTCAAATACGCTGGTCAGCCGGGTGATCTTGAACACTTCATGGATTCCCGGATGAATGTTGCACAACCGCAACTGCCCTTCTTGTTCGTAAACCCGCTTGCTGATCCGAATCAACAGCCCCAGCACGGCCGAGGACAGGAACTTCACGTGACGGAAATCCAGCACCAGACGAATTCCGGGCGCCTGCTCGACGACGGACTCGACGGCCTCCCGCAAGGCTCGGACGTCGGTCTCTTCGAGAATCTTCTCGTCCGTGAAGGCCACGATTGTAGCCTCATCTTTATATTCGACACTGATCCGCGGCTGAATGGCAGCCATAACGATCTCCCCATTAGACACCAAATAGGAATGCGGCCATCCTAAGAGGTCCACTGTCCTCTGTCAAGTTTTTTGCGGAGCGATCTGCAGGAGAGGGACAAAACGCACGGACGCCGGAAAGATTTCGCACAAGCGCGACGAATTGCGGATTTTTTTCACACAAAACTCTTGCTATTTGAAGTCAACAATGGATAATAATACCGAATTGGGCGAGGTGAACGCCGGCGGCGTTGGCCCCGCGGACAATGGGAGTATGATGGGGTTTCTTGCATACTCGGGTCTCCGTCGAAGCAGGCCGGGCCTGTGCGACGGAAGCAGCCCGCCTCGAAGGCGATTGCCCGTGTCGGATGCGTGAAGTGACAGTGGTTCGTGGTGCGGTTTCGGGCATAATGCGAGTAACGAAGTCTTAATTGACGGTTTCGTTGGTACACCACTCGCATCGTGCATTGTTTTTGTTATTTGCATGTTCCTGGTGTAGGGAAGGAGAACACAATGAGAGTGAGCAGATCTACCGGATACGCGTTGCTCGCGGTGGGCTACATCGCCAAGAATCAGGGCGACGGCGTGGTCCTGTCGCAGGATATTTCCAGGCAATACGACATCCCGCTCGAGTACCTGCTGAAGATCCTCCAGCAACTGGTCCGTGCCAACGTCCTGCGGAGCAAGCGCGGCCCTCGCGGCGGCTTCTCGCTGGCCAAGACCACCAACAAGATCACCATGCTCGAGGTGATCGAGGCGGTGGACGGCCCCCTGACGGGCGAGCTGAACCTGACCGATCATGCCGGCAACGACGCCTACGCGCACAAGGCCGAACAGACCTACAACAAAGCCATCGCGCAGGCCAAGGGCGTGTTCCAGAAGACCAAGCTGGCCAGCCTGATCGGCGGCAAGTAAGTTCGATTCGCCGATCCCCTCGAAAGGTCGAGGTCGGCGAAACCAGATGGATTCCTCATCGGACGAAAGAGGTGCGCGGCACGCCATGGAGATCCGCGAGTTTCAGGAATTGATCGCTCGACGATACAAGGAACGAGACCAGGAGCGTGGCGTGCCTCGCACTTTCATGTGGTTTGTCGAGGAGGTCGGCGAGCTGGCGACGGCCCTGGCCTCCTGCGAGGACCGGGCTAACATGGAGGAGGAATTCGCCGACGTGTTCGCCTGGCTGTGCACGCTGGCCAACATCACCGACATCGACATCGAGAAAGCGTGCGGAAAGTACACCAGCGACCGCGTCAAAGGGTTCAAGCCCAAATAGTCGCAGGGCAAAGCGGAGAATCTCGGTCAGGTCTTCTTCCGGAACGTCCGGCTCAGACAGAACGCGGCCAAACCCAAAATCGCGCTCCAACTGACGACGAGAAACGTCCATCCTGCGATCGTCATGTCGTCTCTCCTCTTTCCTGACGCTTGCGCCACGCCAGCCAGACCAGGAAGGCCACCACCGCGAACAGATCGAGCAGCAACACGCGCGTCCCGATCACGAACGGGACCTTCTCCCCTGGGGTATTGTGCAACAGCAGCGTCGGCCAGCCCTCCTGGACGATCCAAGACCCCAGGATCAGCAGCAAGAACGCCGGCGTGACGTACTTGATAATGAACCGATAGACGCGCGGGATGCGGATGTCCGAGCCGCTGTGCAGCTCGTTCCAGGCCTTGTCCATGCCGAACACCCAGGCGAACAGGATCACCTCGATCATCGCGAAGAGAACCACGCAGAACGTGCCGCCCCAGAAATCCATCTCGTCGAGGGCCCCCTGGCCGTTGAAGAAGATGACCACCTGGCACAGATTGAACGTCACGACCGCAAAGAGGATGCTGGCGGTCTTTCGATCCAGGTGGAACTCGTCCTGCAGGAACACGATCGCAGGCATCGCCAGGGAGATGGAACTGGTCACGCCGGCGATGAACAGCAGGAAGAACCACGCGAACGCGAAGAACTGCCCGAAGGCGACCTGCTGCAGCACGAGCGGCATGGTGACGAAGCCCAGGTTGAAGGCCCCTCCCTTGGCGATTTCCATCGTGCCCTCGGTGCCGAAGAAGGCGAATGCCGCGGGGATCACGATGCTGCCGCCCAGGATCACCTCGGCGAACTCATTGGCCGTCGAGGCGGTCAGGCCCGACAGGGCCACGTCGTCGCGCTTGCGCAGATAGCTGGCGTAGGTCAGGATCACGCCGAAGCCGACGCTGAGGGTGAAGAAAATCTGTCCCGCGGCGGCCAGCCACACTTTGGCCTCTTTGAGCTTGGCCCACTGCGGGTTCCAAAGGAATCCGAACCCGTTTCCGACGCTCCATTCGGGACGGGACGGGTCGGGCGTCCCGAGAGTCAGCACGCGAATCAGGATCACGACCGCGAAGGCGAACAGCACCAGCAGCCCCAGCTTGCACACCCGCTCAATGCCTCCGCGCAGCCCGATGCAGAGAATCGCGATGTTGACCCCGAAGGTGATCAGGAAGAACAAGTACGCCGTGCTGACGCTCGAAAAGTGTTCGTTCTGCGTCAACCCCTGGTAGGCCTGCAGGAAGCCCGCCATGCTCGCCTGATCCGTGCACGCCGCATATCTGCCCGTCAGTGCGAAGATGCTGTAGCCCAGCAGCCAGGACTCAATGTAGACATAATAGACGTAGATTACGGATGGACCGAAGATGCCGATGACGCCGAAATACTTGATGAAGCGGTTCTTTCTCCAGAGCGTCTCGAAGATGCCGGGCGCGGTGCTGCGTTCGAACCCGCCGCCGAACCGCCCGGTCGTCCACTCGACCCACATCAAGGGCAGGCCCAGCAACAGGAACGAGATGAAGTACGGGATCATGAACGCCCCGCCGCCGTTCTGCGCCGCCTTGACAGGGAACCGCAGGAAGTTGCCCAGCCCGACCGCACTGCCGGCGACGGCTAGAATGACCCCCAGCTTGCTGCCCCACGCCTCCCTTGGCTGCTTGCCCGGTTCTGCCATAGGCTTCATCCACCAATCGTCGGGTTCCGCGGGTCAAGACCGGCCGGCGCTATCCGGCGGTGGACCTCCGGATGCCCAGCAAATCCAGCGAGTCCCGCTCGATCACGCTGCGGATGCTGCCCCGCGGGACCGTCGGCAGCTTCGTGTCGGCCAGCAACATGTTGAACCCCAGCAACGCTTCGATGCACTCCTCCGAATTGGCCGCGGGAAAACCGCTGCCGAACACGAGCCTGTCCATCACGTTGCGTTCGTGGGCCGCCACGACGATGTTGTAGGTCTGCCAGAGTTTCGTCGGACGGATCGTCAGGTCCGCGAACACGTTCTCGTGCTTGGACACCATCGAGAGCGTCTGCTCGACGAACGGCACCCCCATGTTGCCAATAACGAACTTCAGTCGCGGAAAGGCCCGCGCCACCTCGTCCAGCAGATACGGCTGGGCGTACTCCAGCACCGCCTGGGCGCTGAGCGCGTGGCTGCCGTTGTGGAAGAAGATCGGCAACCCCGCCTCCTGGACCATCTCGTACAGCCGCATCGCCTGGCAGTGGGCCGGGTGAAAGCCCGCCATCGCGCAGTAGACCACCAGCCCCTGGTGTCCCAGCTTTTCGGTCAGGGCGGCCAACCCTCGGTCGTTGAGCCGGTCCTGCGTCGGGTCCACGACCGCGAACCCCACCATCTTGTCCCGGTGTCGACCGACGTACTCCGACAACCTGCGGTTGGTCTCCTCCCGCGGCCCGTTGCAGGACGCCAGGACGATGCAGGCGTCCACCGTCTCCACCGCCGCCAGGTGCTCGGCGGTGTCCGTGCTGTCCAATGACCGAAGATGCGTGTGGCAATCGATAATCATGGCTCTGTCCTGTTTCGTCGCGGGCCGGGACGTCGCCGTCGGCCGTAAAGCGGTGTATCTTAAGGCCCATTCCCGCACCCAGTCAAGGACAAATATCGCTCGATCGCTCCGCGGACTGGCGTCCGGGGGCCGCTTCGGATAGGATCGGGACGCAGATCGGGTCACGGATGCCGGCGTGGTCGGATACCGGGCGGCCGGTCGCCCTGGCGGGTTTTGATACGTGGAGGTCAGTTATGCAGGCGATTCGCGATTTCTTCAAGAACGACAGGTTCGCACAGCACAGCGGCATCGAGCTCCTCGACATCAGCGAGGGCCATGCCCGGGCCAGGATGCCCATCCGCGACTGCCACCGCAACGGCGTGAACATCGTCCACGGCGGCGCCATCTTCACCCTGGCGGACCTGGTCTTCGCGGTCGCCTCGAACTCCCACGGCACCGTCGCGGTCGCCATCAACGCCAGCATCTGGTTCGTCAAGGCCGCCAAGGACGGCGTCCTCTACGCCGAGGCGAAGGAGGTCTCCCGAAACCCCAAGCTCGCGGTCTATTCGATCGAGGTCACCGACGACGCGGGCGAACTGGTGGCCCGATTCGAAGGCATGGTATACCGCAAGAAAGACCCCATCACACCGCAGACGTGAAACCCCAGGTTCGAGACTCGATATTCGGGATGAATCCAACACGCTGAGAAACCAAGTGCGCCCAACGTGAACGAGGACCCGCCGATACCGCCGGCGAGAAAAAGGGCCGGGGTCTCGATCCCGCAGGACCCAGACCCCGGCCAAACGTGCTTACGACAGACAACCTATTCGGTCGCCGCTCACGGCTGAGCCGGCGCGGCCTTGACCGTACGGATGTCGTCGACGAAGATGCGACCCTTGCCGTCGGCGGCAGGAGCCTTGCGGTTGCCGACTCCCACGATCAGCGTCTGAACCTTGGCCACGTTCACGCCGGCGAAGCTCGCCAGCGGAATCCTCACCTCGGTCCAGTTGGCCGCGGTCACCGCGGTCGCGTCGGCCACGGTCGCCTGCTTGCCCGCGCTGTCCCGGACCGTCACGTAGAGGTCCTGCGAACTGTTCTGGCGGGAGGCATTGATGGCCACGCCCTGCCAGACGCCGCTGACGCCGCCGGAGGTCGAGATGCTGTCGAACTCGAAAGTCCGATTCTCGCCGGAGGCGTGCGAGGTCACGCACAGACCGATGTGCACGGGGGCCTGCATTGCGATCGCGGTCGTGCCCATCAGGGTCCAAGTCTTGCCGTCCGCGGAGACGTACCCGGAGAGGCTGTCGCCGATTCGCTCCATCTTGACCCAGTAGGGAGCGGCGATGACCGTTCCGCTGTCCACGTTGGACGAGGAACCGTCGGTGGCCGCGCGGTACTGGAAGCTGGCGCCGTTGCCGGCGGCCCCGTCCGTGTTGGCGGTCAGAATCATCATGGCGTGGGTGGAGCCGCCGTCGAGGCTGTCGCGGACCATGACGCCGCCCTTGGCCCAGGTGTTGGAGCCGGGCCCGATGCTGACCACGCGAGCCACGATCGCCCCGTCGCCGTCGAGGGTTTTGTAGGCGTAGGTGAACTCATCGCTGTTGTTCCAGATATCGGCGCCGGCGCCGGTCAGACTCATCTTGCCGCCGGTCTCGACGACAGCGACCTGGCCTGCGCTGGGGTACCCGCGAACCCACAGACTCAGGGTATCCATGCCCTCGACAGTCCAATTCTGGACGGGCGAGAACTCGCGGGCCGCCTCGCTGTAGTACGGGGCGACACTGTTGTCGTAATCCATCGGCATCGACTGGGCGCCGCCATGGACGATGGTGGTTTCTCCAAACGTCCCGTTGACGGCCTCCATATAGCCGACCATCGAGCCGCTCAGGCCGTCGGTCAGGCCGTCGGTCCACGCTTCGTAGATCCTGCTGCCTTCGGCGTCTGTGTAGCTCTCGAAATCCTCGACAACCATGAACCCGGCGGTGGTGAAGCTCCAGACCCTGCCGACCCACGGACTCTCGGGCTCGGCGGGATTGACCTCATCGACGCGCCAGTAGTAGGTCGTGTTCCATTCGAGGTCGCCTGGAACGAAGATCGGATCCGCCTGACGGCCCTTGAACAGAGGGCTGCTCGTGTCCGCGGCAGCCACCGCGGCCGCGTCGTCGCCAAAGTAGATCTCGTGCTCCACGGCCTTCTCCCCGGCCACCCAGCTCAGCGTGGGTTCCTGCGGAACCTCCACGGCCTTGTCGGCCGGGCTCGGCGTGAACGCCGTCAGGGGAGACAAGCCGAAGCTGTCGACATAAACGCCGCTGATGACCTGACGTTCCGTGATGCTGCCGCCCTGCCAGGCGACCGCGATGTTGTCGCCGCCGGTGCCTTCCTTGCCGAGGGCCTGGATGTAGTACTTCTGACCGGCCTGCAGGCTGATGGGAGCGGACTTCTGATTCGTTTCCTTTTCCCACTCGCGGGAATTGGTCCAGGAGGTGACGCGCGCGATTCGAACCGCCTTGGCCGGATCGGTGTCCGTGCTCAGCCACAGTTCCTGGGCGTCGTCGCCTGCGATCCAGAACGTGTACTCGGCCGTGACCGGAGGCTTGAGCCAGCCGTACATCCGAGTGCCGTAGTTGTCGGCCCAATCCACGGGACCTTCGAACAGGTCACGCATCTCGACGCCGGTCGGATTGTTCGGATAGTTCGCGTTGTTGGTCAGGTCCGTGATGGCGGTGCCGGTGAGGCCGGTCCACCACTGGCGGACGATCTTGTTCGCGATGCCGGCCTCGGTGTTGAAGCTCCAAACGGGGCCCTTCACAGCCGAGCCGTCGGCAGTGATTTCGTCGATTCGCCAGTAGTACGTCGTGGAAACGCGAAGCATGCCTGGGGTGAAGACGGCTTGCGCGACCTTGCCTCTGTCCGTCCCGGCGGCGCCGCTGTTCACGGCGTCAAACGAGGTCCCGAAGTAGACCTGATGCTGAACCGCGGTTTCGCCGACGGACCAGCGCAGCGAGACGTTCGGCGACACGCCTTCAGCGTCGTCGGCCGGCGTGGGATGATACGCCGTCACCGGCATGGCCATGGCGGTCCAGACGTCGCCCGTGTGGACGGTTCCCGCTTCGTCGATCTCGTCGACGCGCCAGTAATACTGTACGCCCGACTCCATGTTGCCCTTCAGGTGGTAGTACATCGCGTAGTTCTGCTGTACGCCGTGAAGATCGGCTTCGGTCAACTCCGGCGTCGTGCCGAAATAGACGTTGTGGGCCACGGCGGTTTCGCCGGGGGTCCACGCGAACAACGGGGTGATCACAGCCACCGATCCGCTCGGAGGATTCGGGTTGTAGGCTTTTAGGCGCAGCGGATGGTCGGCGACCTCGCCCGCGTGGCTCACGTTGTCAAAGGTGTATGTCCGCATCTCGCCGGCCGCGTGCGAGGTCACGCACAGACCGATGTACACCGGGTCGGCCATGGCGATCGTCTGGGTCGTGCCCACCTGCGTCCAGGCCTGGCCGTCGGCGGATTGGAACGCGGAGAATTGGTCTGCGGCTCGCTCGATTCGGACCCAGTACGGGGCCGTCACGACCGGGACGCTGCTGGTGCTGGACGACGCGCCGGCGGCTGCGGGCCGCCACTGGAACGCGGCGCCGTTTCCGGCCGAGCCGTCGCTGTTGGCCGTCAGGACCATCATCGCGTGCGCCGAGCCGGCGGTCTTCGCGTCGCGAATCATGACGCCGCCTTTGGCCCAGGTGTTCGTGCCGGCGCCTTTGCTGACCACGCGGGCGGTGATCGAGCCGTCGCCGGAAAGCTCTTTGTACATGAAGTGGAATGCGTCGGCGCTGCCCCAAATATCGGCGCCGCTGCCGGTGACTTCAAAGGTGTTTGCCTTCGGTTCGGCCTTCCCCGCCGTGGCGTCCCCGATCGTCTCGGTCCACCAGCCTTTGGGAAGCGTCTGGCCCCACGTGCCGCCGGCACAACCGAGAACCAAAACCAACGATAAGATCATTGCTGCTTTGCGATACATGATACTCCTTCCGATACTGCTACATTACATCACCTGCGCCCCGGCACATGTCGGGACGCATGCTGCCTCTTCGCGACGACGAGACCCTCACCCGTGCGTACGAACCCTCACGGCAGCTAAGACTCTCCTCACCTCCGAATGCGTTGGCAGGCCGCGAACGCAGTCCGCTGATGACTTCTGAAACCTCCTTTCCGCGAGGATGGAATGAACCACCCTGGGTCACGCAGAGTCCTTGCCCGCGCCAATGACAACACGCCATCGGGAACGCAGACAACGTTCACGACTCATCCTATGACCCCTCTCTCCAGCAAGAAACACCGCGCCCCGCAGGGCGCCGCCCCCAACGAAGCATACTACATAACACTACGTGTTCTATTATACAGACTCCATCGGTCTTCTGCAAGGAGTCCTGTCAGTGGGTAGTGGGTCAGTTTGAAATGCCGTGCCAGAAAAAAAGGTCACCGATACAGGAATTTGCTCATTGACACCTGAATAGGATCGCACCATACTACCGCCTTTGGTGTACATGCTTGAGCGGTCAAAAAGATTCAAGTTGCATGCGTTATCGGTCGATGGTATAATTTGAGTATGCCAAAGCGGTCAAGGGGAAAAGGGTTGGACCTTAACCGCCTTGCCAAGTCCATAGTCGATCAAGCCGTCACGGATGAACAGCCACAGGCGAAAGCCCCAGAAGAGGGCAAAAACCCTGCCGCTGTCTCGTTGGGTCGGCTTGGCGGGCTGAAGGGTGGCAAGGCGAGGGCGAAGAAACTGTCCGCTGAACAGCGCAAGGAGATTGCCAAGAAAGCGGCTGCTGTCCGCTGGGGCACCGTGCAGGATTGACAATTGTTGGCGACTACGAGGGGAGAGCAATGGAGCAGCCGAAGGACGTGGGTCCAGGTAACGTGCCACAGATAGGTGAGCCCGCTTTATCATACACGGCAATCTTGGAGGAGCATGATGTTGCACGTGCTCAGCGACAGACGCGGTCTAATCTTCTCGGAGAGATCGCCTCTCCCGCCTTCAATGGGAACAATGGCTCAGGTGCAGTGATATCGCACCTATCCAAGACCGCTCTTTCAAGCGAAGACAGAGGTTGTCCCGTTCTCAGTTGGAGGTGCGGTGACCACTCCATGATGAATCCTACGCACTCTTGACCTTCTTGGCAACACCCTGTTGTTCGTCTTGATCCTGTAATTTCGCCTCCAGGATC
>CALEZT010000220.1 GCA_937927975.1 uncultured Phycisphaerales bacterium
TGGGCCGCCCGCCGCAAGGCCGCCTAACCCTGCCAGAAAATCTGGGCACACCCCGTGCTGAACCTTTGTCTGAATTCCGTTGACCAGGAAAGACGAATCTGCGATGATGAAACATCCCTGTACTGGTAGTCTCCGCTGGGGTCCCCCGCGCGGCATAAGCGTCGGGGTTCCTTGCAGGGGCGGTGTGTTCGTGGATAGGCTCTATTGAGGTAACGGTGTACTCGAGGGCAGCGAATATCAATATCGACGATTCCGTGCTCGTGCAGCAGGCGCAAATGGGCGACACGACGGCCATGGAGCGGCTGATCCTCCGATACCAGAACCGCATCTACAACGTCATTTTGAAAATGTGCGGAAATGCCGACGATGCGGCGGAACTTGCCCAGGAAACGTTTGTCAAAGTGATAGAGAGCATCGACAAGTTTCAGGGCAAGAGCAGTTTTTACACGTGGCTGTTCCGCATCGCGGTGAACCTGACGTTGAACCACTGCCAGCGAAGCAGCCGCACAGCCACTCGATCCCTGGATGCTGAAGATACGGAGCCGGACGGAACGGCCACGCAGACCCTGAGGGAGTGCCTCAGCGACGAGCGTGCGGTCGACCCGGCCGCCGTGGCCCAGAGCCGGGAACTCTGCGAGCTGGCCAAGAAGTGCCTCTTGCAGCTCGAAGAGCCCCAGCGGGCCGTGGTCGTGCTCCGGGATATTGAAGGCATGGATTATGCGCAGATTGCCGACGTTCTGAACATCGAGCTCGGAACGGTCCGGAGCCGGCTCAGCCGCGCCCGGAGCAGTCTGAGGGATATTCTGGAGGCTATGTTGAAATGAAACCGAACGCGAACCTCGATGAACTGCTCAGCAGTTTCATAGATGGGGAGCTGTCCCCCCGTCAGCGGACGGAGGTGCAGCGCATGGCGGCTCACGATCCGTCGGTCGCCAAACGACTGCGGCAGCTCCAAAACTGCAGGACCCTGTTCTGCTCGCTGCCGCCGGCCGAGGCGCCGGGCGATATGCTCGAACAGATCCGCCAGTCGCTGGAGCGAAAGACGCTCCTCCAGGAACATCCGGTCGTGGCCCGTCGGGCGACAGGGGTCATCCATCTGGTGTTCCGCAAACTCGTCGCCGCCGCGGCGATGATCGCGCTGCTGGCGTTCCTGGGCGCGATCGTCTATCAGGTCGTGGCGCCGGTATCGAGCCCCGATCCGACGACCACCGTGGCTGTGGCCCCTCCTGGGACCATTTCGACCGATACCGGCGGGCGAATGCCGCCGATGGTGGTCGAGGACAAGGGCTTCAGTGGCCGGCTGGAGTTCCAGACCGCGATGTTCGTCTCGACGGACGCGTTCGTCAAGCGGGCCATTGGCGTCTGCGGCCTGGAAAATCTCGCGCAGCCGGAAATCATGGGCAATCGGAGCGTCTATCGCGTGGTCGGCACCCGCGAGGAGATTGGCCGGCTCGTGGCGTCGCTCGGCAACGTGTGGGATGGGGTGGACTCGGCTTCGCTGTACGTCGATCGGCCCGAAAGAGCGGCCGCGGTGGCGGTGAATGCCGTTACGGTCGACCAGGTGGCGACGGTGATCGCCCGCAACAGCACCGAGGCCTCGATCGAGACGGCCCAGGTGTACGCCGCGATGAACCACATGGCCAGGACCATGCCCGGCAGCGAGCTGCCCTCGACGATCTCCGACGACATGGGCAGCCTCGTCGCGATGCATACGATTCCGATGCCCAAGTTGACCGGACCCGAGAAGACAATCGAAAGCACACAGACTCCTGCAGAAGGAACCGCGCAGGCCAGTTTGACAATCGTCCTCCTTCGTACCACCAAGTGACTGGGTGTAGCGCACGGAGGCGCTTCGTTTTGAAGTTTCAAGTTTGAAGTGTGAAGTCTCAGGTGCTCGTTTTGGACTTCACACTTCAGACTTTTTCATTTAGACTCGCCGCTTGAAACTTCAAACTTGAAACTTGACACTATCTTAGAGATAATGGAATGCTCGAAATCCAAAACGCGTGCCTGGTGGTTGTCGACGTGCAGGGCAAGCTCGCCCAGCTCATGTTCGACAAGGAATCCCTCTTCAAGAACATCCGCATCCTGATCCAGGCTGCCAGGATCCTCGACATCCCGATCCTCTGGTGCCAGCAGGTTCCCGAGGCCCTGGGCCCGACGGTTCCGGAAGTCGCCGAGCTGCTGGCGGACGAAGAGCCCATCGACAAGGCCTGCTTCAGTTGCTGCGGCGACGAGCGGTTCACCGCGGAACTCAACGCCCTGGGCAAAGAGCAGGTCCTCCTGTGCGGCATCGAAGCCCACATCTGCATCTACCAGACCGCCATGGACCTGATGGAAGGGGGCCTGGACGTCACGATCGTCGCCGACGCGGTCTCGTCGCGGACCGAGCAGAACAAGGAGACCGCCCTGGATCGCCTGTCGGCCGAGGGGGCCAACATCAGCAGCACGGAAATGGCCCTGTTCGAGCTGCTCAAGACCGCCAGACACCCGCAGTTCCGCGAGATCGCCAGGCTGGTCAAGTAGCGTCGAAAGCAAGGTGAGGCACGTGACCCTATTGACCCGATTGACGACAGGGTCAGCAGCGTCAATGCGGTCAATAGGGTCAATGCGGTCCCAATCGGGCGCGCCGTCCTTTCCGCAATCCCATGAAGGATCAGAAAAAAAGATCGGAATTCCGATTTTTCCGTTGACTGATTCGACAGATGTCGAATATATTCGTATCGTGTCGAATATGGAGGTGCAGTCATGCGAGCATCGAAGAGGAATCACCCGCCGCAAAGCGGGCAATCGCCGGTCGAGTTGACCGAGGCCGAGTGGGAGATCATGAAGGTGGTGTGGGCGAAGGAGCCCTGCGCCGCCGGCACGGTCCAGGAGGAACTGGCTCGCGGCCGGGATCGGGCCTACAGCACCGTCAAGACCATCATGGACCGCATGGTCGAGAAGGGCCTGCTGAAGATCGAGAAGATCCGCAACCTGCAACTGTTCACGTCGTGCGTCAACGAGGTCGAGGCCCGGCGGGGCGAGTTCCGCCGGATGCTCAAACGCGCCTTCGACGGCGCGCTGACTCCGATGATGCAGTTCCTGATCGAGCACGAAGGCTTATCCGCCGAAGAGGCTTCGAAGTTGCGAGAGCTGGTCAATCGCGCCGAGGGCGGCAACAAAGCGAAATAGACAGGGCGAACGCGATTGTGGGAGGTCGTGAAAATGAGCGGGATCATCGATATCTGCGTGACGGCGATGAACGAAGCGGGCCGGGCGTTCTGCGAGTACGCCGCAGGCATGTTCGTTCAGATTGCGGTGCTCGTCGCGGTTCTGCTGTGCGTCGATTGGCTCTTGCGCAAACGCATCCGGGCGACGCTTCGCTATTGGATCTGGATGCTCGTGTTCGTGAAGCTCCTGCTGCCGCCGAGCCTGTGCGTTCCCACGGGGATCGGCTATTGGCTCGGGCGGGGGGAAGCGTTGCCTGCTCCGTCCGTCGTGCCGCAGATCGTCGAAGTCGCGAAGCTGCCGGCTCCCGCGAGCGTGGAGCTTCCGATTGCCACGCCGGTAGTCCGGTCGGCCGAGTCTGTGCCTACCGTCGTCAAGCCAAGCGACTCGATTGCAGAGAGCCGGGCGTCGCTCACGTGGCAGGGGGGAGTGCTGCTGGCCTGGATCGCGGGGGTGCTGGTGTTCGCGGGACTGGTGGTGCAGCGATGGCGATTCGTCAAGGAGTTGATCGCGCGGAGCGAGCCGGCGTCGGCGGATCAGATCGATCTGCTGGACCAGTGCCGAAGACGGATGAACGTCCGCGGCCCGGTGTCTTTGAGACTGCTGCCCGACGCATGCAGTCCCGCCGTGTGCGGACTCCTGCGACCGACGATTCTCGCGCCGCGTGCACTGCTGGACAGACTGCCGCCGGAGGGCCTCAAAGCGGTTCTGATCCACGAGCTGGCGCACGTCAGGAGGGGAGACCTGTGGGCCAATTCCCTCCAGACGGCCCTTCAAGTTGTCTACTTCTACAATCCGCTGGTTTGGCTGGCGAGCGCGATCGTACGGCGTGTTCGTGAGCAGGCGGTTGACGAAATGGTGCTGGTAGCTCTTGGTGCGGAGGCCAGGAGCTACGGCAATACGTTGATCGACATTGCGGAGATGGCCTTCCTGCGACCGAGCCCGGCCCTGCGCCTGATCGGCGTGGCCGAGTCCAGGAAGTCATTAGAAGGGAGGATCAAACACATGATGACCAGACCGATACCGAAGAGTGCGAAAGTGGGGATTGTGGGCGTGTTCGTTGTCACAGCAGTTGGCGCGATCCTGTTGCCGATGGCGCAGGCGGCCGTCGAACCTCAGCCGCGATTCATCGCGAATCTGGCCGGCGGCGCGACCGTGGAGCTCCTGGGGGTCTGTAACTGGCCGGTTTCGGGGCCGATCGCCTGGAGGGCCGACGGCTCGTCGCTTGACAAACCGTTGTACGCACACAAGTGGAATGTTCACCCGGGCGTCAACGACTATGGATTGCTCTTCCGAGTCGCCGGGAACGACGATATCGACCTCATGTGGGACCGGATTGAAGGAGGCGAGGGGTCGGAGGGGTCCTGCGACGTGGTCGATGACCAAGGGAATCCCCTGGAAGGCGGCAATGCTGCGGTTGCGTCGATCAAGCCGTCGACGGCGCAGACCACGCTGCGGGTAGGGCTTCCCACCGGGCCCTGGACTACGATCTCGAGTCATGACGGCAAGAAAATGGGCCACGGCAGGGGCCGCGGCATGCTGTGGTCGCAAGCATTCCAGGACTCATCGGGAATCCATATCGTTGCTTCTATGGAGTCACAGAGAATGCGGAAGCATCGAATTGCCGCAATTGACACAGAGGGAGCCATTCATGTCGCTCCCGGGGCCGGCTCGGTATCTTTCGGAAGCGTCCATCAGTTCACGGCGCACTTTCCGGACCTCGCAGCCGATCGGATCAAGGAGTTCCTGTACCAGGTCCGCGAGTGCCAGATGATCGAGTTTCAGAATGTCTCGCTCCGGCCGGGGCAGAAGACCGAGGTGCGGATCGTGGTGAAGGATGGGCAGGTTGTCGAGCAGTCGCTTGCTCCTGCTGCCACTCGCCCCGACGACCCGGGGGAAGCCCGCATGAGATCCGCAAAGACCCTGGGGAACTTGATCAGGGCGGCGCTGATCTGGTCCAACGACCACGACGACAGACTGCCCGATAGCGTGGCGAGTCTGGATGACGAGATCGACCCGGCCGACAAGGAGTGGTTGTTGAAGAATGCGGCGTATCTTGGAAAGGGAATATCCGTAAGGACAGGGGACGCAGGCCGCATCGTCGCCTATGACAAGACCCTCCTGGCCAAGGGGAACGGAACCAACGTCCTCTATCTTGACTCTCACGTGGCGTTCGAAAAACCCAGCAAGCTCGCGACGCTCGGCATCACAGCCTCCGGTTTCGTCGGAGTCCAAGAGGGCAGCGAAGCAAGAGTCTTCCGCAGTTACGAGGTGAATCGCAGCGTGGCAGACTTCCCGCAGGGGGAGGACTTCTCCACGCCCGAGGCGGCGTATGCGACGATCAATCGGATGGATCGGGATGATTCGTCGGCCTGGAAGAGAGTCAGCGTGGCCCGGCTGGCCGATCGGTTCAGCCAGGATGGCTCCGGTGGCAAGAGGACCACGGACCCCGAATGGGCGAAGGTCCTGGGCAACGCCCGCATTCGGGAGGTCCTCGTCTGGAACATGTCGAAGGCCGCCGTGATCGCGGAGCTGCCGCAGGAAGTGTCGAGCAGGAAGATCGTCGATCCCTTCGACGTCCGCTATCTCCAACTGGAGAACGGTCGCTGGCTCAATACCGGCAACGACAGATTTGCCTCCATCGAGGCGGCAAAGACGAAATTCATGAGCTGGATGAAACGGGAGACCTCGGAGGCCGACGTCATGCGGAACCCGCTTGCCCATTCCGACGAGATCCAGGCTGCGGCGGGGCAGCTCTTCGATGAGCTTCGCGCCGCCAACTACGCCAAGATCCTGTCGTACTACCGCGATGGGAAATGGGACAACGACGGCTGGAAGAAGTTCCCTACGCTAGGCCTGTACACGGTCGGCACGGACTATCCGAGCTTCGCACTGTGGTGCGCCACGCACTTCAAGGACAACCCAATCGCCAGCATTCAACTCGGTGATGTGTTCATCAGTGACGCGCTGGTCGCCGATAAGACCGGCCGGCCCACTGTGCCCTACAAGGTCACGCTCGATGACGGCTCCGTTCTCGCGGGGAATCTGCCGTTCTACCTGAGCCAGGGGAAGTGGCTCGGCCTGGAAGGCATCGACTGGCATCTGTGGCCGAACGAGACGCGATGAGGAGATATCACGCAGAGACGCGGAGACGCTGAGAAGGAGGGAAGAATTTCCAGGAACGGAATCTCGAACCCTCTGCGTCACTGCGTCTCTGCGTGAAAATCAACCCAAACCAGGGAGTATTACTGCTGGGTGTGGAGGCGCAGAGGATGACGGAGAATGAGATCGGCACTATTGTGGTGGAAGAGGCCATCGCACTCCATCGGGAGCTTGGCCCGGGCTGTTGGAATTCGTATATGAGGTATGCTTGTCGAAGGCTCTCGAACAGAGGGGGCTTGCCATCGAGAGACAGCAACCCATCCCGATCGATTACCGTGGGATTCGTTTTGAAGAGGGGTTTCGCGCGGCGGCCAAGGCGAAGTGCTTCATGAGCTGGTCGGCGAACCTGGGCGAGAGGATCGCGTCGTCGATGGGACAGACGCGCGTCAGGTAGAAGCTCCTGTAACGGAACCACGTGCGAATGGGTTCGGGCCTGTCCTGGCCGGTCGGGCGTTTGTACTTCTCGCCTTCGACCGTGAAGACCTTCTGCTTGTCGAGCCAGCCGAACGCCTTGAGGAACGACTCGGGGTCCTCGTCGATCCGCTGACGGAAGCGGGCCATCAGGTCGGGAGCCGCTTCGTAGAAGCCCAGGCCGTACTGGTACGACTTGGGGCTGATCTCCAGGAAATACGCCGGCATGTAGCGGGACCAGTCCTGGCCGGGACGTTTGAACACGATCCACATGCAGTCGCGGAAGGGCGATTTGTCCTTGGAGAACCGCGTGTCGCGATAGATCCGCGAGATGGTCTTGCCCACGGCCGGCGCGACCTCGAACGACAGGTCGATCCCCAGCATGAAGTCCGCGATGTCGGTCACGAGGTCCCGCAGCGGCTGGAGCACGTGCTCCTCGTAGTCATCTCGATGCGTCTCGAACCACTTCTTGTCGTTGTTGCGGCCGATGTCGCGCAGGAACGCGAACGTCTTGCGGGAGAAGCCCTGGAATTGCCGCTCGGATTTCCCTGTCATTGTCTTGTCCCTGAACGCAGCGACGCTATTTGACCTGTTCCTTGATGCCGATCAGGATCTTCGTCGCCTTCAGATCGGCGAGCTTCTTGATCTCGACGGTCACGCCGCGAATCTTGCCGTACTTTTTCCCGTTGACGAACTGGTCGACGTATTCCCTTTCGAGTTCGCTGGCCGCGATCAACTCCTCCGCGCGGTCGGGGAAATAGAACGTCGTCTTGAACAGGCGATCCCAGACGGAGACCCAGCACACGGTTTTCTTCTTCTGAGTGACCTTGCACAGCCAGCTCTTGCCGTCGTTGTAGTAACGCCACTCCGTGGCGAACGACGGATGGTCCTCCTTGAGGAAGGCATGAAACGAATCCCAGGCGCGTTTGGCCGTTCCCAAATGCCGGCTCAGCACCTCGTCGTCGGGATACTCGTCCTTGTCATTCAGACACGGCTTGTCCATTCGTCACCGGCTTCCAACCTCGTCAGGTTGTCGAGGATTCGCTGCAAATAGGCTTCAAATGTTTCAATCTCGCCCGGCGAAAACCCTTTGTACCAGAGCTCGATCATCGTTTCGGACAACTCTGCGTATCGCTTCTCCATCATCCGGTCCTTGGCGGTGCGGAAGATGAATACCTTGCGGCGGTCGTCCTCGGACCGCTGACGTCGGACGTAGCCCATCGCTTCGAGCCGGTCCAGCATGCTGGTCAGAGTGGACTTGCCGAGCTGCGTCTTGACCGCCAGTTCCTGGATGGAGATCCCGTCGTTCCGCCAGAGGACGAACATGATCCTGCCCTGAGCCGGATTGATTTCGATGCCGGATTCCCGGAGCCTGCGGTCGAAGACCCGCTCGCCCACCTGGCGGATCTTGGCCATGAGGAAGCCGGCCTGTCTCTGATATTTCATTGCCTTTGCCATGGGTGCAAGGAGTATCCTACCCGATCTGCCCCTGGACCTCCATGCGTATTCCCGCCGGGCTTCTGATCATGTCAGGGACAGCTCGAACGGCTCGGTTCGGCGCCAGCCTCGGGCCACTCGCGGGACGAGCTTGATGATTCCATACTCCGGCCCCTCGGGCCCGCTGGGAAAGAACAGGGTCCACTCCTTCTGCCAGAGTCGGGTCTTGAGCTGCCGGTCCTGCACGATTTCGATCCGGCCCGCGAGCATGAACCCGACGATCTGCTTGGGATCGCAGAGGTACGCCGACGCCTTGGGATTGAGTTGGATTCGAGCGATCTTCTCCGACCTCATGTCCGTGCTCATGAAGAGCGTCAGGTCATCGGCGCACTCTGCCTGAAACTCCGCCAGGGCGGGGAACTCCGCGGCGCATCGGAGGTTCCCGATGGCGGTCGTGTACGGATAGCCCTCCGCGCCCAGCGTGGTCAGATAGCACACGGGTGTTGCCGCGATCAGATCCAGGCACGTCCGTCGGATGTCGGTCGGATTCGATTCCTGCATGGCAGGCTCCTTTCTTCTGTTCATATGGCCCGTTTGTGCCGATGCCCGGCACATTCATTTGATATAGAATAATACTACATCGAACCAAAGGCAAGAAGAAAATGCGAAAACTGCGAGAACTGAGGAAGTCCGGGACCGGTCAATTCTTCAAGCCGCGTTTCTCCAGCAGGGGTTCGACCGAGGGTTCGCGGCCGCGGAAGGCCTTGAACATCGCCATCGCCTCGTCGCTGCCGCCTCGTTCGAGGATGTTCATTCGGAAGGAACGGGCGGTCGTCGGGTCGAAGATGCCGTTTTTCTTGAAGGCGCCGAAGGCGTCGGTGTCGAGCACCTCGCTCCAGATGTAGCTGTAGTAGCCCGACGAGTAGCCGCCGGCAAAGATGTGCTGGAAATAGGGGCTGCGGTAGCGGGTCACGATCTCAGGCATGAGCCCGATCTTCTCGAGCGAGGCCTTCTCGAAGGCCGCAGCGTCGAGGTCCCTGGCCGCCGCGAGGGTGTGCCAGTCCATGTCGAGGAATGAGGCCGCCAGGTACTCCACCGTCGCAAAACCCTGGTTGAATTTCTCGGCCTTCTGGATTCGTTCGATCAGGTCGTCCGGGATGGGTTCGCCCGTCTTCCAGTGCCTGGCGTACATCTTGAGCACCTGTGGCTCGGCGGCCCAGTGCTCCATGATCTGCGACGGCAGTTCGACGAAGTCCCGCGGCACGCGCCGCAGGCTGCCATAGCGAACTCGCGAGAGCAGCGAGTGCAGTCCGTGGCCGAACTCGTGGAAAAGCGTCTCGACTTCTTCGAGCCGCAGCAGGGCAGGCGTCTCGCCCGACGGCTTCGTGAAGTTGCAGACGTTGACCACGATGGGCCGGATGTCCTTGCCGTCCTTGATGTGCTGCGAGCGGAAGCTGCTGCACCATGCGCCGCCGCGTTTGCTGGCCCGCGGATGGAAATCGACCAGGAACACCCCCAGGTGCGAGCCGTCGGCGTCCTTCACTTCGAAGCAGCGGACCTCCTCGTGGTACTTGGGCAGGTCCGTCCGCTCGACGAAGGTCAGGCCGTAGAGCTTGTTCGCCACGTCAAACGCGCCCCGGCAGACATTCTCCAGGGAGAAGTACGGCCGAAGCTCGTTCTCGTCGAGATCGTACTTGGCCTTCTTGACCTTCTCGGCGTATCGCCACCAATCCCAGGCTTCGAGCTTGAAGTCGTGGCCTTCCTGGCGGATCATCGCCTGGAGATCGGCGGCTTCTTTGCGAGCCACCGCCAGAGCGGGCGTCCAGAGCCGGTTCAAGAGGCCGTAAACCTGGTCGGCGTTCTTGGCCATCTGCTCTTCGAGGACGAAGTGCGCGTGGTTTTCATATCCCAGCAGCTTTGCCCGCTCGGCTCGCAGCGTCGCGATCCGCAGGAGAATGGCCTTGTTGTCCTGCTCGTTGCCGTTGTCGCCGCGTTGAATGTACGCGGTGAAGATCTGCCTTCGCAGCTCGCGGTTCTCAGCGTACGTCATGAACGGCCAGAGGCTCGGCGCGTGCAGAGTGAAGAGCCATTTGCCTTCCAAACCCGCCTGCCTGGCGGCTTCAGCCGCCGACGCCACGATGGTCTCAGGCAGGCCTGCAAGATCCTCCTTGCGTTCGAGGACGAGCCGATAGGCGTTGGTCTCCTTCAGGAGATTGTCGCCGAATCGAAGGCCCAGCAGAGCAAGCTCCTCGTTGATCGCGCGGAGCCGCGTCTTGCTGTCAGCGGACAGATTCGCGCCGCCGCGGACGAATCGCTTGTAGGTCTCCTCGACGAGCCGTCGCTGCACGGCGTCGAGCCCGAGCGAATTCCGCCCCTCCCAGACCGTTTTCACGCGGGCGAAGAGCTGCTCGTTGAGCAGGATGTCGTCCTGGAGCGCGGAGGTCAGTGGAGCCACCTGCTTGGCGATCTCCTGGAGCCGGTCGTTCGTGTGGGCCGACCGCAGGTTGCCGAAGACGGCGCCGACTTTGTCGAGCAACTCGCCCGATGCGTCCAGCGTCTCGATCGTGTTGGCGAACGTGGCGGGGCGGGCGTCCTGTGCGATGGCTTCCACTTCCTGGCGGGTCATGGCGATCGCCTCCTGGAAGGCCGGGAGAAAATGGCCTTCCTGGATCTGCTCAAAGGGAGGCACGCCGAAAGGCGTCTTCCACTCCATCAGCAGCGGATTGGCGCCTTCATTCGATGAATCGGCGTTTGCCCCGTCCGCTGCTTGCATGTTCAATGTGAAGAATCCTGCCATCAACGCCCCCAAGAGCCAAATCCTGCAAGTGTTTCCAACCATCGGGCATCTCCTGTCTTTGAAGTAACAGACGCAGTATACAGGCCGTGCCCATCCGAATCAATGCTGTGCGTCGGGGCGTGTGCGACCAGATTCCGTGGGGGCCAGATGAGCATTTGTCATGCTGAGCGCAGCGAAGCATCTGGCCTTCGGATGCGACGAATGCACGCCCGCATTCTGTGCCCAGATCCTTCGCTGCCGCTCAGGATGACAGAGTGGGCGCCCCCACGCCCCGCGAAATCTGGTTGCACACGTCCGATTGGACCTGGGCCCGGCGGGTCTGTACAATGCCGCAGACGTGGACTTCATTGCGAGCGGGGCTTGGTCGGTCGGGCAGGCGGTCTAGGCGGATTTCTTTTTCGGGGCGCCGCCTTCGGTTTTGGCGGGAGCGGCAGGGGTTGCGGCGGGCTTGCTCTCGGTCTTGGCCTCGGTCTTCGTTTCCTTCGTCTCGGCGGCTTTGTCCTTGGCTGCGCCGGAACCGTCGGCGGCCTTCTTGTACCCGTCGCTGCGATAGTCCGTGCAGTAGAAGCCCGAGCCCTTGAAGAGAATCCCCGCGCCGGTCCCGATCAGACGTTTCAGCGACATCCTGCCGCACTGGGGGCACTTCCGCAACGGCTTGGCTGTGATGCTCTGAAACTCTTCGAACTGGTGCTCACACTCGGTACATGCATATTCGTAGGTCGGCATTTCTCGATTACTCCACAGACGGACGTCGGACTTTCGCAGGCAACCGCTCCCGCGAGAGTCCTCTTGTCACTCGGACGCAGCCTCCGGCGCGTCCCCACCCTCGGCGGGCGACTCCTGCTTCGATTCCTGCTGGATCTTGTTCACCGCCACACGACTGGGTCGCAGGGTGCGGTCTTCCAGCTTGTAGCCTTTCTGGTACTCCTCCAGGACGACGTCGTCGGGTTCGTCCGGCTCGTTCTTTCGCAGCATGGCTTCGTGCTTCTCGGGGTCGAACTTCTCGCCCACCGCCTGGATCGGCTCGACGCCGTGAGTCTTGAGGATGCCGAGCATCTGATCCCGGATGATCTCGACGCCCTTGAGCAGGGCCTCCACGTTCTGCGTGGAGCCTTCCGCCTTGAGCGTCCGTTCGAAGTTGTCCATGAGCGGCAGCAAGGACTTGAGCAACCGCTCTCGTTCATAAGCCACGGCGTCGCTGATCTGTTTGGGCACGCGTTTCTGGAAGTTCGCATAGTCCGCGTACACCCGCTGGAGTCGGGCGAAGGTCTCGTCCTTCTCTTTGCGAATGGTGTCGAGTTCCTGCTGCAACGCCTGCTCCTTGTCCGCCGTCTCGGCGGGAGACTGGGGCTGCTCGTCCTTCTGCGGCTCCTGCTCGGGCGTCTGGTTCGTCTTTTCGTCGCTCATGAGTGATTACCGAAATGTCGTTTCAGTCTCTCGAAAAATCCCTGGGATTTCGGGGAGACGTTTCGATTCTCTGTCTTGGCAAACTCTCTCAACAGTTCTTCCTGCCGGTCGTTGAGGTTGGTCGGGGTCTCGATGGTGACGTGGACCAACTCGTCGCCGGTTCGACCGGTCCGGATGTCGGGCAGACCCTGCCCGCGAATCCGGAAGGTGCTGCCGTACTGGGTGCCCGCCGGGATCTTGAGTTCCCGCATTCCGTTGAGGCTGGGCACCTCGATGCTCGCCCCCAGCGCCGCCTGCGTGAAGCTGATGGGGACGACGGAAATCAGGTCGTTGCCGTCGCGTTCGAGGAATTCGTGCGGCTTGATCCGTACGTAGCAGTACAGATCGCCGTTGGGACCGCCGTCGCGGCCGGGCTCGCCCTCGCCGGCGACGCGGATGCCCTGGCCCTCGTGCACGCCGGGGGGGATCTTGATCGTGACGGTTCTCTTCCTGGGCACTCGTCCGCTGCCCCGGCACTTGGAGCAGGGGTTCTGGACGACATGTCCGCTGCCCTGGCACTGGGGGCACGTGGAGACCATCTGGAAGAAGCCGCCGCCTTTGGCGACCTGGCCGCTGCCGCCGCAGAGCGGGCAACGGATCGGCTGCGAGCCCGCCGCGGCGCCGCTGCCGTTGCAGTCGGGGCATCGATCCTGGCGGGTGAATTCGATAGTCTTCTCGGCGCCCGACGCGACCTCGTCGAGCGTCATTTCAACGCCCGTTTCGAGGTCGTAGCCGCGGGAGGCGCCGCGACGACCGCCGCCGCGTCCGCCCCGGCCGCCGCCTCCGCCGAAGACGCTGCCGAAGAAATCCTCGAAACCGAACATGCTGAAGATATCCTCGACGTTCATCCGCGAGAAGTCGTGCATGCCGGTGCCGCGGAGACCTTCGTGGCCGTACTGGTCATATTGCTTGCGTTTCTCGGCGTCGCTGAGCACCTCGTAGGCCTCGGCGCACTCCTTGAACTTGGCCTCGGCCTCTTTGTCGCCGGGGTTCTTGTCGGGATGGTACTTGATCGCCATCCGCCGATACGCGCGTTTGATCTCGTCCTCGGAAGCCTTCTTCTCGACTCCCAGGACTTCGTAATAATCCCGTTTGGCCATAAGCAAGAAGATCAGCCACAGAGGACACAGAGAACACAGAGTAAAGAGAAGACAGGAAACGGAACGGGGAAGACGTTCCAGCCGGGCCGGCCACCTTCTTGGCGTCCTCGTCTTTTCAAGTTCCTTCTTCTCTGTGCCCTCTGTGTCCTCTGTGGCTAATCACTCATCAATTACCTATCGAACCGAGCCGTGGATCGGCTCCTGGTCCTTGTCCTTCAGTTCGGTGATCAGCACGTTCGTGGTCAGCATCAAGCCGGCCACGGAAGCCGCCATCTCCAACGCGGTGCGGGCCACCTTGGCCGGATCGATGATGCCAGCCTTGAACATGTCGACATACTCGCCGGTGGCGGCATTGTACCCGACGTTCTTCTCTTTCTCCATCCTTTCGAGCAGGGTGGCGACGATGACTTCGCCTTGCTCGCCGGAGTTCTCGGCGATCTGCGCCGTGGGGGATTTCAGGGCGTTGACGACGATGTCGAAGCCGATCTTCTCATCGCCCTTGGCCTTGCCGCGGCCCTTCTCGACTTCCTTGATGGCGCGCAGGAAGATGATGCCGCCGCCGGCGATGACGCCTTCGGCCGCCGCGGCTCTGGTCGCGTGCAGCGCGTCGTCGAGCAGGTCCTTGCGTTCCTTCATTTCGGTTTCGGTGGGGGCTCCTGCGTGGATCACGGCGACGCCGCCGGTGAGCTTGGCCAGACGCTCCTGGAGCTTCTCGCGGTCGTAGTCGCTCGTGGTCTTCTCGATCTGACCGCGGATCTGGTCGCAGCGGGCGGTGATGTCCTTCTTCTTGCCTGCGCCTTCGATGATCGTGGTGTTGTCCTTGGTCACCACGATCCGCTTGGCCTGGCCGAGCTGGGAGACCTCGACGTTCTCGAGCTTGATGCCCAGATCCTCGGTGATGACCTCGCCGCCGGTCAGGATCGCGATGTCCTGGAGCATCGCCTTGCGGCGGTCGCCGAAACCGGGGGCCTTCACGGCGCAGATCTTCAGCACGCCCTGCAGGCGGTTGATCACCAGGGCCGCCAGGGCCTCGCCCTCGACCTCTTCCGCGATCACCAGCAGCGGCTTGCCCATGTGGACCATCTTCTCCAGCAGCGGGATGAACTCGCGAATATTGGAGATCTTCTTCTCGTGCAGCAGGATGTAGGCGTCCTCGAAGATGGCTTCCAGCGTCTCGGGGTTGGTGACGAAGTAGGGGGAGATGTAGCCGCGGTCGAACTGCATGCCCTCGACCAACGTCAGCTCGCTTTCCACGCCCTTGCCGTCTTCGATCTCGATGACGCCTTCCTTGCCCACCTTGTCCATCGCCTGGGCGAGAATCTCGCCGACCGAGGCGTCGTTGTTGGCGCTGATCGTGGCGACCTTGGCGATGTCGTCATGACCCTTGACCGGCACGCTGGCGCCCTTGATGAACTCGCAGGCGATCTCGGCGGCTTTGGCGATGCCCTTGTTGATCGCCATGGGATTGACGCCCGCGGCCACATGCTTGAGGCCGTCCAGGTAGATCGCCTCGGCCAGCACGATCGAGGTGGTGGTGCCGTCGCCGACGACGTCGGAGGTCTTGCTGGCGACCTCGTTGACCATCTTGGCGCCCATGTTCTTGAACGGCTCAGGCAACTCGATCTCCTTGCTGACCGAGACGCCGTCCTTGGTGATTCGCGGCGAGCCCCAGCTCTTGTTGAGCACGACGTTTCGGCCGGTCGGGCCGAGCGTCACTTTGACCGCGGCGGCGAGCTGCTTGAGTCCTTCTCGCAGCTCGGCTCGTGCGGTGTCGTCGAACATCAGTTGTTTTGCCATGTCCTATTTCCTCTTCGAAAAAGAACCGCTCCGGCGGACCCGGATCGTCGGTTGCTGTGAATGTTACTTCTCCAGGACGCCCAGAAGGTCGCCTTCGCGGACGATGACGAATTTCTCGCCGTCGAGATCGACTTCGTTGCCCATGTACTTGCCGTAGACGACCTCGTCGCCTTTCTTGACGGACACCGGGGCGCGCTTGCCGTTTTCCTGGACCTTGCCCGGCCCGACCCAGACGACCTTGCCGACCATGGGTTTCTCTTTGGCGGCGTCGGGCAGGAAGATGCCCCCGGCGGTCTTTTCCTGGGCCTGCGACGGCTTGATCACGATTCTGTCATCCAGAGGTCTCAGTTCCATACTGCGTTACTCCTTCTCCTACAGGTATTCTCAACGCGACTCATTTATTTTTCAGTACGAGCACGACCACGCTGTCGATTGAATCCGGCGCCTGCGAAGCCACAGAGACCGTCAGGCCTTTCTCGCTCGCGGCAACCGGAAGACTCGTTCGTTTCTTGTCGGCCAGCAGATAGGCCTTTTCGACCTGGCCGGGGACCGCAGGCACTTCGAGCGCGCCGTCGGTCGGCCAGTGGAACACGTGCAGATACAGCTTGTTGCCCTTGACGGTGCAGCGACCCCACGGGGGCCGGCCGATGACGCTGGCGCTGACGCCGTGGATGCTCTCGCCGTTGACGGCCATCCACTTGCCGATCTCCTGGAGCCGGTCCACGCTGGGCTGGGGGATCAATCCCTCCGGCGTCGGGCCGACGTTCAGCAGGAAGTTGCCTCCCTTGCTGGCGACGTCCGCGAGCGTGCGGATCAGCTCTTCGGTGCTCTTCCAGTTCTCGTCGTAGGACTTGAAGCCCCACGTGTCGTTCATCGTCATGCAGGTTTCCCAGTCGACGCCGGGAAGCCCTTCGGGGGGCACCTGCTGCTCGGGAGTGCCGAAGTCGCCGGCATAGTCGTCGCCCTTGCTCAGGCCTTCCATGCCCTGGCGGCCCTTGCCCACGCGGTTGTTGATGATCAGCGAGGGCTGGAGACCGCGGAGGTAGGCATAGAGATCCTTGCCTTGCGGCTCGGTCCAGTCTTTGATCCACTCGCCGTCGAACCAGAGCACGCCGAGCGGGCCGTAGTGGGTCACCAGCTCCGCGAGCTGCGGCTTCATGTACGTCTCGACGTAGCGGCTGAAGTTCGGGTTCGATTTGCCGCCGTCGTTGTAATTGGGCCAGAAGGGGGCTTGGGCGTCCGGATGGCGCCAGTCCATGATCGAGTGGTAGAAGCACAGCTTGACGCCGTGTTTCTTGCACGCGACGGACAGCTCTCTGAGGATGTCCCGCTTGAACGGCGAGGCGTCCATGACGTCCCAGTCGGTGACCTTCGAATCCCACAGGCAGAAGCCGTCGTGATGCTTGCTCGTGATGACGATGTACTTCATGCCTGCGTTCTTGGCCAGCCGCACCCACTCGTCGGCGTTGAAGCCGATGGGATTGAATTGCGGAGCGAACTTCTCATACTCCTCGACCGGGATCTTCGCATTGTGCATGATCCACTCGCCGAGGCCGTCGACGCGTTCGCCCTTGTAGGTGCCCGCCGGGACCGCATACAGGCCGAAATGTACGAACATGCCGAAGCGGGCGTCCCGCCACCATTCCATCCGCTCGTCCTGACTGAGGGGCTTGACTTTCGCGCCGCCGATCTGCGTTGCTGTCCCGCCGCAACTGGCGAGAATGACCATCGCGATCAGCAGGCTCACCACCGTGGCCCCGATCACCAACCATTGCCTTCCTTCCTGCCTGGTCATAACGACTCCATGTGCATGTGTTCGGTTGCCTGATGCCGGCTTACATCATGTCGTCCATGCCGCCCATGCCGCCCATACCACCCATGCCGCCGCCCATGCCTCCGGGGCCGCCCGGGCCCATCTCGTCCTTGGCCTTGGGCTTTTCGGTCACGAGGCAATCGGTGGTCAGCAGGAGTCCCGCAATGCTCACGGCGTTCTGCAACGCGGTGCGGACGACCTTGGCCGGGTCGATGACGCCGGCTTCGACGAGGTCTTCGTACTCGTCCTTGTCCGCATTGTAGCCGAACGCGCCCTTGCCCTCGTAGACCTTGTTCACGACCAGTTGGGCTGTGGCGCCGGCGTTCTGGGCGATCCAGAAGCAGGGCGTCTTGAGGGCCTTGGCCAGGATCTCGGCGCCGGTCTTCTCGTCGCCGGAGAGCTTGACCGACTTGGCCGCGTCGATGCAGCGGATCAGCGCCACGCCGCCGCCGGGGACGATGCCTTCCTCGATCGCCGCACGGGTCGCGTGCAATGCGTCCTCGATGCGGGCTTTCTTTTCTTTCATCTCCGCTTCGGTCGAGGCGCCGACGTTGACCTCGGCGACGCCGCCGGTGAGCTTGGCCAGGCGCTCCTGGAGCTTCTCGCGGTCGTAGTCGCTCGTGGTGGTCTCGATCTCGTCTTTGATCTGCTTGATCCGTCCGTTGATTGCGTCCTGGCTGCCGGCGCCCTCGACGATCGTCGTGTTGTCGCCGTCGATGGTGACCTTGCGAGCCTGGCCGAGCTGCGCCAGCGTGATCTTGTCCAGCTCGACGCCCAGGTCCTTGAAGATGGGCTCGGCGCCGGTCAGCACCGCGATGTCCTGGAGCATGGCCTTGCGACGGTCGCCGTAGCCGGGGGCCTTCACCGCCGCGATCTTCAAGACGCCTTTCAATTTGTTGACCACCAGCGTCGCGAGCACCTCGCTCTCGATGTCCTCGGCGATGATCAGCAGCGACTTCTTGGCCTGGGCCACCTTCTCCAGCAGGGGGATCAGCTTGGCTACGGTGCTGATCTTCTCCTCATGGACGAGGATCAGAGGCTTGTCGAGCTCGACGACCATCTTGTCCTGGTCGGTCACGAAGTGCGGCGAGAGGTACCCGCGGTCGAACTGCATGCCCTCGACGAACTCGACGTGAGTCTCGAAGCTCTTGCCCTCTTCGACGGTGATGACGCCGTCCTTGCCGACCCGCACGAACGCGTCGGCCATGATCTTGCCGATCTCGCGGTCGTTGTTGGCCGAGATGGCCGCGACGTTGACGATGTCGGCGGTCTTGTCGATGCTCACAGGCTTGGCGAGCGTGGCCAGCTTCTCGGTCGCCGCCTTGGCCGCGGCTTCCATCCCGCGTTTGAGAGCCATGGCGTCGGCCCCGGCGGTCAGGTTCTTGTACGCCTCCTTATAGAGGGCTTCGGTCAGGACGGTCGCGGTCGTGGTTCCGTCGCCGGCGATCTTGGACGTCTTGCTGGCGGCTTGCTTTACGAGCTTGGCCCCCAGGTTCTCGGCCTTGTCCGTCAGCTCGATCTCTTCGGCTACCGTTACGCCGTCCTTGGTCACCGTCGGGCCGCCCCAACTCTTGTCGATGACGGCATTGCGACCGCGCGGGCCGAGGGTCGCCTTGACTGCCGATGCCAGTTTCTCCACCCCGGCGAGCAGCTTGGCCCTTGCCTCAGCCTGAAACGCCAAATCTTTCACTGCCATAATTGCGTGCCTCCTTAACTGCATGCGTGACAAACGGGTTTTTCGGTAAAATGACGCATAATCGAATCTTCTGTGCAAAAGGTATACCAGAGGCCCGATCTTACCGGTCCAACACAGGTTTACAACTCCTAACCTTCTATTTGGTAAGGATTTACTGGCGTAACGGATTCATCCGACCGCCTGTGGGTTTCCGCCGGCCGGCCTAGCCGGGGTGCCAATTCAGGCCGGCCCGGCCCGCCCCGCACGCCAAGTTGACAGGCCGGGGACTGGCAGGGCGGAGGCCGCGGGCGGGAGGCCGGAGGGGGGAGAGTATCCGTGTTTGGGAAGTCCCCAAGGCATGGAGCAGGCGGATCTGTTTGTGGTGACGCCGTAAGGCGTTATCTCAAAAACACTTACGCACACTCAAGCACCCAGGATATCCCCTTGCGGGGACACTGCCAACCGAAGGCACGCCTTTAGGCGCCCTACGAACGATGATCTGCTTTGCGACGCACGCCGATGGAAGTGGTTTCGGCACGCCCCAAGCGGCGTGCGGAGGAGGTTTTCCGCCTTGAGCCAATAGCATGGAGGGGTGTTCCGTGATCCGAGACACCAGCCAGGCGTGCGTAGCACGCCGTCCATGCTGCTGGTGAAAAGCGTAAGAATGGCTCATCCGGCTTTTGCGTACTTGGAGATAGGGCAACGACCGGCCGCCGGGGA
>CALEZT010000221.1 GCA_937927975.1 uncultured Phycisphaerales bacterium
CCCGGACCGCATGACCTCTTTCAACTACTTCTCAACGCCAACCGGGACATCCTCCCGGTGTGGTGTGGCTGTAGTGGCTGGTCGAGATACCCTGCCGTAGAAGGAAAGCACACGTGTCTGAGGCAGCTGTCACAGAGATACAGAGAATCGGTGAGAGCGAGAGGCTTGTCAGCCTCAACACCCTGGCACAAGGGTTCGATGCGCACAGGTCCTCTGTTCGCCGGTGGCTCCAACAAGCGGGCATCCGGCCTGTTGTCCTGGGAAAAGGCCGCACCGGTGCGATCCGCTATAGATGGCGAGATGTCCAAGACTGGATCGAATCCAGAGAACGCACGGAGTAATCCGCACGCACTTCTGACAGGGAAGTGATCCCGTAGCCTGTCACTCCCCGAATTTCACCAACCGAAAGGGCACCTTCCCATCAGCGTTCTGGTCGTTAAGCCGGTTCAGCACTTCCTGAAGCATGGATTCCAACCTATGAGAGCCATCCGCCTGATTCAATGGCGAACCCTCGAATTCCACCGTGTCCCGCATCTTTTCCGGCATCAGCGCCGCATAGTGCCTTCTGCAGATCTCAGGCGAATTCCCGAGCAGCTCAGCTATCTTGTACAGCGACTCCCCCTTCTGTGCCAGATGACTGCCGAACGTATGTCGGAAATCCAGGCATGACCAGTCCAGGTCCGCGGCCTTGTTGATCGCTCTGAGGTCCTGTGAGAAGTTGTCTGGGTCCCACCGTTTGTGTGTGGGAGAAGAAAAGAACCAGGTGCTCTGAGCAGGCGGCCAGTATTCACTGAGGATCGCGAATAGCTTCCTGGCCATCGGGATACTACGGTTTCGCTTCGTCTTGGGCTGCCATTTCTCATCTTCAATCGTCTTTGCCCGGATCCTGATCAGACGATTGGCGATATCGACGTCCTCCGGAGTCAGCCATATCGCCTCCTCTCGCCTTAGGCCGGCGTAGATGTATGTGGCAACCATCGCCCGAATGACCGAGTGCTCTTCCAGAGCCTTCAGTTGCTCCTCAATCTCTTCGAGACCCAGGAAACGGATCTGTGGGGCTGGTTCACGAAGGCGATCGACTCCAGCCGCCGGATTCGGATATTGGGGATCCCGGGACCGGAAGCCGTGGTGCTTGATGGCGTAGGCAAAGAGCCGGTGCAGGGTCTCACGCATCAGGTTCTGGGTCTTGGGCGACCAATCGTCCTGCGTTGCCCGCTCGGCCACGAACCGATTGATGACCAGCGGCGAAATATCCTCCAGGAGCTGCGCCTTCACGTGACTGTCGGCGTATTTATCCTTCATGGGTTTTGCCGATTGCTGGCCTCGCTTCATCCCCGGCGGGCAAATCTTCAGGGATTCGCAGATCGGCCCGAAGAAGACACGCAGCCGACTGATGTCGTTCTTGTAGGACTTGTAGGTCCTGGCGGTCTTGAGATACCGGCAGAAATCCTCAAGTATGAGCGGAAGGGATAGTTGGCTTGCGATGTGAAGATTACCGATGGACAGGTCGTACTCGATCTTCCTTTTCTTCTCGCGGGCGATGCGCTCGTTCTCCGTGTGCAGGGATTCCTGGACCTTCTCCCCCCTGACATAATAGCAGATCCAGTATTTGTTGCGGCGTTTGTACAGGTGAGCCATGACAACCTTCCTTTCTGTTCTAAGACCAGTATAGCGGAGGTTATCTTTGTGCTGATTAGGAGTGCCTGACGGGTCGATGACAAACGGGCATGTCTACATTTTGTCTACACGCGTGTCACCAACAAAAAAGCAGGCACAACTAAATGGCTGTGCCTGCTTGACTTACGAATAGCGGGGGGAGGATTCGAACCTCCGACCTCCGGGTTATGGGAGCGACGAGCCTGTTTTTCACAAGTCCTTGATTCAACGTAAGTTATGGAAAACAATAAGCCTAGCAGCTCTCAATTCAAATCGTCATGATGACCATGGTGATCATGATGATTAAGAATTGGCTACATTTTGGCTACAGTGGCAGTGACATGCAAGCCCAAAGGATTTTTCAGGCAGACTTCGAACGAATGTACCCTCTTTCAACTCGGCTTCCTCTCCAAAAGAACCGGCTACCACTGGCAGTGTTCTCATCCGATCTATCTGTGAATGCTGCACATATTGACACTTGGGGCGGGACAATACCTGCACCTCCGTCGGGCTCACGATTCCCGGCCGCAGCACTTCTTATACTTCCTGCCGCTACCGCAGGGGCACGGCGCGTTGCGCGGCGCTTTGGGCTTCGCCGGAATCTCCTCTACCGGTATGGGGGCCTGGGGCGGATGCTGATTGGCCTGCGGCGTCGGGCACTCCGTTGCCAAGCCCAGTTCGCGCAGCATCGCCTCACGGGGAGCCCGAATCGGAGCCGATCCCATCGGGTCGGGCATCGTGCGAATCAGCATCGTAACCTGTTGGCGTCCCGCCTCGGTCCGGCAGGCCTGACGCGGCGTCTTGCCCCCCAGGATCGGCAGACGCTCATCGAGCCAGCCCATGTAGTGTTCGTTCAACTTCTCCTGGATACTTGTCGCCACCTTGGGAGTCAGTTTGACCGGCGCGGGCGGGGAGATCCGTTCATCCAGTGGCCGATCCTTTTCCGCCTCGTCCCAATCGCGCGTGCGGACGCTCTCGAAGACTACACCCGGCAGTCTCTCCAGCCATTTGCGGGCCGCTTTGAAACGCTCGGCCGAGTTCACCGTCACCACCAGCTCATCACCCACGAACTCGATCCGGCCCAGGGTCACCGTGTCGCCCATCGTCCTATTACCGGGCCCGGCGGGCTTGCTCCAGACGAGTTCATCGGCCTCTTTGTCGTAGTCGATATCCTCACGCTGCCTCAGGGTCCGGCGGGTCTGGGCCGGATCGGCCACGGAGAACGAGGCCGTGTGCCAGAAGAACTTTTCGCCATCGGTGTTACGCAGTTCCATCGGCTTTCGCGTGGCCTGCCACTGGTCCATCCATTGCCAGAGCCAGCCGAACTTGTGGGCATCCTGTCGCAGTCCTTCCCGCGTGAACTTCATCTTCGAGCGACGCAGATACTCCACCGCCTCCAGTCCCATTCCCGCCCCCAGCGGCGGACCGGCCAGTTCGAGGAAGTGGAAGTTGCCCGCCGGAAACACTCGTGCCGCAAAGAAAATGTTGTCCTCGATGTTCTCCGACATCAACTGATCGTGCGCGGTCACCGAGCCGCCCAGAAGCACATCCTCCAGTTCGACCGTTCCGGGCTTGGGGTTGTGGCCGGCGACGCGGTAGAGCGTCGGGCTGGCCTCCATGCGGGCTTTGAGCAGCGTGGCCTGAGGCTCCGCCAACCCTTCGGCCAGCATCTTCTCGGCATGGGTCTTACTGGTCTTGGTGGGCCGGTAGTCCAGGATCGCCCAGGCCATGTAGGAAGGCATGACTCCCTGCTGCTCGTGCTCCTGGGCGTAGTAGTCGAAGTCATCGTCATTGAAGTAGCGTTTGACGGCCCGCGGAGAGGTCAGCCGCTGATCCGCTCCGAAGTCCTGCATCAAACGCTGATGGAGCTGGTGATCCGCCTGCTTCCAGCCCTTGAGGTCGTTGGGTGTAGGGATCTTCTCCTTCCCTGCGGTTCGGGTCTTTCTCTCCTCCTTGGCAGGCAGGGAGGAATCTCTGTCAAGGAAGCCTATGAGGTCAGCCACGATCGCCTGCAGCGCGGGGATTTCCGGCTCGTAGACGCACTCCACCCCGGCTGGCGCCAGGATCGGGGTCAGTGCCTCGTAAAGCTTGCGACTGGAGAATCGGATCTTGCGGGGCAGACCTTTGCGCCCACCCAGGCCGCCGCCACGAAACGTCTCCGAGATGATCCTGACGGCCTCCCGCAGATCGCCGCCCAGCACCGGCTTACCCTGGAAGACGTATGCGCTCGCCTCATCGACAACCAACACCATCTGCGTGATCCGGTCATCCCCCTGAACACTCATCGGGACGGTAGGCATGCCCACCAGCCAGGTTGCATCGAGACGAGGAAGGCCCTTGATATCGATCTTCTCGGTCACCAAGGGAACCGTCCGGGGGCGCTGCTGTTGCGGCACGCGCTCCCGCGTCACGGATACGCGCGGCGCAGCCAGATCGCCGTCGATCGACAAGACGCAGATGCCCTTCGGATCATCAAGTGTGGCAGGTTGAAGGAGCCTCTTTCTATCGGCTTCCACCACGCCCCGCAACACCAGCAGCAGAAGGCTCAGTTCCGAATCATGGGGAAACCGCGGTCGCTGCCGCGGCGGCTTGGCCAGGAAATGCGGAACCTCCTCGTCGTAGCGAGGGTGCAGCCCGGCCTTACGCAGCATGGCTTGGGCATCCGGCGGCAGGTTTCCGAACGCCTCTGTGCTAAAGCCCAGCATGTCCATTTCCTCCATGGCGTCATCGCCCACGCCCTCAGGCTCCAAGAGCGATCCAATGGAGGCCGCCGCCTGGGGTCCGCGGAATAGCGACAGACCGTATTCCTCGCCCGCGTCGCCGAGCACACCGGCCAAGATCAGCTCATCCCGGCCGGCCACCCGCACCCCGAAAAAGTCGAAGGTCGTGAACCGCTTCCAAAGCTTGCGGCCAATGAACTGCTCGGCGGCATCCAGTACGCTGCGTACGATATCCTTGCGTTCCATCGGTTCACCCCTGATTTATCCGCTCGCCCTCATGACGTAGTCATTCACTCACGATACAGCACGATTGTATGCCGACCGGGGTGCTTTCACAAGCACGGCAAACCGCTATGGGACACCAGGCTGGCGTCCTGCGATACGCTCCATCAGGGAACGGAGTCTTCGAAGTCGGAGGGGTTGACCCGGCCAGCGGCCTTCTTGCCCAGTTCGCCCTCGTGGTAGCGATCATAGAAATGGCTCGACGTGCCGTCGGCGTACGGATACTCGTCGAAGATGTGGCGTAGGATGCAGATACTATCTGATCATGAGTGCATGTGCCAACCGGTCTTGCGCCCCGGTGATGAAAACGCTTGCCCGCCACCGCCTGTCCAGTAACCTCCAGGTACTATGAAACCGAACCTCTGGCTTACACTCGTGACGTACCTGGCATACTGCGTCGACAGAGAACTCTGGAAGGCCATCGACTACCTCAAGGAACAGGTGCGGGTTCTGAAGGAACAGCAGGAAAAGGACAGACGCATCCTCTTGAATGATCATCAAAGAACCAGGCTGCCCGCAAAAGCCAAACGCCTGACCCGAGAACTCCTGGAAGCAACGACGATCCTGTTCACGCCGGACACTATCCTTGGCTGGCACCGCAAGCTCATCGTACAGAAGTACGACGGCAGCGCAAACTGCAAGAACCCCGGTCGGCCGAGGATTTCGCAGGAGGTCATCGATCCCGTAGTCCGGTTCAGGAACGAGAACCCACACTGGGGCTGCGCGCGAATCCGGGATTACGTCGTGCATCTCACATGCAAGATCGGCGAAACCCCCGTGAAGAATATCCTCATAGAGAGTTGCATGGCGCTCTTCGCCATCGGGCCATCCACCCGCAAGGTAGAAGTACTCGACATCCCCCCACAACCCAATGGCCCTTGGATGGACCAGATCGTGCAATGTCAGTAGTGAGGGTGGTTTCTTCGCTGGCAAGAAGCACCTGATCCGCGACCGAGATCCACTGTTCACGGAGACCCGACAGCATTCTCAAAACCGCCGGGGTGCGGTCAGCTCAACTACCCGCGCGTAGTTCGAGTTTGAATGCCCGCGCCGAGCGGTTCGTGAGGTCGGTCCGAGAGGAAGGTCCCGATCATCTCATCCTCTCCTCCGAAGAACGACCAAACTACATTCTATCCGGGTATCTCCAGTACGATCATCATGAGAGGATTCACCAGGGGCTCGGCCAGATCCTCGAGCCTCATCATGAAGGGAGCCAAACCGAGATTATCTGTGTCGATCGCCCGGGTGGACTGCTGAAACCGTACCACCACAAAGCGGCCTATAAGTGCCGCGATCTGCGCCACGTGCGACGGCGCCAGTATGCGCCGAGAGCAAGACTTCGTGCCACAGAAGCCTGACTGCGGCTGATTCCAGGGGATACATGCCCCCTGCCTTCCCTCCTCAGCCTTCCTTTTTCCCGCTGATATCGACGCTGACGGCCCAAAATCCCCCAACTTGCGTGCCGATGATCTTGTGCACCCTGCATTGCTAACTCTCAAGAACTGAAAAGGAATTCCAGATCTTCATGCGGCCGCTTTGTTAAGTTGTTCCGTGGTAGCGTTTTGTGTCAGGAATACCGTGGCGATGATTTGGGCTCCCTTGGGAGTCAGGCGGTATTTGCGCGTGTTGGGCAGACGCCGGATGATCTTGTGTTCCCGCAACAGACGCAACAGATAGGTGACCTTGGCCGAGACCTCTTTGGCAGGACGATTCGGATAGAGGTGGGCGACCATGTCACGGTTGCGGAAGTCGCCTGCCAATCCGCAGGTCGAGACAGCCGTCAGCAGTTGCTGGTCCGTCGGTGACCAAGGTCGCAGGGCCCGGATCGACTTGCCCTTGGACGTATGGCCCCGGCAGATCGGAGCGATCACCGTTTCGACGCGTTCGCTGGTGTCGAGCGTGGCCAAGGCTTCGAGATAGCGATCGTTGATGCGTGAGGAGACCTGGCTGCGGGCATACAGATCTGCGATCCCCTTGCTCATGAGAAGCGTCTTCTTGGGACCGTGGGGGTTCCGTTCCGACGCTCGGTAGACGCGAAAGGCTCGGGCATTGTTGATCGTGCACTCCGTGCGCAGGATCGATCCGGCCTTGTCATAGGCCTTGACCGAGTTGGCGTGTGCCTCATGTTTGATGCGGATTCCCTCCGGGCGGTCTTTGTAGCTGCTGGTCACGTCCTCCTGAGAGTTCGGATACGACCGCTTGCCCAGAAAGCGAAGCACGTCCTTGCTGGCGAAGGCGATCATCGCCCCGCGAACCAGTTGGGGATAGATCCCCGCCAACCCCTGGCGGTCGCGAAACGCGATGTCCGTCGCCCACTCGGTCTGATGGCTGGTCCAATAGTAGTGCAGAGGAAAGCCGGCGAACATCCTCTCGTGAGCGGAATTGAGCAATCGGGCGATGCGGTCGAACTGACAGACCCAGTCGGTTGTGTGTAATTGGTCCATCAACTCCTGCGCCCGCGGAAAATCGGCGATCCAGGGAAAACAGTTGTCATTCCGGCGATAGGCCAGGGCTTGCTGATCCATTCTGTGGGCCAGCCACTCTCGGCCGTTCATCCACATCTGGATGGCGAAGGGAAACCACGTCTGGATGCGGGCTCCCATGAACCCGAAGTACTCATCGTACCAGTAGTGATACAGGTGCATGCACTTGCCCTGGAATAGCTCCAAATCCAGCGTCTTGTCCCGGCGATTGCGGTGGAGTTGATAGGTCATGCAGGGCTCGACCGTGCGAAGGATACAGATCAGTCCTTGCCTAACGCCGTCGCGGCCGGCGATGTCCAACGCGATCTGCTCCTTGTCGGTCCGAGCCGAGGGCAGGTACCGATTGGGCCGGCCCGCCTGTTCAGCCCTGGCCACAGAGGCCTCGATCAGTTCGGCAGTCTTGCGTTGGGCGTACTCCTTGAAGTCCTTCATCAGAATCCCCCGATGGGACAGGTACGAGTTCATCCCCGCCAGATTGGCGACCAGACGAAGGGTCCCGCGAAAAACAATACGGTCCCAGCCACTCAAAACCCCTATAATGTGCTTGCAGTGCTTTTCGATGAACGAGTTCATGGCATCCTCCTTGAAAAGAATAGGTTGTCCCGAACAACAACCAGCATACCAGGGATGGATGCCTTTTTCGTGCATTTCATGCAAGCCTTCCCCTTTGGCCCACGCCAGCCTCGGGGCCAAAGGGAAAGGATGCCGACACCGATGCGCGATGGTTCCAGCCGCGTCCGCGGAGTGTGAGCAAGAAAAGTGACAGGCGAGCTACGACGGCGGAGCCAACGTGATTCACAGCCTGCGATTCGCCAGCGTCTCCAGTCCACGACAACGGCACGTCTGGCACGTTCTTGTCACACGCAGTAGCGGCGGTCGAACCAGAGACAATCACCGGTACTCTCTTGGTTCCGGCCGAAGGCCGGGCTGTGTCAATCTGATCTGCATTCATGCAATACCCGGGCTAATACGACAGCGCTACTTCGGCTCAAGATTTTTGAGGGCGTAAGCCGATGATTCTCC
>CALEZT010000222.1 GCA_937927975.1 uncultured Phycisphaerales bacterium
TCTGGCAGGGAATCTCTCCTCGCTGGGCCATGCGCTCCACCCGCCGCAGGTCGGCCCCCAACATGCGGGCGACTTCTTGGATCGTCAGAGTTCTGTAAGGCATACTCAAGGATTGATCATTGATGATTGACTATTGATGATTTGGGTCGAAACGCCGGCCTGCTCGTTTGATCACCAATTGTCAGTCATCTTTGCCTGTAGTCTATCCTCACAAGTCGGAATCTGCAATGCTCTTGCACAGTAGCGGGGTTTTTCGGACAATCGTCGCGGCACTGGTGCCGGAAGGTTGGACGTCAGCATGGCAGATGTGAGCAACGTAACGCGGATTCTCAACGCGATCGAACGCGGGGACGTGAAGGCGACGGATGAGCTTCTACCCATCGTGTACGAGGAATTGCGGCTCTTGGCCGCTCAGAAACTCTCCCGGGAACTGCCCGGCCAGACCCTGCAGCCGACGGCTCTCGTGCACGAGGCCTACCTGCGGCTGCTGGGCGACCAGGGCCAGACCTGGCAGAGCCGGGGGCACTTCTTCGCCGCGGCGGCCGAGGCGATGCGGCGGATTCTCATCGAGAACGCCCGCCGAAAGAACCGTCTCAAGCACGGCGGCGACCATCGGAAGGTCGATTTCGAGGAGGCGGAGGTGACGATCGCCGGCCCGACCGACGACATCCTGGCCTTGGATGAAGCCCTGGAGAAACTCGCCAAAGCGGACAAGGTCAAGGCCGAACTGGTCAAGCTGCGGTTCTTCGCAGGGCTCACGAACGAACAGGCGGCCCAGGTCCTGGGCATCTCGCACAACACCGCGGACCGCTACTGGGCCTACGCCCGCTCCTGGCTGCATCTCGAAATCACCCAAGGCGGCGAATCTCAGGCTGGATAGGTCCTATTCATCCCATCGGTCCCATTTGTCCTGTTTTTTTCGAACATTTCTTCGCTTTGGCTGGGGCAAGCCTCTCTCGAACGTCGCATTGTACTCGGGGGGGGAAAAAGGATTCGGCAATGGCTATCGAACGAATGACAACCGAAGAATCGATCTTCAACGCGGCCCTGGCGATCGCAGAAGCCGGCGAAAGGCAGGCGTATGTCCGCCAGGCCTGCCGGGGCGACGCCGCCCTGCTGGCCCGCATCGAGTCGCTTCTGAAGATCCACGTCAGCGAGCAGAGCTTCCTGGAGCAGGCGGCCTCTTCCCTGCAACTGACGCTCGACGCGCCGGGCATCGTCGAGAGCCCCGGCACCGTCATCGGCCGGTACAAGCTCCTCGAGAAGATCGGCGAAGGCGGCATGGCGGTCGTCTACATGGCCGAGCAGCAGCATCCTGTTCACCGCCGGGTCGCCCTCAAAATCATCAAGCTGGGCATGGACACCAAGAACGTGATCGCCCGCTTTGAAGCCGAGCGTCAGGCCCTAGCACTGATGGATCATCCCAATATCGCGAAGGTCTTCGACGGCGGCTCGACCGACACCGGTCGGCCGTACTTCGTCATGGAACTGGTCCGCGGCGTATCCATCACCGATTACTGCGACGACAACCGGCTCAGCACGCGCCAGCGTCTGGAGCTGTTCGTCCAGGTCTGCAACGCCGTGCAGCACGCCCACCAGAAGGGCGTCATCCACCGCGACATCAAGCCGACCAACGTCATGGTGACGCTCCACGACGGCAAGCCCGTCCCGAAGGTCATCGACTTTGGCATCGCCAAGGCGACCAACCAGCGGCTCACCGAGCAGACCCTGTTCACCCGCTACGCCCAGATGATCGGGACGCCGGAATACATGAGCCCCGAGCAGGCCGAAATGAGCGGACTGGACATCGACACGCGAACCGACATCTACTCGCTGGGCGTCCTGCTCTACGAGCTGCTGACCGGCTCGACGCCGTTTGCGGGCGAAACGCTCCGCAGCGCAGGTTACGCCGAGATGCAGCGGATCATCCGCGAGACCGACCCGCTGAAGCCCTCGACCCGGATCCGGACGCTCGGGGCGACGCTGGCCGGCGTGGCCCAGTCTCGCCAGTGCAGCGTCGAGCTGTTGCCCAGGCTGGTTCGCGGCGATCTCGACTGCATCGTCATGAAGAGCATCGAGAAAGACCGGACGCAGCGTTACGAGACGGCCCACGCGTTGGCTGGAGACATCGAGCGTCACCTGCGAAACGAACCCATTCTCGCCGGTTCGCCGAGCACGGCCTATCGCATCCAGAAGTTCGTGCGAAGGCATCGGGCCCGGCTGGCGGCCTGGTCGGCGGCGGTCGTCGTGATCGGCGGTCTTCTTTTCGCGGGCGTCGCCTACCTGCGTCTGAATACGCAACGGACACAGAGCGAGCACGAGAGGATTCTGATCTCCGTCGAGGACCTGCTCAGCCGGGGCGAGTACGCACCCGCCCTCTCCGAGGTCAAGCCGGTGCTCTCCAGCCGATACGTCGGTCCCAAAGCCCGTCTGCTCCATGCCCGCATACTGCTCGAGTTGCAGGGCCCCCGAGCCGGGGTCGAGCAACTGCTGGAACTGCTCGACGAGCAGCCCGAGATCGCGGCCAACGCGCATTTCCTCCTGGCCTGGATCTACCTGGAGGCGGCCCCCGACGACGCCGCGATGAAAAGCAAAGCCGAACAGCACCTCCACCAAGGCGAGCGTCTGCTGCCGAGAACCGCGGAGGCCTACCTGCTCCGCGCGATGACGGCCCAGACCGTGCAGGAGACCCTCGGCGCCTTCAACGACGCCCTCGACCTTGACCCCACACACTACGGGGCGCGCCGGGCGCGCGCCCTGGCCTGCTACGCCCTCGGCGACTACCGCGCCGCGGAAACCGAGGCTTCCATCATGATCGGCAGCCAGCCGGCGAACCCCGCGGGCTTCCTGCTCCGCGCCATGGCCCGCCGGGAACTGGCGATGGCAAACAACGATGCGGACCTGCTCAACGCCGCATTGGCCGACCACGATCGGGCGGCCGTGTTGACCGGCCCGCGCGACCGGCGCCGCGTCGAATTGTGCGACCAGCGACGCCAGACCCTGATGCGGATGGGCCGGTACGCGGAGGCCATGGCCGACGTGGAGGTCTGCCGCAAAATGCAGCCCGACGAGGCGGTTCACCAGTTCAACCAGTTCTGCCTCCTGACGGCCCAGGGCCAGTACGAGCAGGCCCAGAAGCTGTACGACGCGATGGCATCGCAGCCAGGCGAACTCCAGCCTCGTGTCGAGACAGCGGCCGCCCGGCATGTGTTTGACTGTCTCGCGGCCGGCCGGCCGTGGCATCCTCCTCAAAGCGATCCGCAGGGAGCAGCGTTCGACTCAATGCTCCGGGCCCAGGAGGAATACCGCCAGATCTCGGCCAACGCCTCGCGGATCGTGGCCGAGGGCTTCCACCCCACGTGGTCGCCCGACGGACAGGAGTTGGCCTACAGCCGGGGCGTGCTCGGCGCCAGCGGGATCGAGATTCGACGGCTCGCGACGGGCAAGACCCGCCTGCTGGTGATGCCGGGCAAGGACCCCGCGTGGTCGCCCGACGGTCGGCACATCGTGTACGTCCGGGATCGGCAGGTCCTGCCCATCACAGACCTGACCACCCAGCGTCCCGGCGCAAACCGCCCTTACGATCAGGAAGAAGTCTGGATCATTCGGGTCGACGGCACGCAGGCTCCTCGATTCCTCGCCCAAGGCGGCTGGCCGACCTGGAACCGCAACTCCAACCAGGTCTACTTCCATTGCCGCACGAGCGGCAAGCTGTGCCGCGTCTCGACGGACCCGAACGATCCGAGGCCGCGGGAGATCCGTGAGAGCATGGACTACTTCCCCTCGGTCTCCCCCGACGAGAAATACGTGACGTACATGCAGGAAGGCACGGCGCTCCAGATCCTCGACCTGGCGACCGGAGCAGTCGTCGCAAGCTGGACGAGCCCGCGAGAACGTCAGCAACTGTTCATCCAATGGTCCGCAGACAGCCGTTTCCTGAGCCTGGGAGGCTACTGGGGCGGCGGACTGTGGATCTACGATATGGAAACACGAGAAGCATCCAAAATCCTCGACGGCGCCTTCGCCTGCTGCAGTTGGTCGGGCCCCGACCGCGGCCGCATGGCCCTGGAGAAGGTCTGCGCTGACTGGCATAAAGAGATCTGGGTAACCAACCCGGCCGCCGGCGATGAGGCGGCACGGCCTCAATAGCGGAATAACCAACAACACCCTCGGTATCGAACGGCAAAGGGCCGGCGAGTCTCGTCCCGGCGACGAGGAACGCAGCCCTCCCCTGCCTCGGGCGCCCGGTTTGCGCGCTCGAATCCAGGGCGGCATAATCCAACTGCAAACCAGAGAGAGCGGCACACATGAGAACGGCACAAATCACACGAATGGCGATGGCGACGGGACTGATGATCGCGTGGGCGGGAGCAGCCCAAGGGGACTTCTACTGTGGAAAGGCGGCCAAAGTCCCGAATGTCAACGATGGGTACAGCAGTCTCGGAGGCAGCATCTCGTCCGACGGTCTGTCGCTGTACTTCACCTCCCAACGGGCGGGCAACTTCGGCGAGAACTTCGATATCTGCGTGGCGACGCGAGCCACACCCCAAGACCCCTGGGGTACGCCGACGAACCTCGGAGCGACGATCAATGGCTTCTACTTCGACCACACGCCGAACATCTCGCCCGACGGCCTGACATTGTTGTTCTCGTCCGACCGGCCGGGCGGATCGGGCGGCATGGACATGTGGATGGCCATCCGCGCCGACATGGACAGCCCCTGGGGCGAGCCGGTGAACCTGGGCCCGACAGTCAACAGCTCCGCCTGGGACCTGAGTCCGCGGCTCTCCGTCGACGGCCTGTCGCTGTACTTCCATTCCGCCCGGCCCGGCGGATACGGCAACGAGGACATCTGGGTGACCACGCGGGCCTCGAAGACCGATCCCTGGGGCACGCCCACGAACCTCGGCCCCGCCATCAATACCGGCTCCAACGACGGCGAAGCCGTGATTTCGCCTGACGGCCTGGCCCTCTTCTTCAGCTCCGACCGTCCCGGCGGAATGGGCGGCTACGATCTGTGGATGGCTACCCGACGAAGCCTCAGCAGCCCATGGACGATGCCGGTCAATCTCGGACCGATGGTCAACAGCGCCAACACCGAGTGGTGCGGGTCGCTCTCGGCCGACGGCTCCACGCTCTACTTCTGTTGCGACCGGCCGACGACCTGGGGTCCGTGCAGCCTGTACCAGACGCCGCTCACGCCGATGCCTGACTTCAACGGCGATGGAATCGTCGACGGCAAGGAAGTCCGCATCATGGCCGAGAACTGGGGCACGGATGCATCGCGGTGCGACATCGGTCCCATGCCCTATGGCGACGGTGTCGTGGACGCCCAGGACCTTCTGGTCCTGTCGGGATACATGTCGAAGGAGTTCCTCGATCCGGCGATCGTCACGGTCTGGAAGTTCGATGAGTTCGAGGGCGACACCGCGGCGAACACGGTGGCCGGCCCCGAAGCGACGTTGGTGGGCAACCCTGCGTGGCGACCGACCGAGGGCGCAGTCGGAGGCGCCATCCGGCTCGACGGCGTCGATGACTGTCTGATCGGGGGGTTCGACGGCGACCCGTCGAAGGCCCCGTGGAGCATCTTCGTCTGGGTCAAAGGCGGCGCCCCGGGCCAAGTCGTCCTGTCGCAAAAGGGCGGCGTCGACTGGTTGACGACAGACCCGGTCACCGGGGCCCTGAGGACCGACCTGCGGAGCGCCGGCCGCCTCAGCAGGCCCCTCGCTTCTGAGACCGCCATCACCGACGGCCACTGGCATCGCATCGGCCTGACCTGGGATGGGACGACCCGGACTCTGTATGTGGACGGCAGCGTCGCGGCGGAGGACTCGCAGGGGGCATTTGCGTCCGTCCATGGCCCGCTGCACATCGGCTGCAGTTACGACATGGCCGCCGGCACGTTCTGGGCGGGGCTGATCGACGATGTTCGCCTCTACGACTGCGCAGTCAAACCGTGAGAGTCATCGCCCGGGGAAGACCTGAAGAAACGAGAGAAGACCAGGGCCGGCACAATCCCTCGCGGCCGGCCCTGTCCTTTTTCCACCGTGAGCCTGCTTAGCCCCACCACAGGAGTCTACGCCCACAG
>CALEZT010000223.1 GCA_937927975.1 uncultured Phycisphaerales bacterium
CGGCGTTTTGGTTGGTTAGGGGGTGATTGAAACCCCTTGTGGTCCCCCCGCCCTGGAGGCGGTTTGTGGGGACTTGACTGGGTGCGGGTGTGGTCAGATTTTGAGGGGAATAGAGATTGGAGGGTTGTGAATCGGGTGGGAGGAGAGCGTGTGTTTTGAGGTTCTTGAGACTACGTGAAGAATTGAGGGTGAAAGTTCTTATGGTTAAAGGAGTTATGGATGAAATGGAGTTGAGACTATGAGAATATTGGGGAGTAAAAGCCCGTGAGGGTGAGGGTGAAATTCTGCCTATATTAACATGTGCGGCGTTGGATCTGTGATTGCAGAGGCGGGTTCTGGCTGGCTGTGATTGCCTGTGGGGCGGTGTTGTTGTTTGGGTATTGGGAATGTTGCTTTCGCTGCTGTTCCGGGCGGAATGGGAGTGAATACCCCTGGAACGGGAACTACAGCTCGAGCGATAAGTCACGGATTCCTAAAGACTTAGCTTCTCAAATTGCCGATGTTAACATTCTGGAGCGGAACAGCAGCAATTACGGCCTGGAAAAGCGCCCGAGAGCCGAGTTGCGAGCGGCTTCTCGGTCGACCGAAAGGCTTAAGAAGGGCGATCCCGTGGTCTGGTCATGAATTATGGCGAGTACCCCCAACGCGTAACGCCACCCTACAAGAGCAAGGCGGAGATTCAAATAGCCAGGCTGCTCGACCGGGAGCGGATCGCGTTCCGGTACGAGCATCCGCTGGCGGTTATCGACCGCAGCAAGACCAAGATCTGGTACCCGGATTTCTCCCTTTCCAACTACGGTATGATCATCGAATACTTCGGTATGAATGACGATTCCGGCTACAGAAGACGGGCGGAACACAAGATGCAGGTGTACCGAGAGAACGGCATTGAAGGGGTATTTCTGACCGAAGGATCATTCCGGGGAGACTGGCCGGCGAAGATCATCGGGCAGATCGAAGATGTTCTCACCAAAAGGACCAAGCGGTTCTATGAACGTCCGTGATTGGCAGGCCAGCAGGATGTTCCTGGAGCAAGGTACAAGCCAAGAACCATCGTACCTGGTGTGCAGGTGACTGCATGCTACGAAGCACCCAGGCATAGGCCCTTCTGGGGTCCAGCACGTGTATCCACTCCGTCATTCAATGTGTTGGACTTCCCATCCTCTACCGGCAAGAAACGTGGCGATTATCCCGCGGTGACATTGGTTGGCGACCCTCTCGGCGCACATGAGGCAGAATGGCCGAGGGACCTGGAGCAGGCGTTCGGTGAGCAGGTCTTCTGCCTTCTCCATGAGGTTGTGGTACCGGACCCGCCAATCACCCAGATCCAGGAACAGGTTGCCAAGCTCAACCAGGGAGACATACTGAAAACCAGCCCGACTCAACAGACCCTGGATGCCTCTATCTGGATCCTTTGCTTTGACGTACGTGCCCATGCTGGCGCGGTCAGGACGCAGTCGGACATCGACCACTGTTGCGATATTGTGGTTCCTGAGCAACTGGAGGAATTCGTACGGAGTCCTGCCTCCATAGCCTATCGTATACAGCTTCATCGTCTGGGTCTCCATTGCAGCAAACGGCACATCGATTCACCGTCATCGTCCTTCATTGTCCGGGTCACGTGCCTCTACGATTCTACTGCAAGCCCGATCATCCTGCACCGGCCGAAGAGGTACTTGCAGCCGGATGTCATTCGGATGTCAGCCAAATCAGTCAGGAGTCGTGTAGCATGGCTATCAGCAATGGCATTGCGGGCGGGTTTGATGTATGGATGCGCCTGCTCATGTGTGGACTCATTGCTACACAATCAATCGCAGCAATGAAAGGAGATCGCGACCATGGAAAACGAGATGACACGGACACTTGAGAGTATTCGCACCCGGCCGGGTCAGACGAACGACGGAAGAGTCTTTGACCACTTTGTCCAGGCCAAGGTGGCCAAAGGTGAGTATCGGTTGGAACTGATCCCGGCAGGAACCCTTGGCACAAGACGGCCCATCGAAGTGTACCGGGCCACGCGGGCTCCCAATAACATCTTGAAACCGTGGACAGCAAGCACGGAAGACGACAGTTATTGCCCGTCGCACTGGGCGGACCTTGCCATCGGTCGTGGGGCTTGTGGCTTCAGGTGTAGAGCGTGCTTCTTGACGTTGACGCATCGGGTGTTTGCTGATCCTTCCCGGCACGTATTGTACGAGAACGTTGAGGATTTTGAGAGGGTCGTTCGCAGGGAACTCATGCGACCTGGGAAGAATCTGGGTCTCGGGATCGACTGCAGCGACTCGCTTCTCTACGAAGGCGTGACCGGGCATGTGCGCCGGCTCGTTCCGGTGTTTGCGATGAAGGAAACCAACCCCTTCGGCCGGAAGTTGATCCTCCTGACCAAGAGCACGAACGTTCACTATTTGCGGGGGCTTCCCACGAGCAACGTGCTTATGACTTTCAGCCTGAACCCGGAACGAATTGCCGATCTCTGGGAAGGCAAGTGGAACGACGGTGTTCGCATTACCCCCGCGATCAGTGACCGCCTGGCGGCGTCCGGGAAAGCCCAGGAGATGGGATTTGAGGTTCGATGGCGAATCGATCCGATCCTGCCGGTCGATAGCTGGGAGAGTTCTTACCAGGCGTTCCTCTGTGATGCCGCGTCCCAGGGCCATCGGCCCACGCGCATTACCCTAGGCACATACCGGGAGATGGGCAGGTCTCTTCTGACCATAGCCGCCAGATGGGGACTGCCGCGGATGGAATTCGTCAGCGGCAAGCTGGTCAAGGATGGCATGCATTATCATCTGTCAGATGACCGGCGAACCGAGGTCTATCGGAGGCTGACAGCTCTCATCAGATCCGCCTGGGAACACACGGGCCATGCCCCGATCATCGCCCTGTGCAAGGAAACGAAGACCGTCCGGGAACGCCTGGGGATCACTCACGGTCACTGCAACTGTGAATGAAGATTCCGGCCAGGGCAACCGGTACACACACAACCAGTTGACCTCGTGAGTTTCAGAAAAGACCGTGGTCTTTCACGACTTCTGTCCGGATGTCGATCCGTTCCGGACAGTCGGCTTGTGATATGTCGCAGTACCGGCATTCGCCCCAACTGGGGGCTCTATGGGCCGGTTCTGGCCCCCCAATCATCAGGACTGTCTTTCGGAACAGCTCCCTGAGATCGGCATCAATCTTCGAGGCGGGAACGTCCACCACCGTGCCGCCATAGATGATGCGGCCATCCAGTTTGCGTCCCTTCCATGGTCCCTCCACGTGCGGCAGCGCCAGCATGTACACCAGGACCTGGAAGTGATCGGAATGCCGTGGGGTGCCGGTCTTACAGTCTTCTACGTAGGCTTCTTGTCCGCGAATGGCCACGAGATCCGGCTTACCGGAGACCTCGATTCCGGTCTCGCCCATGAGCGTGAATGAGTTCTGATCTTCGACGTATACCGTGAAGCCCTCGGCCTCCAGTTCGGCTTTACGGGCCCGAAGCAGTTGGGCATGATCCGCGGTCCATTTGGCCAGATCCAGGCCGCTGGGCAGCTTCTCCCAGATGTAGTGGGAACGGAACCAGGACGCCCATTCGCACTGTTTCTCACCGGCCATCAGCTTGGAGAGCCAACTGACCCAGATGAAGGGATTGGAGCGTTTGACGCCGGTGCCCGGGTTCCCCGAGAGGCCCTGCTGGGCGGGCGGGATCGTCGTTCTGTCCGCGGGCTCTGCCAAGGGCGTCTTTTCATGGTTCATATTGCTTCATGTGTGGACACGCCCCGTTAAAAACCTTTCGGTGTGTTGCGGTTCTTGTTGGCTACGGCAGGTCAAAGATACTATGTGCGGTTTACGCGTGGGCCGGATTTTCAGAGCCATGAGGTCCTGAAGGTGTGTCGTTACTCTGAAGTGGTGGGAAAAGTTTATAAAAAGGCCCTGTCTTTGATAGCCGGAAATGAGCCTGTACGATCGACGTAGCCGGCAGTGCATTACATCAAAGACAATCATCAATACGGTAGCCCTTATCGATCGACTTGACGCGTAAACCTCACTACCTCTTTGCTTGTGCGAACCTCTCCGGCGGTCCGATTCTGTTTGACCGGAATCATACGCGTGAGCCCCCGTCCTCAGGGGCCGGCGAGTGAGAAGGCAGCCCGTTACGCTCCATCCTACGCCGTGCCATCTGCGATCGGCGTGGCCAGGTTCCTGAGCTCGGCAAGCTGCTTTTCGGCCACCGCATCGCTCAGATCGTCCGGAACGAAGAGGTAGTAGTCCTCTGAGACCCGGGTCAGCGCGCGTAACGCCCGTGCTTCTTCCGGGGGCCGGTCCAGGTACAGAGAGCCGTCTTCGTAGTCGGCGTCCCAGAGGATCGCATCGGCCAGTTCCTGGATCTGAAAGTCCCACTCGTCACGATCCTGACACGTGGGACTGGGGATCTCTTCCCCCTCCATGGCCTGCCGGGCGGCGACCACTAGGTTGCGGGAAGGCGTGCCCAGTTCAGGCTCATCGATTTCCAGCAGGACAATTTCTCGGAGCTTTTCAAAGATAGCGGCGATGCCCCCCTCCAACGCAGCGGTCAGTTCCACTACGGGAGTGTCTGGGCAGAGCAATCCTCTGCCAACGGTCACCAGGACCGTGATCTTCTGCCCGTAAGTCAGGTCATCGAAGCAGCTCACGCCTGAGGGATAGTCCTCCAACCGGTCCATGAACGCTTCGTCCAGCAGACAGAGCAATGCCTCGGCGAAGACCCTCGCCTCTGCTCCATCCAATGTCCGTTCACCGCACGATGTCCGCCACATGCACGATCCTATTCGCGTTTCTCAACTTCTGTCAGAGCCACCAGGGCCTCCAGCGTGCGGGCCATCCAGGATTTGCTCCATCGATGAGGGGCATTCAGGCTGTCATCATAGACGTGTTTCACGCCCTCGCGCATCAGCAGTGTGTGCATTTCCACAGTATGGCTGCCCCCAGTCGGAGTTGGAATCGATTTGCCCCAGTCCCTTTCACCGGTCAGGACCAGGCGTGTCGTTTCCTGGAAGTGCTTCTTCTGTCGGGAGACGAGCAGGTCAGGACGATAGGCATTCAGTTGTTCGACGGCGCCGTAGACAGCCTCCATGCGGTAGTGAAACCGATCGAAGAACATCGGCGCATCCCAGGAAGCGGCGTACCCGAAGAACTCAGGATACGTCAGAATCAGACTGAAGGCGCCCCAGCCGCTCTTGCTGAATCCCAGTAGAAGTCTTCCTTCCGACTGCCCCCTGGTCGAGTAGTGTCTCTCGATGAAAGGCACGACGAATTCCTTCAGATAGCTTGCCTGCCGCGTATTCGGATCTGTGACATGATCTCCGTACCACGGCTCCTTCTCGAAACCTGGCTGCACGATGATCAGGTCGTGTTCGTTGTGGGCGTTCATCTCCTTGAGGACGCCCAGGCCGTAGCCGTACCGCTGCTCGAAGCCCTTCTCGACAGGCAACACGTACAATACGCGATGGGGTTTGTCATCCCGGTAGCTGTCCGGCAGGAGGACGTGGATCTCTTGTTTGCCGTCTTGGTAGGGTGTTTCGACTGTGTGGATCCTGACGCCATCGCGAATCGCGACGGCCGATTCGCCGGGGCCGGGCGCCGGGCCACGTGAGGCCGGGTCCGCCGCGCCTCTTAGCAGATTCCCGATCACGTCGAGGATCGGGATTCGCAACCCTCCGCCATTCTCCTCGACCTCATGAAATGTCCGGATCTTCTTCTTCCATGCCCCGAACTGAGCGAGATCCGCCGTGCCGAACACCTCCTGCTTGCCTATCGAGAGCCACAGCTTGCCTGTTTGCCCAGACGGGACATAGGCAACAACGTAATACCGTCCCGCCGTGGGCAGCGTGACGGTCTCGCTACGCAGGATCCATGAATCCGTACCCGTGAAATGCTCGTGGAAGAAGCGAGGCTCTTTCACGTGTTCCGTGCGGAAGTGCCTCTCTTCGATGCCGTATGGCAAATCGTCGCCGTCCGAGGGAGCTGGCCCGACGACCTTCATCGCCGGCCGGAAATCCTTCAGGCGGGGGATCACAGGCACGCCAATCTGTACGAACAGCTCGAAACCCTCCTGGGCGTCCAGGGCCAACCAGACCTGGGGCGACGCATCGGTGATCTCGCGATAGATGACCTGAGAGACGGAGGGCTGGGTGATCCAGACGGCGGTCTCGGGCCCTGTGGCCGCCCTCTCACTGAAAATCGGACGGTGGGCCTGTGCCTGCGAGCACAGGACAGCCAGCAACAGAACCCAACGGATCGTCTTCTTCATGGCGAGGGATATCGTACCCCCAAGATACGCTGGTGGCCAGCCTATGCAATCTCCTGTGCATTCGATAGCCGTTGCCTACCTTGTTCTGTCAGGTTAATAGTCATCAGTCTACCGGCCGGTGTGGTCACGAGCTGCTCCTCAACCAGGCCCTGTTCCAGGAGCTTGGTTTTCAGTTTCTGGCCCTGTCTGCCAGACAGGCCGAGGCGCTTGTATCGGGCCGCGACCCCGCTATCGGGGTAATCCGCGACATCCTTCAAGAAGGCGATTTCCAGGCTGTTCACAGGGGCGCCGTCGCCTTCTTCCGTGGCCCCATGTTCGTTTCCCGCTGTTTCATCAGACACCTCGTCTTCACTGCCCAACTGCGATACCTTGTCCTTCATGTATGCCCGGATCTGCTCATCCGTCACCCGGCCCTTTTCAATCCGGAACTCGGGGATCGAGATGAGAAAGGGCCTGGGGATCCTGCCCTGGAGCTTGACCACGGCCTGACCGACCTCCAGGGTGCCGAGCACGTCCTTGCCCGTGTCCAGCAGGAGGGTCCCGGACATGGCGTTGATGTCTGCCCGGTTGCTCATACTCATGCAGATCGTGGCGTAGCTATTGGCCAGGGCAAAGCCCGAGAGCTTGGAGGGCATCTGGTCCAGGAGCACCAGGCTGACGCCGAACTCCCGGATCTCCCGGTAGGTGGTGTCCATGACAGACTCGGCGCCAGTCAGCGAGGTCCGTTGTCCGCTCAGGATATGGTGGGCTTCCTCGATCAGGATGCACCGGTCGAAGCGCTCCCGCACGTTCTCCGCCATTTTCTTGTGATGGAGATAGAGCAGGCAGGCCTGGACGAAGAAGGTCTTGTCCGCCTGTGACAGGCCGTCGAGTTCGAGAATGACGTTGCCGTCCAGGATATGGTCGATGCTTCGATTGCTGGAGGAGTTGAGCAGGTCGCCCATGCCGCCGAAACACAGCGATGAAAGGGCCCGGAGGGTCGAGGAAAGCCAGCCCGCCTCCCGACCCCGGGTGTCCATGGTCCGGGCCTTGGCCAGGACATCCTGGAACGTCGGCCATCGCGCCACCAGGTTCTCGTAGACGCCGGCCTCTTCGTATACCGCGTCCACTGCCTGCTGGAGCAGGTACAGGACCCCGTTGCCCAGGCAGTAGGCGTGGGCGATGACCTCGTTGAGCTTCTTGAGCCAGGTCTTGGGATCGGTCCCGGCCGGTGGGATCAGGGGGTTGAACGTCAGGGGCGCGATGTTCCTGCCAATGGTGTAGACCTCGACATCGCGGAATTCCGGCCATGCCAGGAGGTCGCGATAGTTCCGCTTCCAGTCAAAGACCAGGAAGGGCTTTTCATGCTGAACCAGGGTCTTGAGAATGGAAAAGCCGATGTTCGTCTTGCCGCTGCCGGACCGGCCCAGGATGGCCATGTGCTGGATCCATTCGTTCTCACGCAGGCCGAAGGGGTACAGGTGCTTTCCCGAGTAGAGCACCTGGCCGATTGGATACTCGCCCTGTGCCTGTTCCTGCGATGGCGGGATGAGCTCTGCCTCATCTTGGCCCAGGTTCTGGGGGATGTGTTTGGCCGCCAGAAGTTCAAGATAGTGCTCGATCTGCTCCCTGCCGTCAGGGTCCTCCGCCAGATAGGCGGCATAGATCTGATCCATCCTGACGCCCAGGATGGGCCGCAGCCGCAGGCATAACTGCCGGATATTGCTGAAATTGGCCCTATCCACCATGTCCATCCTCCACGCCGCAGAGCAGATCCTTGCGGTGTCTGGTGGCACTGTAGGTGGCGGCATCCTCAAAGAGCTGTTGTCGGACCTCCGCGCTGTCCTTCCAGAAGCCCAGTTCCTCATCGTGCCGCTGCTTCTCTAGATCGATGATCAGCTTTTCGAGGGTCTGCTGGGTCCGTCCGCCGTCGAGGGGAAAGTGCATCTTGATGATCGAGAGCTTCTCCTGGAACTCCATCAAACGCCGGTCGATGTCCTTCACGTGGCTCTTGTGGAGCAGTGCCCGTTCGTAGAGGATGTTGGCGAAATGCCGTAGGGAGATCCTCTGCTGCCTGGCCTGGTTGCCGAATACCTGCTCGGCGACCGTCGAGGCCTGCGGGCCGCAATAGGTGCTGAGAGCCTCGCTCAGAAGAATTGCATCTGGCCTGAAGCGGTCGAAGTAGCCGTTCCGGGGCCATTGCAGCAGGGAGTCATACGGCCGGTGCTCCATCGTGCCATCGGAGTACAGACTACGGTAGAAATATGATTCCCGAACTTGATCGCTTGTGTTGTATGCCATGGTGTAACTCCAAAGTGGTAATATATGGATTCTGGAGTACTTAAATCTTTTGGTTGCAGGATGGCTGGCCCACGATGGGCTGCTTGCCTATGCGAACCGCATCTGCAGGATGGCCAGCAAGATGCCTGGGTCGAAGGTCAGTTGAATCCGGTTGGTGTAGGTGCGGTTGACCTTGGTAGACAGCAGTACGATCAGGCCAAGGCTCTGCAAGTAAGACAGGGTGGAATAGAAGGCCATGTACGAGAGCGGCTCTTCATGGAATTGGGTACTGACTTGCTGATAGGCTTCGTATACCCCCTTCGCCAGACCCTCCGGGCAGCCCGTGACAGCCTTGAGGATCAAGAGGTTCTTGTCGTTGAGGTCCTTGACCACGTCGAACATGATATCGCGCCGGGCCTTCTCAAAGTGCACTCGCAGCGGCACCTCCGGCTCCAGGGCCGAGAGGTACAGGGTCTTGATGGCGACCCGGACATCGGAATTGGTGTTCTTGACCGTCATGGCGGCGATCTGGGCGATGGTCTGCTCGGAGACTGACTCCAGGCCGACCTTGGCCCGCTCGGTGAGAATCCCTTCGATCTCGCCGGCCGTGTAGCTGCCAAAATGGATAATCTCCGGCTGGAGGGTGCTCTGGGTGCTCTCGTCCAGGAGGCTCAGGAACTTGGGATTGTTGGTGTCCTTTCGGCAGGGCTGCATGAAATAGTCCGTGCGGATCAGTATCT
>CALEZT010000224.1 GCA_937927975.1 uncultured Phycisphaerales bacterium
CGGGACCAGGCCCGCAGAATCACCTCGTCGAGCAGATCATCCACCACCACCTGCTCGCGTCCGATCCGCCTCTGCAACTCTGCGATGACCAACTCGTGGTGGGCGTGATCCCAGAGCCGATCCATCAAAGGGGTCAGCAGACTGAAGAACGCGTCCTTGTCCAGGCCGGGGGGCTCGGGGCGCAGTTGCGACTCAACACGGCGGGACGCCTCGCGACGATGCCGCTTGCGATCGTACAGATGCTCCCGGCGGATCAGGTCTTTGTGCCGGCGAATCCCTCCGACCAGCTTATCGACCACCGCGTCGATCGCTTCCCGGTCCGTCGGCGAGGAAGCCTCTGCGGCCAGGGAACCTGTGGGCAAGAGCAGAACCGCGCGGACGTCATGACGTTTGGCCTTGTGCGTCACGGTCAAACGCAGTTCCCGTTGATCTTCGGGGAATCGCGTCAGAAGCCTCTCGATCCGCGGCACCTTCTGCTGCCAGTAAGACTTGATGGCCTCCTTCTGCCAATCCGGACAATCCTGAAACACCATATGGTCCGACATTCCCTGTCACTCCTGATAACCTCAACCGGGTCGGCCCGCCCGGCCCCAATCCCCAATGGCTGCACCCTTCTATCCATGCTTTCGGAACGCCCCCTGGATCGCCTCGGTCAACTCCACCTGCTCGTCGTCGTCCAATGGCTCGCCCTCTTCGAGCCTCTGTATCCTGGCGTCGATCTCCAGATCCTCGTGCCGCAGGTGGGCAAGCATCTCCTCCTGTTCGGCCGCTCGCCGGTCCAACTCTTGGGTTTCATAGTCCCAACCGACGATCCCGCCCAGCAAAGAAGCAGCCGATCTGACAGCCTGAGCGTCCTGGCGATCCGAAAGATAGAACGGAACCTCGATCCAGAGACCGGCCGCCTGGAGGCCCCTGCGCCCCGCCAGCCAGAGTAGGTACGTGCTCATGTGCGGCGTCCCATGCCAACGCAGCCCGACAGGCAGATGCCACTTGAGCCTTCGCTGAACCTCGGCGCCGTTGAAGACCCCGAACACCCGGCGGTCGAACGTATGAGGGATCATCGACACGATCCCGTCGACGGTGTACACAGACTCCACCTTGTAGTGCTCCGCCAAATCCAGCACCGCGTTGAGGAACTCGTACCGTCGCGACTGAGGCTCGTCGGACCGGAACAACAGCAGGTTGCTGCGACCGTCGTGGAAGAACCGGCTCTGAGGGAACGTGGCGATGTTGCTCTCGACGGCCACCCCGCCCACGGCGAAGAAGTCCGTCGGCTCGATCTGACAGAAGCTGTGTCCTCCCGCGGCGCGGGCCAAGAAGTCTGCCACCCCCCGGCTGACCTCACCGATGTCCTTCATCCAGCCCACAATCAACGAGGGCTTCTCCAGACGCGGCTGCGACGTGAAGCGAAAGACCTCAGGCTTCCTTGTCGGAGTTGTCTTTGAAGAGCTCATCGATATGCTCCAGAATGTCTCTCTGTTCCGCTTCTGTAATCGGGCCGAGGTCCGCTCGCCTGGGGTGCCGCAGAATCTCCATCTCCTCTCGAACCTGCTCGGGCAGTTCGTCCGCGGTGACCAGTGCGTCGAGGACCTGGTCAATGTTCGCTTCCACCTTCTCAGCGGTCTCCTGGAGTTCTCGCAAGTCCAGCGGCACGCGGAGGATTTCGCCGAGGACCTCCAGCACGGAGATCGACGCCTTCGGATAGGGCCATGGCGCCCCTTGCAGGTAGTAGGGAACCTCCCCCATCAGACAGATCGCCTCCACATCCCGGCTCCTCGCCACACCCAGGAGCAGGCCGTTGAGACCGGTGATGGCCCCCTCGCCTTGCCGATCCCGAATCTCCGACATGAGAACGGTGTTTCGGTACTCTCGAATCTCAGGAATCAGGTCCAGGCTGTTCGGCACCGCCCACACCTTCGGCTTGTTCGTATGGTGGATCGTCGTTACTCCCGCACCGGCTGTGTAGATCCGCCGGCAGCCCAGCATGTCCGCGACGTCGAGGACCATTTCGGCCATCTCATACGTCTTGTGTGGATCCGAAGGCTGCTGCTCGCCGACGAGGAAGACTACGTCCTGGGTCGATCCGTGAAAGGCATAGAATCGGGTGGCCGGGAAACGCATATCTTCGATCAGTCCATTGACGATCAAGGCGCGCGAAGGCTCGAAAAAGCCCTCAGGGTCGATCTCCCCAAAGGGTTCTGCCTTGGCGAGCCTGCGCATCGTGTTGATGGCGACCAGGCCGACTTTGCCGATCCCTGACCACCCGCAAATCATGATGGGCTGCTTCAGATTGGGTTCGCAGTATAGTCTGATCCCCATTACGACTCCTTCCCCACCCCAGAGGCCGCGTTTTACTCATGCGGCCTCTCGCTACAAGTACTAGGGTCGGAGTTGTCGAATGGTTCAATTCCGCAGTGGAGGAATGACCTGCGAGCCCAAATCTAGGATCGCGGTCAGAAGAGCATCTTGACCAGATCGGCAGGCTCCAATCGGAACATCGAGCCCTTGCCTTCGAAAAACCCGTGCATGGCGATCATGTGCATGCCCAGGTCGGACCATCGCAAGACCTCATCCGAATCCGTACGCCGGACGGTGGTGATCCGCTTGAAGTAACGACCTTGATGCCGCCACGGACAGGGGGAAGACCCTCGCGTCTCGTCCACCTGGGCCTCCCGGCCGGGAGCGATCTCCACCCACAGCCCCTGCGCCGGAGCCGCCTTGTCCGTGATCTCCTGCATCCGCGCGGCCAGTTCCTTGAGGGTCATACCCAACCGGAACAGCTCGCCCGCGTCCGCATCGATCACCTCGGTCACGGTGCGGAGGTCATCGCCCATGAAACCGCTGGCCACCAGGGTGGAGGCCCTCAGCGAAACGTCAAGTTCTTGCTCGTCAGGTCCCTGTTTCATAAGGCCCTCTCACGCGAATTTGTCGTAGAACACCCGGTCGTTCGTAATCCCCAGCTCGTTGAGGACCTTGATCGAGGCGTCGATCATGCCCGGACTGCCGCACAGGTAGGCCTCGTACGGGACCCCGTTCTTCACGTCCCGCTGCACGGCCTGCGTAACCAGACCGGTTTCGCCGCTCCAGGTTTCCCCCTCCTGGGGCTTTGCAATCACCGGCACGAACCGGAAGTTCGCCAGATCCGATTCGAATTGTCGCATCTCTTCGACCATAAACATCTCTCTGACCACGTTGGCCCCGAAGAAATACACCGCCTCCCGTTGGTTCTGCGTGTTCTTCATGTGGTGCAGGATGCACTTGATCGGGGCCATGCCCGACCCGCCGGCGATGAACACAACCGGTGCCTGCGTGTCCGAGAGATGAAAGCTCCCATAGGGCCCGTTGAGCCGCATCTCATCGCCCTCCTTGAGGTGGTTGAAACAATAGGTCGTGCAGATCCCGTTGGGCACCAGGCGAATGATCAGGTCAATGATCCCTTTCTCCGCGGGGTCCGAGGCAATCGAATAGGCTCGATACACCGGCGCCGGGCTCTTCTCGTATGCCGGCGTCTGCAGTTGGATGTACTGACCCGGGATGTAGTCCATGGTGGTCGGCTCGACCAACTGGAAGCGAAACAGCTTGATATCGTGCGTAAGGTCCCGGATCTTCGTGCA
>CALEZT010000225.1 GCA_937927975.1 uncultured Phycisphaerales bacterium
CTTCCCCCATGCCATGTTTCTGGCGCAAAGCGACAAATCCCAGGGGGTTGGGGACGGCGTCCCCAAAGGCCATGGAAGTACGGGAAAACCGGATGAGCCGAAAAAGACGTGAATCCCGCGGCCGGCCGTCGTATGATACGGCCATGATCCCGCGGGACACGCGCGGGACGATGACCTCGTGACACAGGGGACCATGATGACGCCGAAAGAACGAGTCTATGCCACGATCCGAGGCGGTTCCCACGACCGCCCGCCCGTCACGCCCATCTTCATGGCCTGGTCGGCCCACTTCATCGGGCAGACCTACCGCGACTACTACCTCGACGGCGACGTGCTCGTCGAATCGCAACTGGCCGTGACGCGGGCCTTCCACCTCGACCAGGTCAGCGTGATCAGCGATCCCTGGCGCGAGGCCTGTGCCTACGGCATGGCGCTGGACTATCCCGAAGAAGGCGTTGGACGGCCTCGCGAGATGCTGCTGGGCTGCGCCGCGGACTTCGACCGAATCCGACCCCTGGAGATCGAGAAGGCCGAGCGGTGCCGCCAGCGGATCGAGAGCGTGCGGAAGATGGCCCAGGCGGTCGGCTCGACGCACAGCGTGCTCGGATGGTGCGAGGGACCGCTGGCCCTGTACGCGGACCTTCGCGGCGTCGAGAACATGTTCATGGACCTGATCGACACGCCGCAGCGATACGTGCAGGCGGCCGAGACGATCATCGACAACCAGATCCGCTTCGCCCTGGCCCAGGTCGAGGCCGGCGCGGACATGATCGGCGTCGGCGACGCGGTCGCCAGCCTCGTGAGCCCCAAAATGTACGAGCAGTACGTTTTGCCCTTTGAGAAGAGACTCTTCGACGCGATCCGCCAGGCGGGCGCTGCGGTCAAGCTCCACATCTGCGGCGACGTCACCCACAGCGTGCGCCTGATGGCCCAGACCGGCTGTGACGTGATCGACCTCGACTGGATGGTCCCGATCCCGCAGTCGCGGGCCGCCGTCGGACCCGATGTCACGCTCTGCGGCAACTTCGATCCCACAGCGGTCCTGCTCCAGGGCACGCCGCAAGACGTGGCGAACGCCGCCGCCCAGTGCATCCGCGAGGGCGGCCAACGCTTCATCGTCCAGCCAGGCTGCGAGGTCCCGCAGGGAACCCCCGAACAGAACATCCGCGCCTTCTGCCCCTGCGACGGCTGCCTGATCCCGGAGTTGCTCGGCCTGGCCTGAGCGGACGTCACGACAACGCCCAACCGTGGAAGCGGGAGGAGTTCGCGCATTTACTTCACTTGGAACTCGAACTGCAGTGGCTCAGGATTCGGCCCGTAACCACCATAGGCGGCGAACCTGGCGCCACAGCGGAGGAGGAAGCCTTTTTCGGTCGCCTGGTACTCGAAGTCCTTGCCGGTGTGGGGGTCCTTGGGCAGGTCTGCGGGCAGGGTCTGCGGCAACTGTCCGGTCTTGGCCTTGATGAGATAGAGAGCTATCGCGGCCTGGACGGCGCGAACGCGAGCGTGAGGATAAGCGAGGCGACTATAGAGCTCCACGGCAGCTATGAGATTATCCATGAGCAACATGGGGTCACGAGCCGGGTTGTTGCGTCGTTCGAGCATTAGTTGCTTGATCTCACGCTCCTTCTCCTCAGGAGGAGGTGTCTCGCCATCCCAGATCTCAAGGATGTCCTCATCGCCTGCCATTTTGAAGCTCGCTTTCATCGCCAGTTGACGGAGTGCACGACTCTTGTCCAGAGGAGACGTTTCGCTTTCGAGGACCTCGAGCACAGATTCGAAGACCTCCTTCCACCCCTGGCGGGCACGCTCCAGCACCTGCGTTTCAGTCAGTCCTTCCGTCTTCTTTCTGAAGGCGGGGCTTCTCATCGCACCGGCAAGCACGTCTGGAGACGCATGGAGGCATTGGACGTCCCAGTCAAGCCATTTTGTCAAAGTCTCTCTGGGACGCCATTCCATTTCGCCGCCGGCGGCGAGTTCCTTCTCCAGCCATGTGAGCGTCTCGGCATCCGGCGGCATTTTTCCCAGTACATACCGAATCAGATCGAAAGCGAGGGCGTTCGTCCACTGAGCCTGTGTGTATATGGTCTCCGTCTCATCGCCGAGATGGCGAGCGATTCGACGCATGGTCAGAGCGTTCTCCAAGGCCGCCCTGTACTGGCCGTCGCGGACGGAGAACTTGCCCTGGGCGACAAGGAAAGAAGTCAGGTCGCGTACACGAACGATTACTCCTTGGGGTGAAGCCAGCCGTGCCCTTTGCACCAATCCCCAGTCGCATTCAGGCAGCTTGCTGGCCGCCGTGACCAACTCGATCAGGAACTGATAGTCAGGCGATCGGACAAATGATGTGATCGTCTTGTTGGGATCAGAATCTGGCTCGGAAGCCGTGGAGGCGAATCCGTAGAAACCCGGCGGGGACTGCAAAGAAATGTACCTGAAGAGGCACGCCTGGTAGTAGACCAGGGCCGCGTTTTGCGGAAGTCCCGAGGGAGCTTCTCCTGCGGCGCCGGATGCCGCGAACACTACGGCACCGAGGATGCATACCAGACGCTTGCTTTCGAGACTGCTTGAGGTTCCCATGCCTACTTCCTCCCGATATCTGCTTCTTGCCGTTGTTGAACTACCCGCTTTGGGCTCCAACTCGTTCGCCCTCGGTGTCACGCTGGCGACAGTGTAGGGGAAGGGGAGACGAATGGCAAGACGAAAAGACGCAGAGCGCGACCCGCAAGACGGTTGCAGCGGGCGTCAGCGAGGGCTCGCGAGCAGGCGGCGGATGCGGATCAGTTCGGCCACGCTCCAGGCCTGGGCGGGACAGCCGCCGGGACGGTGCGGCGGGTCGCCGTCGAGAACCTCGGAGATGCTGCCCAGGCAGGCGTCCTGGGTGAGGTGTCGCAGGAGAGGCCCGAGCCACTCGGCGGCTCTCCGGCGGCTGCGGTCGCTGAACCGATTGACCTTGAGGTACGCCTCGACGAACGGGCCCATGAGGTACGGCCAGACCGTGCCCTGGTGGTAGGCCTCGTCGCGACAGCGAGGCGAGCCGTCGTACCGGCCCTTGTAGAACGGGTCCCGACGGCCCAGGGTGCGAAGGCCGTATGGGGTCAGCAGTTCGCGTTCGACGATCTGGACAATCGCCTGCTGCTGCTCGCGGGTCAGAGGCGCAGCGAACGGCAGCGACACCGCGAAGATCTGGTTGGGCCTCAGACTCGCGTCGATTGCGCCGTCCGGGAGGATCGAATCGTTGAGGTAGCCTCGCTCGGGATTCCAGAAGACAGAGGCAAAGCTTTGCCCGACCTGCTCGGCCATCGCGCCATAGCGATCCGCACCGGGCAGGCCCTGCTCGTCGCAGAAGCGTTGTGTGCGACGCAGGGCGTTGTGCCAGAGGGCGTTGATCTCGACCGCCTTGCCATGTCGCGGCGTGAACGCGATTCCATCGCACATCGCGTCCATCCAGGTCAATTGCGTGCTGGCGTCGCCGGCCAGGATCAGGCCATCGTCGTCGGCATGGATGCCGAACCGCGTGCCCCCCTGGTAGGAGTCGAGAATCGATCGGATCGAAGGCAGCAGCCTGTCCTTCACCATGCCGACGTCGCCTGTGGCGTCGAAGTACTCGAAGGCTGCGTGGATGAACCACAGCGACGCGTCCACGCTGTTGAAGTGCGCCTCGCCCGTGCGGTCGTCGAAGCGGTTGGGGATCATTCCCCCATCGGCCGCGGCGGCAAAGGTGCACAGAACCGACCCGGCCTCCTCATGCCGTCCGGTGGCCAGGATCAAGCCCGGCAGGGAGAGGAACGTGTCCCGACCCCAGTCGGCGAACCAGGGGAAGCCCGCGACAATCGTGGTGCGTTCGGTGGGTGGCCCGGCGGTGGCCCAGCCGCCCTCGGCTGGGTACTCTTGGGAATCACCCCCGAGGGCGGGGGTGCCACATCGCTGGGTACTCTTGGGAATCACCCCCGAGGGCGGGGGCGCCACCGCGCGTCGCGCGACGAACTGATCCGCGGCCAGACAGAGGACCTTGTCTTCCTGCTCCTTGGCCCCGGCCAGGCGGATCAGTTCCTCCTGGCGGGCGAGCAGGTCCCGCTTGATCACAGAGGCATCGATCGGAGGCATGCACTCCAACTCAGTCGGATCGCCCAGGCGAGCCCAGAAGACGATGCGGCCCCCTGTCTCCACCCGCCCATGGAAGACGCCGGGGGACCAGAGGTCCTCGACGTGGTGCAGCCCTCGCTTTCGATTGACGCGATAGAGGAAGTCGAACCACCACTGCGGCTCGCTCCGATACCGCAGCTCGGAACACCCCATCCGCAGCGAGCAGCCGACCAGACGATCCTGCTGGACGATCACTCCGTCGTTCAGGGGCGTCTGACGGTACGACGTCCCCCATTTCTGGCACGAGTGGAAATCGCGAAGGGCCACGAGCGGCCGGAGGATCAGGTCGAAGGGCTCGCGGACCGCTTCAAACGTGTACTCGACAAGAACGGTGTCGCTGTCCCTGGCAAGATAGATCGCCTTGGAGAGATCGACGGGCGGCAGACGGAACGAAAAACGTGCGCCGATGTCGCGGTGGAACTCGAACAGAAATCCCCGCCCCGCCGGAACGCATCGATCGCGAAACTCACACGCGCCCAGATCCAGGATCTGCCCGTTCCAAAGGACCGTCTCCAGGCAATTCGACAGGGCCATGATGCGGTTGACCAGCGGATCGGGCGAGCCGACCAGCAGGCCGTGATAACCGCTGGTGTTGCAGCCGACGATCGTGGACGACGCAAAGCTCCCCCGCCGGTTCGTCAGGAGCCATTCCCTGGTCAGCAGGTCGTCAAGTTCGCAGCCCTTCGTCGCAACCCGGGCGATCTCCATGGCGTCAGACCGGGACTGCGACGCGGGGCCCAGTGGTGGCCCAGCCGCCCTCGGCTGGGTGCTCTTGGGAATCACCCCCGAGGGCGGGGGTGCCACATCGCTGGGTACTCTTGGGAATCACCCCCGAGGGCGGGGGTGCCACGGGGCTCTGCGCCACGATCGGCGTCTCGCACGATGCGCACCGCCTCTGCAGGTGGTCCAGCACGTTCATGAAGTTGATGTACGAATCATAAGGCGAATCGTAGGGATTGAAGTACTTATGAACGTCGCCATCCGCAAAGTACTTCGTGCACATGTAATAGAAGTGGTCCGACGTTTGCAGCTTTCGCCAGTCGGCCAGGAGCTGCTCGTCGTTGGACCGCTTGACCTTCTTTTCGAGCCGGTAGAGCTCGTAGATCGCGTTGGACTGCATCGGGTTGCCCAGCCACGCGGACAGGTCCCGCTCGGTGTCGGCCCAACTGATCACGTGCGGCACGTCGATCACGCCGAGCGGCTCGTAGGAGGCCACCACCTCGCTGGGCGTCTTGAAGTTGTTGTCGGGATGCTTGAGGATCTGGCCGGGCAGATGCCGCATGAAGTCGAAAATGCCGGTGTCCGCCCACTGGTGCTCGCCGAGGGTTTCGTAATCCATAAAGAGGTTCACGGTCTGTCCGCAACCGTTGATGGCGTTGATCCAGTGCGAGAATTTCTCCGTCGTCAGCGGCCACTGGGCCCAGTGGCGGTTGGAGAACCGGAATGCGATGTCGTCGCTGAGCGAGTAATTCTTCAGCAGCATCTTGATCCGGCGGCAGCCCTTGGGGCGGTAGACGAAGTTCGGACTCCGATAGCCCAGGATGTGGTCGGCGCCTTCCGTGACGACCGCGTCGAAGCAGCCCATCGCCTCGAGGAGCAGACCCAGGTCGTTGTTGTAGATCAGCTCGGTGTTTCGGAACACCTTGGGCGTCTGCCCGAACAGGCCTTGGATCAGCTCAGTGTGCTTGCGGACCTGCTCGACGAATTCCTGACGCGAATAGAGGAAGGCGAGACTGTGATGGTACGTCTCCGCCAGGAACTCGACGCAACCGGTCTTGGCCAGCGCGTGGAACGTGCTGAGGACCTCGGGGCTGTACTTCTCCAACTGCTCCAGGAGAACGCCGGTGAGGCTGTAAGCGATGCGGAACCGCCCCTCGTGCTGTTGAATGAGCCTCAGGAGCATCCGGTTGGCGGGTAGATAGCACTTGTTGGCCACCTTCTTGCAGATCGCGGCGTTGCGCCCCTCGTCGAAGTACCGCTCGTCGTTGTCGAAAACCGTGTAGTGCCGCAGCCGCATGGGCTGATGGACCTGGAAATAGAAACAAACCGAGGGCATAGCCGCACCAATCCTTTCCGAACCTGTCGATCCGTCTTACACTTGCCCGATTTCCGAGAAGGGGCTCCCTGGATTTACACGGGCACCTGCGTCTCTTCGTAGATCCGCAGGCAATTGCGGGCGGCGTCCCGCCACCGCAGCTTGCGCACTTCGAAATTCCCATGATTGCGCAACGTCATCCGCAGAGGCGGATAGCGCAGCACCGCCACGATCTTGTTCGCCATCTCGTTGACGTCCCAGAAGTCCACTTTCAACGCATGACGCAGAACCTCGGAGACCCCGCTTTGCTTGCTGATGATCACCGGCACATCGTTGTCCAGGGCCTCCAGCGGCGCGATCCCGAACGGCTCCGACACCGACGGCATCACGTACAGATCCGCCATTCGGAAAATCCGACGGACATCGTCGCCCCGCAGGAAGCCGGTGAACAGCACCTTGTGCCCGATGCCCAGTTGCGCCGCCAGTTCGACCGAGCGATACATCAGATCGCCCGATCCGGCCATGACGAACTTGACGTTGTCCATTACATCCAGCACCTTCTTGGCCGACTGGAGGAAGTACTCGGGCCCCTTCTGCATCGTGATGCGGCCGAGGAACAGGACGATCTTCTCTTCCCGCCGGATCGTGACCGGTTCCGTCGACCACGTGCCGTTCCGCTCCACTCCGTTATAGACCACCTCGACCTTGTCGCCCGGGATTCCGTAACGGCTGATCACCACGCCGCGAGTAAAATGGCTGACGGCGATGACTTTGCCGGCCCGCTGCATCCCCTCGCGCTCGATGTCGTAGACCATCTGGTTGACGTGCTCGCCACTGCGATCGAACTCCGTAGAATGAATATGGACGACGAGCGGTTTGCCGCTGGCCATCGCCACGCCGATCCCGGCCGGATAGGTCATCCAGTCGTGGGCGTGCACCACGTCGAATTCTTCGTCCCGCGCCAGTTCCATGGCCATCGCGGCGTACCGATGCACTTCGCGGTACATATCGCCCGCGTAGTCGGCGCGCCCGCCGCCTGCGTCGCCGGAGCCCTCGGTCGTGGTCGTCGTTTCGCGTCTTAAGCGCAGGTACTCCGCGATCTGCTCATCATAGGTTTGCGGCGTCGCGTACGCCTGCAAGGGCGACAGGATGGAACGAAATCTGACGTTGGCCAACTCTTCTTCGTGGGACCGCGTGATCCGTTTGCCGCCCGCGCGTTTCTTCGCCTGGGGCGTCAAGAGCTTAACATGAGTCGCATACCGGTCATCCACCATCTTGGGCAGCACGAACGTCACCTTGACCCCGAGCTGATCCAGCGCTTTGGTCAGGCCATAGCATGCGGTGCCGAGACCGCCGCTGATGAACGGCGGGAACTCCCAGCCCAACATGAAAACGCGCACTCGCGCTTCCTCACCGTTTCGTCCCATATGTCCTCACTCATTCTGAGGTTCTCCAAGTCGCCCGGCACGACCTCCCTGCCGGCGGCACCCAAGAGCAACAAGCTCCGGCATCGCGTCCACGCAACATCCTGGCTCTAATGAGACTATCGGCAACGATCGGCACAATCTTGATTTTCGGGCGTTAAAAAGTTTCAGGACGCATCCGTTCCGGTCACCAGGGGGTCCAGGGCGTTTCGACCTCCGTCCGAACACGCAAACCGCTGCATCACTAATGCTAAGGCCATAGTTATAGGACTGGCCAACCTCCAAGCCGGCCTCTCTCTTCCGAATTCTCACATCCCGCAAGTTTTCTATTATAGGACTACCGAAATGCTACGGGCTTTTTGGGAGAAACCCGCCCAGAAGGTGACGAAGCCCGAAAATGGGACCTTGGGCTGGTATGCGTCCTCAGACCTCCCGAGGACGGACCCGTCCGACGATTTTCCGGAAGAAAAGGACGCGAATCGCTAAATGTCCGAATCGAGCGGGCCGATAGGCTCTGTAGGTACAGGCGGACAGCCGCGATGGCGGCAGGATCGCCCGGCCGGTAGCAGCAACCAGACAGGGTGAGGCCCCGGCGGCAACATGGTCGCGACTGCGGACTGCATGCGGCGCGATGTCGGTCGCGAGGAGATCGCCACCAATACCGGAGAGTCGATATGAACAAGCATCCGAGAAAAGGCGGAAAGGGAAGCACGAAACTCCAGGACCTCGTGGTCGTCGCATTCCTGGACGAAATGGACCAGGCGAGGGAGTACGAGACACTCCTTCGTCTCAACGACATCCCGGCCGTCGTCAAGGAACATCTCGACGGCGGCCTGGACGGCAAGACCATCGCGATCATGGTCCCCGAGGACTACCTGGACGAGGCCCACGTCGTCATTGAGTCGCAGGACGCCTACGACGATCTGTGCGACTTCACGATGGAAGAGGACGAAGACCTGGATTTCGGCGCCGACGACATGGACGACGAAGGGTACTGAACCTGCGGACGGCTCGCGGCTTACACTGCGAATTTCGTCGCGACCCATGGCCGAGCAGTGCGAACACCATGCGGCGATGCCGTCGAGGCTTACCACAAACAGGCGATAGAGAAAGCAACATCATGCCAGAGACAAACGCCAGCAATAGCTGTGAACGCCGTGCCACGAGCGACCGCCGGACCAATCTCACGGACCGACGCCGATACGACCTGGGCGGCAACCCCTACGACCCGAACTTCATCGACCGCCGGGCGCACAAGGACCGCCGAGAGAGTGTCGTGGACCGGCGTATCGGACTGGACCGCCAGCGAGGCCCCGGCCGGCGCCGCAGTGATGAGCGGAAATCGGCCGAGGAGGGGCAGATGTCGGACGAACAGTTTGAGTTCATCATGGCCATCGACGAGTACAAGCGGGTCAATGCCCGCCCGTTCCCGACCTGGACCGAGGTCCTGGAAGTCATCAAGGCCCTCGGCTACCGCAGGGTTGCCGAACCTCAGGCCTTGGCGCCCCACGGCGCCGTCTGTGAACCCGAGGAGACTGCCGAGGATTCTGAATCCGAGGAATGAAACACATCTTCCCCGCACAGTCGCGGCGTCCGACCGACGCGACTGTGCGGAGGAAGACCCTGCTCCTGCGCCCCCCACCGATCTTGCTTACTCCATGTGAGTCTTGGGCTTTCCATAAACGCCCAGCCTCTTGAACATTTCGTCCGCGATCCAGATGGTACTGCTGACCACTACGACCAGCAACCAGTCGATCCCGGTCAATGGGACCGTCCCGAAAACCATTCGGCCGAACGCCGTATGGATGACCAGGATCTGAAGAACGATCGCAGCCGCAATCCCCACGAGCAGCCAACGGTTGGTGAAAAAGCCGATCGTGAACACCGACTGGTACTGCGACCGCGCGTTTACCGCCTGAAACCACTGGAAAGCCGCGAGCGTCGTGAATGCGATGGACTGGGCGTGAGCGTGTGTACCGGACCGAATCTCGTAATAGAACAGCAGCAGCGTCCCGAACGCCATGATTGGCGTCAATATCCCCATGCGAAGAAGAATCGCGCGGTCCAGCACCGGGTTCCTTGGGTCTCGCGGCGGCATCTTCAATACGTCGCTGTGCAACGGCTCGACCCCCAGCGGAATCGTAGCGACCCCATCAGTAACCAGGTTCACCCACAGAACCATGATCGCCGTCAGCGGCAGGGGCAGCCCGACCAGCAGCGCGCCGACCAGGGTGAGCACCTCGCCGAGATTGGTCGCCAGGAGGAAGAAGACGACGCGACGCAAATTGCTGAAGATCACCCGCCCTTCCTCGATCGCGTGGACAATCGTCGCGAAGTTGTCGTCGGTCAACACCATGTCGGCAGCCTCCTTGGCCACCTCAGTGCCGGCTCGTCCCATCGCGATGCCGATGTCGGCGCCCTTCAGAGCCGGCGCGTCGTTCACGCCATCCCCAGTCATCGCGACGATGTGCCCCTTGGCCTTCAATGCCTCCAGAATCTTGAGCTTGTTGGCGGGGGAAACCCGTGCGAACACGCCGGTGGACAAGGCTGCTTGGGCCAGTTCCGCCTTGTCGAGCCGGTCCACGTCCGGTCCGGTCAGCGCCTCGTTCCCCTCGGTGATGCCCACATGCCGGGCGATCGCCACCGCGGTCGTCGCGTGGTCGCCGGTGATCATGATCGGCCGGATGCCGGCGGCCTTGGCCTCCGCCACCGCTTGCACACTTTCCTCTCGCGGGGGGTCGATGAGCCCCCACAACCCCGCGAGCGTCAGGCCTTCTTGAACGTCGTCCGGCTTCACCTGTTCGAGGCCCGCGTCGGCCCCCACCTCCCGATAAGCCCCCGCCAGCACGCGGAGAGCGTGTGAAGCCATCTCCTCGTTGGCCTGCACGATTTCCCGCCTGCGTTCCTCAGTCAGCTCGACCGACTTGTCTTCGATCAGCACGTGAGAGCAATACTGGAGAATCCGGTCCGGGGCACCTTTTACGTACAGGACCCGTCCGCCCCCTTCCTCCGTGCGGTTCAGGGTCGCCATGTACTTGCGGTCGCTCGAGAAAGGAAGCTCCGCAATGCGGGGCATCTCTTCCCGCAGCTTGTCGGGGTCGAGGCCTGCCTTTCTGGCGACGACGAACAGGCCCGCCTCGCTGGGGTTGCCATCCGCCTGCCATCGGCTGTCCACCTGGCGAAGCCTGGCGTTGCTCGCCACAGCCCCGATCCTCAGCAGCCGCTGGAGGGCTTCGGAGGATCGATCGGACTGGCCACGCTTGATCTGTCCCTTCGGATCGTAGCCTTCTCCGGTCACTTCGAACGCCCGCCCGCCCGCCCAGATATGTCGGACCGTCATCTGGTTCTCCGTGATCGTCCCGGTCTTGTCGGAGCAGATGACGGTCGTCGAGCCCAGCGTCTCCACTGCCGGCAGTCTGCGGATGATCGCGTGCCGCTTGGCCATCCGCTGCACCCCCAGCGCCAGCACGACGCTGATCACCGCAGGCAACCCCTCGGGAATGGCGGACACCGCCACCGCCACCGAGAACAGGAGCATCTCGACGGTCTCGTATCCGCGAGCCAGGCCGAGGAAGAAAACGATCACCGCCATGCCCACGCCCCCAATTCCCAGGATCGTCCCCAACCGGGCCATCCGGCTCTGCAAGGGGGTCTGTTCCCGCTCGGTGCTCCGGACTTCGTGCGCAATCGTGCCGATCTGGGTCCGCATGCCGGTCCCGACGACGACCGCCCGGCCGCGACCGCCGGTGACACCGGTGGACATCCAGACCATGTTGCGCCGATCCGCGACGGGAGACGCTTCCTCCACCGGACCATGGCTCTTCGCGACGGCCTGCGACTCCCCGGTCAAGGCCGACTCGTCCACGTGCAGATCCTCGCTCGACAGCACACGAGCGTCGGCCGCCACGCGGTCACCGGTTTCCAGCACGAGCACGTCGCCGGGAACCGCCTCAGACGCCTTGATCTGACGGGGTTGCCCGTCCCGCAGGATTCTGGCTTGAGGCGCGCTCATCTTCCGCAGCGCCGCCAGGGCCCCTTCCGCCCGCCACTCCTGGACAAATCCGAGCACCGAATTGAGGACCACCACCCCCGCGATCACCCCCGCATCCACATAGTGTGCGCCGAGCAGCGACACAACCGCCGCACCGATCAGCAGATAGATCAAGGGGTTGTGGATCTGACGGATCAGCAGCATCGCCGGATGGACGCCCTCGCCCGCTTCAAGAGCGTTCGGCCCCACCCGCGCCAGGCGCTCCTGCGCCTCGGAGGCTTTCAGTCCTTCTGCAGACGTATTGAGCCGCCGAAGCGTCTCCTCCGCCGCCAACGAATGCCACGCGAAATCCGCTTGCCGCTCGACCATGGTTGCGTCCCCCAACCGAGTATTCCATCGCTGTCTTTTGCGAACCGATTCGCGCAGTATAGACTCGGCCCTTGCGCCGGACAAGTCCGGGCTTTCCTCTCAAAGGCGAATGTCGTTCACAAACCCGCGGATGCCGGTGAAGATGATCTGAGCGGCCAGGGCCGTCAGGATCAGGCCGGTGAGCTTCATCATCATCTGGAGGCCCTTTTGCCCCAACAGCTTGGCGATCGGAACCGCCAGGAACAGAAACAGCGAGATCATCACAACCGCCAGGAGCACCGCCGAACCGGCGATGAGCCTCTCACGCGTGTTGCTGATTTCCATCCCGAGGACCAGGAGCGTGCCGATGGTGCCCGGTCCGGCAATCATGGGAATCGCCAGCGGCACCACCGCGAAGTCCTCGTCCACGTCCTGCGCGATCTCGCTCCGTCTGCCGGTGACCATCTGGATCGCGGTGAGAAACAGCAGCGCGCCGGCGCCCACCTGGAAGGCCTGAACGGTGATGCCCAGAACGTGGAAGATGATATTGCCGAAGAAATACACCGAAAGGCAAATGGTCAGAATCGCCAGGCTCGTGCGGGCCGCACAGCGATGACGGGCCTTGGCGTCCATATCCCCTGACAGCAGCAGGAACATCGACACCGAAAAGAACGGCGACAGCAGGAAGAAGACCTTGGTAAAGACGTCCAGGAAGAGGGGCATTTACGCACTCACTCAATCAACCATCTTGGAGCCGGGCCCCGACGGCACCGACGCACAAGCGGTGCAGTATACCCCGATTCCCTCTGCAATGGAACCTCAGAACGCTCCGACGCCCACCCAAGCGTATCGGCGTTGACAGCGATGTGCGGCCATGGTACGCTGGGGTCATGGCTCGAACCCTGTGCGTAGCGTTGGTGAGCCTTGGGCTGTCCCTCGGGTTGTCGGGATGCAAGAGCAAGCCCAAGGAACAGCAGATTTGGGAGCAGGTGAAGATCGGCGATCTTGCCCCGCGAGACAAGCTCCCTGCCCCGCAGTTCTTCTCGACCGTCCAGTTGGAGGTCCGGATCCTGGACCTGCCCGCCGATCGAGTGGATCGTCTGGACAGTCTCTGGCCGATCCTGTCGGCGGACCCCATCAAGTTGATCAGCTACAACGCCTTCCGCGGAAACGCGTTCCGCATGCGGTACGGTCGGACGGACTCCTGGCCGAAGATCCAATCGCTCCTGGTCGAGGCGGGCGCTCAGAAAGCCTCGACGGTCTCAATCGTCCTGCCGGTCAATGAAAGCAGCGACCTGGCTGTGGCGCAGGTGCCCATGAGCCGGGAGATCACGTTCATGGGCAACAACCTGATGAAGCAGACGGTGCGCGTGGAGCCGGGGCTCCTGGCTCTGCGTCTGCGGGCCGAGCCCATCCCCTGGGCCCGAGGCGTCAGCAAGATCATCGGGTATCCGACCTGCACGATACCCATCACCAGCGCCATCGGACCGCTGCAGGAAAGGGCCCGCAAGAACGAGTTCTACTTCGAGCCCGCGGCGTTCGCGGTCCAGATGGCGCCGGGCGACCTGGTCGTCCTGGGTCCCGACGGATACACCAGCGAGCGACAATCCCTGGGCGGGCTGTTCTTCAATCGCCCTGAAGGGATGCTCTTCTTCAACCCCGCCAAACGAACTCCGCCGGAGCGCAAGCCCGCGGTGCGAGTGTACGTCTTGGCCTGTGTCGCGATCAATGACTGAGGAAATATGCCGACCGCGAGAGTCGCCCTGATCCACTGCCCCAATTACGAGCCCGACCGGGTCGCGCAGGCTGTCGCCCGGCAGGTCGAACTGCTGGGCGGGATCGACGCCTTCGTCAAACGCGGCGACTCGGTCCTGATCAAGCCGAACTTCATCGCCCCGAGATCGCACCACCACAGCGCCGCGCAGACCCATCCAGCGGTCATCCTGGCGGTGGCCCGCCTGCTCAAGGACTGCGGCGCAAGGCCCTTCGTCGCAGACTCGCCCGCCTGGGCGGACACGCTGGCCTGCGCCCGCGTGCTGGAACTGATCGAACCCCTGCAGAAGCTGGGCGTTCCCATTCGGCAACTCGACGATCCGAAGAAGTGCAGACTGCCGCGGGGCGGGCCCAGGGTGGGCCTGAGTTCCCTGGCTCTCGACGCCGACGCGATCGTCAACGTACCCAAGTTCAAGGCCCATCAGCAACTGACCGCCACCTTCGCGGTCAAGAACCTGTTCGGCTGCGTCAGCGGCAAGCACAAGGCCCTCTGGCACTTCCGCAAAGGCGACGACGAAACCGAGTTCTGCAAGATGTTGATCGGAATCTACGAGCATCTGGCGCCGGTGTTGACGATCATCGACAGCATCGTCGCGATGGAAGGCCAGGGCCCGATCCGCGGCCCCAGCCGGCAACTCGGCTGGCTCATCGCAGGCACAGACCCCATCGCCTGCGAGTTCACCTGCTGTAACCTGATCGGCCTGTCGCCCGACAAGCTGCCCATCGTCCGCACGGCCAGAGAGATCGGTTTCGGCTGCTCGGACCCCAGCCAAGTTGAAATCGCAGGCGACGCCCTGCCGGAACCCTGCCGGGACTTCGTCCTGGCGGAACTGGGCCCGATCAAGTTCTCGTTTCTCCACATCTGCCGCAGCTTCGTCCGACAGGTGCTCCTGCTTGCCCGCGGCCGTCGGATCAAGGTGAGCCAAGGAACCGTCGAAAGCCGGACATAGATTCTCAAACACACAACAGACCGAACCAGTAGAGGTGCTCTTGATGCCCTCGTGTGAGGAGGCTTGGCAAGGAAGGTCAAATGACGATGGATAGAACTCGAACACTGATCAAGCATCGGCTGACACGGATTCGGATCAATTCGTGCGCGGGTCTTGTCATCCTGAACGCAGCGCAGCGAAGTGAAGGATCTGGCTTGCGATCGAGAGAAACCTCTCGTCCTGTGCCCAGGTCCTTCGGCTGCGCCTCAGGACGACAAGTCCTCGGCGCGCACGAATCATTCCGAATCCGTATGACTCGCAGCGTCGTATTTGCGGTGTTGATCTTGGGTGCGGCCATGCCTGGGTGCCGACATGCCCCCGGAACTCCGTTGGGGAGGAACAACAACACCCGTCTGACGAACACTGTGGCGACCGCCGCTTGGGCGCAGCCCATGGAGCAGCCGGGGTTGCCGAACCTGCACAAGGTCTCGGACGACCTCTACCGCGGGGCGCAGCCGACCGCCGAAGGGATCGAGCGGCTCAAGGCTCTCGGAGTCAAGACCATCATCAACCTGCGGTCCTCGGACACCGACAAGAGCCTGCCGATCCTGTCGGGGATCGCGTACGAACGCATTCCCATGACCGCCTGGCGGCCGAACGATCCGGATGTCGTGCGGTTCCTCCAGATCGTCACCGACGAGAGCCGCCTGCCGGCGTTCGTGCACTGCCGCCGGGGGGCCGACCGCACGGGAATGATGGTCGCGATCTACCGCATCGCGGTGCAGGACTGGGACAAGGAACAGGCGATCGCGGAAATGACGCAAGGCGGTTTCCGTTTCAACAGCGGCTGGCAGAACCTCGTCCGGTACATCCGCGACCTGGACATCGAAGCGATTCGACAACAGGCGGGCCTCCGAGAGCCGCCAACAACGCACTGATGATCCGCCGTCTGTAGCGACGCTTCAGGGCCTTTCCTGCGCCGGCGGCTGGAGCGGACCGGCCGGAATGATCTGACGGTCCATCGTCGCGGTCCGCCAGTGGAGTTGGGCGGAGGCGGAGCCGCTGTTTTCGTAGTACTCCATGCAAAGCGAGTAGACGCCCGGCTCCAGGTAGATCGCGACGCTGGCGGCATCCATGGCGCCGTGATCGAACCACTTGTTGACGATCAGCTCGTTGTCGAGCCACAGCCGGGCACCGTCGTCCGACCGGGTGATGAACGTGTACTTGTCGGCGACCGCGATCTCGAGGTCCGCGGTCCAGCGTGCGGAAAACTGATCGTGTGGAAGCGGGACGCCGGGACCGCCATCGCCCCAGTTGAAATCGATGTTCGCCTCCAGGCGGGTGATCGCAGGCGCGTCGTCCGGGGTCGTGTCCACGAAGTATTCAGCCTTGACGCCGCCGGGACTGCCGATCGTCGTGAAGGTCCAGACTTCGCCGGCATGTGGGACGCCGGACAGGTCGATCTCGTCCACCGCCCAGAAGTATTGGGTGCTCGTGGCCAGTCCATCGAGCGTAAAGTCTGGGCTGGGCAGACGGCCCTTCAAGACGCTTGCGGCGCGGGCCGCGACCGCAGCTTCATCGGCGCCGAAGTACAGCAGGTGCTCCGCGGAATCCCGCCCGGGACTCCAGACCAGATCGAGGGTCGTCGCGATCCATTTGTCTCCGTCGCGAGGCCGGGGTGAAAAAGCCGCCCCGGTGGCGGCAGTGAAGCTCCAGACGTCGCCGGCGTGAACGGCCTTGCCGTCGGCCTCGACCTCGTCGATCCGCCAATAATAGGTGACGCCGGACTCGATCCCCCGGAAATGGTAGTAGAGAAGTTCTGTCGTCATGCTCCTGACGAGGTCGGCCTCGGTCAACTCGGGAGTTGTCCCGAAGTAGACGTTGTGAAAATACGCTGTGTCGCCCCTGACCCACTGCAACACCGCAAGCACGACGCCGATAGCGCCGTCGGCGGGGGCTGCCAGACCCGCTTTGTACCGGACATTCTGCGTGATCCGGATGTCGTCGTAGTAGACCGACGAGGCCCCGTTGCCGTACAGGTCGATGGCTTGGAGCGTGCCATGCTCGTTGTCGTCCCACTCATGCGTCGCGATCAACGCGCCGGCATAGTGCCATTCGCAGGTGTTCTTCCCCAAGTCGATGAAGAACCTCAACTCCACCCACCGGTCGTACAAGATGTTGGTCGTCGCGCCATCGCCCTGGGCCTCTGCGGTGACGACCCCTGTGGCGAGGTTGAACTTCAACTGGACGGACCAGTCCTTGACGCCGTTGTCGGCATACTGATTCAACAGGATGAAATACGACTCCCCGGTGGAACCCTTGGGGATGTACTGCATGGCCGAGAACTCGTACCGACCGCCGGCCAGCGTGAATTCGTGAACCAGGTCGGCCGAGCCAATGACCTCCACCGAGTTCCTGCCGCTGTGAGCGTGCTTGTCCGACGTCGGCGCCCCGGCGGCGGGATCATTGTCCCAGCCCTTCCAGCCGCCCCTGCCGTGCAGAGCGTCGCCGGCCGGATAGGACTCGAAATCTTCGCTGAAAACCTGGCCCGATGCGAGCGAGCAGATGCCCGCCAGCGTAACCGCCATCGCCAAGACTCTCAGCTCTCTCATGGTCCGTCCCCAATTCCAGCACAACCGCTTCGGTCAATACAAACCATCCTCAGAGAGCGCGAAAACCAGGGACGGAACATCGTATCTCATGTCATCTCCGCTGTCGGCCACAGCGAGAAAGACACCCTCATCCGTCGTGAAGAACGCCACATCCCCCGCTCCCTGAGCGGGCACGGCTTGAGACTCCACAAAACGAGTCCCGTTCCACTTGTAGAGCGTCGAATCGACCTGATCGTCCGCATCGTCGCGACGGTTGGCGACCGCCAGCCAGAGTTCCTGGCCCACGGCCAGCGAATCCAGGGCGGCAGCCGCCTGCGTCGGCAGGATTTGATACGGGACGAAACTCGTCTGGTCCCACTTGTACACGCGAGAATCCACCCGGTGTGATTGCGCATTCGATCCATTCGCTGCAATGAGATATGAATCCGCGCCGATCTGCAGGAACTCCCAATCGGCGGCGCCCTGCGTCGCGACGGCCTGAAATTCGACGAAACCCCGGCCATCCCATCCGTAGATCCGGGAAACCTCGTTGCCGCCATCGCCCTCTTGCGAATTGGCGATAGCCAGGAAGGGCACATCCTCGATGGTGAAGAACTCGCAATCCGCGGCCCCGCTCGTCGGGATCGACTGGAACTGGGCGAATTGCGTCCCGTCCCATCGGAAGATCGTCGAATTCACATCCCATGTCGCATCGGACCGGCTGTTGGCGACCGCCAGGTAATGCCGGCCCTCGATGGTGAAGAACTCGCAATCCATCGCGCCGCTGGTGGCAAGGTCCTGGTGCCACACGAAGGCCGCTCCGTCCCACCGATACAACTTCGAATCGACGCGATAGGTCGCATCGTCCCGCTCATGGGCGACCGCCAGGAAATGCTGGTCTGCGATGGAGAAGAACTCGCAATCCGAAGCCCCCTGGGCGGGAATCGACTGCTGTAGGACGAAGACGCTTCCATTCCATCGGTAGGTGTTCACATCAACCTGATAAGTGAGATCGTCCCGGCTGTTTGCGACCGCAAGATAGCAGTTGTCTTCGATCGTGAACGGTTCGATGTCCCGCGCGCCCCGACTCGCGATGGACTGACGCCAAACGAAGCCGGGCTTCGGGTTCGCCGAGATCGTCGCCTCTTTCGCCAGCGTCGCAACCGCCGCGCGGACCACGTCTGTCGCGAAATCGTAGTCGTACGTGACCCCGCTGGGCGAGAGCGGGTCGTTGGCGGGCCCGTCGTCGGCATCCCCCGGCTGATGGTAGTAGGCGTTGGAGCCGTACCACCAGATCTCGGTGGCGGTGTTCTCCGCAATCATCAAGGCGGGATACCCTGCCGCGATGAAGGGCCCCTGGTCGCCGGCGTCCCAGTAGAACCCGCTGGGGGACCCCGGGTCCACTTTCAACGTCGGAACATACGCCGCAATGGCGTCCATGAAGACGTGGGCCCAGGCCAGACACACCGGGGTCTTCCGCGTCTCGATGTCCAGATCGGTCGGAGCCTGCGGGTTGCTGTCCCAGGCGGGTCGAAGGATCATGTCGAGATTGAGCACGCCGAGGACTCGCTCCTTGCCCGCGACGACGACCTTGTTGACGTAGTCCTGGCTGCCCAGCATCCAGTCCTCCTCCGCGTTGAAGCCGATGAACCGCACGGTCGCAGCGGGATTGTATTGCGTCAGCACGCGGGCCGCCTCCAAGACCCCAGCGGTGCCCGAGGCGTTGTCGTCGCCGCCGGGACGTTCCCCGACCGAGGTTGTGTCGTAGTGGGCACAGACGATGTAGACGTCCTCCGGTCGTGTGGAGCCCCGCAGTTCCGCAACCACATTGCGATAGGTCCCCTGAACTTCGACGGTCAGACCCATCGCGCCAAGCTGGTCCACCAGATACAGACGGGCCTCGCGGTTTCCCGGCGTCCCGGCATCAGTCCAGGCGGGATTGAACAGAGCGACCCCAGCGGCCCATCCGTCGCGATTGCGGTAGCCCTGGTCGTAGGCCGAGCCGCCGTAGAGGCCCAATCCCATGTTCTGAATGTCGACTTGATAGATGCGATACTGGCTTCGAGAGGTCTTGCGGACCGCCTCGTGCACGATATCGCCGGCCCGCGTCGAAGGCGACGCCAGAGCAGACACAAGGCACGTGAGGTGGAGAACACTCAGGGTCATCATCGAACTTCGCATTCCATCACCGTCCGGAGGCTGAACATCGCTTGCACGATCGCCCGGTCGATCCGGCGATCAACTCCCCCTCCAGAATACCCGCTGGCAGCGGGGAAAACAAGCCCATGCGCCTGGGTTTGCCTCGAAATCGGCAAAACGCTCGATTCCTGTGAAATCTTTCGCTCCCCGACGCGACTGAGGGGATGAACCGAACGCTCAAGACGCTTGAAGGAGTCTCCCATGATGAGTCAACCTTCGTACATCACGTTTCGCAGACACACGTTTCTGTCGAGCCTGGCGATGGGCCTGTGCGGCATCGTCATCACCCTGCTGATCAGCGGCACGGTGGTGGCGCTGTACGCGGCGCATCTGGCAGGCGAGAAGTCGGACCAGGTCCTTTCGCTGGCGAAGGGCGCTATCCACGGCCTGCCCGAGTTCACGAAATCCCTGCCCCCGGCCCTGTCGGACATGCTGAACGACCGGCGAGACCCCCGATACGTCCACGAATTGTCCGTCTCGGCCCAAGCGATCTCGGAGCCGGATGAACACGGACGGATCCGAACCGAGATTGAAGTGGTCAACAATGGCGATGCGGTCGTCTCGCTTCTATCGCTGAGGATCACCCTTCTCGACGAAAAGGAGCGTCTGATGTGCGAGTCTCAGGAGTGGGCGGCTACCCCCGTCGCAGCCGACGGCGGTTGGCGAGGCCCTATTCTGCCGGGCTCGAAGCGACGCTTCGTCAGCTACGCCGGATGCCCTTGGGCGGCCCGTCATGCGGAGACCCTTGGCGCACAGGTCGAAATCACCGAACTGCGGGTTTGGAACGAGAAAAGCCAGAACTCTCAGGCCGAGACGAGCGCTGCCGCCAAACCCTGCGACTCGGACACGAATGGATAATCCGCGATTTGCTCCTGGACTGACTCTCCGGTTCAACCGAGCATGACAAAGGGGACCGCCCCCCAGAGCGGTCATTTCATGCCCAGTTCCTTCTTGAGCTGGCGGACCCATCTGTCCACGCGGTCGGCAGTCTTACCAGGTTCGCTATCCTCGTCCAGGGCCAAACCAACCAGATTGTCCCCGAGTTCCGCGGCCGAAGCCTGGAAGCTGTAATCCTTCTTGGAGCACAAGCCGATCACCTGTACGCCCATGGGCTTGACCTTCTCATAGAGCAGGCCGATGCCGTCGACGAAATGATCCGGATAGCGTTTCTGGTCGCCCAGTCCGAAGAAGGCGACCTTCTTGCCTCGAAGGGCCTCGCTGGTCAACGAATCCTCGAACAGGGCCCATTCATCCTGCAAACCGCCCCAGTGCCACGTCGAAGTGCCCAGAATCAGCGTGTCGTACTTCTTGAGTTCCCCAGCGGTCACCGTTCCCACGTCGAGTAGATCGACCACCCCCGGCCCAAACGCTTTGCCGATCAGTTCCGCCGCTTTGACGGTGTTTCCGGTCGTGCTGCCATAGAATAGCCCGATCTTGGCCATCAGTTTTCTCCTTCTCCTTGCCTGGACCTTCCCATTCACGGACCCGGCGGCATTACAGTGCCCGCCACTCTGAGTTTCAGGTGTTTACGAAACCTGTGGCGACGCGGTTCAGAACTCCTACCCAAGGAACCGAAATCTGTTTCTCATTATAAGGGATCGTCGTAGAATGACGCCATCTTTGAAAGGGATGCAGAGGTCTATGTGGCTCCTGACGCTCCTCGGATTGGCGATCGTCTTGATCGTTCTGACCACCACCGTACTCAAGCTGCACCCATTCCTGGCCCTGCTGCTGGCGGCGTTCGGCTACGGAATCGCCTCGGACAGGATGTCCCTGAAGGAGGTCGTCGACGCGGTCAACCTCGGCTTCGGCGGCACGATCGGCTCCATCGGCATCGTGATCCTGGCGGGCTCGATCATCATCATCACCGGCAGCGGCGGCGCGTTCGGCAAGATCCTCCAGAGTTCCGGAATCGGCGACATCATCACGACCCATCTGGGCGGGAGCACCAGCCTGCGCATTCTGCTGCCATTCGCGGTCGCGGCGGCCCTCAAGACGGCGCAGGGCTCCTCCACCGTCGCGATCATCACGACCGCCGGGATCATGTCTCCCCTGCTCGAATCGCTCCATCTGGGCGACCCCACCGGTCGGGCCTTGGCGGTAATCTCCATTGGAGCCGGCTCCATGGTGGTCAGCCACGTCAACGACAGCTACTTCTGGGTCGTCACCGGCGTCTCGAAGATGAGCATGAGGGAAGGCTGCCGGCTCCAAACGCTGGGCACACTCGTTCAGGGCTGCACCGCCGCCGCTGCGCTGTGGGTGGTCGGTGTCCTCATCCTGTAGGTCGGCGCAGCGCTACTCCAGCTCTTGCGTGACGATCCGGAGGATCTCCTTCTCCCGGCGTTGCAGGAGTTCGCCCAGGCCAAAGAGACTCAGCGCGTAGATCGTGACGATGACCGCCAACTCCGCGATCGAAAGGACAAGATAGGCCAGTTGAGCGACGAGCCCATCGGCTTGGAACACCAGAAGAACCGCCAGAGCGGGCAGGAATAGAAGCGACAGAATCGCCATGCAGATCAGATGCGCCAGGAAGCTCAACAGCGCCCTGGCCGCGCTGACTTTGGTCTGGGCAAGCGTTCCCTCGCGAATCCGAAACGGCAGCAGCGAAGAGATCACGTTGCCCAGAATACTGGCGAGGAAGAACGCCGCGAACAGTTGCACCACCGCCGCCAGGATGACCACTGCGCCGAGCCGCAACCCCAGCGCCGCCAGAGCCAGATACACCACGCCCAAGGCCAGGGCCACCGGCAACAGAGCCAGGTTCTTGCCCAGCAGGATGTGCGCCCTGGGCATCGGGGACAACACCAGCGTGCGGAACGCCGCGCGGTCCAGACCGAAATGGTTGGTCATCAGATAGAGCATGCCCAGGAACGGCAGCAAAGCCATCCCGGTCGCGTAGAAGAGCTGCATGCGAAAGCTGTAATCGCGGGAATGGGAGAGCAACGCTGTGCCGGCGAACACAATGATCATGACCACGTTGTACGCCAAGGCCATCTTGACCTCGGTCGCCCGCCGGAGCGATTGCAGCGCAGCCAGCATCATGGTCACGGCGTCCTCGGGCAAACCCGGCAGCCTCCGCTCCAACAGGCCTCCGCGAGCCGGCGCCGCGGCCTTGCGACGCGCCGAACGCTCCGCTCGGGCCTTCTTCTGTCCGGTTCGTCCCTCGTAGAACCGCACGGTCGAGCGATAGGCTCGGGACAGGCCCAGTGAGCCGATGCCGAACAGACCCAAGGCGGCCAGAGCCGCCGGAGCGGGATCGCCTTCTCCCAGGGACATCGCCCCCTGGCCGACCCACAGCGGCGGAACCAGCTTGTGCGCCAGGAGAACCGCAGGCGGGATGCCGTCGCGGGGTTGCGGTTCACGCTCGCCCTGGGCCTTCGCCTGGGTTCGAGTCCGCATCCTGGCGGGATGCTTCGGAAAGAACGCGAAGTTCAGGAGATTCGGAAGCTGGCAGAGCAGCACGAAGGACATTGTGACAATGGCGACCACCGCGCGATAGCGACGCGGATTCCTCATGAGGATCACCAGCCATCCGCGTAGATGGTAGGTCCAGGCCGTGACCGCGAACAACAAGCCCAGGACCAGCGGGACCATCAGGAGCATCGCCACGTGCCCGCGCAAAGCCAGACCGACCGCCAGGAACAGCATCGCAGGGAAGAACACGATGATGCTCAACGTGACGTGAGACGCGAGGTAGTTCACCAGGAACACGCTCTTGAGCGAGATCGGCAGATGCAGGAGCTTGCCGATATCGACGGATTCGGCCCGCTGGATCGTCGAGAGGATCCCGATGCACCAGAAAAGCAGAAACAGGATCGTCAGAAGGTCGTACACAACCAACAGGACTGGCGGCGCTGCCGCCTTGAGACCCAGGACACCGGCCAGCAGCCCTGCGACACCCCCGCCGACGCCGATCAGCAGCAGGAGAGCCATGACGATAAGGCTGATCGCGACGCTGACCCGTCCGCCACGGGCCCACTGGTTTCGCGTCAGCCGCCAGCGCAGCCACAGAATCGTTTGGATCTGGCTCCAGTGCATCTAGCCCTCCAGCCAGCTCAGGGTCTGGCGTTCGACCTGGCCCAGGCCCACAGTGGCGATGAACCGGTCCTCCAGGGTGCCGCTCTGACGGATTTCGGCCATCGTGCCCTGAAAGACGAGCCTGCCCTGCGCGATGATGCCGACGGCCGAGCACAGCTTCTCCACGATCTCCAGGACATGGGAGGTCAGGAAGATCGTGGCGCCCCGCTGCACACATCGGCTGAGCATGTCCCGCAGCACGCGCGAGGCCACCGCGTCGACCCCTTCGAACGGCTCATCGAGGAACAGGATGTCCGGACTGGCGATCAGCGCCGCCGCCAGGGCGAGCTTCTTTTTCATGCCGTGCGAGTACTCCATCGTGAGCTTGCGTTCCTCGTCCGCCAGGCCCATCAGCGACAGCAGCTCCTCGCAGCGCTCGCGGACGGTCGGCAGCGGCAATCGATACATCCGCCCGACGAAGGTCAAATACTCCCGCCCCGTCAGATTGTCGAACAGACCGAGCTGCTCGGGCACGACGCCGACCCGACGCTTGATTTCCCGGGCTGCGTTGCTGTCGGACAGGTCCTGGTCGAGAATTCGCATCACGCCGCCGCTGGGGGCCAGCAGGCCTGTCAGCATCTTGATCGTCGTCGATTTGCCCGCGCCGTTGGGACCGAGAAACCCGTAGAACGTCCCTTTCTCGACGCGCAGATCGAGTCCATCCACAGCGACCACCTCGCCGAACCGCCGACTCAATCCTCTCGTCTCAATCGCAAGTGTCATAGGGACATAGTGTAATCGGGCAGGGTCTTGTTGCCAACAGACAACTTCAGGGCGGAGAATGCCGAAATCCGAAACCCACGTCCCATAACCCAAACTGCGACCCGCCCGGCCGCAACACTGGTGTTTTCGGGCCTTTCCGGCCGATAGATACACCATATGGGTACTCGGTTCACGCATGTGCAGTCGGATGATACAACGCAGGAGGCGACCTCCGTGCCTGTGCCGAGATCGCCAGGCACTCGCCAGCGAACCAAGCCTTGCCCGTTCTGTGCCGAGACGATCCGCTTCGCGGCGATCAAATGCCGCTACTGCGGCGAGTTCCTCACCGGAGACCGACGCCAAGCCCTTGGGAAGCTCCGCGCCGGCGCCGGCGAATCCCAAGACGATTCGCAGACTCAAGACGCGCCGGCAGAGGAGGAGAGCGACCTGCTCTGGTCCGGCCGACCCAGCCTCTTCACTCTGGCGGGCGCGGCGGTCCGAACCACGTTCCTTGTGGCCCTGTGCGGCGTGGCGTATCACTACCCGTTGGCCCTGTTCGTAACGCGCCTCCCCAAGTCGAACGTGCCCGCGGCGCAATTGGCGACGGTCGAAGGGTGGGTGGATCTCGCGGCCCTGGGACTGGCGGTCGTTGCCCTGCTGGTCCTGGCCTGGAAGATCGCCTCGCTCAAGAGCATCCACTACGAAGTGACGCCCGATCGGGTCGAGTGGTCCCGCGGCATCTTCGACCGCCAGGTCGACAACATCGACATGTTCCGCGTGGTCGACCTGAAGCTGCACCGCTCGCTGATCGAATGCCTGCTCGGCATCGGAACGGTCGTGCTGATCACCAAGGACGAAACCGACCCGGAGTTCGAGTTTGTCAACGTCCGTCGGTGCCGGCGCCTGTACGACATACTCAAGGAACTCAGCCTCAAGGCCGACAGGAAGTGGAACGTCCTGCACCTCGACTAGGCATCTTCGCTACCCTGAGGAACGGGTGAGAATTCCAAGAAACCGGTAACCGACCACCCGGAAGAGCCACTAGTACAATATGACTGTGCCAGCAGCCAACATGCCGGACGAACGATCCGTGTCGCAGGGGCCGCACGATGAACCCCTGGACCGGATGTCGCGAGCGTGGACCCTCCCCCTGCTGCTCCTGCTGTTCGTCGGCAGCGGATGTCCGGCCCTGATCTATCAGATCGTCTGGCTCCAGTCGCTTCAACTGATCATCGGCTCGTCGGCTGTGTCCCTGGGAGTCCTCCTGGGCACGTTCATGGGCGGCATGTGCCTGGGCAGCCTCCTGCTGCCTCGACTGATCTCTCCGGCTCGCCATCCACTGCGGGTGTACGCCGTGCTCGAACTGGGCATCGGGTTTTTCGGCATCGTCCTGCTGTTCGTCCTGCCGCACGCCAGTCGCGTCTACGCGTCGTTCGTCGGTCCGGGCTGGGCCGGGGTCCTCATACGAGGACTCGTCTGCGCCCTCGGCCTGCTGGCTCCCACGGTCTTCATGGGCGCGACCCTGCCCGCGATCGCCCGCTGGGTCCGCGCGACGCCGAAAGGGGTTTCCTGGCTCGGTTTCTTCTACGGCGGCAACACGGCCGGCGCCGTCCTGGGCTGTCTCCTGGCGGGCTTCTACCTTCTGCGGGTCTACGACATGGCCGTGGCCACGTATGTCGCCGCGGCCATGAATCTGGCGGTCGCGTCGCTGGCCCTGTTGTTGGCCGGGTATACGAGCAACCGAACACCCGAGGACGGACCGGCGGCTGAGATGCGAGAGTCCGAACGACTCGCCCTCCATCCCCTGCGTCCCCCGAGCATTGGCCACCGGACAATCTACGTGGTCATCGCCCTGTCCGGCCTGTGCGCCCTCGGCGCGGAGGTGGTCTGGACGCACGTCCTGTCGCTGCTGCTGGGCGGAACAGTCTACACTTTCTCGATCATTCTGGCGGTGTTCCTGACCGGGCTGGGCATCGGCAGCGGCCTGGGTTCGATGATCGCCCGCGAGATGGTCCGACCCCACCTGGCCTTGGGCGGCTGCCAACTGCTCCTGGTCGGCGCCATCGCCTGGGCGGCGTACGGACTGGCCGAATCGCTGCCCTACTGGCCGGTCGATCCCTCGCTGTCGAGAAGCCCCTGGTTGACCTTCCAGATCGATCTCGTGCGATGCGCGTGGGTCGTGCTGCCGGGCGCGATCCTCTGGGGCGCGAGCTTCCCGCTGGCCCTGGCGTCCGCGACGTCGGAGAGCCGGGACCCAGGACGGCTCGTCGGCGGGATCTACGCAGCCAATACCGTCGGCGCGATCGTCGGCTCGGTCGCCTTCAGCATGATCCTGATCCCCCACTTCGGCACCCAGAACAGCCAACGAGTCATGATCGCCCTGGCGGCCGTCGCGTCGGCGCTCGCGTGGGCCACAGGTGGAAGGACCGGAGGCCTGACGAAACTCCTGCGGTACCGTCTTGCCCTAGCCGCTGCGGCCCTGATGATCGCGATCCCAGCGATCTGGAAAACGCCGCCGATCCCGCCGGAACTGATCGCCTATGGACGCTACCTGCCGACGCGGACCTCCATAGCCGACGTCCTCTACGTGGGCGAAGGCAGAAACGCCACGATCGCGGTGACTCGCCTCGACAACGACGTCACCAGTTTCCACGTCTGCGGCAAGGTCGAAGCGTCCACCGAGCCTGCGGACATGCGGCTCCAGCGCATGCTCGGCCACCTCTCGGCCCTGATGCACCCCAAGCCCCGTTCGATCCTCGTCGTCGGCTGCGGCGCAGGCGTCACCGCGGGCTCGTTCCTCGTGCATCCCGACGTCGAGCGGGTCGTGCTGTGCGAGATCGAGCCGCTGATCCCGAAGGTCGTGTCGCTCTATTTCGCGCGCGAGAACTACAACCTGGTGAAGGACCCGCGGGTCCAGATCGTCTACGACGACGCCCGTCACTACATCCTCACGACGCACGAGACCTTCGACGTCATCACTTCCGATCCGATCCATCCCTGGGTGAAGGGCTCGGCGTCCCTCTACACCCGCGAGTACTTCGAACTCTGCAAGAAGCGTCTGAAGCCCGGCGGCGTCGTCACACAGTGGGTCCCGCTCTATGAAAGCCGTCTGGACGTGGTCAAGAGCGAAATCGCGACCTTCTTCACCGCCTTTCCCGAGGGCACGATCTGGAGCAACGACATTCAGGGCGACGGCTATGACGTGGTCCTGCTCGGACGGACCGACCCGCTGAGGATCGACATCGACGCCCTGCAGAAGAGGCTCGACCGGGAGGACCACCGCCGGGTGGCCGAATCCCTTTGGGAAGTCGGATTCTATGGAGCGACGGACCTTCTGGCCACCTACGCCGGCCAGGCCCCCCACCTGACCGACTGGCTCAAGGACGCCCAGATCAACACGGACCTCAATCTCCGACTCCAGTACCTGGCGGGCATGGGCCTCAACGCGTTCGAAGGGACAGCGATCTACGACGGACTCCTCGCCTACCGAAGGTTCCCCGAGACCCTCTTCGTCGGTTCGCCAACCGAGAAGCTCAAGCTCAGAGACGCCATCGGCAACTCGCGATAGGCCTCCCAAACCACGGCACCTCGAGACAGCCGTCCTCGCGAGTCTCTTTCCGTTCCCTGTTTATGGGGCGATGCTCCGACTCGTTCGCCATGATCGCATCTGTGGGCCGACCCCGAGTCCTATATTCTCTCGTGAGCCAAGAGCCCCAAAGGACTCGTCGGGCGCAAGGCATCGTCCGTCAAGGTCCATCCCTTCCTCCACGCCGGAATCCGCGGAGTCCTTCGTCTCAAACGCCGATAAACCGGTCGTACACGGAATGGGGTGATGATCCAGGTTTTCGCATTCATGCGGCGGAATCAGCCCCTGAACAATCTGTAAGGCCCAGAGAAGAGGGACTGTGTGTCTGCGAAATGGAAAAAAGAGCTGCGCGGGACGATCGCAGAGAGCAAGCCCCTCGGGCAATGCCGGCAATGCGGGGCATGCTGCGCCTTCATCAGCATCCCTCCGTTCAAGGAAGACGAGTTGGATCGCCTGCCGGAGGACATCCTCCGCGTCGTAGACTGGTACACGCAGAACCATCGTGCCCGTCCGACGTCGCCGACGCCCTGCTATTTCTACGACATGACCACGCGTCGATGTCTGATCCACGAACACAAGCCGCAGACCTGTCGCGACTTCGAAGCCGGCGGTCCCGGCTGTCGCACGGAGCGGAGCTACCTCTTGCCTGCCCTGGAACAGTATCACAACGCGACCAAACGCTGGGCTGAGCACTACACCCGCTTCGTCAACCTCGAAGGCCGAATCCAGGAGATGGCCGAGTTCTGCCTGGACGACGAAGTCATGGAAGACCTGCTGAACGAGTGAGGGTGGGCTCGTGACGTCCGTACGTCAGGAGCCGGACGGAAGCATCACGACTCCACAGCGAAGAGTCCGCATTCCCCCGGTTTCCAGGCATCGACCTCAACACCGCAACCTTGTCGCTTTCGCTCGTCTCGGCACGAGAGGCGAATCCATAGAATCCACAAACGGAGTCGGGTGTTCCCACGGCCCTGGCCAAGCACCTGCGAGAACTGGGCTTCACCCATCCTGACGACATGTCTGCTTCAACGAGAATCAATGCCGGGTGCGGATCGCCAACGCGGCCTGCGAAAGGAAGACCTCCTGACCCTCCTGGGCTTCAGACCCGACACCGACCACCCTGCACCATAGTACCTTTCATGCGATTGCCCTGGCGAAACCTGCAGAAAACTTGCATGGGCAGGGGATGTTGGGGTAGAATGGAGGGGTCTGGGCCGGACCGGAGGTTGAGCTGAGCCGGTGGATGTCGCTTCGCTTGAAAGTAAGGAGTTGCAGGTATGAGCTGCCGAAAAGCCTTCACATTGATCGAACTCCTCGTCGTCATCGCAGTGATCGCGGTCTTGATGGCCATTCTGATGCCGGCCCTGAACCGGGCTCGAGAACAAGGCAAACGCGTCGCCTGCCTCAACAATCTCGGGCAGATGATGAAGGGCTGGATCATGTACGCCGACGACAACGACGAAAAGATCATGCCGGCCAATCCTGCGCCGCCCTCTGCGGAACTCCCCAACGGCGGATGGGTGCACTACTACTCGGGTGCAACCGCCACGCAGGAGCAGAAGATCAACGGGGTTCGCGCCGGTCTGTTGTTCACGTACTGCCCCGAGGTCGGGCTGTACAAGTGCCCCACCGGCATCCGCGGAGAGGTCGTGACATATGCCATCACGGATGCGATGAACGGCTATCCCGGCATCCCGGGGACCAAGGATCTGATGGTCTACAAGCGAATCAAGATCAGACGGGCCGATGCGAGGATTGTCTTCCTGGACGAAGGGCGTCTGAGCCCGAACAGTTGGACGCTCTGGTACGACCAGGAACGCTGGTGGGACCAGATCACCGCCCGCCACGGCGACGGCACGAACTTCGGCTTCGCCGACGGCCACAGCGAGTACTGGAAGTGGAAGGACCCGCGAACGCTGGAGGTCGCCAAGGCCGACTACGACTTGTGGCAGGGCTCTCTCCGAAATGGGGCCATGTCCAATTCGCCGGGCAATGAGGATCTGCACGCCGTCCAACGAGGCGTGTGGACGAAACTGGGATACACGCCCAGCAGCAACCGGTAGGCCACGACCCGCAGCATCACCAACGATTGCCGGTCCTCCGTCGCGGACCTTCGCGCGTTTTCGCAGGGGGTGCGTTCCGTCCTTGACCTGCCGGCAACTCTCGATACCATGAGGAGCTCTCGTAATACAATGGCCGGCGGATCGGGTCTGTGGTGAACAAGCTGCGCCGGCGGGTTCTGAAGAAGGATTTGTGCGAATGACCGATGGCAGCGAAACGCTGGGTGTGATCTTCGATATGGATGGGGTCCTCGTCGATACGGGCTGGGCCCATCGACAGGCGTGGTTCGATACGGCGGCGATGGAAGGCTTCCCGATGTCCGACGAGTTCTTTCGGGGCACGTTCGGCATGCAGAACGCCGCGATCCTGCCGATGCTGAGGCCGGGGATCTCGAAGGATGAGATCAGGCGTTTGTCTCAGTGGAAAGAGCAGCGGTACCGAGAGGTCGCGAGAGCGCGTCCAGACCTGGCCGCCGGGACGATCTCCTTGCTCAAGGACCTCAAGCAGAACGGTTTTCGCCTGGCGATCGGATCGTCCGCGCCGCCGGAGAACCTCGATGTCTTCTGGAACGCGCACTCGCTGGCGGACTATTTCGACGCCCGCGTGACCAGCGAACAGGTGACCGAGAGCAAACCCTCGCCCCAGACCTTCCTCAAAGCGGCCGAGAAACTCGGACTGCCTCCCTCGCGGTGCGCGGTGGTCGAGGACGCCCTGCAGGGCGTGCAGGCAGGCAAGGCCGGCGGCATGGTCGTCGTCGCGGTGACGACCACCCACAAACGGGAGGACCTGATCCACGCGGACCATGTCGTGAACAGCCTGACCGAACTGAAGGCGGCGGATTTCCTGAGACTGCTCGGCAACGGCGAGAAGTCGAGGACCTCTTGAGATGGTCTACGTCAAACTCCTCCTGACCGCCCTCTTCTGGGGCGGGACGTTCATCGCCGGACGGCACGTCTCGCAACATCTCGACCCGTTCACGATCGCATTCCTGCGATTCGCGATGGCTTCCGTTCTGCTGCTGACGCTGACCTATCGCCAGGAGGGCCGGTTCCCTCGATTGACCGGAGGACAGTTCGTCCTGATCGCAGTGTTGGGCGCCACAGGGATATTCGCCTACAACGTCCTGTTCTTCAAAGGCCTGCACCTGATCGAGGCCGGTCGAGCGTCCCTGATCGTCGCGACGTCGCCGGCCTTCATCGCGGTGGCCTCGGCCCTGTTCCTCCACGACGGCAGTTCCAGGCTTCTTGCCCACCCCTTGCGTGCAGCGGGCATTCCCCTGTCCATCCTCGGCGCGATCGTGGTCATCTCGCGAGGCGACCTGCGACAGATCCTCGCCGGCGGAGTCGGCCTGGGCGAGCTGTTCATCCTCGGCTGTGTGCTGAACTGGGTCATCTACTCCGTGCTGGGCAAGGTCGCGATGCGAAGTCTGTCGCCCTTGACGGCCGTGTCCTATTCCTCAGCCGTCGGCGCTCTGGCCCTGGCTGTGCCGGCGGCGATGGAAAACCCCGTCAAGAACCTCAGCAACGCCTCCTGGCTCGACTGGGCGGCGATCGCCTACCTGGCGGTATTCGGGACGGTTCTGGGCTTCGTATGGTTCTATCAAGGGGTGCGGGCCATCGGCGCCCCTCGCGCGGGCCTGTTCATCAACTTCGTTCCCGTCTCAGCAGTGCTGCTGGCGGCCCCCCTGCTTCACGAGCCGATCACCTGGTCCCTGGCGGTCGGAGCAGCTCTGGTCCTGTCCGGCGTGTTCCTGACGAATCGCTCGCCGAAAGCCGGCTGAGGCAGGTCATTGTCGAAGTTGCGCCCACAGGAGCCTGCGGAACGGGTCCAGGACCACCGGCAGCGGGACCACCTGGACCTGGGCCGCACCGAGCGTGCCCCCGATGCTCACGGAGGCGGCCCCCGACTGGAAGGTGGTCAGTAGCCGATCCAGCGCACGCACGCCGGGCAGGTTCACTCCCCTGAGGACCCGCGTCGATCCGACGGCGAAGCCGCTGACTTCGCTCTGGCCGCCGCGCTGGAGATCGGCGATCCTCACCGCGCCGCGGACCTCGACGCCACGGTTGAAGTATGTGAAGGCGGGGATCTCCAGGGACGCGCCTTCCAGCCGAATCGTCAGATCGCCGGTGCCCGTGGGGCCTTGTGGTCCAAACTGAAGGTTCAAAGTGTCGTAGAGGGTCCCAATGATGCTGTTGTTGCCAAGGTCCGACCTTGTCAGATTGACCCGCGCCTGCCCTTGCAGCGGTGAGAAGTCCTTGTCCAGCACGGCCGACGACGCCAGCAGTGCGACGGCGCCGGAGAGATGACCGATGTGCGCCATCGCTTCGGGATCGATCACGTGGACAATCTGATCCAGGTTCAGATCGTTGAAGTCGGCGGTCAGGCTGGCGTAGCGGATGCCCGCATGCGTACTGACGCGGGCCCTCGCATTCACCTGGCCTTCGAACGCCCTCCAATCGGCCTGATCGATCAACAGACGCGAGTCGCCGAGACATCCTGTAATCCGCAAGGACTCGACCTCGGCCGGACCGAACCGCCCGTCTTCGACCTGTGCCTCCAGCGAGAACCGCAGTGGCTCGGGCGAACGGGCCTCCGGGCCCACGTGCTCGGCCTCGAACGAACCGGAGACGAACCCCTCGAATCTCGCCAATTGCGGCGCCCAAGGCTGCAGCAACCTCGGCTCGATGTGTCGCCATCGCAGCTTCGCGGAACTGGTGAGCAGCCGGTCCATGCAGATCTGAACCTTGCCTTCCACCTCGCCGCCCAGAGTCTCCGCGTACAGCTCTTCGACGCTCAGCGTCTGATCCTGCGCCAGCGCGACCAGACGAACTCGGGCGAGTTCCTGCTCTTCGACCAGGACAGTGCCCGCAAGAGTGGCCTCGCCGTCGGCGGTCCGTTTGGCGAGGTTAACCCGCAGTCGCGACGTGCCGTCGGCATAGAGCAGCAACGAGCTTCCCTCCAAACGGACCGGCCATCGTTCGGTCGCCAGGTCGACGAACAGGCAGTGCGGGTCGTCGATCCGGACCCCGACGCTCGCGTGGGCCTTTCCCCCCTCCTGCTCAAGCAGAATCTCGTCCAGTCGCACCTGGCCATCGGCGATGCGAAGCTTGCCCTGGACCCGTTCGACCCGAAGCGGCGCGATATCGACTTCCTGTGCGCTCCAACTGCCGGTGGCGACTGCCGAACGAAGGTCGAAATCCTCAACCGCCACTTGAATCTCCGCGTGGGCCCGTCCGCTCGCATTGACCGTCAGACCCGCTGCGACCGCCAGGGACTCCAGCGAAAGGCCGTCCGCGGTCGCGCCGATCTGAGTCAGACTTGCAGCCAGGTCATGCCGGGCGCTCAGCCGCCATCGACCGCCGAACAAGTCGATCACATCGGTCGCCATCCCGATCGTCTCGTCGTCGGCCTTGAGCCGCACGGGCACTTCGAGCCGATGGACCGTCTCTGTGCCCAGCACGATGTTCTGGCCGGTCAATTGGCCGGTCATCTCGATTCCCAACGGCTCAATGCGACCGAAGATATCGCCCTCCAGACGCCAGCGTCCTGGAGGCCGTTCGGCCTGCGTCGTATCGACCCGAACTTCGTCCGCCGGCCAGTCCGCGGTCAGATGGACGTTCTGAAGACCCTTCTCTCGGAAAGACAACCCGCCTGCGGCCGTGACGATTCGCTCTCCTTCTGCCGCTCGAAACTCCCGGAGGTGGGCGACCCGCTCGTCCCCCTCGGCAGTCAGCCGCACGTCCAATGACGGCAAGCCCCAAGGCGCCAGATGAGGCAGGCCATCGACCGCCAGAGACGCCGACCAGCGTCGCACGCTCGAATCGAAGACCGCACTCGCAGCGGCCCCCTTCGCGCCAGGCACATGCAGGTCCGTCAGGCGAATCTCAGGCCAGGCCACGCGAATCGCCGCGCCGGCCTCCGCGAGATCCACCTGCCTGCCCTGACGAGACAAGAGCATCGTCGGGATCGAGAGCTTCCATTGCGATTGCCGCCAGTCCAAGCCGGCGCCTTCCACGTCAACGGCCAAAGCCATCTCGCCGGAAGGATCTTTCGCTGCGCCGCGGAGGGTTGCGAGTAGCGTCTTGCGTCCGAAACGCGGGGACTGGACGGCGACTTGATACGTTCCCTCGCTCCGGACTCCCTGTTCATCGCCTGCTGTCGCCCATGAGCCATTGAACTGGCCGGACTGGGCGTTCAGATCCCAACGGCCCTGGGCCTGAGCGAGAACCGAGCCCCAAATCGCAGCAAGCTGTTCGATCCGAACCTCTCCGTTGACCGCGCGAACCTCGCCGCCCAGGCAGACCTCCCGACCCGCAGCATTCGGATCTCCGACAATCAGGTCCTTCGCAGTCACGACGACCTGATCGGCCGCCGCCTGCACCGCAATCGCGCCGCGAGCGGCGACGGGCCCGACCACCAACGAATCGAAGCGGATGGTTCCCACGACCGAATCCCGTCCGACTTTGCCCTCCCAGCGCCCCGTCGCTCGGACGGGCGAGAGATCGCGCCCGATCAGACTCTGCACCAGCGGGGCGACATCGTCCAAGGAGAAGTCCACCTCGTGCGCCCAGTCTAGACCCTGGGCCACCCGGCCATGAGCCCCGACGATCCGCGGAATTTCAGCTTCGAACCGCCAGAGCAGTCGCCCCTCCGGACGGGCACAGAAAGTCACCGGGCCCACCGTCTGCGCGATGTCGTTGGGTTCTTCGATATGGACCCGGCCATTTCGGACAGCGACTTGCGGCAACGAAACAAACCGCCTCTTCTGCCGGCGTTCGTTGCCGATCTGAACGCGGCTCCATACGTCCTGGATGTTCCATCGTCCATCCGGACGTCTCCGCAGGTGGACTTCGGGACTGTCCACCTCCACCGATCGCAGGTTCACCGGCCGCCCGACAAGCAGCAAGGGGATGATCTCGTGGACGACTTCGATCCTCTGGGCAGCCAGCGTCACGTCGCCGGTCAGAGGCATTGCGACCTCAACGTTGCGGATCGTCGTGCGGCCGCCCCATTCGATCGAGATCGAATCGGCCGTCACGTTCATCCCGATCGCGTCGCCGGCCTTGGCCAGGATCAGTCTCTGCATCCAGGCGCTCTGGAGGGCCAGATGGACGATCCCCGCACCCGCCAGGATCAGCAGGACGAACAAAACCAGAATCCGAATCGTCCATCGCAACATAGAGCTTTTCAACTCAGACCGATACTCCCCAGAGCATCCCCGGACCGGGTGCGAGGCTCGAAGAGCCGCGAAAGCATCATTCGATGTGATGGTCCACCGGCGGGACGGTGCCGAGGGTCCGCGGACCGAAGCCCAGGATCCACCAATCGTCGCGATAGGCCCGTCCGACCGAGGGGCCCGAACTGGCGACAACTTCGCCCGTGTTGGACCAATAGGCGACGTAGGCGATGCCGGCGAAGCTCACCTGCTTGATCTCCTTGACGATGGCCACTTCCGGCGTGATGATTCCTGCGGGAACCCCTGCCGCCGTGGCGCCGCTGCCCGCGGCCGCACCGATGGACGGGATACCGATGAGGCTGTCGTACCGGTCGATGCCGACGCCGGAACTGCGAACTTCAAGCATGATCTCCGCGTCCCGCATGTCAAACATCAATTGCACTCCCGCCAGCAGCAGTTTGGCTCGGACCTCGCCCAGGACGAACGCCTTGTCGGGCGAGCCGAAAAACCGGTCGTCCACGAAGACTCTCCGGCCGTGAAGGATCTCGAAGCTCAGCGGCGCAACCGCCTCTCTCACCGCTTCGGAAATCAGAAACTGCTCCGTGGCCGTCCGCTCCGGGTCGGTGACCCGCTGCGTCGCACAACTGCACAACAAGAGCCCCAGCAGCCCCACGACCGCCGCATGCGCAGAGACTCCTGCGGTCTCCAACACCCGCCCCACGCACTGTCGGGTCAATGCCATTGTGCCCTCTCGTATGAAACCTGTGGCCATGAAACCTGTCGCGTCGGGCATGGACGTCCAGCCCTCTCTATTACATCATATCGGCACTGGAGTTCACAGGGCTTTTCCCGAAATGTTCTGATTGCCTCCGCGCGGGAGGCAGGTCCGGAATATCCTTGAATCGAGAGGTAGCCGTCAGTACTCTGTCGCGATGCGTAACCTACGGGAACCGCTTCGTATCGACGAAGACTACCCACGAAAACCTGCGAGGCCGGAGTAATCCCATGAGCTCAAGCCCCCTCGTGTCCCTGTCCAAAGCCCTGCTCCACTGGGCCGTGTCCTTTTTTCGGCCCCTCGCCTTGAGGACCGCCCGGTTCCTCGCCCTCGCCTGGCCGGGAGCGGCTATCGGCCTGGCGATCGCCGCGGCGCTCATTCCGGCGTACGCCGGACTCTGCATGGGGACCGGCTTGGGAATTGTCGTCGATGTGGGCGGCACCTTCCTGCTGGGCGTCCTGACCGTGGCGTTGTCGATCCTTCTCGTGTTGCTCGGGTTGGCGATTCTCCGCCGTCTGCCCCCGCGGTTCGTTGCAGTCTTCGTCGTCGTCCTGGCCTGCATCGTGGGCGTGGGCGGTGGGTTTGGCTACAGCCCCGAATTCGCCATCCACCTGGCAGGTCCCCCGGCGGCATTGATCGCACTGGCTGGGGCGGGACTCTCGACCTTGCTTCGACGCGGCCCGGGTCGCGTCGGTATCGTCCATGGCGTTTTGGGCTCGCTGATGTTGGTCGTCGCTGCGGCGTTGAGCGCTTGGTTGATCTGCTGGGTGTTCACCCCCGGCCAAGACCCGTTTCTCGCCGATGTCACGCCGGTCGCCGGCCATGCGGCCCCTCTCGACGCCCCCAATCCCGCACAGTCCGGCCCATACGGGGTGGGGACACTCTTCTACGGAAGCGGCACGGATCTGCGACGGCCGGAATATGGCCCGAAGGCGGATGTCAAGACCGACCCGGTCGACGCCTCCCCGTTTGTGACCAATCTCGATGGCTTCAAAGCCTGGGCTCGCAAGAAGTACTGGGGCTTCGGACCCGACCGATTCCCGTTGAACGCCCGCGTGTGGTTCCCCGAAGGCAGAGGCCCCTTCCCGCTGGTGCTGATCGTACACGGCAACCACAAGATGGAGGAGTTCTCGGACTCTGGCTATGCCTACCTGGGCGAGTTGCTGGCCAGCCGGGGGTACATCGTCGCCTCCGTCGATGAGAACTTCCTCAACGGCAGTTGGGCAGGCGACATCGGATGCGAGAACGACGCCCGCGGATGGCTGCTGCTCAAGCATCTGGAGCTCTGGCGCGCGTGGAACGGACAAGCGGACAGTCCTTTCGCAGACAAGGTGGACTTGGCCAACGTCGCCCTGATCGGCCATTCCCGCGGCGGCGAAGCGATCCTGCACGCCGCAGCCTTTAACCGGCTTTCCTACTGGCCCGACGACGCGACGGTCCGCTTCGACTTCCACTTCGCGATCCGCACGCTGATCGCCATCGCCCCCATCGACGGCCAATACGAGCCTGCGGGCCGCCCGGTCCCCGTCGAGAACGTCAACTACCTCGTCCTCCAGGGCAGCCACGACAGCGATCTGGATTTCTTCGCGGGCGCGAGAACCTATCGTCGGGTCGAGTTCAGCGACGATGACCATTGGATGAAAGCGGCCTTGTATATCCATCGCGCCAACCACGGCCAGTTCAACACGGTCTGGGGCCGATACGACATGGGACCGCCCCTGAGCCGCCTGTTGGCCCTGGGCCCGCTGCTGGCCCCCGAGGATCAGAGGACGATCGCGAAGATCTACATCTCCGCATTTCTGGACGCCACGCTCCGCGGGCGGGCCGATTACATCCCGATGTTCCGCAACCATCGTCGCGCCGCGGCGTGGCTTCCCCAGACCGTGTATTTCAGCCGATTCGAAGAATCCGGTTTTCAGATCCTCGCGGACTTTGACGAGTCGATCGATGTCACGAAGGGGTCCGCGTCCGGCGTGTCCCTGCGCGGCGAAAGCCTGAGCGTCTGGCGACAGCAGGAAATGAAGGGCCGCGGGGACTGGCCCTTGCGCGATTACGCGGTCGCGCTCGGCTGGAACACGCCGCACCCTGGGCCCCCCCGAGCACGCGCCGTGCTTCGCGATCACCCTGCCCGAGACGTTGTCCGCAGATTGGAAATTGGATGATGACTCGGTCCTGTCCTTCTGTCTGGCGGATACGAATGACCATTGCGAACCTCTGCGCCCCGAGAGCCCGGCCGGCGGAGATGGCAGTCGCCCGCCGGAGCAGGAAGGGATCGACTTGACGATCGAGCTGGTCGATTCCAGTGGATGTATCGCGAGGCTGCCGCTGAGCCACGCGGCGCGGCTCCAACCCGCTCTCCACGTGACTTTCACGAAATGGGCGTACTGGGAACGATTCCGAAACAAGCCGCCGGTGGAGCCCGTGCTCCAGACGTGGGAGATGCCCCTGAGCCGCTTCACCGATTCCAATCCCGCCCTGAATATATCGGAATTACGGGAAATCCGATTCCGCTTCGATCGTATGGCGTCACGTGTCCTTCTCCTGGACCAAGTGGGGGTCGCGTCGCCGGGGAAAATGAAAAAGTTTGAGTGATGCGTCCCAAAAACGCCCGTTTTTCCAGGCGTTCGTGCGGATTCAATTCGGTTTTTGCGAGATTCTTCCTCCCGACGTCACCGTGCCTCTTGATTCTTGGACGCCGCGATGGTAAGATCGTCATATGGTTTATTGGGGTGGAGAACAATTGTGAATGAGATGATTCTGACCTTGTTCGTAATGCTTCTGTTCTTGCTGGGCGTCACTGCCAGGGCATAAAAGGCCTGTCGTTTTCCCCCTCGCGAGTGGGCTGCGGGGTCGCACTATATCCTACTCGAGGACTGGTCTTCTTTTTCCTGCTGCCGCCCGGAGAATGCCGGCCGAGGGCGAATCGGCCGCGTGATGCGACCGTCACCCCCGGCGGGCTTTCAAATCAAATATAGCAGATCCTGAATTTTCAGTTTATCCACAACTACGCCTCTTCGACCACCTTGAAGCCCATCGCGTCGGCCAGCGCGAAGACCGGTTCCTTGAGGTCGCCGTAGACGGTGACGCGGTGCCAGCCCCACTGGTCCCACAGCGTGAAAAGCTTCTCGATGTCGCCGACGGGTTCAGCGGCCAATTTGGTCCGGCAGGCCCGGTCGTCCGGGTCGTTGGCGACCGCCTTGCCGCGATGGAACAGGATCTCCTTGCGTCCCTGGTCGGCTTCGAGCGTCGTCGTCATGTAGCCCAGCGGCAGGATCGAGCGGACCGAGGCCCCCTGGCGATCCTCCGAATGGGTCATGATCGTGAACGGATTGGTCGAGCCCTGCGGCCCGAACGCCTTGTTCGAGGCCACGCAGTGGGCGTAGATGATCTGGCGTTTCGAGGTGTCGATCACCGGGTCGGAGATGTAGCCGGGACGGCCCTGCGTCAGCGCGGTGGCCATGAGCATCGTCGCGGTCGAGCGGGTGTCGCACTCGCAGGCGCCGACGAGGCCTTCGTTGCACAACTCGTGGAAGCCCAGGCAGGGATAGGCGTGAATATGCCCGCCGTAGAAGCCGCCGAGGCAGTTGATTGTGATGGCGTTGGCCCCGTGCTTCTTGAGCACCGCCTTCATGCCCAGGTACATCGCGGCGGAGGTTTCGAGCGTCTCCTGCGAGACCTCGATCACGTTGGCTGCGTTCCTTCGCCAGCGGTTGGCGACGGCGCGCGATTCGTCTTTGTCCGCGGTCTTCCACGCTTCGTTGACCTCCGCGAACGACACCCACTCCATCGGGATGCCCAACAGCGGCTGGGCCGGACCGGCGTTCTGGTCGCGGACTGCGAGGATCTTCGACTCCTTCAACCGCTGGATGCAGTCCTTCGTGGATAGGAACTTGATCGGATCGGACGTGCAGGCGAGGTCGCCGACTTGGGGGAGTCTCGCCATCCGCACCCGGGTCGTCGCCTGGGCGAACTCAGCGGGAGCGCCGCCCTTGCGGACGATGTCGAAGCACTTGACCGCCTCGACCAAGTCCTCGAACCGCGACGACGCCACGAACCCGACATTGGCCGCCTGCGCGCGGAGGAAGGCCGCGGTGTAAACGAGGAATCCGCCGCTGCCGCCGTACTGGAAGTCCACGTACAGCACCGGTTTGCCCGATTTTGCGATCGTCTGGGCCACCTGATTCCAGCAGTTCAGTTGCATGACGAGGTAGCCGCCGATGGCGCCGGACTTGTCCTCGTCGAGGATCTTCTGGGCCTGGTCGGGACCGGTCGCCATCGAAGAGACGAACTCGAACTGCGGGCACTCTCGGGCCAGGCCCGCGTTCGTCTTCTCCATCACCGGCTTGAAGTCGAACCCGACGTTGGGCCAATCCGGTCCCGGCTGCACCGGCGCGTGCAGCGCGTAGACGATCCGAATCCGCATCTTCCCCTCGCCCGAAGCCGCCCGGGCCGCACCCGCGCTCGTCAGCAGTCCCGCAGCCCCCGCGCACGCCGCCCCGCACCCGGCCGCCAGGAACTGCCGCCGATTCAGCCGACAGCACGCACAACCCCAAACCAACTCGTTCTTGTCCATAGTTCTTCTCCGGATGTTGATGATTGTCAGTCCACGAGCACAAGCCCGAAGGAGTTCGGACACTGATCCCTCGTTCGCACGACCTCGATATAGAACCCGCCCGCCGCTTCCGACCGCTCGGACTTCGCCGATTTCCCCTTCCGGTGTTCCATGTCGGATCCGTCTCCAAGAAGCCGTGAATTCCTGCGACCAGCACTCTCCCATGTTATATCCCGCCTCAGGCCACTCGGCAAGAGCCATCCGTCAGGCTCCTGCAGGAGGCCTGCACACGACGGCAGTGGACGACATGGACACGGCGGCTCATCCTCGGTCCGTCACATCTACGGCATCGATACTGTCCACGGCGTCCAGAGCGTCATTGAACTTGATCCTTCTTGCCGATAGAATGGCCCATCGGCGTCGGGATCGTGACCGACCAGCGTACGACGGATGGCGCAGAAAGGAGCGATGTTATGGCCGGAACCGTCAGCAGAAGGGTATTCCTGCGACAAATCACAGGGCTGGCCGGAGCGCTGGCCGCTGCACCATACCCCCTGCGGGGCGAGACCGCCTCTACGCGGAAACCTCCGAATGTTCTGTTCATCGCGGTGGACGATCTGAGGCCGCAACTGGGCTGTTACGGCGACCCTGTCGTGAAATCGCCCCACATCGACCGGCTCGCCGCACGCGGCACCGTCTTCACCCGGGCCTATTGCCAGCAGGCCCTGTGCAGCCCTTCGCGTATTTCGCTGCTGAGCGGTCGTTATCCCGCGACGACGCGGATCTTCAGCATCGGTCCAGCCCTCCGCGAGACGATGCCGGATATCGTGACGCTCCCGCAACACTTCAAGAACACCGGCTACTTCACCCGCAGCCTCGGCAAGATCTACCACGTCGGCATCGACGATCCGCCGTCGTGGAGCGTGCCTTCGTGGCAATCGAAGAAGCCCCGCTACGGCCCCGAGGGTCAGGACGCCGTTCGCAGGTACCGCGAGGCGATGGAGGCCGCAGGCAAACCGATCCCCGCCAAGGGCAAAGGCGGCGCGTTCTATGCCGGCCCCGCGTTCGAATCGCCCGACCTGTCCGACGACGAACTCTCCGACGGCGACATCGGCCGTGAAGGCGTGGCGGCCCTGCGTGAACTGGCGCGAACGCCGGAACGGCCGTTCTTCCTGGCCGTTGGTTTCCACAATCCGCACGTGCCGTGGGTCGCCCCGAAGAAGTACTGGGACCTCTACAGAGAAGAGACCCTCCCCCTGCCCGACAACCAATACACCCCGAAGGATGCCCCGAACTTCGCCGCTCGCTCGGGCGACGACTTCTACTGGTATGGCAACGTTCCCGAGGACCGCAGAATTACACCCGAATTCGGACGCCGGTGCCTGCACGGATACCTGGCCGCAGTCAGCTACATCGACGCCCAGGTCGGCCGCCTGCTCGACACGCTCGCACGGACGGGCCTGGAACAGAACACGGTCGTGATCCTCTGGGGCGACCACGGCTACTACATGGGCGAGCACGGCTGGTGGGGCGGCAAGCACAACAACTACGAGGGGGCGACCCGCGCCCCGCTGATCATCAGCGTTCCCCGCCAGAACCCTCGCGGGGTCAAGTGCGACGCGTTGGTCGAGTTCGTGGACATCTACCCATCGCTTGCAGATCTCTGCGGCCTGCCCGCCCCGAACGGCACGGAAGGCAAGAGCTTCAAGCCGCTGATCGAAAACCCCGCCGGCTCGACCAAGGCCGCCGGCCACAGTTGGTATCCCAAAGGAGGCTACGAAGGCGTGGCGATGCGGACCGACCGCTGGCGGTTTGTGGAGTGGCGCAAGGCGGGCCATCCGAGCCTCTACGAACTCTACGATCACCAGAACGATCCGCAGGAGAACCAGAACCTCGCGAACAAACCGGAGTACGCCGAGACGATCCGTGAACTCACGGCCAAGCTCCGCGGGAAGTTCCCGCCAAGGTAGTGGATGGAAATGAAACACTGTTGCGAACGTATGACGGAGCAGGTCGAACACACGTGCGACACCTGCAAAGACTCTTTCGAATGCCCCGACGCTCTGATCTACTACGATCCGAAACTCGCTGAGTACGGCATCATCGTTCATAACGGAGGCGAGTCTTACGTCACGATCAACTTCTGCCCGTTCTGCGGGGCGAAGCTGCCTGAATCCAAGCGGGATTTGTGGTTTGAGAGGCTGGAGGCCATGGGCATCGACCCTTGGGACCCCGACGCGCGTCCCAGGGAGTTTCAGACCGATGAATGGCGTAGACAGAAGGAATGAATCGTCCGGGGTCATAGAGTGGAGTTTGCCTCACCGCTCCCGCGGATTCAACGTCGGACAAGGAGAATGGAACATGAGATGGTTCGCGCGATGTCTGTTGACGGGATTGATTCTAATCACAACGGCTCTTGCCTCGGCGAATGGCTTGCCGCCGATCCGCCAGCATCGAGAGAATCCGCGATACTTCGAATGGCGTGGCAAGGCCCTTGCCCTGATCACCAGCGCAGAGCACTACGGGGCCGTGTTGAATCTCGATTTCGACTACCGTCGTTACCTCGAAACGCTCCAGCGTGACGGCATGAACTACACGCGGATCTTCTCCGGCAGCTATGTCGAACCGGCCGGCGCGTTCGGGATCGAGCGGAACACGCTGGCCCCCGCGCAAGGGCGCTTCCTGTCGCCCTGGGCCCGCAGCGACCAGCCGGGCTACGCCGGCGGCGGCAACAAATTCGACCTCGACCGCTTCAGTCCTGAGTACCTCGCTCGCCTGAAGGACTTCCTCGCCGAGGCGGGCAGACGCGGCATCGTCGTCGAGCTGACGCTCTTCTGCTCCACCTACGGCGACAGCCAGTGGTCCATTCATCCATTCAATCCGAAGAACAACGTCCAGTCGCTGGCAGTGAGCAACTGGCGAAAGCTCAACACGCCCGACAACGGGCCTGCCCTCGCCTACCAGGAAGAGCTCGTCCGCCACCTGGTCCGCGAACTCAACGCCTTCGACAACCTGTTCTTCGAGATCCAGAACGAGCCTTGGGCCGACAACCGCACGATGGGCGAAGTGATCAATCCGTACATGACGGACAACTACCGCTGGCCCAACGCGGTGGAAATCCCGACCGCCGAAACCGTCGCCTGGCAGGCGAAGATCGGAGACATCATCGCCGACGAGGAATCACGTCTGCCAAACCGGCACCTGATCGCCCAGAACATCGCGAACTTCCGCCTGCCGATCCGCCCGGCCGATCTGATTCCGACCGCGGGACTGGTGAACTTCCACTACGCCTATCCCGAAGCCGCGACCTGGAACCTGTCCCTGCCGATCGTGATCGGCTACGACGAGACGGGCTTTGCCGGCCGGGACGACGCGACCTATCGCCGCCAGGCCTGGAACTTCCTCCTCAGCGGCGGCGGCCTCTTCAACAACCTGGACTACAGCTTCACCGTCGGCAAAGAGGACGGCACGGACACCACGAGCAAAGCCCCCGGCGGCGGCAGTCCCGCGCTTCGCAGGCAACTGAAAATCCTCAGCGACTTCCTGCACTCGTTCGACCTGGCGACTCTCCGCCCCGACCGCGACTTCGTGCGATCCAGTCCCGGCGTCGTCACGCGGGTCCTGAGCCATCCCGGCCGGGCCTATGCAGTCTACATGGAAGGCCGTTTCCCAACGGAGTTGAAGCTTGATCTGCCCGCGGGCACGTGGCAAATCGAATGGCTCAATCCGGCCGACGGCTCGGTGTCGAAATCAGAGCCCCTGAGCCACCCCAGCAGCCCATGCTTGCTGACAAGCCCCTCCTTCGAAGAGTCCGCGGCCCTTCGCATTGCGAGGACCCATACAGGCCCATAGACTGAATCTGACCTGGACGATGAAGTTCATCTCCACGGCCGGGTCTCACATGCACATAAGAAACCGCGAGTTCAGCGTCGCATCAGCCTTCCTCAACGACCTTGATGCCCATCAATCGCGCGAGGTGGTGTACGCTTTGCATGTGATCGCCATAAACGACGACGCGGTGCAGTAGCGTCATGGCATCCTCCGTCTCAAGGACGCTGCTCCAGTTGGCGGCCATCTTCGCTGCATCGCGGACCTCGGTGACGATCTGGGTGCGACAACCGTGGATCGATTTCTTCGGGACTTCGATGATCTTGCCGGTGGAAACGAGAATCGTATCCAGATTGACCAGCTTGGAGCGGGTGATGGTCTCGCCCACGCGGTATTGGACCTCCGGGACGCAGCCGCTGCCGGCCACCTCGGAATGCCCTCGCAACAAGTACGGAGCTTCCTTGCCGTTGGGGCCATCCATCTTCAGCGGCGCCGTGCAGTGCGCGGTCCACAGCGCGTTTCGCGAGGTGTCGAAGGTCGCATTGCCTTGGAAGCCGGGACGATCCATCGCGTACTGGAACAGGAGCATCGTCAACAACGAGTCCATATCCCCTTCGCAGGCAGCGGGAATCCCGCGGTCACGCAGGCGGGCAAAGCCCAGGCAGGGGAATCCTTTCGACAACCATCCCATGCAGGTGCCCACCGCAAGACCCTGAGCCTGCTGTTGTTCGAAGAGACGCTGCAATGCCACACTGACGCGAGCCGCCTTGCTGATGTCCTCTGCATTGGGCTCGAGGATCTCCTTGGCGTTCTTCGTCCACCAGTCGGCCTCAGCTCGAACCGCCTTGTCTTCCACCGCAGAAGTCATGTCGTCGAAGATCTTCTCTTCGACGGCCACGACCTCCGCCCCGAGACGCTTCCTGACTTCCTCGGGCGACTGGGCCGGCGCCGTGCCTCGCGCGGGCGGGAAAAGCAGAATCCGAGTCTGCTTCATCATCGGAACGACCCTCAGCAGGCGGATCGCTCGCTCGAGTTCGTCGTAGTTGCTGCTGGCCATGAGAGTGACCCGGTGGCCTTGACGGTGCCAACGGGGAGCATACATCCAATCATGGCCACTGGCCGGCAGCGAGAAGACGACCATGGGATGAGCCCCATCCAGAACCGGCTTGACAACGGCGGTCAGAGCGAAGTTCCGCGTATTGATCGCCAGGACCGGTGCGGCCGGTCCCGCCTTCTCCAGCAAAGCCGCTGTCTCCTGGGCATTGGTCGATCGACCGATCACCAGTTCAACGTTCCCCAGCTCCTGTTCCGCTTTGAGCAGCCGGGCGGTCGCGGCCTCGACCTGGGCGGCGTCGGCTCCCCAATCGCGGTCACCGGGAGCGGGCACGCCGGTGAAGACGACACAGATTCGCGACTTCCCGAGAGGTTGGCGAGATGGCGATTGTGAGGCCCAGGCTTGCGTCCAAGTTGCCCCTGCAAGAATCAATCCGCCGGCCACTTGGGCTCCCAAGAACTCTCGTCTCGTGCAATGCTCACACATGGCAGTACTCCTCGACAAAAGACAATAGCGAATCCGATTTCAACGTGCCTGTCTGACTATAGCACCAGAGCGATGGCGATTCAAGGAAAGAGTAAACTGAGAACCGACGCGACGACGGATCGGAGCCCCTGACGGCCCGCCGTCTCCGAGTCTGCCGACTTGGCCCCCAGATCCATATTTGCGATCGCCCCTCTTGTCCGGCCCACTGTGCACGAGTACACTGGACCATGGCTTGGGTCGACATTCAGGAGCATGGACATGACGAAGAGAATGCATCTTTCGAGACGACAGTTCCTCCGAATCGGCTCCGTTGCTGCGGGCTGCGGCTTGTTCAAATCACCTGGCGGGTGGACCTGCGCAGCGTCAGCCACCCGCGCCAAACCCAACGTCCTGTTCATTGCCGTGGACGATATGAACAACGACCTCGGTTGCTTCGGGCATCCATTCGTGAAATCGCCCGGAATCGACCGGCTCGCCCGACGCGGGATGCGGTTCGAGCGGGCGTACTGCCAGTTCCCCCTGTGCAGCCCAAGCCGGTCCTCACTGCTGACGGGGCTGCGGCCCGACAGCACGCGGGTGTTCGACCTGCAATATCACTTCCGTCAGGACCTGCCTGATGTGGTGACGTTGCCCCAGATGTTCATGAGGAACGGCTACTATGTGGCGCGTGTCGGGAAAATGTACCATTACGGCAATCCCGGCGACATCGGCACCAACGGCCTGGACGACCGGGCCTCGTGGAAGGAGCGATTCAACCCGGCGGGACTCGACAAGACCGCCCTTGAGCCGGACATCATGAACTACACGCCCAAACGCGGTCTGGGCTCGGCCATGGCGTTTCTGGCAGACAAGACGGGCACGGACGAACAACACACAGACGGCAAGGTGGCCGACCAGGTGATCCGACTGCTTGAGGAGCACAAGGACGAGCCCTTCTTCATCGGGGCGGGGTTCTACAAGCCGCACTGCCCGTGGGTGACGCCGAAGGAGTACTTCGATCTCTACGCGATGGAGCAGATCTCGCTGCCTCCAATCACGCCGCAGACTCCCAACAACTACCCGACGCCCGCTCTGGCCTCGACCAGGCCATGGCCCTACTTGGGCGTCACGGCGGACCAGGCTCGCGAGTGCAAGCTCGCATACTACGCTGCCATCTCGTTCGTCGATGCCCAGATCGGACGGCTGCTTGACGCCCTCGACCGGCTGGGCTTGCGGGAGAACACGATCATCGTATTCTGGAGCGACCACGGCTACCATTTGGGCGAGCACGGCCTCTGGTTCAAGCAAAGTTGTTTTGAGGAATCGGCGCGTGTGCCGCTGATCATCTCCGCGCCAGGCCAGAAGACAGCGGGTCGGGCGAGCTTGCGCCCGGTGGAACTGGTTGATCTGTATCCGACGCTGGCCGACCTGGCCGGTTTGACGCCGCCGGGCCATATCGAGGGTTTCAGCCTTCGTCCGCTGATTGAGAATCCACAGGCGTCATGGGAGCACGCCGCCTTCACTCAAGTCCAGCGAGGGGACAACCCGGGTCACAGCGTCCGGACCGAGCGATGGCGATACACCGAATGGGCCTTCGGCAAGCAGGGCGCAGAACTCTACGATCATGACCACGATCCGCAGGAATTGCGCAACCTGGCCACAGATGCGAAATACGCCGACGTGGTTGCCAGTATGAAGACGCTGCTCAAGCATTTGCACCCGACCCCCATCCAGGGCGGCAAGGCAGACCCCGGCACAAGGGAGAAATTCTGCAACTAACGCGTGGTACGCCGGACAACACTTCCTAGCCGACACCATCCCCCCTGGGCGAACGGACCACCCGTCCGAGACCCAGATTTGTAAGTGCCTGTAGCATAACGGTTAACGATTGACATGGCGGTTTCTTCAAGTCCTTGGCTCTGGGGGCCTTGGTTGCCGGCACGGCCGCACCAGGGAGAGTGAGCCGGTGGGTGGCCGGACGGTGACAGCTTTGATCTGGCGGGATTTCCTCGCCGCTCCTGCCGATCGGGCCTGCTCCCGTTATCCTCAGACACGTCAGATTCGACTGCCCCGGCAGGACATCGGCCCTGGATCGAAGGCCCGGCGGAGTTTCGCCGGGAGTGGTGTTGATTCTTTGCCTGCGACAGTGAACCGGGATAGGATGCCGGCCGTACTTTGAGGCTGGCCGATTGCTGAACGCCGGCTGCTTCGAAAGGCTGGAAGGAACCTGCGAGGTTGCCCGTTTGCCGCGTCGGCGCCCCCCCCTCGTGAGGCGACGTTTTTTGGTTCGGTCGCCCTGTATTGATGACCATCGTGTGAATGCGTGCTAAGTTCTGATGTTGCTTGGATTTGCCGTTTTGCCGTATGCGAATGCGTTGCCCCTCGTGGATTTCATACCTCGGGTCTGTCCCGAGGCCGAGCTGGTGTACCGCACTCCCCGCCAAGCCCTTGAGGCGCTTCTGACGGACCGTGTCGACGCCGCGCTCGTGCCCCTTATCGATCGTTTTCCCAATCCGGACGTGTCCACAATGAAAGGCTTGGGGATCTGCGCCGATGGTGACGTCACCAGCGTCCTGCTGCAGTGCCGGCGTCCCCTCCGGGAGGTCCGGACGGTCCGGCCGGACCCGGAATCGAGGACTTCAAACGTTCTGGTGCAGATACTGATGGCGGGTCATTTTCACGTTGCCCCTGAGATATTATCAGCACCGGAAAGAACTGCCGCGGATGCCTGCGTCTGCATCGGCGACCGCGCGCTGACCGGCCCTCCGGCCCTGGAGACCTACGATCTTGCGGGCGAATGGAAGAAGATGACCGGCCTGCCCTTCGTCTTCGCTGCATGGCTGGTCCGCCGCTCCTGCCCAAACGTCGAGGAGATCTCAGGCGTACTCCATGCCGCCAAGGAAGTCGGCTGTCGATCGCTTTCATCGCTGGCCCGGCTGGCGGCCTCGCGTCTGAACCTGCCGGAGGACCGTTGCCGCGACTACCTGGGGCGCCGCCTGCACTACGACGTCGGCCCGCGCGACCATCAAGCGATCGATCTGTTTCGTCGCCTGGCGGCGACGGTCCCGCGTCCGGACGTGAATCGGGCGTGCCCGGCGGCTTCGGTCGAAGGCCGGAGGTGAGAATCATCCCTTGCGATTGGAGTTGATATGCTTCGACAGTTGAGTGAGCGAGTGTCACCGGAAGAGGCGCTGCGGTTGCTGCAGGAAGCCGACACCGCCGAGTTGATGATGCGAGCCGACCAGGTCCGCCGGCGCATGCATGACCGGAACGTCTACTACGTGCACAGTCTGAACCTGAATCCCGCGAACGTCTGCGAGAACCAGTGCGGGCTCTGCGCCTTCTGGCGGGAGGATCAGGCGTAAGGGGCCTATACGCTCACGATCCCGCAACTCAGGGAGAAACTGGAGCGCGCCCGGTCCTGGCGGCTCACCGACGTGCACGTCGTTGGCGGGCTGAACCCGCAACTGGACCTCAACTATTATCTCGACCTGTTCCGAACCGTCCGCAGCGTTCTGCCCGGCACCACCCTCCAGGCACTGACGGCGGTCGAGATCCATTGGCTGTCGACGCGATCAGGCAAGGCGGTTGCCGACGTATTGACCGCGCTGAAAACGGCCGGCCTCGACGCCGTCCCAGGCGGCGGTGCGGAGATGTTCGCCGGACGCGTACGGGACCGGATCTGTCCCAGCAAGATCTCTGCGGAACAGTGGTTCGAGGTCCATCGCATCGCCCACTCCCTGGACATCCCCAGCAACGCCACCGTGCTCTTCGGGCACATCGAGACGCCGGAGGAGATCGTGGACCATCTCCGGCGTCTGCGCGACCTGCAGGATCAGACGGGCGGGTTCCTGGCGTTCTGCCCGCTGCCCTTCCACACGGCCGGCACCAAGATTGGCGTGACGCGCGGACCCGGCGGACATGCTGTCGCTCGAGTCGTGGCCTTGGCCCGCATCTTCCTCGACAACTTCCCGCATGTCCGCGTGCTGGCGAACTTCCTCGACCGCAAGCTCCTGCAAATCCTTCTCCACGGCGGGGCCGACGACGTCGGCGGCACGAGCATCGACGAGCGGATCGCCCGCTCGGCCGGGGCGCCGGACGATTTCATCTTCCGCTCCGTGGATGAGATGGGGACATTTGTCCGAGGACTGGGCTTTCACCCGGTGCTCACCAGCAGCACGCACGGGTCGCAGACCGCGCCGCCGGTCGTACCTGCGGCTCGGTCGCATGACAGCTCCTGGCGGGACACGCTGGAGAAAGCGCGCTCCGGCATCCGTCTGAGCGCCGCCGAGGCGATAGAACTCCACGACGCGGCGCCGTTCCAGGAACTGGGGCGCATCGCCCACGAGCGACGCCGGCAGGTGGTCGGGACGGACCGCTCGACCTTTAGGATCGATCGCAACATCAGCTTCACCAACGTGTGTACGGTGGGCTGCCGGTTCTGTGCCTATCACCGACCCCACGGCGACGACGGCGCGTTTTCGATGTCCATCCCGGAAATCGTGCAGCGCGTGCTGGAGGCGGTGTCGCTGGGGGCGACGCAGATCATGCTCCAGGGGGGACTGAATCCATCGCTCGATCTGTCCTGGTATGAACGGATGCTCCGGACGATCAAGGATCACGTGCCGTCGATCTGGCTGCATTCCTTGTCGCCGGCCGAAGTGCTGTGGCTGTCGCATCGGTCCGGCCTGACGATCAAGGACACGCTCCTGCGTCTGCGGTCGGCCGGTCTGGATTCGCTGCCGGGGGGCGGCGAGGAGATCCTGGTCGATCGCGTCAGGCAGCGAGTCAGCCCAGCCAAGATCACGACGCCCGAGTGGCTCGAGGTCATGGAAACGGCTCACAGCCTCGGCATGTCCACGACGGCCACGATGGTCTACGGTCTCGGAGAAACCACGGCCGAACGGGTCCAGCACCTGCTGTGCGTCCGAGACCTTCAGGATCGCACCGGCGGGTTCCGGGCCTTCATCCCATGGAGTTTCCAGACGAATCACACGCGACTCTCCGAGCCTCCGCAGACCGGCGTCGATTACCTGCGCATGGTGGCCCTGGCCCGGCTGGTCCTCGACAACGTCAAGCACGTCCAGGCCGGATGGGTCACGGAAGGACCGTTCCTGGCGCAGATCGCCCTCACGTTCGGGGCCGACGACTTCGGCGGCGTCCTGATGGAGGAGAGCGTGGTCAAGGCGACCGGCATCAGCCATGCCGTGACCGCCGAGCAGGTCGTTGCATTGATCCGAGAGACCGGAATGGTGCCGGCTCAGCGCAACACCGAGTACACGATTCTGCGTACATTCGAAGAACCTGAGGTCTCTGCGGGCGAGATGACACGGCATGTCGCAACATGACACAATCCTGATCACCGGCGTCACGGGCTCGATTGGCAGTTGGATGGCCCGGACGCTGCTGGAAAGCGGCCGTTCGGTCGTCGCCCTGGCCCGCGCGGATACGCCTGACGCGGCCAGAGCCAGGGCTCTGGGGGCCCTGCGCGTCGTGGGAGCCGACGACTACACAGACCACGTGGCCGTCCTGCATGGGGATGTCTGCGATGATCGCATGATGGAGACGGCCGCCCTTTCTCGACGGGACGTGTCTTGCGTCGTGCACTGCGCGGGGGCGTTGGAGTTCCGCGGAGAATTCGCAGAGCTCGATCAGCGGGTGAACGTGCACGGCACCGCGAACCTGCTCCGTCTGGCCGAAACGCTGCACGTTCCCTTCTGCCACTTCAGCACCGCCTACGTCGCAGGCCGGCGGCAGGGACGCGTGCTGGAGAACGAAATCGACGTCGGGCAGGGATTCAACAACCCCTATGAATCGTCGGAATGCCGGGCCGAACTGCTCGTCCGCGACTGGTCGCGGCGGACCGGCCTCGCGGCGTTCATCTTCAGGCCGAGCATCGTGGTCGGCGACTCCCGCGATGGCCGTATCGTGAACTTCGACGGCCTGTACAATTTCATGCGGCTGCTCGACGGGATGGCCGGGCTGAACGCGGAACGCCAGTTCCGTGTCCTGGGCAATCGCGCGGCGACGAAGAACATCGTGCCCGTGGACTACGTGGCTCGCGTCGCCACACATATTCTGGAGGTGGGCCTTCCCGGCACGTATCACATCACGAGCCCTCGCCCTCTGCGGCTCTCTGCGATGTTCTCGCGGAAGTGTTCGCGGTCCGCGGAGCGAAGCTCGTGACGGAGGAGGAGTTCCAGAACCCCAGGCCGAATCGGTTCGAGTCGATGTACCAGAAACTCGCCTCGACCTACGCTCCCTATCTGGCGGCCGAACCGGTTTTCGACCGGACGAACACGGACGCTGTCGCGAGCAGCGCGGGCTTTGAGCTGGCCGAGTTGGACGCGGTGTTCTTTCGGCGGCTCGTGGACTACGCCCGGAGAGTGAAACGGGGCAAGGCGGAACGGCCTACCGCTGCTGCAGCCGGCACAGAGCGATTCGTCGAACGGTATTTTGACGAGTTCCTCGCTGAGAAGATGCACAAGCAATTGCTGCCCAATCTCCGAAGGCTTTCCGCCAATTGCCGAATCGTTGTGGAGGACATCCTGGGACGATCCTGGTCATTGAGCATCGACCGGGGCTGCCTCGTTCAAGTCTCTGAGAATGGGCTGCCGGTGGAGTGCACGTTCTTGCTGCGCAGCGACGTGTTCTCGGCGATTGTCGCCGGCCGGCTCTCGCCCCAGGCGGCGTTCTTCAGCAAGAAGATTGGTATCGAAGGCGACATGGAAGCCGGCCTGAAACTGGCGACGGTGCTCGCGACGTTCTTCCGGAAATGGCCCTACGAATGAGAACCGCCTTGGCAGAGCGATTGACGGAGTTCCTGGCGCGATGGTGCCGGGTACTGGCGGCGCTGTGTCTGTGCAGCGCGGCGATCCCGCTCTACGCCCTCCGGAATGCCCGTATCGACAACTCCATCGAGGTATGGACCGGCACGCGAGATGAAGCGCATCAGGTGTACCGACAATTCCTCGAAAAGTACGGGAACGAGGAATTCGTGGTGGTCGCCGGCGAGGCGCAGGACCCACTCTCCGAGGACGCACTGGCCTTCCAGCGAGACCTGGCCTCCCGCCTGCGACGGATCGAGCAGGTGAAGGGAGTTCTGGACATTGCGCAGGTTGCTGCCGCCTTCGAGAAGTACAGACCCGACGACTGGAAGGCCGTTCTTGGAGACACCGATCTGTTCCACAATCTGCTGCTTGGCGACGATGGCCGTACCTTCGGCGTCATCGCCTGGTTGGGGAAGATCGAGGATCCCCCTCTGCGGAAGATCGTCGTCGAGCGGATCGAGTCGGCGGTCGCCGAGGTGGCCGACGGCCGAATGCCGGTACACATGGCCGGGACGCCACTGATGAACGTGGCTCTCGACCGCGGTTCCCAGGAAGCCTCTCGGCGGATCCTGCCGGCGGCGCTGGCGGTGTCCCTCGTGATCCTGGCGGTCTTCTTGCGGCGTCTGGCGGGGGTCGCAGCGGTGATGTGCGCGGTCGGCGTCACCACGCTCTGGACCATCGGTCTGATGGTTCTGGCCGGCAGGACCTTCAACATGGTCACCGTCACTCTGCCTTCCCTCCTGACCGTCCTGTCGCTCTCGGCCGGCATCCACATCGTGCTGCGAATCCAATCGCTGTTGTCGGAATCGGGCGATCCTCAGATCGCCGCGCGCGGGACGATCCGGGAAATGCTGCCCGCCGTCTTTCTTTCGAACCTCACCACGGCGATCGGCTTCGGCTCTCTGCTGATGTCGGACATGCGGCCGGTCGCGGATTTCGGACTGTTCGCTGCCGTCGGCATGATGCTCTCCTTCGGCTTCAATATCGTCATCGTGCCGGGTCTGCTGTCGTGGTTGGGCGTGGGCAGCATCAAGGTTCGTCCCAGGCCGGCGCACTGGACGGCGCCTCTGGGGCTGGCCGTCGCGCGTCGCGGAGGCTGGTCGATGGCGGCGGCGGTCGCGATCCTGGTCGTGTCCGTGTTGTTCATGAAGGGACTTCGCGTCGAGTCCAATGTGCTGAGGTTCTTCCCCGCCGACTCGAAGATCAGCCGGGACTACCGGTTCGTCGCCGAACGCCTCACGGGACTGTATACGATCGAGCTGGACGCCGTGACGGAAACGCGAAGCGGAAGCACCCTGCTCAAGCAGATCGAGCAGTTCGGGGGCGAGTTGGCGAAACGTCCCGAGGTGGCGCAGGTGGTCCATTACCGCAATATCGCCGCGGCCCTCAATCCCATTCGTCAGTCCGCTTCGGTGGACATGGCCGACGCATCGGAGAACCCGCTGCGGCTTCTGATGAGGGAATACCGGCACACGGACGGAGACCACATCTCCCTGCGTATGTCGATCCTCGTGCGGGCGATGTCCGGCACGGACTTCTGCGCACTCATGGATTTCGCCCGCCGGCACGCCGGGCAAAACCTCCCGCCCTCAGCGACGTACACGTTGACCGGCGTGGTTCCCCTGCTCAACGCCGCGCAGAATTCTCTGGTCACCACGCAGGTGCGCAGTTTCGCCTTTGCGGCCATCACGGTGTTGGTTCTCATCGGCCTGTTCTTTCGGTCGCTGAGGGTCTTCCTCGCGGCCTCGCTGCCCAATCTCCTGCCGACCGCGGTGCTTTTCGCGGCGATGGCGATTCTCGACATTCCGCTCGACGCCGCGACGGTCATGATCGCGGGCGTCGCGATCGGCATCGCCGTGGCCGACACGTTTCACTTCTTCTCCTGCTATCGGCAGGCCAGGCAGTCCGGCCTGGACAACTCGGCGGCGATTCACCGCAGTTTCTGCATCGCCGGACGGGGAATCCTGTTCACTTCGCTGGTCGCCACAGCCGGGTTTGTGATCCTTCTGCTGGCCCAATTCAAGCCGATTCAGTATTTCGGCCTGTTGGCAGGAGTGACGATGATTGCAGCCAGTGCGGCGGATTTTCTGGTGCTCCCGGCCTGCGTGGCGTTCGTGAACCTATGGAGTCAACGAGGGCAAAAGGCGTGACCATGGAATCATCTGTCGTCAATCGACTCAGGCATGTTCTTCGCATCCACTTCGATGCGGATCTCGGCACGCCGTACTGGCTCGAGAAGCAGCAGGAGTTGGGGATCAAGGCCATCGAGACAATTCGGAACATCGAAGATCTGGCCCTCCTCGGGCCCATGGACGAGCGGGCCCTGGCTGAACACCCCATCGAGGACTTCATTCCCCGGGCGTTCCACAGACACAACGAGTACCTTCTCGCCGAGACGGCTGGGACGCTGGGCAAGCCCAAGACCGCCGTGCATAGGGCCGACGAATTCAAGGCCGCATTCATCGTGCCGTTCCTCAAAGCGGCCCGAAGGACAGGCTTCCCCGAAGGAGGCCATTGGCTCTTCGTCGGTCCGACGGGGCCGCACATCATCGGCCGCGCGGCCCGGCGATGCGCTCAGGCGATGGGAGCGGCCGACGCGTTCACTGTGGATTTCGATCCTCGCTGGGCCAAGAAATTGATTGCGGGCAGTTTCGCCGCTCAGCGATACCTGAATCACATCGAGGAGCAGGCTCTTCGCATCCTGGAGGTCCAGAATATCGACGTTCTGTTCGCCACGCCGGCGGTTCTGACCGGCCTGGCCGAGAAGACCCCCGAGGTCAAACGCCTGGCGATCCGCGGAATCCACCTGGGCGGAATGCATGCCTGTGCCGACTTCATGAATCGGATGAACGAGAGGTTCCCCAACGCCGTGATCCTGTCCGGGTACGGAAACACGCTCTTCGGCATGGTGCCCCAGTTGAGTTACCGGCGGGACACCGGGTTCGACTACTATCCCCATGGGGACCGGCTCGTCGCCAGACTAGTACGACAGCGCTACTTCGGCTCAAGATTTTTGAGGGCGTAAGCCGATGAT
>CALEZT010000226.1 GCA_937927975.1 uncultured Phycisphaerales bacterium
GCCGACTCATCATAACAGCGCCAGTGTCCAATGTCGAGGAACGTGGCTTGTGATTATCCCGGCAGGCTGTAGAATGGGCCAAACTGTGTCGCCAGGAATTGTGATGGAAAGGCCCAACATGACGAACCGTCTGTGTGTCGCGCTGATCGCTCTGATGATTGCCTCGGTTACGGTTTTGGCCTCGGTGGAGGTCAAGTCGCCCGACGGACGTTTCACGGTGACGTTCGATGTCAAGGACTTCGGCGTCGCTGCGGGATGTCCCTGCTATCAAGTGGAGTACCTGGGCCGGCCGATCCTTGCCGATTCTCGCCTGGGGCTCGAACTCGACGGCGTCGTCCTGAGCGAAGGCATGGTTCTCGTGGAGCAGACGACCAGCCAGTCCGATTCGACGTGGAAGCCGGTGTGCGGCGAACGGGCCGTGATCCGCGACCGGTACAACCAGGTCGTTCTCGGGTTGAAGGAGGCGAAAGACCCCGGCCGGCTCCTGTGCGTGACGTTGCGGGCCTATGACGAGGGTGTCGCGTTCTGCTACACGCTTCCAAGGCAGCCGGGATTGAAGACCGCCCGCGTCAAGCGAGAGGTGTCCGAGTTCCGATTTTCGGCCGATCATCCGGCTTGGGCGACCTACTCGGGCCAGGGCCAGTATCAGAGGGTACCGCTCAGCCAGATCAAAGCCGGTTGCGAGCGGCCTTTGGTCGTGGAGGTGGCGGACGATCTCTATGTGGCGCTGGCGGAAGCCAGGCTCGTCGATTACGCCCGCATGAAGTTCGCGCCGATCCAGGGGGTTCGGCACGCTCTGGAGGGCCGGCTTGACGGCGAAGTCGTCTGTGAAGGAAACAACGGGGAACTGCTGACAACGCCGTGGCGAGTGGTGATGGCGGCGCAAAGCCCAGGGGGGCTCCTGGAGAACAACTTCATCATCCTGAACCTCAACGAACCCTGCGCGATCCGCGACACGTCCTGGATCAAGCCGGGCAAGGTCATCCGCGAAGTGTCGCTGACGACCGCAGGCGGCAAGGCCTGTGTGGATTTCGCCGTCAAGCGAGGGTTTCAGTACGTCGAGTACGACGCGGGCTGGTACGGCCACGAGTACGACCCGAACTCCGACGCCACGACGGTCACGCTCGATCCCAAACGCAGCAAAGGGCCGCTGGACTTGCAGGAGGTGATCCGCTACGCCGACGAACGGGGCATCGGCGTCATCGTCTACGTGAACCATCTGGCTCTGGAGAAACAACTGGATGATCTGCTGCCCCTGTACAAGCGGTGGGGGATCAAGGGCATCAAGTTCGGCTTCGTCAACGTGGGCTCTCAGCGGTGGACGCGCTGGCTGCACGACGCCATTCGCAAGTGCGCCGAGCACGGGTTCATGGTGGATGTGCACGACGAGTACAGGCCGACGGGCTTTTCCCGGACGTATCCGAACCTGATGACGGTCGAAGGCATCTACGGCGACGAGACCCGCCCGACGAACGAGCAGACGCTCGCCTACGCCTTCACGCGGATGCTCGCAGGCCACGCGGACAACACCGTGTGCTGGAACGATCCCCGCGTGACGCAGAACTCCACCTACGCGTACCAACTGGCCAAGCCGGTGGTCCTGTTCAGTCCGTGGCAGTTCCTGTTCTGGTACGACCGCCCCGCGGCGGTGGAGGACACGCCGGAACTGGAGTTCTACAATCACCTGCCGACCACCTGGGACGACACGCGGGTCCTTCACGGCCGAATCGGGGAGTACGCGGTGGTCGCCCGTCGAAAGGGCCAGGAGTGGTTCGTCGGCTGCATGAATGCCAAGGAAACTCGCACGTTCGACGTTTCGTTGAGCTTCCTGGACGAAGGACGGAGCTACACCGCCCACGTCTACTCGGATGATCCGTCGGTTGCGACGCGTACCCACGTCAAAGTGGAGCGCCGTCCCGTCGATCGCGGCACGACGTTGCAGGTGGCTCTGCCGGCCAGAGGCGGGCAGGCGATTCGGATCGCGCCGATAGGACGATAGGACTTATGGGACGAATAGGACTCACAGGACGCACGGCACTTGCGGGGCTTGGGAGCGTGTCCTATTGGTCCTATGGGTCCTATTCTCTCGATTCTCTCGGAAATCGCGTTAAGCCGCCCCGGGAATCTGCCGAGACAGGTTGCGGGACGGATCCTGCTGCGTCGTAGAGGATGCGTCCTGCGTCGGGCGAGCGCACGGCGCGCGATCCACGACGCGTGAAGGAGCATCCAGGCATGGCAACGGCTGCACAGGAGTGCACAACCCGATTCGGCGAAGGCATCATCGCATCCTATCCCGACCCCCTGAGGACGTGCATCTGGAACGCGATCCTCGAGAAAGCCACCGATGTGCACCTGCATTGCGTGGCCGAGGGGCTTCGCGTGCTCCACCGCGTGGACGGGATCATTCATCCCAAGGAAGTGCTCTCGCCTGCCGACGGCCGCACGCTGCTGAACCAGTTGAAAAGCGCCTCCGGCCTGAATTTCGTGCGGTCCTTCAAACCCAAAGAGGGACAGCTCGTTTGGCCCGACGGTCAGATGCAGTGGGAGATCCGCGTCACGCTGACGCCCGTGCGGGACCGCGAGTCCGCCCATCTGCGGCTCTTGAGCATGCCCAAAGACCGGTGGGACATCTCCAACCTGGGTTTCACGACGACCGATGAGACAAAGGTCGCCTCCGCCGTTCGAGGTCTCAATGGCCTGATCCTGGTCACCGGCGCCACCGGCTCGGGCAAGACGACGACGATGTACTGCCTGGCCTCGCTGATGGACCTGCGCACCACGACGACCTACTCCATCGAGGATCCGGTCGAGTTCAGACTCCCCTACGTTCAGCAGATCGAAGTCGACGAGCAGCATGGACTGACGATGCACGAAGGACTTCGCACGATCCTTCGCATGGACCCGGACCTGATCCTCATCGGCGAGATCCGAGACGAAGAGTCGGCCATTGTCGCGACCCGCGCGGCGCTGTCCGGCCGGCTCGTTCTGGCGACGGTTCACGCCCAGGATGCGGCGGGCGCGGTCGACGCGCTCCACTATCTCGGAGTGCCCTATCACATCATCGGCAGCTCGCTGCGACTGGTCATCGCTCAGAATCTGGTCCGACAATTGTGTCCGCAGTGCGCCCGACCGATCGCGCCGTCCGATGAGGACCGCGAACTGTTTTCGCAATCGGATATCGAGGTCCCCGAGCATTTGACGACCGCCTGCGGCTGTCCTGAGTGCTATTCCTACGGGTACAAGGGCCGGACCGGTCTGTTCGAAGTGGCTCAGGTGGACGACGAGGTGGCCACGTTCATCCGCTCCGGCGCGCACCATCGCGAACTCACCGACTGTCTCCGCAAGAAAGGCGTGCATTCCATGGCCCAGGACGGGCTGGAGAAGGCGGCCATGGGCATTACCTGTATGGACGAGCTGCGCCGGGTTTGCACGTTCGGCCAGGGCATCGAGCTGATGCGCCGCCGGCCCGACGCTCTGTCGCTGGACATTCCCATCGGGATGAACTACGACTCGCCCTATCGCGCGAGCTGACCACAGAATGGTTGGCGAACCTACCCGATTGCGGATAGTATCAGATTCATGAACCTACCTGCATATGTGGACGGTGTGCCGAATCTTTGTGGCTCGGAGGCGATGATCGACGAGGGTTTGTCGCAGGCAGTTCGCCCGTCCGGCGACAGCAAGATCGACTGGGGGGCCGTCACCAGCGCGTACGCCATCGCCTTGCACATGCACCAGCCGTTGATTCCCGACCCGGACCAGGAACTTAGGCAAGCTCCGATCCTCAGCAACCTCAAGCACATGATCGACCATCCGCATGTGGGCGACAACCACAATGCGAAGGTGTTTCACTGGTGCTACAAGAGGATGGGGGAGTTCATCCCGCGATTGGTCGCTGAGGGCAGGCAGCCTCGCGTGATGCTCGATTACTCCGGCACGCTGCTCCACGGCCTGTACGCCATGGGCCTGCACGACGTCTTCGACAGTCTCTGCACGATCACGTGCGATCCTCAGTATCGCGATTGTGTCGAATGGCTTGGCTGCCCCTGGGGCCATGCGGTTGCGCCTTCAACTCCCGTGCAGGACTACCGATTGCACGTCCAGGCCTGGCGGCATTTCTTCGCGGCCCTCTTCGGCGTCGAGGCCCTGGCCCGCGTTCGGGGATTTTCACCTGCGGAGATGGCTTTGCCGAATCATCCCGACGTCTTCTACGAATTCGTCCGGACGCTCAAGGATTGCGGCTATCGATGGGTGATCGTGCAGGAGCACACGGTCGAGCACGTGGAGGATGGAGGGGCTCTCAAGTACGCGCATCGTCCACACAGGCTCGTCGCCAGAAACTCCAAGGGCGAGACGCTCGCCATCATTGCGATCATCAAGACCCAGGGCAGCGACACCAAGCTCGTCGGCCAGATGCAGCCCTACTACGAGGCCAGGGGGTTGGGCCGGATCGAATTGGGCGGGAAAGCCGTGCCTTCGCTGGTCACCCAGATCGCCGACGGCGAGAACGGCGGCGTGATGATGAACGAGTTCCCGCCCAAGTACGAGCAGGTGATGCGAGAGAGCAGCGGAACGCAGACGCCGCCGGTGAACGTGGGCGAATACCTCGACTATCTCGATTCCCTCGGCGTTCGCGAGACGGACTTCCCCCAGATCCAGCCGATTTTCCAGCACCGGATCTGGCAGCGATTCAAGCCGGGGGCGGGGCCTGAGGCCCTGGCTGCGACGATCGAGCAGCTTGCGCGGGAAGACTCGCGATTCCACGTCGAGGGCGGGAGCTGGACGAACAACATCTCCTGGGTCCGCGGCTACCAGGATGTGCTCCAGCCGATGGAGGCCGCCAGCGCGAGGTTCAACGAGGTGTTCCTGCGACACGGCGTGCCTTCGTCAGACCCCCGATATCGCAACGCTCTCCTGCACCTGCTCACGAGCCAGACAAGCTGTTACCGGTACTGGGGACAAGGTCTCTGGTCCGACTGGGGTCGGGAGCTCTGTCGCAGGACCATCGCCTTGCTTGAGAAAGCATGACGCATTCCCGCTCTGGCGGGCCGATCCGGTTCAGAACTCCACGAGGTAGTAAGGCGTCTTGTCCCGCGCGGTGTCGATGACGATGACGCCGTCTTGGAGGGGCAGCGTGCTCTCCGTTCGCAGGCCGTCGTGGTCGAGGAGGCGCAACTTCGTTGCGCCGGCCCTGTCGATTGTGATCGTGGCCTTGACTGGCTCCATGAGGATGGGCGCTTTGCCGCGATTGAGGAGGCCGTCCCCGGCGTCGGTGAACTGCATTCCTGTGTTGCGGGCGCGGGCGATGGCCGTGATCAACAGCTTCCTCGATGTGGCGATGCCTTTGTCCCGCTCCTGAGCGGTTATGTAGATCGCGGCGAAGGGGCATTGCGGCGAGATCGTCACATCGCCGAGGCGGCACTCTCTTCCTTCCCCGAAGCCGACGACCGCCTTCGTGCCGGGCGTGTCGATGGTGAAATAGCCGCCAAGCTTGGCGTCGGGCGATTCGCTCCAGCGGAGTTGGCCCGTCGAGGATGTGAGCGAACCATCCTTCTCAAACGCGCTGAGGTCGAATGCGGGCGTGTCGCGATGCTCGTCGGTGAACTCGACGGCGCACCGGGCCACCGCCAGGGCGCGGGCCGGGACTCTGTCCGTGTCGAAGCTCTTGACGTCGTACTGCTGAATCGTGCGGTCGTTGAAGCCGAGCTTGCCCTGAGTCAGCGAGGGCACGTGTACGTTCAACGGCGCGAACAGGTCGGATTCTCTTACATCGCCCCGGAGCACCTGGCGGGCCACGGCGGGGAAGATGCCGAGGATCTGCGGGGCCGTGGCGTCCCATGTGTCCCGGCCGATCCGGTCGCTGAAACCGCCGCTGTCGCGATTCTGGAACAGGTAGGAAACGTCCCAGCCTTGCAGACCCAGGCCGTAGGCGCCGAGAATCGCGGGGCCCTCGACTCCCCATTCGTTCGGGAAGACGTGGATCCACTCGGAGAGCATGAACGGCCGGTCGCTTGCCTGCTGGAGCCCGACGCTGAGCGTGCCCGAGCCGGCGGCCCGCAGCATGGAGGCGTTGCCGAATTTCTCGCCGGGCTTGGCGCTGCCGCCGCCGAAGTAGTTGTGCCGGTCGATCGTGCCGACGCGCCAGTCGGAGTGCAGGTTGTACAGATGACTCAACGCCCGCCCCGCCTGCCAGTTGGAGCCGAGGATCTCGCCTTCGTAGCCGGCTTCTCGGACCGCCTTCACGTAGCGATCGTAGAACCCGCACTGCAGCTCGTAGAGGAACAACATCGTGTCCAGCAGCCGCTGTCGGCGGAAGGCCTGTGAGCCGCTGAGTTGGTCGGGGTCCCAGTACCAGGGGTTGCCGATCGGCAGAATGTTGCGTTTACCCAGGTGCTCGCCGACGGTGGGGAATCCATCGCCCTCGAAACCGTCGAAGGCCTTGGGCCCCCAGGCGGCAACCAGTCCTTCGTGGGTACTGTAGCGGGCCCGCAACCAGTCGGAGAACCGCCCCGCGACGTCCTTGCGAAGCGTCGGGCTGGCCTTCAGCGGGGCCGTGGTGGTGTAGAAGAGAATGCTCTGCTCGTTGATGATCTCGATGAATGCGACAGCGGGGTCCTGGGCGTAGGTCAGGCCTGTGTAGGGATTGGTGTGCTGGAGCAGGTTCACCATCTGGCGGATCTGCACGTCCTGCAGCTCCGGCGAGTAGTGAATCGCGCTGTGCGGCGTAGCGATGCGGTCTTTGTTGCCTTCGAAACTGCCGAATTCCTCCAGATAGGGGACGAACTGCCGGTCGGCGGGCCCGAGCTTCAGCGTGCCAAAATGGGCGGAGAGCAGGACGTAAATCCCTGCTTCCTTGAACTTCGCCACCTGGTAGTCCATCCGGTCGAGGCCCGCAGGATCGTATTGGACGCAACTCTGCGGGGACTGAATGCCCGCCCAGCCGGTCCCGTCGACGTACTTGTGCAGACGAACGGAGTTGATGCCGTACTTGGGATAGAAGGCCGCCCGCTTGTCGGCCAGCGAGGCCTCGGGCGCGCAGGTCGCGTAGCACAGATTCAGGCCCCAGAACTTGAGAGGCTTGTCGTTGTACAGGAGCACATCCCGGCGGCTGACAACGCGGCCGTGTTTGCCGGCGGGTCTTTCGATCCAGTCCTGCATCCCGATCTCGCCCGGCTCGGCCGTGTTCTGCGGTTGGAAGGGGTACCATGAGGACGTGGCGGCTGCTGCGGCGGTAAATCCGAAATCCGAAGCACGAAATCCGAAACAACCACAAATGACCAAAACCCAAATTTCAAAACGCCGCCTCCGACGAGCGATAGCGTTTCGGTCATTTGAATTTGGGTCCTTTGAATTTGTTTCGGATTTCGAGTTTCGGATTTCGTGCTTCATATCGTGGTTTCTCACAGGGAAAGTAGGTACTCGACCAGAGCGTCGATCTCTTCCTCGCTCAGATGCGAGGTTCGGCCGTGTTTGTCTTGCGGGTTCTTGGTTGTCACGACCTCTTTGAGCGTCACGGCACTGCCGTCGTGGAGATAGGGGCCCGTTCGCCAGAGTTCGACCAGGGTTGGGGTGTCGAAAGCGTCGCTGCGGTCGAGGGCGGATCGCGTGCCCACGTCGTAGGTCTTGAGCGAGGTGAACAGGGGGGCCGGATGGCAGGCGGAACAACCGACCTCGGCGTTCTCGAAGATTGCGCGGCCCTTGCGGGCCTTGTCCGAAAGGGCGCCGTTGACCAGGTAGGGACTGGGCTCGGGCTCCATCGAGCGCAGAAACGCGCGGACCGCATTGAGGTCGCCCTCCTCGATCTCGCGGAACTGGATGAACTGGAAACCTTTCTGTGTGGCCTCTTCCATGTTCTCGCGGATGCCCAGGGACATCGAGGGCGGAGTCTTGTGGGACCACAGGAGCGAATGGGCGTTCTTGGGGTTGCCGATGCCGTCGTTGAGCAGGTCCCAGTTCAGACCGTCGGCGCGACCGTCCGGGTGGCAGGAGGCGCAGCTCAGCCAGCTCTGGAAGCTGTGCCGGCCGTCGTGGAAGACGAACTCGCCATGACGAATCGCGTCCGGCGCCGGCTGAGGACCGAGGCCGATGCGTTTGATCACCCGGCAATGGTTCGGGTCCAGAGCGAGCACTTCGCCTGAGAAGTAGCTGGCCACCATCAACTGCCTGCCGTCGGGTGACAAGGCGAGCGACCGCGGACCTTTGGCTGCGATCGGGACTCGCGACATCAGCCCCGCGGCGTACAGGGCGCTGAGGTGATAGGAAAGTTGATCGCGTTTGGTCGGGTCCTCCTGGATCTGTCGCCAGATGGTCCCGGCGTCGCCAATCTGAGATTTGAGATTTGAGATCTCAGATCCCTCCTTCCGACCGGCCAGAAGCTCGTGAAGCCGGCCCAGTTCGATCCGGGCCATCTGGTGCGCGCCGGCCACGCTGATCCAGGCGGTTCGTCCATCGGGCGAAAGGGCGATGCCCCAGGGATCGGCGGCTCCCTCGGTTACCGTGTCCAGCAGCGGCGACGCGTATGTCGCCTTTGTCTCCAGATCGATGATGCTCAAGGCATTGGTGTTGATCCATCCGCGGTCGAGTTGCGTCGTCGGCAGCATGGTCCGGCCTCGCGTGTGGACGACGTAGGCCCATCGTCCGTCAGGGGAAATCCGAACCTCGCGGACGTTGGCGGAGTTGTCGGGCAGGGGGACATCGGCGATCTTCTTGCCGTTGTCGAGGTCGATCAAGCTGACCAAAGCGGTGGAGGTGTGCTCGGCCGCGGAGCCCGAAGGCAACAGGTTGGCGACCACGGCCATCTTCTCGTCGGGCGTAATCGCGACGAAGTACGGATGTTTGCCGGCCGGGACCGTCGCGCGCACCGCGGCGGTCTTGAGATCCACGATCGAGACGGTGTGCAGGCCGAAATCGGAGACGACCAGCAGGCCCTTGTTGGACGCCACCGCCACGCCGATGGGCTTGGGTCCTACGAAGAACCGCCGCGACACCTGTCCTGTCTCGGCCTCGACCTGGGCGACGGTCCCTGCGTCGTATTCGCATACGACGAACTTGTCGGGTGATTCCCAGGCCAGGCCGGAAGGGCGGCCTCGCAGGGGGACGGTTCTCGCCAGATCGCTCGTGCGAGCATCGAAGATGTACAGGCAGCGTGCGGTGCGGTCGGACACCGCAAACAGGCGACCGTCGGGCGAGAAGGCCAGTTCGAAGGGGGAGCGATACGCTCGATCCTGTCGCGGCGGGCCCGGCGGAGGCGTGGACATCCCGGGATCTCGAATCGTCGATCTCCCCATGCCTTGGGGCGCCGCCCAAACGGTCGACAGGAGGACCTCCATCCCCGACGCCAGGACGAACAACAGGAACAACAGACTGACCACGACCGCGACAGGAGTCTTCTTATGCATACCAAGCCCGATCCCGGCTCTTCAATCCATCGAGGATCTTCCTCGTGATGATCGCGTCTTCGCGCACCTGAAAGTCGAACATGCCGACGCAAATGAAGTCGGCGCCGCCTTCGAAGGCGTATTTGAACCCGCTGGTGGGGTGGATCGCTCCGGCGGCCAGCGTCTTGAACGCGATCCAGGGTTTCTTGACCGTCTTCATGAACGCGATCGTCTCTTCCGGCGTGGGTTCCCAGAAGTTGTCCGCTTTGTTGGAGACGACATCGACGCCCTGGTCCGGCCGGCGGGACGACCAGTAGTTCGAATGGTGCAGTGTCTTGACGTAGAAGTCGGCGTCGAAGCCGCGGGCCTCGGCGTTGACGATCACGTCGAGCACGTGGGCGCCGAGCCCGCCGGGGACGCCCTGGGACTTGATGTAATCGACGCACTCGCCCAGCTTGTCGGTGTGGCCCTCTTTGAGCCAGCGGTCGCCGATGACGCCCTGGATGTAAACCGCCGAGGCGCCCCAGTCGATCGAGGCCTTGATGTTGGTCTTGAGGTCGTCAGGGGTCGGGTGGCCCTCGGCGATCCACTGGATCTTGCCGCCCCGTTTCCAATGGGCCTTGAAGACGTCCATCGGCTTCTTGCGCGGGTCCGCGATGATCGCGTTGACGCCGCACTCTTCGAGCACGGCCAGCGTTTCGAGCACCTTCTGTTCCGTGTTGTAGTTCGCCATCAGGTGGTGGACGTAGCCCAGATCCCGGGCGTGGGCCCAGCCGCTGATCAGATTGCCGCCGGAGATCAGTCGGCTGATGGTGAGGTTCTTGATCTTGCCCATCGGCATGCCTGCGGCGCCGGTCTGGGCCGCAGAAGAGGGGCTCGATCCGGTTGCGATTGCCGCTCCCGCTGCTGCGGCCACCGACGACTTGATGAAATCGCGACGATCGACTTGCTGTGCCATGTTCGCACTCCTTACAGCCTTTGGTCTGTGGTTGTCTGGCTCAGTATACGAGATCGGGCACGCCTCTTCAAGGAAACCCGTTCGTAGTGACGCCGTAAGGCGTTATCTTCTCTTCCCACAAAGAGAAGATACGCCCTGACGGGCACACCACGAACCTGATGCCCTTGCGGGCATATTACTGACCGCTGCTGTTGAGTCCGATCTGAACGTTGCCGGCTGATTCATTCGTGATCCGCTCGGCGCCGGTGAAGACGTTCTCGGCGATCACCGCCCGGCGGACATCCTTGCCCAACCGGATCTGGGGGCGGTCCTGGCGGAACTCGCAGCCGCGAACGAGCACCGTGCCGCTCTGGGCCTGGATGGCGGGGAGTTTGCCCTCTTTCCCGCCCCACTGGGTGAAGGTGCAGTCGCCGAAGCCGACGGTGCCCTTGCCTGCGATCTTGGCGATCTGGTTGCAGGGACCCCAGAACGCGCAGTTGACGAAGCGGATGGAGCCGGTGTTGGCCTCCATGATTTCGATCATCGTCGGATCGGGACCGTGGAAGGAGACGAATTCGCCGTTGGTGATCAGGATGCCGTAAGGAGCGGATTGTTCGACGACGAGGGCCGTGTGGCAGTCGTCGGCGCCGATGCCCAGGAAATTGCCGTTGCAGACGCCTGTCTTGCTGGCGACAAATTTGTAGCCCACCTTGTATCCGAAGCAGAATGTGTTCAGCACGTACTCCCAGTCGGAGCGGCCGAAGATGAACGCTTCGCCGTTTTCCATCTGCCACTGGAACAGGCCGGGCTTCATACTGAACCAGGGATTGAAATGCACGTTCTCGATTCGTCCGATGTCGTAGATCGCATCGACGTAGATGCCCCGGCGGAGCGGCTGGCCGTGCACGTTGCGGATCAGGTGCCGCTCGTTGCGTGTCGCGTCGATGCCGTTGTAGGGGTTCAGCAGCTCGACGTCCAAAACCGCGGGGTTCTTGCCTCGCATGGAGATCGCCCAGGGATACGCCTGGGGCGGGGCGTCGCTGTGTTGCTGCGGATAATAGATCACGACGCCCTTGAGCGTGCTGTTGGTGTTGAGCGTGATGAAGGACGCTCCCTCCTCGTTGCCCGCGCCTTCGGTGACGAGGAAGGTCGTGCCGTCGTCGGTGGGCTTGGGCAGGCCGCGGTCGCGGAGTCCGTTGTGGGCCGGGACCGATTCCCAGATGCCCGCCAGCGTCACCGCGTTGGGGACGTTCAGATGGCCCGCGAAGAAGTAGTTGCCGCGAGGGGCCAGGACGGTCCCCCCTTTCGCCTCACCGGCCGCATCGAGAGCTTTCTGGAATGCGGCCGTGTCGTCCGCCTTCCCGTCGCCGAGGGCCCCGAAGTCTCGCACGCTATAGACGGTGGCCGCGGAGGTCTGCGGCGCATCCTGACCCAGGGCCTTGACAGAGGGGAACAGGAACAATCCGAGGATACAGGCACCCCGAACGACGAACACTCTTCTGCACTGAGTCTGCGACATTCTCTTCACTCCTATCTCTCGTGGTTCCTATGGCTGCTACGCCTTGACGCCGGGCAGGGGGACCACGTTTTCCTTCGGGATCTCGACCGTGCCCTTCTCGAAGTCCTCCGCGGTCGGCCGTAGTGTTTCATTATAGTGCTTTGGATTGATCGTCGCGTCCTCCATGATCTCCTTCCACGTGATCTGCTGGCCGGTATAGGCGGACATGCGTCCCATGATGGCCGTGGCGGAGGATTCCGCGACCGCCTTCGCCTGGTTGACGGGCTTGCCCTTGCTCACGAGGTAGAGCGTGTCCACCTGCTCCTGGATGTGGCTGACCGGCGCCTGGGGCAGGTCGGCGGGGATGGGCGACTGCCTGGGTTTGCCTTTGTAGTCGCTGCCCTCCGTGTGACCTTTCTCATAGACGAAATCGTGGCCCACCCAGTTCCAGCAGCCGTTGACCTGGCGGCACATGGAATGGATGTGCACGCCGTCGCCGTAGTCGTAGTCCACGCTGAAGAAATCGTACATGTCGCCCGCGGGTCGCTGCGAACGACCGCCGAAGCCGACCGCGCTGACCGGGGGCCTGCCGACGAACCAGTTGGCGATGTCGATGTTGTGTACGTGCTGCTCGACGAGGTGATCGCCGGAGAGGGCGATCCAGTTCTGCCACGACTTCACGAGGTCCTCGGGCTTCTGGGGATGGATCGGCTCGCGCCAGAACATGTGGCCGATGCAGAACGACACGCGGCCGGCGTAGAGCTTGCCGAGGGCCCCCTCGACCGCGACCGCCTGGTGCGTGTTGATGTACTTCCAGTCGTGCCGCATCTCGGTGCCTGCGGTGATGACGAGCCCTTTCTTCATGGCCTCTTCGCCCGCGGCGATCACGCGGCGGCAGCCCGGCGGGTCCACCGCGACCGGCTTCTCGATGAACACGTGCTTGCCCGCCTTGACGCAGGCCTCCAGGTGCAGGGGTCGGAACAGCGGCGCCTCGGCCATCAGGACGATCTCGACGTCGGTTGCCAGCATGTCATGGTAGCCCGAGGGCCCGCCGAAGCACCGCTCGGGCGGGACGTTGAACTGCTTGCCCGCCGCGACAGCCCGCTCCTTGAAGTAGTCGGATGTCGCGACGATGCGAACGTCGAAACCGAGGATCTTGCCGGCCTCCATCGCCCCGGCGGCCGCCCCACGGCCCCGCCCGCCGCACCCGATCAAGCCCAGCTTGAACACTCGTCCCTGGGCACGGGCGGCTGTGCCGAGAATGGCGGGGGCCGCAATAGTCGCCCCTACGGTGGTTCGCACGAAGTCGCGTCGCGATAGCCCGGTTGGCGTGGTCATGGGTGGATCCTTAAGAAGAGGCGTCGAATGCATGTCAGGCTCCAAGCGAATGGAAGCAACAGTCCGGTCTGAACTTGGCCGCCATTTTAGCATCCCCGACCGATATTTCAAGCGCCAGGCAAGGGATGAGACGGATATCGTTTCCGGCGATTTCGGGCGGTCCTTTTGGATTTGACGGGTCCGGCGGCCGGAACTACAATCACCGCTGTCCAGGTTGGAATCAGGCGAAGGATCCGCCGCCGAAACCGGGTCCAAGTGAATTGAGATGAGGTGAAGGAGCATGAAGGCACAGTCGAACAATCCCAATTTGTCCCGTCGCGGTTTCCTCGCGACCACTGCCTCCGTCGCGGCCCTCGGTGTTCTGGGTTCGGGCTGCTCGAAATCGCAGATCAAGAGCACCACCGATGCCGCCGCCCGGGCAGTCACGGGCAAGATCCCGGTGGGCGTGCAGGTATACTCGGTCCGCAAGGTCGCCGAGAAGGACCTGGCCGGCACGCTGGCGGGGATCGCCAAGATGGGCTACGCCGGCGTCGAATTCGCGGGCTACTATGGGCACAGCGCCAAGGATGTCCGCAAGATGCTCGACGACAACGGCCTCGTCTGCTGCGGCACGCACACCCAGTACGCCGACCTCGCGGAAGACAAGCTGGCCGCGACCCTCGAATTCAACAAGACCCTCGGCAACAAGTACGTGATCGTGCCCTGGCTCCAGGGCGACGAGAAGGACATGAAGAACTCCTGGCTCAAGTACGCCGAGCGGTTCAACGTGCTGTCCGAGAAGCTCAAGAAGCAGGGCATGTGGATCGGCTATCACGCCCACGCCCACGACCTGCACCCCCTCGGCGACACGACCTCCTGGGACGTCTTCTTCAGCAACACGAACAAAGACGTCATCATGCAGCTCGACACCGGCAACGCCATGACCGGCGGCGGCGACCCGGTCGCCATTCTGAAGAAATACCCCGGCCGGGCCGTCACGATTCACCTGAAGGAATACTCCAAGACCAATCCCAAGGCCCTGCTCGGCGAGGGCGACGTCCAGTGGACCGAGGTCTTCAAGCTCTGCAAGACGATCGGCGGCACGAAGTGGTACATCATCGAGGAAGAGAAAGACGCCATCCCGCCGATGGAAGGCATCGAGATCTCACTGAAAAACCTCAAGGAGAAGTTCCGGACGTGAGAACAGAAGCCTGAAGGTAAGAGCGACAAACGAAAAGGGAAGAGCAGGGCGTTCGTCTGCCGGCTCTTCCCTTTGCTTTGGTTCCTTGCGGAAGTACGGGGACGCACAGGCACGGATTCCGACGCTTCGCGTCGGGAGTTTACCGCTTCAAGGCCATCAGCATGGAGGGGCGTTGCACGCCCCTTCGCAACGGTCGGCCCAGCGTGCGAACGCCTCGTTTGCGTCCAAGCCGGAGGCCACAACGCGAAAAACTTCCCCTGCACGACCGTTTCGGGCGTGCCGCTCCGGCGGTTGCGACGATCCCCGCAATTCCGTGACGGACCTTTTTTCTTGCCTCTTACTTTTCTTCGCCCAGCGTTTCAACCGTGTGCGTCATGTCAGCCAGATCGAGAATCACGAGATGACTGGAGCCGGTAATCCAATCCGTCGCTTCGCCGGGGTTGACGATCAACGTCCGGCCCACCTTGCGGATGTCCTGGCGGTGCGTGTGGCCATAGACGATCAGATCATATTGTTGGCTTGCGACCAGTTCCTCGATGTTGTGATGCGTGTGCGTCATGTACACCTTGCGACCGGCCAGCTCACCTTTGTAGCAGTACTCATGGATCTCGCCGCCGAAGCCTTCGATCGTCTGTCGCAGGAAGAGCTTCTCGCCGTCGTTGTTCCCGTAGACCGCAATGAACCTCACGCCCTTGAGTTCTGAAAAGGCCTTGGCCGTGAACGGCGCCACGATGTCCCCGGCGTGCAGCACATATTCGACCTTATGCCGGGCGAAGATCTCCACGGCTTGAACGACATTGCGATGATGGTCGTGCGTGTCCGAGATGATGCCAATCTGCATGGTTCACTCCTCAAGCATCCGAAGCCGCTACGCATAGAATCCGCAATCCGATACAGATTCGAATGACAGAAGTTCGAAACCCAAGGAGGGGACGATCGGTCGGCGACAGCGTTTCGGTGATTTGAGATTCCTCCGTTTTGAGTTTGTTTCGGATTTCGTGCTTCGAATTTCGTGCTTTCTTCTACGGAACGCTCTTCAAGTACAGCACCGCGTCGCCTTCGAACGGTGCGGCGAATTGCCGCTTGGCTCCTGCCTCGACAGGATCGGCGGGTGTGATCTGGCCGGTGATCGGGTGGGACCACTCCACTGCGAATCCGCCCCTGGCCGCCGAGAGGTCGACCGTTGCTTTGCCGCCTTCGGGCAGGTAGACCAGGTACTCCGAACCCGGATTGGCCAGGCAGTAGCCTGTGGAGGCCACCTCGGGCCGGGGCGTTGCTTTCGCCAGGTTCATCCGTTCGGCGTAGCGTCGGGCGTGCCCCATCGCCGGACGCGCCACATCGGCCCAACGCATGTCCACGCCTTGCCCCTGGAGGACCGGCTTCCACTCGGGGTCGTCGTAGGGGTCCATATAGAGCACGTTGTGGCCTCGCAGGAAGCCCTTCCAGACCCACTTCTGATCGCCGCCGACGCCGAAGACGTGGTCGGTGTCGAGCAGGCTCACCTTCTTCCCGTCCGCGGCCCGCGGGTCCTTCCGCAGATCGGGCCAGGGATCCGCCCCGGGCGAGAACCAGTCCGCAGGGCTGGCGAGCATCTCGTCGTTATTCTCCGAGCCGTGGCCGGTCAGGCCGATTGGATGTTGCCTGGTCTTGGTCTTCTCGTACTGGTGTACGGTGTCGACCACCCACCAGTCCCACTCCTTATGCCCGCCCTCGTTGGTGACCTCGTAGAGCACGTTGTCGAGGTCGTTGACGGTATCGATTACTTTGCGGATGTAGGCGGCCTGCATCTGGCGGACTTCCGAGCCGTTCAAATCGGGCCCGGTGTTGCTGTGCTTGTTGCCGTTGAAGCCCTGGACGTTGTTGGCGGGGTTGTAGGGGTGTCCCATCCAGGGCTTGCCGCCCAGCCAGCCTTTGGCGGAACTCCAGCCCTGGAAGAGCATGATCGAGACGTAGATGCCGCGATCGCCCGCCTTTTTCACCCGCTCGCGGAGCCGGTCGAAATAGGCCGGGTCGAACTGCGAGAGGTCGAACTTCGGTTTGCCGTCGAGCGCCGTGCCGGGACCGGTTCGTGCATATGGATTTGGCTGGATGAACCAGTCCTTGGGATTGGGTCCCTTGCCGTCGGACCACGGCGCCCAGCGGGCCTGCTCCCACGCCCACAGGCGGATGAAGTTGTGATGATGGGTTTCGAGGAAGTCCAGATACCGGTCGTAGTCGAACACCGGCGGCGGGTCCGTTGCCCCCTGATCCTGCAAACTCGACCACGTGTGCGACCCGGTCAGATACACGACCCGCCTATTGCCGTCGGCAAAATACCGCGGGTTCTCCCGAGACACCCGAAGCGGCCCGCTCGCGGGAGCCGCGTTAGAGGACGAAACCAGATGCCCGAAGAACACGAGAAGCGACGAGATCCCGAGCCTGAGAGTGGCTCTCCGATTGCCGGTCGGCTTGAACATACGATGATCTCCCATGATTTTCTGTGATAGGTGTTCTCGGGTGAATGATACGGCTGTCGAAGCCGCTACGCAATGGGGAGAGTCCGATTCGGTCGGTGATGGATGTGCCCGGATTCTCTGGCATGCCGAAGACACCCAAGCAGACGGGAGAGGTTCCTGTCCTGCGGGGCTGGATGCAGGTCCGAAGCGGACCTGCCTGGGGAGTTTTCCGCTTTGGAGGCCTCCAGCATGATACGCGAGCGGAGCGCTCGCTCGGGAGGGTGTGCAGCACCCTGATTGCTGGTGGCTCCAATGCGAAAAACTCCCGCCGTGCAGCGGCGGATTCCGGATCAGTCCGTTCCTTCCTCTATCCATCAGGAGAAACCGGCTGGGCGCCGGAAGGAATCAGCTACACCCACAGTGGTCGTTGAGGCAGGTTTCAAACCTGCCCCTGCAAAGACGCCGAAGATAACGCCTTGCGGCGTCACTACGAACGGGCTGCCCGAATGTCGGTTTGGATGGAAGCTTGCCTTGCAGAGCGGATGTTGTTACGATAGTGGCATGTGAGGCGGATACGGCGTCTGGATTGAGGAGTACGACCATGCGTGAACGAAGGGCATTCACTCTGATTGAACTGCTCGTGGTGATCGCGATCATCGCCATTCTGATGGCGGTTCTCATGCCCGCCCTGTCGCGGGTCCGCACCCAGGCCCGGGGCGTCGCGTGCAAGTCCAACCTGCACCAGTGGGGCCTGATCTTCGCGATGTACACCGACGAGAACAACGGTCGGTTCTACAGCGGTCTGGTCAAGAACACCGAGTCCGGCGTCGCCAACGGCGAATGGTGGCGCGAGACCATGGTGCCGCTGTCGAAGAACAAGAAGATGTGGCTGTGCCCCACGGCGTTCAAGAATCGATCTTCTTTGTCGGCCACCGAGAGCCGTCCCGCCCGGCATCCGTTCGACGCCTGGGCGGTGCCCGCGTCTCAGGGTGGCGACGAGGGCAGCTATGCCCCGAACGGGTGGATGTGCAACATCCCCGCCGGACGCGACAGCATGTGGGGGCGGAGTCCGGCCGCGAACTACTGGCGGACCCCTCAAGTCAAGGGGGCCGACAACGTCCCGATCTTCACCGAAGGGTGGTGGGTTGACGGCTGGCCCCGCGACACCGATGTCCCCTGCCCCCAGGGCGACACGACGCCGACCCTGGGCAGCGACGAGATGCAGAGATTGTGCGTCAACCGCCACGGCGGCGCCCAGTTCTGCCTCTTCGCCGACTGGTCCGTCCGCAAGGTTGCGCTCAAGCAGCTCTGGACGCTCAAGTGGCACAAGACGTTCAACACGAACAATAAATGGACCCGCGCCGGCGGCGTCACCGACGATCAGTGGCCTCAGTGGATGGCCGGGATGAAGGACGAATTCTGATGCTCCAATACCACCAGGAGCTCCCCCGTCGTCTCTGAAGGAATAGACATTGAGGGGGATTTGGCAACAACGATCCCTCTCGAACTCAGGGAGACGCTACCGGAGGACGAAGAAGAAACCTGACGAAACGACGCAACGAACTGCCGAACAGGATATCGTTCGGCGATGGTCCCTATCGAATGAACGGGCCAAATGATGAAGCCTACTTGTCCCATTGACTTATTCGCGCCGGAGGCAGCACAACGGTGGGAGAGAATTCCCCGGTGGGCGAGGGAGAAGGCTCTCGACAACGTTTGGTGCGGACGGTGCCTCGGGTCCGTCACGATCGTTCTGGAGACGGCGGAAATGATGGGGGACGACCTCGTTCTTCGAGGCAAGTGCAAGGACTGCGGGGGAAACGTCTGCAGAGTAGTCGAACCGGAACCAGAATGAGCGAGCATCAAACGACCGGGGACTCTGTCCCCGGACCCCTGGGATTTCCCGCTTTGGGCCAGAAACATGATGAGCGGAGCCGATCCGTGTTCCATGAAGACCGACAGTGCCGGCACGTTTGCCCTCCCACTTGGCGGTCGCTGTGGCTGGTCTCTTTCCGCGGACCCCGGTTGCGGGGATATTCCATGTGCCGCGGCGGAGGATAGGCCGGGACCCCAAACGCGATTCATCGCGTTTGGGAACCCGCTCCGCCGGCAAGCAACCCGAGCGCCGCCACGGTCCAGGGACATGGCCGACGTTGCCTTGGTGGGACGTCGCCTTCCCCTCTGCCATGTTTCTGGTGCAAAGCGACAAATCCCAGGGGTTTGGGGACAGAGTCCCCAAGAATCGGTGGAGACGAATGCCCCGTGGCCGTGAATGAGCACGAATTGAACTGACGTGTCAGGATGCGTCCGATGGCTTGGGTCTGCCCTGACTTTCCATGAAGCTTCGGTAGACCCGGTAGTGTTCGGTGTCCTCGTAGGGAACCGGCGTGATCGGGCTGTGATCGAAGCTGTAGATCGTTGCGCCGGGGCAGGCCATCAGGATCGGGGAGTGCGTGGCGATGAGGAACTGGGCGTGGCCTGCGGCGCTGAGCTGAGTCAGCAGGTCCAGCAGGGCGATCTGGGTCCTGGGCGAGAGGGCCGTCTCGGGTTCGTCGAGCAGGTACAGGCCGCGGATCGCGTAGCGGGCCTTGAAGAAGGACATGATCGACTGGCCGTGAGACTGGGTCAGGAGGGATTTGCCGCCGAAGTAGTCGAGCTGGCCGGGATCGGTCGCGGCCCATTCATCCAGCAGGCGGGCGAAGTCCTGGAAGATCGAGGAGCCGAAAAAGGAGCCGGGGACTACGCCGTCGGTCCATTCGATCGAGATGCCGCGATAGAACTTGTCCTCGTAGAGGTTGACCACGCAGCGGGACCGCTCGCCGTCGCGCCAGATATGAATTCCGGCCCGGCGGGCGATGGCCTCCAGGAGCGTCGACTTGCCCGTGCCGTTCTCGCCGACGAAGAAGGTCACCGGCGAGGAAAACGCGAGTTCCTCGGTTTCCCGGAAGATGCCGAGATTGAACGGATAATGCTCGCGGGTCGGATACCGATCCGGGTGGAAACGCACGCTCTTCAGATGCATCACGATACCTCTTGGCTCGACAGGGATCTTCACGCACAGCAGGGCATCATACACCAGGGGACGTTGGCTGGGTAGCGGCCATCCGTCGCCAGGAATCATTCCTTTTGAAGTGGGCGCGGAGGCGGGAAGCCGGTAGAATCCCTCGAAGGTCAAGGGCGTGATGATTTGGAGTTGTTGACAGTCGTCGCCAATCGCCAATCATCAATCGTCAATAGTCAATTGCAAAGAGGAGATTGCCATGTCACACAACCACTCCCACCTCTCGCGGCGAGCATTCCTGGGCACGGCGGCGGCCATCGCTGCGCCGTACATCGTGCCGGCCTCGGTGTTCGGCCGCAACGGGGCCGTCCCGCCGAGCGAACGCATCATCCTGGGCGGCATCGGAATCGGCAACCGCGGCTCGGGCGTCCTGAACTGGATGCTGCCCGAGCGGGACATCCAGTTCGTCGCCAACTGCGACCCGCAGAAGGCGCGTCGCGAAAGAGTCAAGCAGATGGTGGACACCCGCTACGGCAACACCGACTGCGCTCTCTATGCCGACATTCGCGAGTTCCTGGCGGTGCGGACGGACATCGACGCGGTCCTGAGCACCACCGGCGACCGCTGGCACGCGCTGGCGGCCATCATGGCGATGCGGGCGGGCAAGGACGTGTACTCGGAGAAGCCCTCGGCCATGACCATCGCGGAAGGCCAGGCGGTGGTCGAAACCGCCCGGCGTCATCGTCGCGTCTACCAGAGCGGCATCCAGCGGCTCAGCGAGGGCAACTTCACCTTCGCCAACGAGCTGCTTCGGCTCGGCTATCTGGGCAAGGTCCACACCGTCCGGGCGCACATCGCGCCGTGGGACGCCGCGGAGATGCGCCACGACTGGCTACCGGAACAGCCGCTGCCTCCGAAAGAGGAGATGGATTGGGACGCCTGGCTGGGACCCTGTCCCTGGCGACCCTACAACGCGGAGTACACCCGCGGCGGATGGCGGAACCACTACGACTTCCACACGAGCTGCATCGGCGAGTGGGGCGCCCACACCTTCGCGCAATGCCAGGTGGCGCTGGACCTGTGGAAGACGTCGCCGGTCGAGTACAAGTACGTCGCCAACGACAGCGGCGACGGCATGGTGACGACCTTCGCCAACGGCGTGAAGATGGTCCTCGAACGAGACATGGCCGGCAAGATCTGGCACGGCTCCTGCGGCGTCCGCTACGAAGGCACCGATGGCTGGGTCGCCATCGCCGACGGCTACTCGAGGTGCGAAGTCTCCAACCCCGCCTGGATGGGCGACTTCAAGAAGCTGGTGGACGACTACATGGCCCGCACGCAACGTCCGATGAACCACGTCCGCAATTTCTTCGACTGCGTCAAGTCGCGGCGTGAGACCGTGGCCAACCCGGTCATGATGCACCGGACCATGTCCAGCGTGCACGCGGCCAACATCTGCATGTGGCTCAAACGCGACCTGAAGTTCGACCCGACGAAAGAGGAGTTCGTCAACGACGCCGAGGCCAACCGCTTCCGTTCGCGTGCGATGCGCGAGCCGTGGACGATCTGAAGAAGAGAGAAACGATTGCAGGGTGGGGACAGCCTTGCCCTGTCGAGGAGACTGATATGTCACGATCACGAACACACTTCATGCTGATGGCCGCGATTCTGCTGGGCTGGGCAGGTCAGACACTCGCGCAGACCGTGGCCGCCAAAGCCGACGAACCCAAGCTGATCGCCACCGTCAAAGATTCCGGCGCTCCGCTGAAGGCTCGGATCGACGCCTGCCGGCAGCTTGGAATCATCGGCGGCAAAGATTCCATCGGGCCGCTGGCGGCGCTGCTGGGCGACGAGCAACTGTCGCACAACGCCCGCTACGCTTTGCAGATGAATCCCGATCCCGCGGTGGACGAGGCGCTGCGCAATGCGCTCGGCACGGTCAAGGGCAGGCCACTGGTCGGCGTCATCCACACGATCGGGTATCGTCGCGACGCCAAAGCGGTCGCTGCGCTGGCCTCGCTGGTCACCAGCGGAAGCCCGGTGGTGGCGGGGGCCGCGGCGCGGGCCCTGGGCGACATCGGCAACGCCGAAGCGGCGCAGGCCCTTGAGCAGGCGAGGTCGAAGGTCCCCGCCGAATGCAGGCTCGACGTTTACGAAGGGCTCCTTCGCTGCGCCGAGGCGCTGGCCTCCGAGGGCCGCAGGCCGGCCGCCCTGGAGATCTACGATCGGCTGTACAAGCTGGACGCTCCTCATCAGGTTCGCGGCGGAGCCTTGCGGGCCGCGATTCTCACCCGCCAGGCGGCCAATCGCCAGAAGCTGCTTCAAGAGCACCTGGGCAACAAGGACTACATCCTGTTCTCCGCGGCCGTCGAGGCGTCTCACCAGATGCGAAGCGCCAGGGCGACCACGATCCTGACCGATGCGATGAAGACCCTGGATGCCGACCGGCAGATCCTTGTGATCCAGGCGCTGGGCGTGCGTGGCGACAAAGGCGCCGCGCCGGCCCTGCTCGACGCGGCCAAAGCCGGCGATTCGCGCGTTCGCGTCGCGGCGATCCAGACTCTGACGGAACTGGCGGATGCCTCCGCGGTGCCTGTTCTGGTCCAGTTGATCGACGACAGCGACCGCGAAATCGCCAAGGCGGCGTTGGACGGCCTTGCGGCTTTCCCCGGAAAGGAGGCCGACGACGTGGTGATGAAGATGTTCGCGGGACCGAGTTCCGACAAGCAACGACTGGCCCTCGATCTGATGGGCCGGCGGCGGATGAAGAGCGGATTGCCGGCGCTGGTGAAGGCGGCCGGCGGAAGCCAGTCGTCGGTTCGAGCCGGCGCGATTCGGATGATCGGCGACTTGGGCGGTCCCGAGCAGTTGCCTGTGATGTTCGAGCTGCTCGATGGTGCGAAAGAACCGCAGGACCTCACGGCGGTGGAGGGGGCGATGACCGCGATTTGCCTCAAGGCGGTCGACTCGAAGGCCCAGGCCGAGAAACTGATCGACCGGCTCGGCAAGTCTCAACCCGCTCAGAAGGCGGCGATTCTTCGGGTACTCGGCGCGATTGGCGGGCCGGACGCGCTGCAGGCGGTGCATGCCAACGCCAGGAGCGACAACGCCGACGTGCGTTCTGCGGCGGTCCGCGCCCTGGGCACCTGGAAGACCACCGACGCGGCCCCCATCCTGCTGGCGATGGCCAGAGAAACGACCAGCGCCTCGGAAAGAACGCTGTTTCTTCGCGGATACCTCAATTTGGCTGCCCGCAGCGATCTGTCGGTCGAGGACCGCCTGGCCATGTGTCGGCAGGCCTCCGGTCTGATCGAGCGGGACGAAGAGAGGCTGCTGCTGGTCGGCACGCTGGGCAATATCGATTCGCCCGACGCGGTGGCGCTGATCACGCCGTACGTGGACGCCGCCGCGACCCGCCAGGAGGCGGCGCTGGCGATCGTGAAGGTGGCCGAGAAACTGCTCGGCGGGAACGAGCCTGCTCCCTTTGCGGCCAAGCTGATCCCCTCGATCGAGAAGGCGGCGCAGGCCGCTTCCGATGAGAAACTCGCCGGTCGCGCCAAGGCGGTCCTGCAGAAGGCCAAGAGCAAGGCCGGAGCACGGTAGTTGTTGCCGAATCGGGAGATCGGACGGGCGGCGCTGCGGTTTTTCCGTGACGCCGCCCGTTTCTTTTTGTAGGCTGGACCTTCGCCCGAGGCCGATGGCCGGCGGGTTGTACGCAAAGAAACGATCGGAATTCTCCCGGCGTCGCGGAGACGTCGGAAGGTCTTCCACGAGTGTGGACCAGCCAGGAGAACACGGATGAGTCAGTCGTCGCCTCAGTCATGTCTTACCGAGGACATCCGCAAGCATTACGATGCACTGTCGAGCTTCTATCAGCTCCTGTGGGGGGCCCACATCCACCATGGGTATTGGGAAGATGGGGAGTCGCCCGCGGAGGCGCAGATCAAGCTGGTCGAGCGGTTGGCCAAACGCCTGGAGATCAGCCGCGACCATCGCGTGCTGGACATCGGGTCGGGTCTTGGCGGCTCGGCCTGTTGGCTGGCCAAGACCTTCGGCTGCTCCGTCCTGGGGCTGACGCTCAGTCCGGTGCAAGTGCAGGGCGCCGAGAAGCGGGCTTCCGAGGAAGGCGTGGCTCATCTCGTTTCTTTCCGCGAGCACGACGCGAACAATCTCGACCTGCCTTCGGAGTCGTTCGACCGCGTCTGGATCATCGAGTGCAGCGAGCACATCCACGACAAGCAGGCGTTCTTCCGCGACTGCGCCCGACTGTTGAAACCGGGCGGTCGGCTGGGACTGTGCGCCTGGCTCAAGGGCGACACGAGCGATCCCCAGTCCGATCCGCTCGTCCAGGAGATCTGCGAGGCCATGCTGTGCCCGTCCCTGCTGACCCTGGACGAGCAGACTTCGATGCTCGAACAGGCGGGCTTTGGATCCGTCGCGGCCGACGACATCACGGCCAACGTGCGACCGACGTGGGAGCACTGCAAAAAGCTTGTGAGCAATCCGCTGGCCCAGATGTTCCTGCTCACCAAGGGCAGCAAGCTCCGTCGATTCGTCGATTCGTTCCAGTTGATGGAGAAAGGTTACCGCGAGGGCGCGATGGCCTACGGCATGATCGACGCCTGGAAATCCGATTAGCGTCCTATAATGGTCTTGATTTGTGCGGTTTCATCAGCCTGGGTCTGTCTGTTGCCAAAAGTCGCAGAAAAGGGCCTGACGGACGCCATGTAGCCGGCCGCATGCCTGTCCACCCCAAATTGCCCTAACCTTCTTGATATCCCGGCGTCGATTCTTATAATCAGATTTGACTTCCCGCCTGTGGGTTTGTCGCAGCATGTCATCCAGGGGGGTGTCTTGTTCGTGGTAGGAGTTGCGTCTGTGAATGATGAAACCTTGCAGTCGTTCTGGGATGTTCTGGAGCGTACCGAAGGGGAGATTCCATGGTCCGCTCTGGGGGCCTTTGCCGATGCGTTGGTGGACGAACCGAGACTGATCGACCAATTGCTCAATGCGTATGACGAAGCCCGCGAAATCGTCCAGGAGAGGACGTGCTACGTCCATCTCTACGTGCCGGCCATTTTCGCCTTGGCTGCGCCCAGGCTGGAGGACTCGCGACGCCAGGAGATCGGCGAATCCCTGATCGCCCGTCTGGTCGAGGCGGGGGAGCAGGACGACCTTTTGATGACGGAGATCCTGGTGGCCGCCTGTGGAGCGATGGGTCCGATAATCTTGCCTCTGGTCTTTGGCGTGGTGATCGAAGAGACCGCCTCGTCCATCGCCTGGGACCAACTCTGGGGGCTCACGAAACTGGCGGTCGATTCGGACCCGGCCCTGCGGGACACCGTCGTCGCGGCGTGTGTTTCCCTGCTCGAACGGATCGATTCCGATGAGATCGAATGCGAACGGGGCGTGGAAGCGGCTCGAACGCTGGCTTCGCTCGGGCAGGCTGAACATGTCGATCTGCTGAGGCGCTTGGAGCTCCAATCGCGTTGGACGCTTGCGTACGCCGACTATAGCGGCGCTCGCCGGGCCCTGGAGGAGCATCGGGACAGTCCCTTGCCGCAGGAGCTTTGGGAATTGCCCGTGCGGACCTGGTTTTCGCCTCGCTGGCAGCGGACCCGCGACTGGCTGATCATGCGGGACTGCGGCACGCGGAACTGGGAGGCCCTGCAGGCCACCTACGCCACCGAGCCGTTCGCGTCCCGAATCCCCATCGTCGAGCAGCCGCCCAGGGGCGCCCGCAGAGAAGCCCGCTGCGCGGCGATTCGATAGCTGCTTTCAACTTCAACCTTGGCAACGATTCAAAGTGTAGGACGGGGGCGCAGGAGAACGACAAGTGGGCGGATTGTGTCGCATTCGATTCGTGTTCGTCTTGGCCTTGTCTCTGTGTGTTCCGGTTCTCGCTGGGGATGGGAGCTATGTCCTTCGCGGCAATGAGCGGACGCTGGAGGCGGTGCTGAAGGCGTATTCGGAGATTCCGCCGGTCCAATATTGTCCGCCTGTGGAGCGGTGGGAGAGGCTGCCCAAGACAAGGCAACTGCTGATTGAAGGCGGTGTTCTTCGCGTGGTCATGCTGGGCGACAGTATCGTCAACGACACGAGCCGGTCGGGGTGGGACTATGTGGTCACGCGGCGGCACCCGCGTTGCACCATCGAGAAGGTCACGTCGGTGCGCGGGTCCACCGGGTGCTCGTGGTATAAGGAAGCGGGGCGCGTGCAGAAGTTCGTGCTCGATCACAAGCCGGACCTGGTCATCATCGGCGGCATCAGCCAGGGGGGCGACATCGATTCGATTCGCGAGGTGATTCGACAGATCCGCGGATCTGCTCAGCCCGATATCCTCCTGATGACCGGGGCGTTTGGGACTGTCGATCCGCGCGAGGCGGGCTTCCTCGATGGGGATGGTGTGCGTGGCACGCCCTACAATCGGAGCCTGGTGAAGCTCGCGGATGAGGTCGGGGCTGCCTTTCTCGATCTGGAGACTGCCTGGGGTGCATATGTGCGGGAGTCGGGCCGGGAATTGGCTTCGTTCAAACGGGATGCCGTCCACGCCAACGAGCAGGGCGAGCAGATCCTGGGGCACATCCTGGCCAACTTTCTCTCTTATCCGCCCCGGCCGGGGCAGTCGCCTGCCGACCAGGAGACCGATCCGCTCGTGTGGGACAAGCTCGACCGCTTCCAGGACTGGAAGTTCGGGTTCATGATGCACTGGGGGATTTATGCCCAGTGGGGGTGCATCGAGTCGTGGCCGCTGGTCGAGGCGGACAAATGGGCCCGGCCGGACGACCTGCCCGCTTGGACCGAGCGGGGCAGGGACTTCCCGCGGTTCTTCCATGATTATGTGGCCCTGAACAGGACCTTCAATCCGCAGAAGTTCGATCCGGCCCGATGGGTCGCTGCGGCTCAAGGGGCCGGCATGAAGTACGTCGTTTTCACGACCAAGCACCACGACGGCTTTTGCCTGTTCGACACGAAGCAGACCGACTACCGGACGACGCATCCCTCGTGCCCGTTCCACACGAGTCCCAGGTCCGACGTGGTGAAAGAGGTCTTCAACGCCTTCCGGGCCCGGGGCTTCGGCATCGGCGCCTACTATTCGAAATCCGACTGGAACCATCCGGGATACTGGGCTCCCGAGTGGCCGCACCCCGATCGCAACGTCAACTACGACATCACGAAACACCCCGAGAAGTGGGCGACGTTCGTCAGTTTCACGCACAACGTCGTCAATGAGCTGATGACCGGCTACGGCCCGGTGGACATCCTCTGGCTCGACGGCGGCCAGGTCCGCCCGCCCGAGCAGGACATCAGTATGCCGAAGTTGGCCGCGACGGCGCGCAGTCATCAGCCGGGCCTGATCGTTGTGGATCGCACGGTCGGAGGCCGGTACGAGAACTACCTGACGCCCGAGCAGGAGGTCCCCGAGAAGGCTTTGCCCTACATCTGGGAAACCTGCATGACCATGGCCGACCAGTGGTCGTACAAGCCGAACGACAACTACAAATCGACGCGGGACCTGATTCACCTGCTGGTCAACATCGTCGCCAAAGGCGGCAACTTCTTGCTGAACGTCGGCCCCGATCCCGACGGGCAACTGCCCCAGCCGGCCCTGGAGCGGATGGAGCAGATCGGCCGGTGGATGCAGGTCAACGGCGAAGCGATCTGTGGCACGAGGCCGGCGCCGCCGTACAAGGTTGGCCAGGTCTGTCTGACGAGAAAAGGCGAGAGACTCTATGCGATCTGTCTGGCCGAACAGGGTCAAGCGTCGCTCTCCGCACAGATCCAGGTCGGCCCGATCAAATCGGCCAAGTCCGTCCGACTGCTCGGATCGTCGGCCGCGGTGTCGTGGAAGGTCGGAGCGAAAGGGCTGTCGATCGATGTGCCGGAAAGCGTGCGTCAATCACCGCCGTGCGAGCACGCCTGGGTCTTCGAGATCGACGGCGGCCATATCGAATAGCGTCGTCACCGAGAGATCGCCACGGCCTGTATGATCAGAGACGGGCGGCCTTTCTGTTCGACGTTTCGCGTTCATGCCAGGGGCTCTGCCCCTGAAACCCCGGCATTCTTCGCGTTGAGCCAGCAGCATGATGGCCTCGGAAGCCCGTTATGCTGACGTCTGTTCAGCAAAGGTCCCGATGCGTCTTCCCGCCGCCGGGCCCCTGCGTCATGATGTATGTGACTGAGCAAGTCCGCGGAAGTCCTTGGACAGTCTGACATGTATCGATAGCATCAAGATCCTAAACTCGAAGCACGGAATTCGAGATCCGAAACAGGCTCTCGTCCGGCGTCAGCGTCTTGATCATTCGTGCTTTGAGTTTTGGATTTGTTTCGGATTTCGAATTTCGTGCTTCGAGCTTCGATTTGGGCGGTTCCTCTGTCAACATGTTCCGGGCACACTCACGCACACTCCTCTTGCATTCGCTTCGATTCGTCGGTATCTCAATGCGATTGTGTCGGGCATGGGCTCTGTGAATGGGATGCAGTCTTCTCTTGGGAGATGTTCTACGATGAGAATCGGGATTGTGGGCGCCGGGCACGCCGGGGTCGAGGCGGCCAGGCACGTCAGCGAAAACGGCGGCGAAGTCGTTCTCTATTCGGACGAGTCGTGTCTTCCCTACATCCGGCCCAAGGTCGTGCTGCTGGCGTTCGGGCGGGCGGACCTCGACGCCATCGCGCTGCGGCCCCGATCCTGGTACGACGAGCACAAAATCGATCTGCGACTGGATTGCCCCGTCTCGCAGATCGATGCCCACGCCAAGACGGTGACCGCCCAGGGCCGCGAAGAGAGGTTCGACGCCCTGATTCTCACGTCGGGGGCCGGGCCTATCCTGCTTCCCTTCGTCATCCGGTTTCCCGACGACGTCATTCCGATCTGGAGGGCCCGGGACAGCCTGGCCATTCAGAGACGCCTGGACACGGTCCGGCACCTGACCATCCTCGGCGGCGGCATCAGCGGGCTGGAGGCCGCGGTGTACGGCCGGGAGCAGGGGCTCGACGTGACGATTGTGGAGAAGGCTGATCACCTGATGACGCAGCAGTTCGGCCCGACCGCTGCGAGCGTGCTGGCCCGTCGCCTGGAGACTCTGGGCGTCCACGTGAAGGTGGGCCGGTTCGTGAGCGACGTCGCGAAGACCGACGGCCGATTGAAACTGCGGCTTGACGATGGCGATCTGGTCCACAGCGATTTGGTTCTGACCACGGTTGGGGCCGTTCGGAGCCTGAGCATGTTCTCCCGTGCCGGCTTGAAGACCGATCGCGGCGTTCTCGTGGACGAGTTCCAGCAGACTTCGGAACCGGGCGTCTTCGCCTGCGGCGACCTCGCAGAGCGGACGAACGTCCGCACGGGCAGCGTGCTCCTGGCTGCCGAACAGGGCAAGGGGGCGGCCGCCAACGCCCTGGCGACTCTGGCGGGTCGCCCCATGGAGCGGGTCGCCGACCGCAAAGTGCCCCTGTCTTTCAAGCATGCCAGCATCGAGTTTCACGCGATCGGGACCCCCAGGGGGCAAGGTATGGCGGAGAAGCTCCTGCTCGATGGTGGGGAATCGGCCTATCGCTCGGTGGTCTTGGAAGGGGACGTCCTTCGCGGCGTTCAAATGATCGGCAGCCGGGAGGGATTTCGCCAGTTGGCCGACGCCCTCGGCTGGTCCTATCAAGGCCAGACATGACGGGCCGCACGCACTGATGCACGTCGATCCACGCGAGAAGATTGCGATTTGCCCTGCTACTTGACCGCCTGGGGATGGTCTTCGGACACGTCCGCGAGATCGGCGGCCTTGGCGTTGGATTCGACCTGCTCGATGTGCTTGCAGCCTGGGATCACGCACGAGACCGCCGGGTTGCGCAGGCACCAGGCGAGAGCCCAGTGGGCCAGAGGCACCCCCTGGGGCACCTTCTTGCGGATCTCCTCGACCTGCTCGATCATGGTCCGGCGCTCCTGCTCGCTCTGCCATACCGCTCGCACATCACCCGGCGCGAACTGGGCGTCCTTCGTGTACTTGCCGCTCAGGAATCCGCTGGCCAGCGGCACACGCGCGAGCACGCCGAGATTCTGCTGGAGACACAAGGGAAGGACTTGTGCCTCGGCCTGTCGCTCGATGCGGTTGTAGACCACCTGGACCGCCTCGGCCCCGACGGTTGGCGCCTGTTGCACCTGGACGAGGCTGGTGTTCTTCTTGCTCACCGAGACGCCCAGGTGGCGGACGGCCCCTGTGTCGACCAGTTGCCGGAGTCTTTCCCACAGGCCCGGCGTCTGGAACATCGCGTCGGCGCCGCTGTGGAATTGGTAGAGGTCCACGTAATCCGTCTGGAGGGCCTTGAGCGACTGCTCGAGTTGTTCGACGACCTGCGAGAGTTCGTACACGTCGTCCCGCTGAAAAGGTCCGTTGAAGCGGTGTCCGAACTTCGTCGCGACGATCCACTTCTCCCGCCGGCCTTTGATGGCCCGACCGATGAGCCGCTCGGACTCGTGGTCGCCGTAACATTCTGCGGTGTCGATCAGGTTGATGCCGAGGTCTGCAGCTCGCCCGAGCATCGCATCGACTTCGCGTTGCTCGAACGTCTTGCCCCATTCGCCGCCGAGCTGCCAGGTGCCCACGCCGATGACGGACACACGCAGGTTCGTTTTGCCCAATCGCCTGTACTTCATGTGTCGTTTCTCCAGTTACAGTTGTCCCGCGTAGTTCAACCGCCCGCGTCCCGTCTGTCAATGGAGGATTTCACTGGTGATGCGATGCTTCACCGAGTACCTTCTCATCCGGCAACCAGAATCAATTCCATCGAGGAGATCGGGCTCTATGACGATTGCATCCTGGCTTTGTGTGCTGATGGCCGCCGTACAGCAACCCCCGCTCGGCTTGAGCAGTCGCGCCGGCATGCTGCTCAAGGACGGCGTCTCCTATCGCGGGATCGGCGTCAACTACTTCGATGCGTTCGCCCGCACGCTCAGGGAGCCCAACGACGCGTCGTACGAGGAGGGCTTCCGCATCCTCGCCCAGCACGGGATTCCTTTCGCCCGTTTCATGTGCACGGGGTATTGGCCCGCCGAGATGAAGCTGTACCGACAGGACAAGGCCAGATACTTCAAGCTGCTCGACGGCGTGGTCCGCTCGGCCGAGAAACACCGCGTTGGCTTGATTCCGAGCCTGTTCTGGTACATGCCGATGGTTCCTGACCTGGTGGGCGAACCCTGCGACCAGTGGGGCAATCCCGAGAGCAAGACGCACGAGTTCATGCGGACCTACGTGCGGGAGGTCGTCACGCGATACCGGAATTCGCCTGCGATCTGGGGTTGGGAGTTCGGCAACGAATACAATCTCGACGCCGACCTGCCCAACGCCAAGGACCATCTGCCGCCCATCGTGGCGAATCTCGGCACGGCGCAGTCGCGAAGCGATCGCGACATCCTCACGCACGAGATGATCCGCACCGCCTTCCGTGAATTCGCCAAGGCAGTCCACACGTACGACCGCACGCGAATCGTCTGCACCGGCAATTCGATCCCGCGTCCCTCCGCCTGGCGCCAGATGCACGAGGGGACCTGGGCGAAAGACTCGCCCGGGCAATTCGCCGAGATGCTGGCGGGGGACAATCCCGACCCGGTTGACACGATCAGCGTGCACATCTACGCGGATTCGGTGGATCGATTCGCCGAAGCGGTCGAGGCGGCCAGGCGAATCGGCAAGCCTCTGCTCGTCGGCGAGTTCGGCGAGCCCGGCGACGGGCCGCAGACGAAGGAACGGTTCGAGTCCCTGCTGCGGCGCATCGAAGATCTCGATGTCCCGCTGGCGGCGCTGTGGGTGTTCGACTACGCCGGTCAGAAGGAATGGAGCGTGCGCGCCGACAACCCGCGGGGGTATCAATTGCAGGCCATCGCCGAAGCGAACCGTCGCATTCGACGTGCATGTGAGATCCCCGCTGAGACGCTGCGGGACAAGATTCGCGGCGGGCTGCTCGGCCAGATTCTGGGCAACCTCAACGGCCTGCCCCACGAATTCAAATACATCGCCGAGCCGGGGGATGTCACGGGGTACGTCCCGGGCCTGCCCGAGGGGGCGTGGACCGACGACGATACGGATTTCGAATGGGTCTATATCAAAGTGATGGAGGATGATAATTGTCTGCTCCTGCCGCCCGAACGGATCGCCCGGCTCTGGCGCGAGCGGATCAACAAGCGGATCTGGTGCGCGAACCAGTACGCCAGGCAGTTGATGGACCTGGGGATCGAGCCGCCGCTGACGGGTTCGAGCGTCCTGAACCCCTGGGCCGATTTCAACATCTCCGGCCAGTTTCTCTGCGAGACCTTCGGCCTGATCGCCCCGGCGATGCCGCAGGCCGCAGCCCGGATCGGCCTGAACTACACCCGCGTCGCCATCGACGGCGAACCCGCCCAGACCACGCAGTTCTTCACGAGCATGATCGCCATGGCGTTCGTCGAGGACGACATCGATGCGCTGTTGGACCACGGTCTGGCGGCTATCGACGCAAGTAGCGACATCGCCCGGATCGTCGCAGAGGTGCGGGTCTGGCACAAGCGGCATCCGGACGACTGGCGGGCGACGCGGAAGCTCCTGAAAGAGAAGTACAGTCGGCACAACGGCCAAATGCGGGATCGCAACGGCTACGAGCTCAACACGGGCTCGATCATCGCGGCCCTCCTCTACGGTCAGGGCGATTTCGTCAAGACGCTGACCACGGCGTTCAACTTCGGCTGGGATGCCGACTGCAACGCCGCCACCGCCGGTACGATCGTCGGCGTGATGAAAGGCTACCGCTGGATGCTCGCCCAAGGCTGGCAGATCACGGACCGCTACAAGAACACGACACGCGAGAATATGCCCGCCGACGAGACGATCACCAGCTTTGCCGATCGGCTGATCGACCTGGCGGAGAGAGTCATCATCGAGCAGGGCGGCCAAAGACTGGCAAAGGACGGCCGGGTCGTCTATGTGATCAAGGCGCACGGGCCGCGATGTGTCGAACGCCTGGAGAGTCCCGACAGCCAGACAGCGATCTTGAGAGACAAGCTCAAAGACGAGATCCTGCGCGGCGTCACCCAGCCGGCTTCCAAGCAGGAACAGGCCCGCGCCGCCTACTATGCGATCTGTCTGGACCTCGCGACCTCCATTCGGCAGGAGCATCCGAACCAGTGGTCGGATGCCCTGGCGGCCCTGAGCGGTCACGAGAACGTGATGCAGGCGATCTTTCACCACTCGCCGACGCCGCGGGGCGAGACGCTCCGCGAGGAAGCCCTCGCCGCCGGCCTCCAGAAGCCTGCCACCCGAAAGGATCTGTGGTAGTCGTCGTGCGCGAAGGTATAATAGGGACGTCAACAAACGCAGGAACTGCCATGAGCATCTATCTTGAGCTGACGAGGAAGTTCAACAGCGGCCGGACTCGCGCGATCCTCGCGGGCGGCCAGGCGGTTGTTCTCCATCGATTGGCCATCATGAGCAAGGACGGCGACTGGATACTGCGAGAGGAGTCCGAAAGCACCGAGTACGTGCTTTCCATCCTTGAGGAGTATGGAGCTCGATATCGGTTCGGTGCTCCTCTGGACGTGCGATGGCTGGCGGGCGGATGGAGCTCGCATCTGGAGTTTCAGCGGCAAGGAATGCGAGTTCGCACCGATTTCATTACGCGGCCACCCCGGCTGGATGAGGATTCGCTCCAGCGAGTATGGCGGGGCGCGGAGGGCCAGGAAGGCCCATTCCTCGGAGCGGTGGAGTTGGCGAACATGAAGAAGACCAACCGCGAGAAAGACTATGCGGTCATTGGGGAACTCGCCCGCAAGATGTCGGACGTGGACGATCAGTTGCTCCATTCTCGCAGTGCCCGGGATCTCATCGGACTGGTGGAGCAATACCCGGATCGCGCGCGGCGACTGGCGGAGAAACGTCCGGTTCTTGCGATGATCGGCCAGGGACGTGAGGCTCTAGAGGCTGCCTTGGATGCCGAACGCCGGCGGTTGATTCGAACCAATGAGGAGCGGCTGGGCAGGTATCTGGATGCCTCCAAGCCTTGGGCTGCGATGTGGCCAAGCCTCTCTCGGCAGATGGAGGAACTTACCCTGTCCGAGGCCCATCGGCTGATGGTTGGCCAAGCTGAAGCAAGGCTTCCGTTCCTTGTGCCGGGAGGATGGCCATGACGGAGTTCCGCGATGAGTTCCTCAGCGAGGAGGATCTGGACCTGCAAAATCTGACGGACGAAGAACTCGACGCCGTGTGGACGGCGTGGCTCTACCTGGCCCAGATCACCAACGACGAGGACCGATACACCTACTCCCATGGCGTGTTCACACACGAGCCCGTCGATGAGGCGAACCCCGAGAGCGGCCCACCTAAGGACAAGCTTCCGTAGGCAACTCTAAGGTCTCACGGCGGTGCCGTCGGGCCTTCGGACGGGGCGCCAGAAACCAGGGTCTTCGGGGAGCGGGAACTTCGCGGCCAGTTCCTCGTTGAGGTCCACGCCGAAGCCCGGGGCTTCGTTGATGTGCATGTAGCCTTTGTCCATCGTGGGGCAGCCGGGGAAGACCTCGCGCGTGCGGTCGTTGAAGGTTACGCTCTCCTGGATGCCGAAATTCCAGATGGCCAGGTCCAGATGCGCGTTGGCCGCGTGGCCAACGGGGGAGACGTCGCCCGGGCCGTGCCAGGCGCTGCGGACGTTGAACCACTCGCCCAGCGTCGCGATCTTGCGGGCGACGCTCAGGCCGCCGACCTGCGAGATGTGCACGCGGATGAAGTCGATCAGCCGCTCGGAGATCAGGCCGACCCATTCGTGCGGGCTGTTGAACAGTTCGCCCATCGCGATCGGCACGCACGTCTGCTGGCGGAGGATCTTGAAGTAGCCGTTGTCCTCGGGGGCGAACGGGTCCTCGATGAAGAACGGGCGGTACTTCTCGAGTTGCTTGCAGAGGTTGATCGCTTCGATGGGCGGGATGCGCTCGTGGATGTCGTGGAGCAGCTCGACCTCGTCGCCGCACGTGGCGCGGACGTGCTCGAACATCTCGATCGTGCCTTTGACGTACGGCCGGATCGCCATGTTCGAATCGGAGGGCAGGCCGAAACCGGCGTCCTTGAAGTCCGCCTGTTTCGACAGGTGGGGCGAGCCATAGCCGCCTCGCTGGATGCGGATGTGGCGGAAGCCTCGCTCCATTGCGCGCTTGACGCTGTCCTCGATCTGCTTGAGGTCATTGCCGCCGCAATGTGTGTAGCAGTCCACCGCGAAGCGGCACTTGCCTCCGAGCAGTTGGTAGACCGGCATGCCCGCCCGCTTGCCCTTGATGTCCCATAACGCCTGGTCCAGGCCGCTCAGCGCATTGTTCAGCACCGGTCCGTTTCGCCAATAGGAACTCGTGTAGGCGTTCTGCCACATGTCTTCGATGTTATCGACATCCCGGCCCCTGGCGAACGGATCGAGATACTCGTTCACCGCCGCCGCGACGGTCAAAGGCCTCTGGTTGAACGTCGCGCATCCCAGGCCATAGAGTCCCGGCTCGCTCGTCTCGACCTTGACCACGCACAGGCGAATCCCCGCCGGGGCGGTGAGGATCGTCTTGACCTTTGTGATCTTCAACGGCGGCAGGCCCTTCGTCGCCTTCGAGTACGCCGCATCCTCGCCCCTGGCGGGCTTCAGAAACCCCAGCATGCCCGCGGCGGCCCCGAGCCCGAAACCTTTCATCATGTCACGTCGATCCATCGAACGCTCCTTGCTGTTTTGCTTCGCTGATTGGAGATGTCTCGCGTTTGGCGGTCTTGACGGGCCGGCGGTGCCACCAGGTCGCCAGGACCGAGCCGGAGATGTTCATCCAGGGCCCGAAGATTGCCGGAGCCAGCGCCGCTGTGTTGCTTTGGAGCGCTTTGACAGCCAGGGCCGAGGCCATGCCGCCGTTCTGCAGGCCCACCTCGATGGCCACCGTCCGGCAGGTTCGCTCGTCGAGCCGCACGAGCCGCGAGAGCCAGTAGCCCAATGCATAACCGACGGAATTGTGAATAACTACAGCGGCCATCAGTAGCCCGCCGACGGTGAGCAGATCATCCCTTGACTGGGCTGTGATAATCGCGATGATCAGACAGATACCCGCCATGGAGACGACGGGCAGCACCCTGTCCATCCAATTGCCCGATTGCCCGAGGATGAGGCTGACGATGAGCTTCACCAGCGACACGGCGCCGATCAGCGCCGCTCCGATGATGATACCGTCTCGGAATGCCATAATGGCGTTGGGCAGACGGCCATATAGGGCGACCGTCAATACGGCCATACCAAATCCGCCCGCCGCCAGCAGCGAGAGTGGCCCCTTGCGATTGGCCCATCGGCTGTTACTGTAGAGAATACGGTTGGCGACCAGACCTGCCAGCACCGGAACAACAATCATGTTCAGGATCAGAAGCATCATGGGCACGAACTTGACGGGCACAAACCGGCCCGCCAGCAGCTTCATCATCAAGGGCGTCATCAGGGGCGACATCAGCGTCGAGCACGAGGTCATCGTCACCGAGAGGGCCACGTCACCGCCGGCCAGGTAGGCCATCAGGTTGGAGGCGACGCCGCCGGGGCAGGAGCCGACGAGCACGATCCCCGCCGCGATTTCCGGCGGAAAACCGAACATTTTGGCCACCCCGAAGCCCACCAGCGGCATGATCGAGAATTGCAGTACCATGCCGACGAACACCGGCCAGGGCATCTTGAACACTCTCGCGAAGTCCGCCAGGCTCAGGGTCGTGCCCATGCCGAACATGATGATCTGGATCAAGGGGACGATCAGCTTGCCCAGATCGAACCCGGCCCAGGTCATGAAGGCTTGGGGATAAAACATCGAGCCGCCGACGAAGGCAAAGACCCAGACCGTGAAGGCGTAGCTCTTCAGGAACGGATGCCTCATGAAGTACAGCGCCAGGAGCGTCAGCGCTCCGATGACCAGGGGGCCGACCTGGGACCGGTAGCCCATGGCGAGCAGGATTGCGGTAACGGCCGCAAGCAGCAAGGAAATCCAGGCGAGGTACTTCGGCGTAGTCCGCAGCGTATCCGGCATCGTTCAGAACTCCAAACGACAGAGTGAGTGTTTCGCCGTTGTCACGTGGCTATAGTCTTACTGCGCCGGGCGCGGACCCGCAACACAAAACTGCCTTCCATCGTAGCATGGAGTGTGTCCGGATTCTCTGGCAGACCGAAGACACGCAAGCAAGCAGGAGAGGTCCCTATCGCATGGGGGGGAATGCAGGTCCGGAGCGGGCCTGCCTGGGGAGTTTTGCGCGTTGCGGCCTCCGGCTTGAGACTCGAGCGAGGCGCTCGCTTGTGAAGACAGGTGTCGCATGAAGCGTGCGCAGCACCTGTCCCGCTGGTGGCCTCAAAGCGCCAAACTCCCGCCGCTCGCGGCGGATTCCGGATCAGTCCGTTCCTTCCCACACCTCCATTGCCAGGAAGGAACCGCGTGCCAGGAGAACCACTCGAACCCTGTAGCGTGCCCGGCAGGGCGTGTTTTCCGTCCGGCGAAGGGGAGATAACGCCTCACGGCGTCACTGCGAACGGGTTCGCTTTTGCGCTTGATTGCCGGGGCTCGCTCGGGTAGCCTCTTGCGTTCGCGTTTGGAATGGGGCTCAAGAGAAAGGACTCGCGGCGATCGCCATGCTGATCGGACTGAAGCTCGACATCGGATTTGCTCAAGAGGAGTTGTACCGGCGGCTCTACGGCCCGCGAGACATCCTGCCGTTCCTGAGGGAATTGGGTTTCGGCGCGGTCGAGACGCCGGTCGGGCCGGGGACCGACCTGGACCGACTGCGGGAGCACATCGCCTGTTGCGCCGGCGCGGACCTGAAGGTCTCGCTGCACCCTTATTCCGAGGCGACCATCTTCAACGTGGCGTACTTCTCGCCGGAGGCGGACAATCCGTGCCGCCAGATGCACGAGCGGTTTCTGGCGATCGCGGGCGAGGCGGCTCGGATGCAGAAGTGCCCCACGGTCGTCAACCTTCACGGCGCCGCCGGCGGCAGCGACGAGGCCCGCGGGCAGCTCCTAAGCCGTTCGATCGCGTTCTTCACCTGGGCCGGCCAATGGTGCAAGGACAACGCACCGGAGGTCGTCGTCACGGTGGAGCTGCAAATGAGTCCCGATCCCGGCGAACCCCGCCAGCGGATCGGCGACACGTACGCCGAGCTGCTGGACGTCGCGACGCAGAGCGGCGTGGGAGTCTGCTGGGATTTCGGCCACGCGTTCTGGAATACGCGTCGTTTCGGCTGGCCGATCAAGCCGCCCAGGACGCTGCTCAAGCGAATCGTGCACGTCCATTGTCACGACGCCTCCACCGAGGACCATCACCCGCTGGTCCACGGCGCGGTCCCCTGGCGGGACTTCATCGGACTCCTGCTCAAGCAGGGTTTCGACGGACGCGTGATCCTCGAAGTGCCTCCCGACCAGTTCCTCCGCGCCGGCGGCGTCGACAGCCTGATCGACTCGGCCAAGGCCCTCAACAGCGTCCGTCCCGGTCGTTGAAGACGAACCCACCAACGATCCTCACTGCACCTGTAAGACCGTCGGGAATGGGCAAACCCTGTGCGGGAGAATCCTGTATAGAGGGGAGAAGTGTTCTTGAAAGGTGCAGTCATGCGTCAGAAGAGACGGTTTCGTGCCGCCGCAATGGTGGTTCTTGGATTCCTCGTGATGGTTGCCTTGCTGATCGTCTTGACAGGGTCGGGGCTCGCTGCGGAAACGGGCAACGCCGGTTGGGAGGGCGGGGCGGGGCTTTTGATCGACGACTTCGCTCCTGGTCGCGGATTGGCCGGCGGCGTGTGGGAGATTGTCCGCGAGCAGGGGAGTGCGGCGCCGGGGGGAAAGGTCGAAACGCTGGATCACGAAGGACGTACAGTCCTGCACCTGACCGGGGCCGTCAAGACCGGTCCCGGCGGAGCGGTCCAGGCGCGTCGCACGCTCATGGTGCGACGCCGGCCGTTGGACGGGGGGCTGTACGCCGGGGTTCGGCTGGTGGTCAAAGGCAACGGGGAAACCTACGCGGTCCATCTGCGGACGCGGGACACCCGGTATCCGCAGCAGAGCTATCAGACGCAGTTCGCGACGACGGGCCAGTGGCAGGAGATCAAGCTGCCGTTCAGGGGCTTCCTGCCCACCGCTGTGCGTCAGCAATTGAACCCGGCGGAACTGATGGCCCTTGCGGTCGTCGCGAGCGGTCGGGAATTCAACGCGGACCTTTACATCGACGAGATCGGGCTTTATCGTGAGCAAACCATGTACAGACAACTGACACCAGAAGAAGAGCGGGTCATCATCCACAAGGGCACCGAGCGGCCGTTCACCGGCAAGTACGAGAAGCACTTCGAGAAGGGCGTCTACACCTGCCGGCGGTGCGGGGCGGAGTTGTTCGAGTCGTCGTCGAAGTTCCGCTCGGACTGCGGCTGGCCGAGCTTCGACGAGCAGATCTCCGGCGCGGTCAAGTGGCAACCCGACGCCGACGGCATGCGGACCGAAATCCTCTGCAACAATTGCGGTGGCCACCTGGGCCACGTGTTCCTGGGTGAACGGCTCACCGAGAAGAACACCCGCTACTGCGTCAATTCGATCTCGATGGACTTCACCCCCGCCGAGCAGCGCCAGGCTAAGGTCGAGGTCAAGACCGAGCGGGCTCTCTTCGCCTCCGGCTGCTTCTGGGGCACGGAGTACCACTTCAAGCGACAGCCCGGCGTGATCTCTACCACCGTCGGCTTCACCGGCGGCCGTACCCAGAACCCGACCTACAAACAAGTCTGCACCGGCACGACCGGCCATGCGGAAACGACCGAGGTCATCTACGATCCGTCCAAGACCACCTACGAACAGCTTGCCAAGCTCTTCTTCGAGACGCATGACTTCACGCAGCTCAATCGCCAGGGCCCGGACATCGGCCCGCAGTACCGCTCGGCCATCTTCTACCTCAACGACGAGCAGAAGCAGATTGCCGAGAAGCTCGTGGAGCAACTGCGTCTCAAGGGCTTCAACGTCAAGACGGAGATCACCAAGGCAAGCACATTCTGGCCTGCGGAAGACTACCACCAGGACTACTACGACAAGACCCAGGGCACGCCGTACTGCCACATCTATCGCAAGATCTTCTGAAACGGATCCGGAATGCTCTTTGTGCGGATTTTGTCATCCTGAACGCAGCGCAGCGAAGTGAAGAGCCTGTCCTGAACGAAGTGAAGGAATCTGGCTCGCGATCGCGAGAAATCTTGCGTCCGGCGCCCAGATCCTTCGGCTACGCCTCAGGATGACAAGTCGCCATTCTGCGTACACCGCCCACACCAAGAATTGAACGCGGGCTCACGATTGCTGAAGGCTTCCCACCGCGGTAATATCTGGCATCGATCGAATGCCGATTTGTCTGAGCAATCTGGAGGTTCGCGGATGCGGACGGTTCGTTTTGGGATCATCGGGTGCGGGATGATGGGTCGGGAGTTCGCCAGTGCGGCGGCCCGCTGGCTGCATCTGCCGGAGATGACGGTTCGGCCCGAGATCGTCGCTATCTGCAACCGCACGCTGGGCACGCCCAAGGTGGACTGGTTCCGCGACCACATCCCAACGATCCGACAGGTGACCGACGACTATCGCGAGCTGCTGGCCAACGACGAGGTCGAGGCGGTCTACATCGCAGTGCCGCACAATCTGCATCAGGAGTTGTACATCGCGGCCCTCGAGGCTGGCAAGCACCTGATGGGCGAGAAGCCTTTCGGCATCGACCTGGCGGCCAACGCCGCGATCCTGGCCGCGGTGGACAAACATCCGGACCGCTTCGTCCGGTGCGCCTCGCAGTGGGTCTTCTTCCCGGCGGCCCAGCGGATCGGGCGGATGATCGAGGCCGGTGACTTCGGACGGATCATCGAGGTCAACGCGGGCTACCTGCACAGCAGCGACCTCGACCCCAACAAGCCCATCAACTGGAAACGCAGGGTCGAGTTCAACGGCCAATATGGCGTGATGGGCGATCTGGGCCCGCACGTCTGCGCGATTCCGCTGCGGGCGGGCTGGGTCCCGCGGAACGTTCGGGCGGTCCTGTCCAATATCATGACCTCGCGGCCCAACGGCAAGGGCGGCCGGGTCCCCTGCGACACCTGGGACAACGCATCGCTCCTGTGCGAAGCGCACGATCCCGCGTCCGGCAGCGTCTTCCCGCTCAATCTGAAGACGCATCGAATCTCGCCGGGCGCGCGGAATGACTGGTATATCGAGATTTATGGGACGCAGGCCTCCGCACGGTACAGCCTCAGCGAGCCGAACCGGCTCGAGGTGCTCGAATACTCGCCCGGCCGGGAGCAGACCTGGCGTCGGATCGACCTGGGCCAGGAGACCGCGTACGCTTCGATCACGCCGGCGATCTTTCAGTTCGGCGTCTCGGATGCGATCCTGCAGATGTGGGCGGCGTTCCTGTACGAGCTGGACACGGGCCGCACGCCCAGCCGGTTCGCAGGCTGCGTCACGCCGTGGGAGAGCGTCGCCTGGCACATGCTCTTCACCGAGGCCCTGGAATCGCACACCTCGGGCGGCACGGCCAAGGTCCTGGATTGAGGGCCCGCCGGTCCTATTCGTCCCATCCGTCCCATAGGTCCTGTGGCTATGCTGAAACGAATCGACACATGGCACATCGCCGACATCGGCCCGATTGCGGTCGAGTCCTCCGATCGCGCCCGCTACACGCGGATCACGCTCAAACGCACCGGCGAGGTCAAGCTGACTGTGCCCAGAGGAGTCTCTTTCGACCAGGCCCGGAGTTTCCTCGATTCTCGGATCGCCTGGATCCAGCGGCACCGTCGCGATTGCCGAGGACTGGAGGAGATGCCGGTCGCCGGCTGGGCCCAGGCCCGTCGGCTCCTGTTCGATCGCCTGCGCGAGCTGGCCGCCAGGCACGGCTACCAGTTCAACAAGGCGACAGTGAAGAATCAGCGGACCCTCTGGGGCAGTTGCTCACACCGAAACAACATCAATCTGAATGTGAACCTGCTCCGACTGCCCGAGGAGCTGCGCGATTACGTGATTCTTCACGAGCTCGTCCACACGCGACACAAGAACCACAGCCGGGCCTTCTGGCAGGAACTCGGCGGGCTCGTCGGCGACGCCAAGGGCCTTCAGAGAGCCCTGCGTCGGTTCCGACTGAATTCCTAGATCGAAAGGAGCCTGGATGTTTGGAGATAGATCCGTCGGGAGACCGTCGTGCTGGATTGCCTGGCTTCTGTGCCTTCTCCTCTGGAGCCCTTGCTGGGGGGTCGAGGGCGGGAGGCGGTGGACCATCTACCTGGCCCAGGACAAGCATCTTGACTACGGCTGGTGCGGCTCGACCACCGAAGTCGAGCTTCGGATGGCCACTCTTCTCGACTACTACCTGGACCTCGCAGAGCAGGGCCGGGCTCGATGGAATCTCGACGGGACGATCTGGGACGAGGTCTATGGGCGGCATCGCGGCCAGGCCGGCAGCGAACGTCTGCATCGGGCAATCCGCGACGGTCGCGTCGGGCACGTGGGCAACTACGCGGTGCTCCTGTGGGGCATTCTGGACACCGAGACTGCGATTCGAGCCGCCCTCGCGTCGTCCGATCTCGAACGGGTCACGGGATCGCGGACCCGGACGGCGCTGGTCATGGAGAACTCCACGATCCCCTGGGGCGTGGCGAACGTCCTGACCGAATGCGGCTTCGATTTTCTCGGGCGGGGCGTCTACAACCTGCGAGCGGAGAGCTACCTCGGTCGGCGGGAGCCGCTGCCCCTGGTCTGGTGGCAGGCGCCGAACGGCAAGCGAATCCTCATGCGATGGGACCTCTACTCCGACACCGAGAACTGGGGCGGGTACGCCGAGGGCCACGTGCTGCTGAACCTCGCGGGCGAGAAGTGGGACGCATTTCGGATTCAATCGTTCGGCGATCGCAACAGCCCCGAGGTCTTCGCCAAACGGAAGGACCTCATCCGCCGCACGGTCGAACGCTACGAAGCCTACGGCGCCAACTATCCCATATCGAGCATTCTGCTGCTCGGCACCGGCTGGGACAACTGGACGCAGACCGAGGACCTCTCTCTCTTCATTCGCAGATTCAACGATGAGTCCGACGGGACCGTCCGGCTCGTGGATGCCAGGTATGAGGACTTCTTTGCCGCCGCAGAGAAAGAGATCCGCGAGAAGAGCCTGGCCGTTCCGGTAATGGTGGGCACGTTCGGAATCTGTTGGGAGGAGTGGGCGGCCCATCTGGCCGGACTGACAGCCCAGTTTCGACAGGCCGAGCGGTTGTTGCGACTGGCCGAAGCGGGTGAGACACTCAAGACCGTGGCCGGACGTGGGGATGCGAAGAATCACGACCTGATTCGCCACGGCTTCGTGGCGTTGCTTCGATTTGCCGAGCACGATTTCGGCGGAACGGATCGCCGGCGGGCCGCGCTCTCGGCCGGGACGAGGGCGGACGCAGTCACCCAAGCGATGGACATCGCTCGCTCGCTGCGGCCCGAGTTCGTCGAACAAACCGCGCACCTGGGAGAGGGTCGGCCCGAGGAGACCTCGTTTTCGTGGCGGGGCGGTCGCGTCGTCTTCGACCCCAACCGGTGCTGCGTGGCCTCCATTATGGATGCCGCCGGCCGGCCGTGGACTCCCGCGGGCTTCGGTGAATTCGTGCACACGCGATATCGCGGCCAGGCCAAGTCGGATTCCGTCTTTCCGGAAGCTCTTCCCACCTCCTCGACCATCACGCTTCGGGACCTGCGCTGCTCTCGGACCGATCTCGGGGTGCGGATCGCGGCGGACTTCGAGCGGTCCGGCTTCAAGGTGTCGAGCGAGTGGCTCTTCCACGAAACGCATCCGTGGATCGACGTCAGCTATTGCCTGAGCGATGGATGGACCGACGATCCTCAGACCGTCGAGTTCTGTTTTCCCTTCGCGATGGACAAACCTGTGTATCGATACGACACGCCTGGGGCGATTGTCGCTGCGGGACCCAAGCAGGCCGGGGGCGACGACCTGCCTGGGGCCAATCCCGAGCTGTACGCGAGCGTGACATTCGCCGCCGCGAGCGGCCAGGGGCGAACGGCGCTGGTGCTTGCGCCGGATTCTCTGCTCTGGCGGTTCGGCCGCGATGAAGCACGCATGGTCGCGATGCCCATGATGAACCTGACGCGAAACGACCATCAGTTCGGCCAGGGGGGCCAGCGGCAGTGGAGGTTCCGCTATCGCATCGTCTTGCTCGACAAGCCGTTCGATCCGCTGGTTGCGGTCCAGGAGGCCCAGCGATTCGAGGTCCCGCCGTTCCTGAACGTGCCCGGTCAGGCGCCGGTAGTGGCGGGCCTGGCGGCTCTGGATATCGACTTTCCTGGCGGGCCGCTGTTGGCTTTCAAGGTCGCGCAGGACGAGCGTCGCGTGATTCTGCGATTCTGGAATGTGCTGAACAGCGAGGCCGACGGCTCGTTCCGGCTGCCTTCCGGCTGGCCGCAGGCTCAGACGTGCGACGCGCTCGAACGGCCTCAGAAGCCTCTGGAGGCCAAGGGGGATCGAGTCGCGTTCACAGTCGGTCCGCGTGGAATCACGACGATTGCCTTGTCGCCACGTTAGCAGTTCCTAACTGAACTGCTTGTCGATCATGATCTGGAGGATGGTTCGATCGGTTTCGATCATTCCTTTGGTGCTGATCTGGCCCATGTTTCGTGTTGTCTGCTCTGGCGTCAGGGCGACGATGCCGTCCCGCTCGCCGACCGACAGGCCGTGCAACGAAAAGAGGGCCGCCTGCACCGCGGTGCCGGCCGCGGTCGCCAGCTTCAGAGAGCAGCTCGCTTTGGCTCCGTCGCAGATCACGCCCGCCAGGTCGCTCAGGAGATTCTTGATCGCGCCGGCGATGTGCGCCAGATTGCCTCCCATGAGGTAGGCGACGCCCGCGGCGGCGCCGGCCCCTGCGGCGACCGAGCAGCCGCAGACCGCCGACAGCCGACCCGTGTGGGCCTTGATGTACGCGGTGACGACGTGGCTCAGGCCGATGGCCTTGAGGACGTTCTTGTCGGTCAGGTGGTGCAGGTGGGCGCGCACCGCCCAGATCGGCAGCACCGCGGTCAGGCCGTGATTGCCGCTGCCTGCGGAACTCATCGCAGGCAGCTTCACGCCCGCCATCCGCGCGTCCGAGGCCGCCGAGGTCAGGATGCGGGCCTCCGAGATCATGTCCCTGCACGTCAGGCCCTCGCGGGTCAGACGTTCCAGGGTGCCGCCGACGCCCAGTCCGTCGTGGAAGGCCAGTCCGTGCTCGGCCAACTTGACGTTGCACTCGACCCCCCGGCGGATGAACTGGAGGTCCTCGTCGTCCATGTCCTCGACGAGCACGAGCAATTGCTCCAGCGTCCGGCTGCACAGGAAGCTCTCGAGCCGGTCGGTCTCGCTCTTGTCGGCAACGGTGTTGGAAAGCAGGGGATGGTCCTTGACGGGCTGGCCGTTGCGCCGCAGACCGACGAGATTGTCGTGCGTGCCTTCGACGACCGCTTCGGCCTCGTTCGAACCGGCCTTGAGCGTGGAGCGGATGTAGATCCCTGAGCGACCTTCGAGCAGATTGACCGCCACCTTCCCGGCGGCCACGAGCGTCTGGGCCTTGGCGAGCGACACATCATTGACAGGCTCCAGGACCTCCAGCTTCTTGGCTGGGTCGCCCGCGTAGAAGCCCAGCGCCCCGGCCAGGCCGATGCCCTTGGCACCCCCAGTGCCGGGGATCGCCACGGCGAAGGCGTTCTTGTAGATGTTGGGGCTCAGCCACAATTCAATCGAATCCGGCTCTCCGTCGGGCAGGAGGGTTCTTGCCGCCGCGGTGCACAAGGCGACCGCCGCGGGCTCCGTGCAGCCCAGCGCGGGGGCCACCTGAATTCGCAGGATGTCTTTGATCGTATACATGCGATGCTTTCAACTGGACTTGTGCAAAACGGCCATTCGACCTACTTTAAGAGGGAAAAATCCGTTTCACGATTTTTCCCTCTTAAACCATCACTCCTTGAGCTGTGGTACGGAAGTCCATTCTTCAAGGAAATCGTGAAGCAGATTTCCTTGAAGAATATAGGTCGAATGGCCGTTTTGCACAAGTCCAGTTGAAAAGGATTGAGGTCACAGGCGTCACGCCTTGTCGAACTGGGGAATCTTGAGACTCTCGCCGCCCTTGAGGGCCGACTGGTGCGCGATGATGCCGGGCACGGTCATCGCCAGGGCCTCGTAGACGTTCACCATCGGTTCGCGGTCCTGGAGGATGGCGGTGACGAACTCATTCATCAGGGGTCCGTGAGACCCGCCGTGACCGCCTGCATCGACCGATGGCGGCAGGGCGGGTCTGGCCAGGTCGGGCAGGTCTTTCATCGTGCCCTGGTAGTTCATTCCGTTCATGTACCCCTTCTCGCCGAAGACCCGGCCGGTCTCGTCGACGTGTCCGAACACCCCCTTGCACATGAGCATGCGCGACGAGCCGCCTTCGCTGGTCTGAAAGAGGGCCACTTCGTCGCTGAAGGGGTTGTCGTATCGATTGGCGCCGGGCGCAAAGGCGGGGTAGCCTGCGTTGGAGCCGATGCAGGAGACCGAGGTGAACCGCTTGCCGGTGACGCCGATGTAGTAGGCAGTGGAGTGGGTGGGATACCACAGGGGAGGCATTCCCGTCCGCCATTCCTTGTACGAGGGGATCGGCGTCGGGCTGTAGTGATAGTACTCGCCCTCGGAGTACAGGAGCTTGCCGAATCCGCCGGCGTGGTAGATCTTCCGCATGGCGTAGCAGGATTCGTGGAAGCAGCTCGTCTCGGCCATCATGTACTTCAGGCCTGTCTTCCGCACGGCTTCCACGAGCTGCTCTGCCTGTTCGAGCGACCCGAACACCGCCGGCACCGCGGTCATTACATGCTTGCCGTGATGGAGGACTTCGATGCAGTGTTTGGCATGGTTGGGCGCGTCGGTGGCCACGAAGACCGCCTCGATCTTCGGGTCTTTGACCATCTCTTCGAGCGAGTCGTACGACTTGCGACACCGGCAGGCCTCCATCAGGCCGTTTCGCCGGTCGGGGATCAGGTCGCTGACCGCGACGACCTCGACGTTGGGATGGTCCTGGAATCCGAACTGGGCGCCGAACTTGCACACGCCGTAACCGACGATGCCCACGCGGACCTTGCGATCGGAAACCGGCTCCCAGGTTTTGGCCCGCTGTCGCTCCCTTGCGAGGCTCTGGCCTGCGGCCAGACCGGCAGCCATCGCTCCCATCGAGAGCGTTCCGAGCTTGCCCAGGAATTCTCTACGAACCATCGTATGCACCGAGTCGCCCGCCATAATCCAACCTCCTTGACAACGTGTTGCTGTTCTCAACGGCTGCGGTGCCTATTCTACCGGGCGATTCCGGCTCGCGCCAACAGCGGGGATATGGCGGATTGCGCCGCCAGGCGTCAAGAAAGGCTGCAAGGGGGGCTATACAAAGCTGCCTTGGGCGGTTTAGAATGGGCAGAGCGTTGGATTCCTTGGATCGATGGGTGTCATGGACGATACGGAGCAGGCCACATACAAGTTGGAGCCGGGACGGGATGGGCAGGCCACGCTGACTCTCGCGGGCCGGCTCGACCGCGACAGCGCCGCTTCCCTCTGGCGACAGAGCACGCGGGAGCTTCGTGAACTGCGCCCCAAGAAACTGGTCGCGCAGATGCGGGACGTCGTGTACTGCGATGCCGCCGGGATCTCGCTGGTCATGGAGTACCGCCGGATCCAGGAACAGAACGAAGGCGGGATCGAGATCCGCGACCTGCGGCCTCAGTTTCAGCAACTGATGGCCCTGTTCGAGCTGGACCACATGGTCTCTCCACCGAAGCGCCTGGGACCGGTCGGCAACGCCATCCACAACATCGGGCAATGGGCCGCCGGGGTGTATTCCGACTTCACCGCCCAAGTCAGTTTCACCGGCGAGATCTGCGTGAAGCTGCTCAAGACCGCGCTGCGCCCGGCGGGCCTTCGCAAACGCGACACCTTCCTGATGGCCGAGAAGGCCGGCGTCAACGCCATGGGCATTACGGCCCTGCTGGGCTTTCTGATCGGATTGATCCTGGCGTTTCAGTCGGCGGCCGCGATGCAGAATTTCGGCGCGGAGATCTTCGTGGCGGACCTGGTCGCGATCGCGTTGTTCCGCGAACTGGGCCCGCTGATTACGGCGCTGGTGCTGGCCAGCCGGAGCGGATCGGCGTTCGCGGCCGAGTTGGGTACGATGAAAGTCAACGAGGAAATCGATGCGTTGACCACGATGGGACTGGATCCGGTTCAGTTCCTGGTCCTGCCCCGCCTGATCGCGGCGGTGTGCATGTTGCCTTTGCTGACGATGTTCAATCTCCTGTTCGGCCTGATCGGTTGCGGCGTGGTGATGAGCACGTGGGATGTGCCGGTCAGCACGTACATCGAGCGGATCAGCGCCGCGGCCACGCTCGGCGACATCTTCGGCGGCCTGGCCAAGACGTTCGTGTTCGGGACCCTGATCGCGGGCATCGGCTGCCTGCGGGGCCTCCAGACCGGCACCGGTCCCAGCGCGGTCGGCGACTCCGCCACCCGCGCGGTCGTCAGCGGGATCATCGCGATCGTCGTCGCCGATGGCGTGTTCGCGGTCGTTTACTACTTCCTGGGAATCTAAATGGCGGATCAACCGATCATCCAGGTGAAGGACCTCACCGCCGGCTACGGCAGCACGGTGATACTCCAGGACATCCACTTCGACGTCCGGGCGGGGGAGGTTCTCACGATTCTCGGCGGCTCGGGATCGGGCAAGAGCACGCTGCTCAAGCACATGATCGGCCTCAAGAAGCCGTTGAGCGGGAGCATCCTGATCGACGGGACGGACATCGTGACCGCCCAGGGACAACCGTGGCTCGACGTGCTCCGCAAGATCGGCGTGGCCTACCAGAGCGGCGCGCTGTTCGGCTCGATGACGATTCTCTCGAACATCGCTCTGGTGCTGGAGGAGTTCACGGACCTGCCGCGCGAGGCGATCGAGGTGATCGCCCAGATGAAGCTCAAGGCGGTGGGGCTCCAGGCCGCGGCGTACAAGATGCCCTCCGAACTCAGCGGCGGCATGCGAAAGCGGGCCGCGATCGCGCGGGCCCTGGCGCTGGACCCCAAGATCCTGTTCCTGGACGAGCCCTCCGCGGGCCTGGACCCGATCACGTCGGCGCAGCTCGACGAGCTGGTTCTGGAACTGTCGCGGAGTCTGGGCATTACGTTTGTGATCGTGACACACGAGTTGCCGAGCATCTTCGCGGTGGCCGACCGTGCGATCATGGTGGATCGGGAGAGCAAGACGATCGTAGCCGACGGCCGCCCACAGGATCTTCGCGACCAGAGCGAGCATCCCATGGTCCGGCAGTTTTTCAATCGGCGATTGGAGAAGGTAGATGCGTAGAAGCGTAGACGCGTGGGACTCTGACGCTTCCACGCTTCCACGCTTCCACAGGTTGAGATTGGATGGGTTTGTGGAATGGATGCAAAGCCGCACTATTTCAAGATCGGGGTCTTCGTCCTGGCGGCGATGGCCCTGATCGTGGTGGCCGTCGTCGTGTTCGGGGCCGGGATGCTGGGGCAGGACGAGCTGCTGTTTGAGTCCTATTTCGCGGAGTCCATCACCGGTCTGAGCGTCGGATCGCCTCTGGAGTTCCGAGGCGTTCGGATCGGGCAGGTCTCGCGGATTGGGTTCGTGGGCAACAGCTACGAACTGCCGACGCAGGACGGCCGCATCTCGCCCTACGCGCCGTACGTTCGCGTGGTCACCGCGGTACCGCGATCGAGGATGCCGGACTTCGCGGTCGAGACGATCGAGGAATCCATGAAGCAGATGATCGCCCGCGGTCTCCGCGTGCGGATCACTTCGAACATCCTCACCGGCCAGGCCTATCTGGAGATGAACTACCTCGATCCGAACCGGTTCCCTCTCGACGAGTTCCCCTGGACGCCGATCTATCGCGTGATCCCTTCGGCGCCGGGCGAACTGACGACGATCAAGGACTCCATCGACAAGATCCTGACGCAACTGCAGCGCATCGACGTCGGGGGCCTGGCCGTCGCGCTCGAGAGGCTGTTCATCTCCCTGAACACCGCGATCGTCGATGCCGACCTGGCGGAACTGAGCCGGGACGGACGGGCCCTGTTGCAGGTGAGCCGCCAGAAGATCGAGGATCTGGAGATGGACAAGATCAACGCGTCCGCGCGGGAGTTCCTGGTCTCGCTCAACCAGGCGGTGGAAGACGCTCGGGTTCCTCAGTTGAGTCGTCAGATGCGTGAGGTGCTGGCGGCTCTGGACCAGAAACTGGCCGCGTTGAACATGGTGAAGATCAATTCGGATGTGGAGCAGCTCCTGGGAACTGTGAATCGGACCGTCGCAGACGCCAACGTCCCGGCTCTGAGCCACGAGGCGCAGGGGCTGATCGCCGAGCTCCGCACGACGAACAGGCACCTCCAGGATCTTCTGATGCCGCCGGAGGGCGCCGCCAGTCGGGCCAACGTGCCGGAGGTCGTGGGCCGGCTCAGCCAGACCTTGTCCCAGCTCAACAAAGTGCTGGCCACCGAGAGACCGGAGGTCCAGACGATTCTGGCCGAATTGCGAGAGACCCTGGACGGCCTCAGCGACTTGGTTGCGACGCTCCGGGAGCGTCCGTCGGACATTCTGTTCAGCAATCCGCCCCGCAAATCAGAGGTATTGAAATGATCCGCACCCGAAAACCCGTCGACACCTGCAGCGCAGTGCCGCAAGTATCCTGGATGCCTGGCTTGCCGTGCCTTTGCCTGGTCCTTCTCGGCTCCTTTGCCGGCGGCTGCGCAACGCGTTCATCGGGCGAGAAGCAGCAGTTCATCCTTGAAGCGGTCCGGCCGGGCGAGCCTATCCTCCCTGTCGTGGACGGTTCTCTGGAGGTGCACCGGTTCAGCGTGGACGCGGCTTTCGCGACCCGCAATCTGGTCTATCGTCTCCGGCGGTTCGAGTACGAGATGGACTATTATCGCCAATTCCTCATCGCGCCGGGCACTATGATCACCGAGCAAACGCGGGATTGGCTGGCCGATTCGGGCTTGTTCACGCGGGTCCTGCCGCTGGGCAGCCGCCTGTCGCCGGGGTACACCCTCGAAGGCAACGTGACGGCGCTTTATGGCGATTTCTCGAATGACGCCGCGCCGGTCGGGATCATCGAGATCCGGTTCTTCCTCCTGGACAACGCCAACGGCACCGAAGAGGTGGCTTTTGCCCAAACGTATCGGGTCGCGACCCCGGTTCAGGACAGGACGACGGAGGTCTTCGTCGATGCGCTCAACAGGAGCCTCGCGGACATCCTGACCCGTCTGGAGGCCGACCTGAAAGAGGCGTTCTCCGGCAAGGGGCGTGGCTCCTCGGGCCATTCCCTCGCCCAATGAAGAACCCAAACGGCATCATGGCGGTTGCGATTTCTTAGAAGCGCCCGCCTTTGGGGCGCTCTCAGAACTCTCCGTCGGCGTAATCGTCGAAGTGGTTGAACTCGGCGTCTTCGAGGTAGGTTTCCGGCCGGGATACGAAACTGCAGAGGTTCTCCATCAGCAGCATGTGCTTTTCCTCTTCCTGGGCCAGTTTCTGGAGGATCTTCTTCTGAGCGGGGTCGGTCGTCTCGCGGGCTTTCTGATCGTAGAATCGCCTGCTCTCTTCCTCGATTTTGGCGGCCTTGCGGTACAGATCCGCCTCGCCCACGTGGAAGTCGTATTTCTCCGCGGCCTTTCGCATCTTCTCGAAGACCCGCTTGGCGTTGCCGAGGACCGGTGTGTCGGCCACAACGCCCGTCGTGCCGGCCTTCATCTGCTCGACGGTTCGGTAGTGCTTGGCCTCCTCCTCGGCCAGCATCACCAGGATGTTCTTCAATCCCTCGTTGTTGCTCCTCTGCGCCAGGTCGCGGTAGTACAACTCGCTATACCTCTCCTTGTCCATCGCGAATTCGAAGATGTTCATTCGGATCCCTTTCTTTCGTCAGTGGCCCCTGCTCTTGCCTGCCGGTCTCCAATCGCCGGGGGACGGTTGCACCCGCCCGTGTTTCCATTTACTTTCCAACGGGCGTCAGGTTCTGTGAAAGCACGCGGAGATTTTGTCTTTGTCGGATCGGAACCCGCCGGTGGGATGGGTTGTATAGCGATGGATACATCGCGACGAATGTACGCGTACCGACAGCCCATGAGAGGACCGATAGTGAGCGGTAAGAATGTTCTCCAACTGATTGCGGCCTGCGGCGTGACCCTGGGGGCGGGAGTGATCGGGTCGCTGGCTTCAGGACCCGCGGGGTTCCAGGCTTGGTATGCAGCGATCCGGAAACCCTCTTTCACGCCGCCGGGCTGGGTTTTCGGTCCTGTCTGGACGATCCTGTACATTCTGATGGGCGTCGCGGCGTTTCTCGTATGGCGCAAGGGCCTGGATTCGCGGGCGGTGCGGGCGGCCTTGGCCTGGTTCCTGGGGCAGCTCATTCTCAACGCCCTGTGGTCCCCGGTGTTCTTCGGCTGGCATCGGATCGGATTGGCGTTCATCGTGCTCGTAGCGCTTTGGATCGTCCTGGCTGTGACCCTGTGGCGGTTCGCCGGGATATCCAGAGCCGCGGCGGGTCTGCTGGTTCCGTACCTGGCGTGGGTGTCTTTCGCGGGAGTTCTGAATGCGTCGATCTGGTGGCTCAACCGCTGATCGCGAACCGAATTCGAGCGGAGGTTTCGAACCCCAGGGTGCTGTCCGCGTATACGGGTCCAGATGCGTACACAAGGCCCCGCGTGGTCTCTATGCCTCTCCCTCCGCAACGCGGGGCCTGCCTTTTGACCTTTGACAAGGAGAAGACCTTTGAAGACTATCCTATCATGCGGAATCCTGGCTGCCGGGCTGTTTCTGGCGTCGTCATGCGGTCGCGAACCGGAGCCCAGCGCTTCGCCTTCCGAAGAGACCGCTGAGCCGAAACCCGATGCTTCCCCGAATCTCTATTCTTTTGAGTTGGCGGACATCGACGGCAATCCGGTCGCGCTGAGCCGCTTCCGAGGCAAGGTCCTGCTCCTGGTCAACGTGGCCAGCAAGTGCGGCTTCACCAAGCAGTACGAGGGACTCGAGGCCCTGTACGAGAGTCATCGCGAGCGAGGTCTGGAGATCCTGGCGTTCCCCGCCAACAACTTCGGCGGCCAGGAGCCGGGGACGGACGCGCAGATCAAGGAATTCTGCAGGGCCACCTACGGCGTGGCCTTTCCGCTCTTTGCGAAGATTTCCGTCCGCGGCGACGACATCCACCCGTTGTACCGCTTCTTGACGGGTCTTCCCCAGTTCGGCGGCGACATCCCCTGGAACTTCACCAAGTTCCTGGTCGATCGCCAGGGCGAGGTGATCGGCCGGTATGAACCCGCGGTCGCGCCCCTCGACGAACGAATCGTCGGAGATATCCAGGCCGCGCTCGGTCGTTCGGAGTGAGGGGGAAAAAGGGGACATTCTACTTTTCCACCACCACCACTGCTCATTCGAATCGGCCCGAGATCGTCGACCAGAAAGTAGAATGTCCCCTTTTCGCTCTGACTGGATCACCAAAAAAAACGCTCGGGGGAGCTTCCTGCCCACCCGAGCGTCTGCCGTTGCATCAACGGTCTTTGGTGAAAGGGTTCGTTAGCTGTTGAACTCCTTGAGGCTGTCCTGATCGCCTTCGAGTGGGATGGCCGACTTGGCGGAGGGGCTCGTCGCGCGAGGTCGCGCCCTGCCCGACGGGCCTGCGATCTTGTGCAGCACTTCGTCGGACTTGCCGAAGCTGCGGGGCTTGGACTTGGATTTCGAAACCGCGTGGAACTGGGTCTCGATGTTCCCATGTGCGTTGTGACGGTCCGATCTGCCCCCCGCTGAACGGCCCTGCGAGCCGCTGCCCCCAACCATCGCAACGAGCTGGCCCACGATCTCCTGCATGCTCTCTGCCTGCGCGCTGAGCTGTTCCGATGCGCTGGCCGATTCCTCCGCGTTGGCTGCGTTCTGCTGAGTGACCTTGTCCATCTGGGAGACCGCGGTGTTCACCTGGTCGATCCCCTGCGACTGCTCCTGAGAAGCCGCGGCGATCTCGCTGACCAGGTCCGTCGTCTTGCCCACGCTCTGCACGATCTCTCCGAGGACCTTGCTGACTTCGCTGGCGATGTCCACGCCGTTCTTGGAGTTCCTGACCGACTCCTCGATCATGCTCGCGGTATTCTTGGCGGCTTCCGCGGACCGCATCGCGAGGTTTCGCACCTCTTCCGCGACGACCGCGAAGCCCTTGCCCGCTTCGCCCGCCCGCGCGGCTTCGACCGCGGCGTTCAAAGCCAGCAGGTTGGTCTGGAACGCGATCTCGTCGATCACCTTGATGATCTTGGCGGTCTCGCCGGAGCTCTTCTGTATTTCCTGGATCGCTGCGTTCATCCGGCTCATGGATGACGCGCCTACCGTGGCGGCCTTCTTCGCCTCAGCCGCCAGGACATTGGCCTGCTGGGCATTGCCGGCGTTTTGCCTGGTCATGCTGGACATCTCTTCGAGACTCGAAGAGGTCTCCTCCAGTCCCGCGGCCTGCTCGGTCGCCCCTTCGGCCAGCGACTGCGAGGCCGAGGAGACCTGGCTGGATGCCGAAGCGACCTGCTCGGCCCCCTCCATCAACTGCACAATGATCCGACCCAGCGCCCTCGAAACGGATCGCGCAAAGAGAACTCCGATCGACATGCCGATCCCAGCCACCAGGACAACAGCGATGGCGACGATCCAAATCTGGGCGCGAGTCCCGCCGGCCACGATGAGGTCGATCTCGCTGACGATCTCGGTCACCTCATCCACCGGCACTGTGGTCGCGACGACGTAGTGATTGTCTCCCAGCACCAGCGGACAGAAGGCCGCGTACTTGTCCACGCCCTCGAAGAGATAGCGTGACACTCCCGTGTCGCCCTGGAGCATCTGGTCTTTGACAATCGTCGCCAGCTTGCCGAAACTGGAGTCGCTGAGGTTCGTGGCGTCCTTCAACGTGTACTTGGGATGCGTGATGAGGACTCCCTTTTCATTGAGGATGTAGGCATAGCCCGTCTTTCCATAGACGCTGCCGGCCAGCAGATCCTGGACCAGACTCCAGTCCACGTTGATGACGACAACGCCGTGCAGCTCGCCCTGCACGTACACGGGGGCGGCGATCCGGATCTCCGGATTGCCCGTGTTCCTGGCGATCTCCACAGGCGTGATGTAGACCTGCCCTTCGGGCGTCTTCCTGGCGGCTTCGAACCAGTCGGCGCCGCTTCGCGTCCCCAGGGCGCTTTCGTTCACGAGGACGCCCTGGTTGACGACCACGATCTCTTTTCCCCCCGCATCGAGGAATCGAGCCTGGGGGTAACAGGGTTTCATGCCTTTGGCCGTCTGCAGCTTGACTCGCTGCGTGACCTCGAGCAGGTCCCGCCGGAGAAGCTGAATGCTGTCCTCGGCCGCCGCCTGGCTCATCTCGTCGATGTATCCGCTGATGCACACGAGCCAGTCCCAGTCGGCGAAATAGGTGTAAGCAAGGAACTTCTGGCGGTTTTCGAACGCATACGTGAGCCACCCGTTTTCGCCGGGCTTGCGACGGTCGAGCATTTCCTGGAAGACGGTCAGCTTCATGTCGGTGATCACGTTCTTCCCAACGAACTCCGTTCGGGGGTGTACCAGGGTGTCGCCCTTGGAGTTGAGCACAAAGGCATAGCCGGTTTGCCCGACTTTCTTGGACAGGACCGTCTTGGGCAGGGTCGTATCGACTCCGGCGGTCTGTTCAGCGGAGGCCTTCTGAAGGACCGCCGCGTCGAGGATCCCATTGAGGATCAGATCGCAGTGCGCTCGCGTGATGCGATTCCACAGTTCGCTCGATCCGGTCCTTGCCTGGACATAGGAATGAACGGTTCCCGAGGCAGCGAGCGCCAGAGTGTCGTTCTGGGCCCCCGCGATGAAGGCCGATACGATCTGGCCATCCTGCTTCGTGCCTGAAAGCAGGGCGTCCTCGGCGTTCTTGGACAGACGTTCCCCTGTCAATTCGGACACGCGGCGCCCTGACGACAATTGGGCATGCAGGCTCAATGCGCCCATGATCGTGACCGGGACGGCGGCCAACAGAATGCACACCCCCCCGAGTTTCGTGACAAGTCTCATTCTCTCCAGCATCTGTCTCTCCTTCCATTAGTCGCTCGAACAGCGAGGAATCTACTTAGTAACTATCTCAAAAGGCTCAGGCGATGGAGACGGCGATACCAGAGCAGG
>CALEZT010000227.1 GCA_937927975.1 uncultured Phycisphaerales bacterium
CTCGGGCGACTTGAGCAGCAAGGCCAGCGCCCAGGTGTCGTCGATGTCGTCGCAGATGTCCGTGTCGAGAATCACCGGCCGGGCCGCGCCGGCCGGCGCGACGCCCGCAAGGATCGCCAGGAAAATGCACAAGGGACCACAAAATGCTCTGTTCATAGCCGAACTCCAGCGATTTGCGATTTACATTTCACGATGTACGCCTTACGATTGGGCCTGAGGCCACAAATAGTAAATCGTCAATCGTCGGTAGTCAATGACAAAGGGTCTGCTCATGGATGTGATCCCAGCCATCGATCTGCGGGACGGCCAGTGCGTCCGCCTGATCCAGGGCCAGTACGACCGCCAGATCACCTACAGCGACAATCCGGTCGCCCAGGCCAGGCAGTTCCACGCGGACGGAGCCCGCTGGCTGCACATCGTGGACCTCGACGGCGCCAAGATCGGCCGGCCGGTCAACACCGCCTCCATCACCGCGATCGCGTCCCTGGGACTGCTCAAGATCGAGGTCGGCGGCGGCATTCGCGACGAGGCCTCGATCCGCGAGCTGCTCGATATGGGCGTCTCGCGGGTGATCATCGGCACCAAGGCCGTCAGCGACTTCGAGTGGTTCTCCGACATGGCGCTGCGGTTCAAGGGCAAGCTCGTCCTGGGCCTGGACGCCCGCGGAGGCACGGTGGCCACTCACGGCTGGCTGGAGAACAGCCACGAGTCCCTGGTGGAGTTCGCGACCAAGGCCGACAGGCTGCCCCTGGCGGCGATCATCTACACCGACATCGCCAAGGACGGCATGCTCAGCGGCCCGAACATCGAACGCACCGCTTCGCTGGTCCAGGCGGTCAAGACGCCGGTCGTCGCCTCCGGCGGCGTCAAAGAGGTCGAGGACATCCACAAGCTCAAGCCCATCAACGTCGCAGGCGTGATCGTCGGGCGAAGTCTCTACGAAGGCACGCTGAAGCTGGCGGAGGCCGTCGCGGCGGCAAAGTAAGAACCGGAAATCCGAAGCACGAAATCCGAAATCCGAAACAAATTCAAAGCACGAATATCAAATGACCGAAACGCTGCCGCCCCATCGGAGGAGCCGTTTCTGTCATTTTGTCTTTTGGTCATTTGTGCTTGTTTCGAATTTCGGATTTCGTGCTTCGTGCTTTCTGCCTCGAACGTTCACGCGTAGCATTCCGCGGGACCGAGGACGCCAGGCTTCAGCCCGTTCTCGAAAAAGAACTGCCGAACGTGCGTGCACACGTGGCACTTGCTCGCATAGGCAGGCAGTTCCTCGTAGCCGAGACCCCTGGCCTCGTCGAGCAGGCCGCAGGGACCTTTCTCACACAGAATCCCGACCGGTCCATCGACGCGGGGATCGAACGCCTTCCAGATCTCTTCCAGCGGCGTCTGATTGACGTTGCCCAGGACGATGCCGCTGCACACGCCGCTGAAGACGTTGCCGTACGGGTCGATGTGCACGCCTTTGGCCCCGAGGAAACCGGCCAGGCAGTTCATGTGCTCCAGCGTCTCGACCGGCTTACAGGCCAGCAGGTGCGCCGGGTGCCCCGCGGCCCGGCCGGTAAAACGGAACGGGTACTCGTGGTAGGCCAGCGTGTAGACGCGGTCTCGCTCGGGCTGCGAAAGACGCCGGATGTCCGCGGGCTCGTCGAGGTATTCCTCCCAGCGGACCTGGACCCGGTCGGGCCCGAGGATTTCGGCCGCCATCGACGCCAGCCGATTCACCGGTTCGCTGTCGACATATTCCTGGTGAAAGGGATCGACGCTGATCTTGAGCCGTTCCATGCCCAGCGAGGTCAGCGTGGCGAGGCGGTCGGAAACGAGTTGATCGTCCGTCGCCCAGAAACCATTCGTCTCGATCTGATCGACCGGGCCGAGACCCTGCTCGCCTGTCTTGCGAAGGACCTCGACGAGGTGGTCCCAATAGAGAAAGGGCTCGCCGCCGGTGAGATGGACCTTGGCCGCATCGCCGGCGATCGTTTTGAGCGACCGCCAGGCCGCCAGGCAGGTTTCCACGGGCAGGAGCCCGCCCTTCTCGGGAGAGCAATGATAGTAGCAGAACTCGCAGGCGGCGTTGCACTGGTACGTCAGCATCAGTCCGGCCGACCGCCACAGCTTGAACTTCGGCTCCTCGCGCGACAGGCCGCGGTTGTAGACATTCTCAGAAAGCTCGAACATGAGGCCAGCGTACCGGAATCGGCCTCGTTCGTCCAGTACTGCGATGGCCTGTAAAAGGAAGTCGTACAGGGTATCCTGAATCCTTGAGTGGCCCACAACCGGGCATCACGCCCGAGGTGGCGCGCCGGTGGCGATCTTCTCCTGAAAGGCAGGCATCGCATGACTCGTGAACAACTGCTTGATCGCACTTCGATTGATCCCCATGTGTGCTTCGGCAAGCCCTGCATCCGCGGCAGGCCGATCTGGGTCTCGCTGGTCCTGGACCTCCTGGCCAGCGGCATGAAGCCCCAGCAGATCATGCGAGAATACGACTTGGACGAACAAGACATCCTGGCTTGCATCGCATGCGGCGCGGAGATGGCTCGAGAGCGGTATATAGACGTTCCTCTGAAGGCCGAGACATGAAGCTCAAGTTGGATGAGAACCTCGGCAGGGCCGCTGTCTTTCGATCCGGCGGACATGACGCAGTCATCCTGAGTCGCAGACGAAGGATCTGGGCACAGGACGAGAAGTCTCTCTCGGTCTCACGACAGATCCTTCACTTCGCTGCGCTGCGTTCAGGATGACAAGATCCGCGCACGAGTCAATCCGGATCCGTATGATCCCACACAGATGCTATCGTACGCTCTTCTTCAGGTACACCTGCAGAACGGTGATGTCGGCCGGGGTGATGCCGCTGAGGCGCGAGGCTTGGCCGAGCGTGGCGGGCTTGAAGGCTGTCAGTTTCTCCTTGGCCTCGGCGCGAAGGTGCGCGATCCTTTCGTAGTTCACGCCGGCGGGGATTCGTTTGCTGTCCAAGTCTCGCTGCACGCCTGCCAGTCGCTCCTGCTTGGCGAGATATCCTTCGTACTTCGCATCGATGGCGATCGCTTCCAGGACCTCCCGGCCGCAGGCGGCGAATTCGTCGCGTATCGCGAGGATTGCCGGGTGCGACTCGCCGTCCGGGCGACGGAGCAAGTCCCACAGGGTCACGCCGTTGGAGCGGGTGCTTCTGAGGTGCGACTTCAGCCGATCGATGGCGGCGCGCTTGCTTTCGAATCTCTGCCGGCGATCCGGCTGAACGAGGCCGGCGGCAATGCCGAGGGGCGTGAGCCGGCGGTCGGCGTTGTCGGAGCGGAGGGCCAGGCGGTGCTCGGCCCGCGAGGTGAACATGCGATAGGGCTCGTCGATGCCGCGGGTGAGCAGGTCGTCGATCATCACGCCGATGTAGGCCTGATCGCGACCCAGGACGACGGGCTCCCTGCCCTGGAGCTTGCGGGCGGCGTTGATCCCGGCGAGGATCCCCTGCCCGGCGGCCTCCTCGTAGCCGCTGGTGCCGTTGATCTGCCCGGCCAGGAACAAACCCGCAATCTTCCGCGTCTCCAGGCTCGGCTGCAACTGCACCGGCGGGCAATAGTCGTACTCGATGGCGTAGGCGTAGTGGACGATGCGGGAGTGCTCCGTGCCGGGCATGAGACGCAGCATCTGCTCCTGCACGTCCTTCGGCAGCGAGGTGCTGATGCCGTTGCAGTAGATCGTCGTGCGGGCCTCGTCCTCGGGCTCCAGGAACACCTGGTGCTTGTCCTTGTCCGCAAACCGCATGATCTTCGTCTCGATGCTCGGGCAGTACCGCGGGCCAACGGATTTGATCTGGCCCGTGTAGAGCGGCGCCCGGTGCAAGTTGTCGCGGATGAGCTGATGAATCTGCTCGTTGGTGTAGGTAATCCAGCACGGCAGTTGCGGCCGGTCGATCCGGTCGTTCAGAAAGGAGAACGGGACCGGGTCGGCATCGCCCTGTTGCGCTTCGAGTCGGTCCAGGTCGATGGTGGACGTGTCGAGGCGGACGGGGGTTCCGGTCTTCAGACGCAGGACCTCCAGGCCCAAGCGTTCGAGACTCGCCGAGAGGTCGTCCGCCGCGGGTTCGTCCAGCCGGCCGCCGGGGAACTGTTCGGTCCCGATGTGCATCCTGCCGCGGAGGAAGGTGCCTGTCGTGACGATCACGGTCGGAGCTGTGAAGGCAGCGCCATCGGCGCAACGGACGCCGCAGACCTGTGTTCCATCGGTCAGAATCTCCGAGGCCATCGCTTCGACGATCGTCAGGTTCGGCGTCTCTTCGAGCCGGACTCGCATGAAGTCCTGATACTTGTACTTGTCCGCCTGGGCGCGGGGGGATTGGACCGCCGGACCTTTGGAGCGATTGAGCATGCGAAACTGGATGCCGGTGGCGTCGATTGCCAGGCCTTGAAGCCCGCCGAGGGCGTCCACCTCGCGCGTGATCTGCCCCTTGGCCAGGCCGCCGATGGCGGGATTGCAGCTCATCTTGCCGATCGTGGCCTTGCTGAGCGTGATCAGACAGGTGCGGGCCCCGATCCGAGCCGCGGCGTGCGCAGCCTCGATGCCCGCGTGGCCCCCTCCTATGACGATGCAATCAAAGTCGTTGGTTTTCATTCGATTCAGCCAGGGCGACGGCCGAGGCGATCGCGAAATTGGCTGTGTGCGTAATGCTGATGCTGATCTGGCGGATCTTGAGCCGTTCGGCGATCTCCTTCACTTCGCCCGACAACTTCACTTCGGGCCGGCCCGCCGGATCGTTCGTCACCTCGATGTCGGTCCAGGCGATCTTGCCGCGCCAGCCGGTTCCGATAAGCTTGAGGATCGCCTCCTTGGCGGCGAACCGCCCGGCGTATTTCTCCACGGAGTTTCGGTGCGCCCCGGCGTACTGCTTCTCGGCCGATGTAAAGACGCGATCGAGGAACCGGTCCCCGTGCCGATCGATCATCTGTTCGATGCGGGGAAAATCCACCAGGTCAATGCCGTGAGCGATAAGGTCCATCATCAATGCATACCGCTTTCAGCGAGCGAGCCGGTAGAGTCTCTCCAAGCAGTAGTCGACGAACGGAGCGGTGTCGATCTCGGCCACCTGGCGGCCGATCTCCTTCTCCAGTTCTTCGAGCGCGGCCCGCCGACGTTCCCGAAGGACTTCTTCTCGTACCCGGTCCTGGACCTCGGACAGAGGCAGGTATCCCTCATCCTGCTTGGTCTCCACCTTCATGAGAAAGATCCGTCCTGGCGCGTCGATGGGGCCGGCCACCTGGCCGACCCGCATACTTCTGGCCTTCACGGCCAGCACATCGTACGGCGGGGCAAACGCATTCGGGTTCCTGGGTCTCAGCAAACCGCCCTGAGGAGCCAAGGGATCATTGGAATACTGCTTGGCCAACTCGCCGAAATCCTCGCCGGCTTCGATTCGCATTCGCAAATCTGCGCCCAGCAACCGCGCCCTGTGGAGACGATCCTCATTCGGATCCGACAGGGGCACCTTGGCGACGTCGATGTCGATCAGACGCAACTGCAGGACGCCCTCGCGAAGAAACTCCTGGTCCTTCACTTTGTCGTAATGGGCGACGATCTCGCGGTACGTCACCGGACGATTCCGACGATACGCCGAGTCGATCACGTACTGGGCGAGGAAGTCCCGCTTGCGACGTTCCTTGAAAGTCGTACGATTCATGCCGCGACGCTGCAGGGCCGCGTCGGCCTCCGCGCCGTTTCCTCCGTGTTCTTCCATGATGAACCGCCGAAGCTCCTTCTCCGCCATCTTGTCCAACGCGTCGTCGGCCTTGTCCCCCAGTTCCCGACGGGCCCGCTTGGCCAGCACGATCCGCGTGATGATATTGCGATTGAGCCGCTGCTCGATCACCGGGCGGACCTCCGCAAGAAACTGTTCGAGCGAAACCTCCTTCGCCCGTGCTTCGAGCCGGTCCTTGAGCGAGGGGCCGGAGAGGTCCTCCTCCGGCGGCGACACCATGACGTCCTCGAACGTGATGGTTTCACCGCTGATGAGGATCTCGTCCGGCCGGGTCGGCCGCGGCGCATAGGTCTTCTGCCGAATCTCTTCCTCGGTCAGGGCCGACTTCTTCTTGTTACCCTCGCAACCGGCCGCCAGGACAAGAACAAGAGCGAAGAGGCACCCGATACCCATTTGTCCCATTCGTCTGACTGTCATCGTTCTCTCACAATCCCTGTGCATTCACATCGCCCTTGAGGCCGATTGCCTCGGCCGCTTCGCGCATTCCCGCGATGGCGTCCTCGATCAACACGTTGAAGTCGACGCCGAGGAGGGCCGCTCCCTTCTCGATGACCTCGCGGTTGACGCCGGCCGCGAAGGACTTCTCCTTCCATTTCTTCTTCACCGACTTGGCGGTCGTGTCCAGCACGCTCTTGCTCGGACGCACCAGGGCCGTCGCGGCGACCAGCCCCGTCAGCTCGTCCATCGCGTAGAGGGTCTTCTCCAGGTCGGTCGCCGGCTCGACGTCGGTGCAGATCCCCCAGCCGTGCGACATCACCGCGCGGATGTACTCCTCGGGCCAGCCCCGCTCGCGGAGGATCTGTCCGCTCTTGTGGCAGTGCTGCTCGGGGAACTGCTCGTAGTCCAGGTCGTGGACCAATCCGACCAGTCCCCAGGACTCGGGGTCCTGACCCCGCTTGCGAGCGCAATACCGCATCACCGCCTCGACCGCCAAGGCGTGCCTGATCAGAGCTTCGTTCTGGTTGTACTGCCTCAGCAGCGCGAGTGCTTCGTCGCGCGTCGGCGCCTGTTCGGCCATTTCGCACCCCACAGACGTCAGGGACGACCGCCCCTGCGGATCTGATGGATTCCAGACCTCAATACGTGCCGGCACTGTACCGCGAATGCCCGCCGACCGCAATGGGGTTCTCGTTCGGAGGGACGCCGTGAGGCGTTGTCTTTCTTCCCTGGGCAGAGAGAGGATGCTCTTACGGGCACACCACGAACAGGGCTCGCTCACCGGAGCGAGACCGCTTTCGTCGGCTCGGCTCGCTTGAAATCGACGAGCGTTTCTTTGCCGCCGGCGGCGATCTTGTGCCGGCCGTAGAACGCCGGGACCTCGCATCGACCCGCGGCGTCGGCCTTGCCCTGCCAGGTCGTCCACCACTGCTTGTAGACCAGATCGCGATAGGCCTGGGCCGCAGGCGTGGGCGACCAGTCCCGACGGTACAGCGACGATTGCGGAATCCAGTTGGCCCCCTCCCAGAAGCCCCACATCAGGATGCCCTTGACCGCCGGCTCGGCGAAGCAGATGCGATAATATTCCACGATGGCCTTCGCCTTGGCCTGCTCCTCCTCATCCGTGAGCTTGGAGTCCCGCTTGTTGTAGTGCCTGGACCGCTGGCCGGGGAAGTTGAACTCGGTGACGACGATCGGCAGCTTGAACTGGGCCAGCTTGGCCAGCGATGCCTTCAAGACCGCGGGGTCGAACGAGTCGCCGTGGAGGTGACCCTGGACGCCGATGCCGCCGATCGGCACGCCCTGATCCAACAGGCCGCGGATGTGGGCGACGTAATCGTCCAGGCGCCGGCCCGTCAGGATGTCGTAGTCGTTCAGAAATAGCACGGCATCGGGGTCGCCCTGGCGAACCCAGGCAGCCATGTCCCGCGTGATCTCGGGGCCCAGACGCTCCTCGTAGTAGTTGCCGTGGATCATCTCGTTGTTCAGATCGTACTCCACGAATCGGCCCTTGTACCGCGTCCCGATGTCGAGGGCCCGCGCCTTGACCGTCTCGCGCAACGTCGCATCGTCGAGGGCGATGACCCACGGCTGGACGAAGTTCCGGATCCCCCAGAAGATGTTGTGTCCTCGCAGCGGGATCTCGTGCTCGTCGGTCCACTGGAGCATCGCGTCGCAGATGGAGTAGTCCACCTGGCCCTGGCGTCGCTCCATGGAGGGCCACTTCAAGGCGTTCTCGGTCACCGCGGCATTGAAGTTCTCCAGGAACACCTTCTTGTACTGGGCCGCAGTCTCGGCATTCGCCCGTTCACCGAACATCTGGCTGGCCAGAGCCGCCCCGAACCAGAACTCGTGACGCTGTTGCTCGACGCGAACCTCCACCCCCGGCGTCGTCTCGATCACCAGCGTGCCCATGCGGATCTTGCGAATGGCCTCGTCCACATCGGAACCCATCGCAAGCGAATGACAAAAACCCCAGACAACGGCAACCGCGACGGCTTTGGCGACCCACGAAGTGGAATTCATATGATTCCTCCTCAATTGAATGCGGTATTCTTCGGTCGGTTCATGCTGGGAGTCTACCGCTTCCTCGGCGCGCAGTCAATCCGGCCCTGCCGAACCTGGAATCCCGCAGAGGAGACAAGGCATGCTTCGCTACTTGTACGTCCGGCCGAGCGAATCGACGATCGCCTTCTTGACCTCTAGCGCATCGATCCGGCCCAGATGCTTGTGGAGGACTTCCCCGCCGGGCTTGATCAGCAGCGTGAACGGAATCGCGCCGGGCCACGAGGGGTCCACCGTGGAAATCAGGGCGGTGCTGTCGCCGCTGTAGATATAGTTCGTGAAGGACGCCTGCTTCATTCTCAGGAGTTGATGAGCCTTGCCCTGCAGGGACAGGCCGTCGACGCAGAGGCTTACCATCTCGAACGGCCGTCCTCGGTACATGCGGTTGATCTCGACCAACTCGGGAAACTCCGCCAAACACGGCGGGCAGTGCAGCGACCAGATGTTGATCAGACGCAGCTTGTCGGTGTCGTTCTTGAGCAGGGCCTTGACCTCGTCCAGACCGATGGCGCTGGAAGTCACCGGCTCCTGAGCCCAACGCTCCATCGCCTGTTTGGCTGAGTCCCGCTTGTCGGACCACTTGACCGAACAGCCGACGACCCTGGTTATCTCGACCGGGACGGGCCTGCCCGCCAGCAGCGATTCGATCGCGTTGCGGGCGTCGTGCGATTTCACCGCGTTCGGATCCCGCTCGTTGTCGTCGATCCGCCCGACATAGCGGAGCTTCCGCTGGTCATCGAAGACAAACACGTGCGGCGTAGCGACCGGGCCATACGCCTTCGTGACCTGTTGCTTGTCGCCGTCGTAGAGATAGGGGAACTTGAAGTCCCGATCCTTGGCCCGGATCTTCATATCCGCCAGCGAATCGCCCACGTCCGTGTAGCCCAGTTCGTCCAGGCGGACCGCCAGCGGATCGTTGGGCGAGATCGCCACAAGAGCCACGCCTCTGTTCTTGTAGTCCACAGCCAGCGTCGCAATCCGCGCCTCGTACGCCTGGGCGGTCGGGCAGTGATTGCAGGTGAACACGACGACCAGGACCTTGGCCTGCACGAAATCGGACAACCTGCGAGTCCTGCCGTCCACGCCGGGCAGTGAGAAGTCCGGCGCCTGCGCCCCGATTGCCAGGGTCTTGACCGGTTCCGACGCCGCCGTCGCGAGGCCGCCGACGAACCACCCGCACGCAACCACTACAGCCACCACAAGAATCGATCTGTCCATCGGCGTTCTCCTATCCCCAGACGATCGCCCCTCCGCAGACCCGACCCGCCGCCGGACAAAGGCCGCGTCGGTCGAAGCCTGCTTGCCTATACGTATCCGACGCCGCCCGGTTTGTCCATTCCCAAAGCCCAGCCAAACGGTGTACTGGGGAACTGCTCGTCGTACTTGCATTCGAGAGCTTCGATCTTCAGGCGGAGCAAGACATTGTCGGGCAGGAGCGAAATGTCAAGCCCGCGAAGCGGACGTGGAAGCATGAAGACGTAGATGCGTGGATGCGCCCGGAAGAACCGTGGACGGAGTCCACCCTGCCGCTGTCGCCTTATCTCTGTGCCCTCGGTGCTCCCTGCGGACCACACAGCGTTTCATTCCCCGCGTCCTCGGCGACCTGGCGGTCGGGAAATCGTCGCTCGTTGCCTCTCTCAGATCGTGAATGGGACGCGCATCGCGCGGGACCGCATGCGGTTGGCCTCGGGGTCGTTGACGAACTCGGCCTTGCGCAGATCGAACTTCAGATTGCGTTTGCGTTGCTCGCAGATGTCGGCGGCCAGGCAGATGCTCATGGATCGGTACATCACGTCCGGATTGGCCACCGCGGGTCGTCGCGAACGGACGCAGTCGAGGAAGTCCCGCACGTGGTCCATCGGCCTTTGCGTCCGCCCTGCGTAGTCCGACAGCACTTTCTTGAATTCCTGCAACAGAGCGGGCGAGGAAACGTCGGGCTGCGAATACCCGTCCGCTGCCCCGGCCCAGCCTTCCGGCCCTTCGTACCGCTCGCCACAGGCGCCGCGCCAGTATTGGCACGGGTCCCACACCGAACCGGCGACCCGGAACAAGACCAGCTTCACGCCGTTCTCAAGGCGGGTGACCATCGTCGCATCCGGCCCGGCGTACTCGAACTCGATGAAGGTCACGTTCTCCATGTCCAGTCCCGCCAAGGCCTGGGCGACCGTATGAGCGCCCCACATCGCGACATCGGTGGCGAAGTCGTAGTATCGGTACCAGCCTCCGCCGTTCACGTAACCGGCGTTGTAGGGCCGCCAGGGACAGGGCCCCAGCCAGAGGTCCCAGTCCAGTTCCTCCCTGGCCGGCTCGGGTTGGGCGGGCAGCCAGTCGTGAAGAAGCCCGTCGCGCCAGCGGCAGTCGGCGTACACCGTGTGGATCGGACCCAAACGACCCGTTCGCGCCAGCTCGATGGCGAACACGTGGTTGGCCTCGCTGAGCCGCTGGGCGCCGGTTTGATAGACCCGGCCATATCGCTTGGCGGTCTCCACGACCGCCTGCCCTTCGCCCATCGTCAGACAGGAAGGCTTCTCGCAATAGACGTCCTTGCCCGCCCGCATCGCCAGGATGGAGGCCAGCGCGTGCCAGCGGTCGCCCGTGGCGATCAGCACGGCGTCGATGTCGGTCCGTTCGGCCAGGAGTTGACGCATGTCGCTGTACGCGACGCAGTCCTTGTTGCCGTACTTGTTGTCCACCAGATTCTTGGCGGCCTCCCGCCGGCCCTTGTGGACATCGCAGACCGCGACCCACTGCACGTCTTTTTCATTGAGCATGTAACCCAGGTCGTAGGAACCCCGGCCGCCCAGTCCGATGCCGCCCATGACGATGCGTTCACTGGGAGCTGCCACTCCCGCGGCGCCGAGCGATGAGGCGGGAACATAGTAGGGAACCGCCAACACCCCTGCCGTGGCGGCCGCAGTCCCCGCCAGAAATCGACGCCGTGTGATTGCATTGCTCGTGCCGTTGCTCATAGGCCCAGCCCCTTTCCCTTCGATCCTGTCATCTTCGTGCGGTGATCCCAGACCCCGCTGCGTTTGACCCGAAAGGCGGCCATCGCTTGATCAAACCGCCCAACTCAGCCTCCCAGCTTACCGTCGAAGGCGGCATGGCATCAAGTCTTCCCCCCGAAAAAGCAGCAGCCGAAGCACTTTTGCGCTCCGGCTGGCTCTGCTCAATCCTCGGCGTGGCATGGGCGGCCCATCCTGGCGCCCGGTCCTTCAATCTGCGTGCTTGCCCCGATGCGGAATGCCGCACCGGAGGGTCGCCCCCCGCGTACTTCACGCGTACTCGATACTCTAGTTCGACATCTCGCAGAGTGCGGACGCATTCCAGTCTTCCGCGAATCGACCGACCGCGGTGTGAAGCCGACTCTTGACCGTTCCCACGGGAATCCGGAGCATTCCGGCAATCTCCGCATAGGAGAACTTGTGGAAGTAGGCAAGAATCAGTATCTCACGCAGCTTGCCGGGCATCCGAGCGACCACCCGTTTGACCGAAGCGGCAGTCTCGTCCCGAATCAAATCGTCGTACGGCATCCGGGTGTCGCAATCCAGCGTGTTGAGCACGTCGTCGATCGAGTGGTCTTCGCTTTCGAACATGCTCCCCAGATTGGCCGAATCGATCCGCTGCATCCGGCGAAGCGCGTCCTTGGCCTTGTTCGCGGCGATCGTGAACAGCCATGGCCGCAGAGGACGGGACTGATCGAACGAATCCCGACTGACATACAGTTGCATGAACGTTTCCTGGAAGACATCGTCGACCAGATCCGACTGATTCAAGAACCTCCGAAGGAACGCGTAGAGGCTGTCTTTGTACAGCTTCACGAGCTCCTGGAAAGCGTCTTCTTCGCCCGCGGCGTATCGTTTCAGCAGTTCCATATCACTCATAGTTATCCCCTTCCAAGTTAAACCAATTATGAGTGCTATGGTAACAGAGTTGAAAGACCGGTAAATCAGGCTCTGGCTGCTTCTGTTATCCGGTTCGACGCTGGATTTCCTATCGGGAATTCCCCGATACCCCCTCGGCATTCTTCCCAGCCGGGGGTGGGCAGGTCCGACGGGCCGCGAGGTTTCCTGTTGATTTGGCCGCCGGCGGGCCTATGATGAGCGACATGAACGAGAACGAGCGAACCGCTGCGGACCTCGCGACCCCTGGGCCTGCCGGCAACCGCGACGTCAATGCCGCCGAGCATATGCGTGTGTTCGAAGAGCGCCGCTGGGAATTGGCAGTCGACGAGGCCCTGATCGCACTGGCCGACGCCTTGATCGATCCTTCGTTTTCGTTCGAGGAGACGACACAGACCGTCCTGGAGCACGCCCGGCGGTTGACCCAGAGCGAACACGGCTACGTCTCCTCAATCGACCTGGAGAGCGGCGCCAACATCGGCCACACTCTGACGAGCATGATGGGCGAGCAGTGCCGGGTGCGACCCGAGGACCGGCGGATCGAGTTCTGTCCCACCTCCGACGGCGTCTATCCCGCATTGTTCGGCCACGCGTTGAACACCCGCGTCGGATTCTTCACGAACACCCCGGCTCGTCACCCGGCTTCGACCGGCCTGCCCGAGGGACATATACCCCTGAAGAACTTCCTGACGGTCCCTGCGGTCGTAGACAACCAGGTCGTCGGACAGATCGCGCTGGCCAATTCGAGCCGGGACTATGCGGACCGGGACCTCCGCGCCATCGAACGGATTGCCAAGCTGTACGCGCTGGCCATCCAGCGGATGCGCCGACAGGCGGCGCTGAAGGCCAGCGAGGAACGCTATGCCCTGGCCCAGGAAGCAGCCAACATCGGCAGTTGGGACTGGAACATACTCACCGGCAAGCTTCTCTGGTCCGGTCGCATCGAGCCAATGTTCGGATTCAGCCCCGGCCGGTTCGCGCGCACCTACGAGGCCTTCCTTCAGTGTGTGCACCCCGAGGACCGGCCCCTCGTGGTCGACTCGATCAGCGCCGCGGTGCAGCGAGGCAGGGACTATCAGATCGAGCATCGGATTCTCTGGCCCGACGGGACGGTGCGATGGATCGCCGAGACGGGCGACGTCATTCGCGACCCCTCCGGCGCGGCGGTCCGCATGGTGGGCGTCGCCCAGGACGTCACCGAACGGAAGAAGGCTCAGATCGAGATTCAGAAACTCAATGAGCAGCTCGAGCAACGGGTCATCGAACGCACCGCGGAGCTGACGGAAGCCAACCGCCAACTTCGCGAGGAGATGCGCCGGCGTCAGCGTCTGGAGCAGGAGATCCTGGAGATCAGCGAACGCGAGCAGACGAAGATCGGACGGGAACTGCACGACAGCCTCGGCCAACAGCTCACGGGCATCGCCATCATGGCCAAGGTGCTTCAGCAGAGACTCGAGACCCATGCCCCGCAAGACGCGGCGAGGGCGGGCGAACTGGTGAAACTCATCAGTCGGGCCATCGAGGAGACGCGTCAGCTCTCCCGGGGGCTGCACCCCGTTGCGCTGGACGAAAACGGACTGATGGCGGCCCTGCAATCGCTGGCTCTGGCGACCGAGGGCCTGCCTGGAATCACATGCGTCTTCGAGTGCAACCAGCCCGTCCCGGTCCAAAACGCCTCGATGGCGGTCCACCTCTACCGGATCGCTCAGGAGGCCGTCACCAACGCGATCCGCCACGGACAAGCCAAGCGGATCGCCATCTCGCTGACCTCCAACCACAGCCGGGCCACACTGTCCATCGTCAACGACGGCCGGAAATTCCCCAAGCGGCTTCCGCGAACCCGAGGCATGGGATTGCAGGTGATGGGCTACCGCGCCGAAGTGATTGGTGGTATACTAAACGTGCGACAGGGATCTGCCGGCGGAACTCAGGTCACCTGTGAGTTCGACGTGAAGCCGAAACGGCGCAAAGGGGCAAAGAAAGATGCCGCACAAGACGCAGAGCACAAACGCCCGTAACAAACGAACGGTCCTGATCGTGGACGATCACCCGATCGTGCGTCAGGGGCTTGCCCAGTTGATCAACCAGGAAGCCGATCTTCTGGTCTGCGGCCAGGCGGAAGACGCTCACGAGGCCATCCAGGCCATTCGCCAGTTCAACCCGAACCTGGTGATCGTGGACATCTCGCTCAAGGACACCAGCGGCGTGGAGCTGATCAAGGACCTCAAGGTCCAGTTCCCCGATCTTCCGGTCCTGACGCTGTCGATGCATGACGAAGCAGTCTATGGTGAGCGGGCTCTGCGGGCCGGCGCCCGCGGATACATCATGAAGCAGGAGGCCACGGAGAAGGTGGTCACCGCGATCCGTCGGGTCCTGGCGGGCGAAGTCTACGTCAGCGATGGAATGGCCGCCAAGATGGTCAGCAAGCTCGTGGGCGGCGTCAGCAAGAGACCCGAATCGTCCGTCGAGAGCCTCAGCGACCGCGAGCTCGAGGTCTTTCGCATGATCGGCGAAGGGTTCAGCACCCGCGAAATGGCGGAGAAGCTCCACCTGAGCGTCAAGACCATCGAGACATACCGCGCGCATATCAAGGACAAGCTCGCCCTTCAGGACGCCAGCGAGCTGCTGCGGTCGGCGATCCATTGGGTAAACTCCGAACTCCAGCGTTGACCCGTCCCGACAGGTTCAGTCCGCTCGTCCGCCGTGCGGACTGAATGAGATCTCTCGCTATCGGGGAAAGCCCGATGCTTGCATGGGGAATTCGTCCTACCCCAAAAACAGATGTGCCCCGATTTCCTCCCGTGTCTTCGATCCGTATGATATAGATGGGCAATTGAGCGAGGGATCGATGAGAAGAGATCCCCAGCACAAATGCCAGGACGTTGCCATGTATTGACGACAGGAGAGTGCGGCACGATGAGCATGACGACAATGACGGCGACCTGCGAGTGGCGCCACATATGCGAGGATAGAATCAACATGGGCACTGAAGAAGAGCCAATCGTTCGGACGAGAATCCTGGTCGTGGACGATCACTACATCATGCGACGAGGTCTGTGCGAACTGCTCAACCAGCAGCCTGGGTTCGAAGTCGGCGCAGCGGTCAACAACGCGCAGCAGGCGGTGGAAATCGCGCAGCAGGAGCCGTTCGACCTGGCGATTGTCGATGTCTCTCTGGGTGAGGTGGACGGGATCGAGCTGACCAGCAGGCTCAAGTCCCAGCACCCCGATCTGATCGTTCTAATCCTGTCCATGCACGAGGAGGCTCTCTTTGCCCACCGGGCGGCAGGCGCTGGGGCTTCCGGCTTCGTCGCCAAGCAGCAGGCGGGGGAAACGCTCCTGCCCGCGATCCGTCACGTCCTCAACGGCGAATACTACTTCAGTCATCTCTGATCGACCGAACCGGTTCGGCGCCGTTTCGCTGCCAACGATCCCGCATCAAGACGCTTTCTTTCGGCGTCCGACGAGGGTATCATGCCTCGTCAGACAAATGGCCTTGTCCCTTGGAATCGTGCAGGAGATCGACGGTGCCCCCAATGCCCCATCCGCAGGACATTCTCAAAGGCGGCTTCCCGGCGTTTCAGACTCCTCGCCCTGACGACAAAGCCCAGTGGAATGCACGCCGAAGCGAGCTGCGTCGCACGCTCTGGCGACTCCTTGGCGATCTGCCGACGCTGTTCATGCCGACGGCGACCCTTCTGAGCACAGAAAAGCACGCCGGGTTTGTTGTCGAACGGTTTGCCTTCGACAACGGCGTCGGCGACCCCGTACACGGCTGCGCGCTGCTTCCAACCGCCAGGACCGAGCCGGGACCGGCCATTCTGTACCATCATTGGCACGCAGAGCAGTACGACCTGGGCACGCGAGAGTTGCTCGAGTGCGTCCATCCCGACTTGGGCTTCGCGACCGGAGAAGGGCTCGTCCGCCAGGGTTATGTAGTCCAGGCCATCGACGCCTATGGTTTCGGCCGGCGGCGCTTCCAGGGTCCGGCCGGAGAGAGGGAGGTCGGAGCGGGCGTCGAAGCGGCCCTGTTCAAGACCTTCCTCTGGGAAGGCCGAACGCTCTGGGGGATGATGGTCCGCGACGACATGCTCTCGTTGAACCTGCTGGCGTCCCGCCCCCAGGTGGACCCGGCTCGAATCGCGGCCATGGGCGTGAGCATGGGCTCGACGCGGACATGGTGGCTGGCGGCGCTGGACGACCGCGTCAAGGCCGCGGTCTGCGTCGCCTGTCTGACTCGGTATCAGAACCTCATCGCACGAGGCTCGGTCAATGAGCACGGCATCTACTACTACGTCCCCAATCTGCTCAAGGAGGGCATCGACGCGGAGTCCATCGTCGGCCTGATCGCGCCGCGCCCGCTCTTGACGCTGACAGGCGACCAGGACGCAGGCTCCCCCGCTGAAGGCGTACGGATCATCCACGCATTCCTGGAGCACCTCTACCAATGCTACGGCCGAGCGGAATGTTTCCAGGGACTGCTCTACCCCAACGTCGGCCATGCCTACACGCCCACGATGTGGAACCAAACGCTTCGCTGGCTCGAAAAGCACATCTGATCCGTCCCTGTCATGCTCACGGCAGGACGAGGCGATAGCTGACGAACGCCACGGACCGGCTGTCTGGCGACCAGGAGGGCACGTTGATCGTGCCCTGTCCGCCGAAGAGCCTGGCCAGAATTCGTGGCTTGCCGTCGGGCAAGTCCATGATCCGCAGGCAGACGTCCTTATTCGCGGGATGACCTTGAACGCTTCTGTCGTACGAGAGAAAGACCAACAGCTTGCCGTCGGGCGACGGATGCGGGAACCAGTCGGCATAATCCAGGTCGATGGTGACAGGCTCCTGCTGCGAACCGTCGGCGTTCATCCGCCAGATCTTCATCAGGCCCGATCGTTCGGAATTGAAGTAGATCGTGCGGCCGTCGGGCGAATAGTCGGGCCCGTCGTCCAGACCTGCGGCGTCGGTCAATCGCTGCTCGGCTCCGCCCTCGACAGGGATCGTATAGACGTCGTAGTTGCCGCCACGAGCGGCGCAGTAGGCAAGCGTCCGTCCATCGGGCGACCAGCCGTGCCAGTACGAAGGGGCCAGGGGCGTCACCAGTCGCGGCGTGCCTCCCTCGCTCGGAAGCACGTAGATTCGCGACTCGCCTTCGGTCTGGTCGCTGATCGCCAGCCATTTGCCGTCGGGCGAGAAGCCGTGGTCGTTGTTGCAGCGCGTCGCAAAGCCTGTGTCCAACTGCTTGGGTTCGCCGCCGGCGACGGAAATCGTAAAGAGCCGGCCTCCGCCGTTGAAGAGCAGGCAACTGCCATCACGGGACCAGTTCGGCGCTTCGAAGTGGCTTCGCTCGCGATGGACGATCCGGCGTTCCCCGGTCTCGACGGAGACAATCTCCAACGTGCTCTCGATCACGCGATCCCCGACTTTGGCCTTTCCCAGGGTCTTAAACGCGACGCTGGAAAACACTGCGGTCTCGCTCACGGAGTTGTCGTGCGAACACACGATCAACCCGGCATGCACCGGGTCCGCCAGCGCCACGCAGACCGAGCCCACCGGCTGCCACGTCTTTCCGTCCCGGCTGACCGACAGGCCAAAGACGTCCGCATCACGCTCCAGGCGGATCGCGGTCGGGGCACGAATGGGCGACTGGATCTCCTCCGTTGCGCCGCCCTGAACCTTGCGGTACTGCAGGCTGATCAGACCGTCGCCATGCACGACGGCATCGACATACGGAGAGCCGGGATCGAGGTCTTGGCGGATCATCCAGCCTGCTTTGCGATGGGCGTTCTTGCCTTCGCCCGTCCAGCGAATGGACGCTGTCATGGCCGCGTCGCCGTCGAGCTTGCGCCGCAGGAACTGAAAGGCATCTTCCGTCCCCCAGATGTTCTCGCCACTGCCGGTCACGGCGTACTGATCGCCTGCGGCGTCGAACGTCGCCTTCCCCGCGGCGCCAACGGCTCCGACGTCGCCCGCCTCGTCGAAGATCCCCAACGAACCGACCGGCCCATTCGCAGCAGCCACGCACAACACCATCGCGCAAATGACGGCTCCCATCGGCACGCTCCCGCCCGGTCGATCACCGGGCAATCTCGACGATCTCGATGTCCTGGTACCACGCCTCGCTCGCAGGGCCCGAGTGAATCTGCAGGCCGATCAGACCCGTCTGCTCAATGCTTTCGTCGGGCTCGGTGTAGTCCACGGTCTGGACGCCGTTGAGCCACAATTGAACGCGCCGGCCCTCGCAGCGAATCACGTACTGATTCCACTCGCCCGGCTTGAGGGCCTTCTTCAGCACCTCCGCAGCGGGCAGAGCGAGGATCTTGTTGCGACGGGACTCGTCGTAGAGGCAGCCCCAGTAGTGCTGGCCCATGTCGGCCTGGTAGCCGATCATCTCATTGTGATTGGGGATGCGACGACTGCGGATCTGGATGCCCGCGTTGGCGTGGGCCGGATCGCCGAGCAGCTTGACCTTCAGCCGCAGTTCGAAATCTCCGTAGGCCTTCGTTGTGCACAGGAATTCGTTGCGGGGAATGGTCTTCTTCAGATTGCCCCCAACGATCGCGCCGTCCTCGACGCGGAACCAGTCGAGATTGCCCTCCCAGCCGCTGAGCGTCTTGCCGTCGAAGAGCGAAACCGCACTCGTCGGCCCTTGCTGCACGAACAGGTGAACGCCCTTCTTGTTGGCGCTGACGACGTCCATCAGCCCGTCGCCGTTGATGTCCACGACCTCGAACTGCGTGCCGATGCCGGAGTCGTCGTCGATGATGTGTCGGGTGAACGTGACCCTGCCCTTCTCGGGCCGCTGGATCTCGAACCACACGAGCAAGGCGGGCTCGTGCGCGCCGGGATCGTTGCCGTTATGGGCGAAGTACCGCTTGCCGGTGACGAAGTCCATGATGCCGTCGCGATTGATGTCCGCCAGGCGGATCGCGTGGGTCTGCGAGAAGTCCTTGCTGATCTGCTGCATGTGGAACTTCTCGCCGTTGGAGCCGGGCAGTTGCTCGAACCACCAGATGCCGTAATCGTGGGCCGAACTGGTCAGGACGTCGTTGAGCCCGTCGCCGTTGATGTCGAAGACGACCATGTCCGCGCACGGCGGGCCGAAATCGACCGCGTGGAACCGCCACTGCTCCTGCGTGCGGTCGGCGGGCGCCTCCCACCAGCCCTTGGTCACGATCACATCGTTGCGTCCGTCGCCGTTGATGTCGCCGACGCCCAGGCCGTGATCGTACCGCTCGCTGCCGGGGGCCTTGGGCCCGCCGATGATGTGCATCGTCCACTCCTGGTACGGGTCCTCGGGGATGCTGAACCAGGCCATGTACCCTTCCGGCTGGACTCCCCAGACCGCCACAGGCTTTCCGTCGCCCAGGAGGTCCGCAAACAGAGGCGTCTCGTTGCACGCGCTGCGCGTCCCCTTGTGCACCTTCCAATGACCGGGCTTATTCTGCGGATTCTCGTACCACAGGGATGGCTCGCCCATCATCGTCGTGATGATCGAATCGATCCACCCGTCGCGATTGACGTCGGCGGAGTAGTTCGCGAAGGTCTTGCTGTACCCGGTGTTGCCGTCATACTTTCCCGGCGGCAGGATCTCGTGCATCGTCCAGTCGGGGGCCTCGTACCACACTTCGCCTGCCATGATGTCCAGCTTGCCGTCGCGATTGATGTCCCCCACCCCGACGCCCTCCGAGCGAAAGGTCTTGTCGAGCACAATCTTCGTGAACTTCACCGGCGCCGCTCCGACAACCGACCCAAGCGTCAAGCCGAGAATCATTGCGAGCAAGAACGGACCTCTGTGGGTGAACGTGGACATGAGAAACACCTCCTACTGGCAACTGGCGAACGACACACTCAAACGTTACGGCCACCATCATGGCCGCCGGCCCGCAAGGAGTCAAGAGAGAAGGCGCGAGGCGTGGAAATCCGGATCGTGTGGACTCAATGCCATCCCACATACTCTGCGGTTGGACTTTTCGAGACGCCTTGCGGAGTCGCTGTGAACGGTCAGAGCACGATCTTCTCCTTCCCGTCGTCGAAGCGGGCGACCTTGCCTTGTGTCAGACCGAGCATGCCCATCTGCATCGCGGTCTGGACGTGGTAGGCCAGATCCATGGGGCTCTGGGTCTCCTTCTTGCCGGACCGGCAGCAGGCCAGGAAGTCCTTCCAGTATCCTACGAAGTCCTCGCCGTGCTCGATGGGGAACTTCTGGGCCTTCTTGTCCGAGCCCTCGGCCGGGATGAAGACGATGTCGTTGCCCTGGATGGTCAGGCTGCCGTCCCAGCCGCGAATGATCGGGATTCGACCGGGGGCCCCGCGGAAACCGGTGCCCGCGTAGTCGTTGCCTTGGGTGCCCAGCACCGCGACCGTGATGCCCTCGGGGTAGTCGATCAGTGCGTTGAACGTATCGGGGATCTCGCGTTCGGAGTAGCGGAACTTGCCGCCTGTGGCGACGACGGTGCTGGGCATCTTGACGCCCAGGATATAGAGCACCGGCGTGAGGCTGTGCGGGAACAGGTCGGTGGAGGGCCCGCCGGCATAGTCCTCGTACATCCGCCACCGGAAGAACCGGCTCACGTCGAAGGGCTTCTTCGGCGAGTCGCCCAGGAACGCCTCCCAGTTGAGGTCCGGGCCGGGCTTGGCGTTCGGATCGTCGATCGGCATGCCCCGCTCGCCCCAGTCGCCGACGCGGAAATAGCCGCACTCGGCGTGGATGGGCTTGCCGATCAGGCCGTCCACCACGAGCTTTCGCATCTGGTGCCATGCGGTGTCCGCCATGCCCTGCGTACCGAGTTGCATGACGGCCTTGGACTCGCGGGCCACGCGGGCCAGTTCCTTGGTCAGCTCGAACTGCCGCCAATGGGTGACGGGCTTCTCACAGTAGACATGCTTGCCCGCCTTGAGGGCATCGATGGCCTGGTAGCCATGCAGATGGTCCGGCGTGGAAATGCAGACGACGTCCACAGCCGGGTCGGCCAGCAGCTCGTGATAGTCCATGTACGCCTTGCCGCCGTAGCCGTCAACCCGCTGCTTGAGCCGAGGTCGATACACGTCGCAGGCCGCGACGATCTCGACGGCCTCTTTCCCCTGAGTCTTGAGCCAGTGGATCGCCTGGAAATGCGCCCCGCTCCGCCCGCCGCACCCGATGAACCCGACCCCCAACCGCTCATTGGCGCCGAGAACTGTCGAACTCATAGATGAGCCCAGAATCATCCCGGCCGCAGTGACGCCACCGGTCTGACGCAGAAACCGCCGCCGACTGACCTGACTTGTGCGAAACGACTTGCTACCGCTTGCCATTTGAATCCGCTCCTTCCAAACACGTTTAGAACCGCCAGAAATCGTTCACAAACCATCGATAGGCCGAGCCGATCTTATCCGTGCCCACCTTGCCGTCCCATGCGACGACCGCATATCGCAACGAAAAAGGCTTGTCGGCGGGCACAACCAATGGCTCTGCATGGAGATTCAGTGTCGCCGAGATGTAGGCGAAGGGTTTGGCCATCGTGAACCAAGTGGTTGGGCGGAGGTTGGCGGGATGGCCGAACATGGCCACCGTCACGGGCTTGCCGTCGACTGCCGCGGTGTAGGCGCACCAGTTCGATTGAACGAGCCGCTCCTCGCCCCGGAAGATCGTTCCTTCCTTGCCATCGGCGTTGAAGAACTCGCTTCCATCCATCGATCGCACGAATCTCAAGCCCAAACCGAAGTAGTGCGAACCGGACAGAGTCACTTGTTGGATGCCCTTGGGAAGCTCGAAATCACTTTGCCACGCCAACACGGTGGCGTTCACCTCAGTCGCCCGGCATACGGTGACACTGCGGCTCTCCAGCAGAGAGGGAGGCCGGTCCTGATAGGCGATCCAACGAATCCTCTCTGTGAATCCCGCACAGGCCGCACCATTCCGCGAGTCAGCCCGCGTGCCGTCAAATCCCTCGTGCTGCTGGCGTCCTGCCGTCGGGGTCTCTTCCCAATAGTTGACGCCATCAACGGCGATGGCGAACATCAACGCGTGATGGTGCAGATGGTCCCAAGGCGCGTCCAGCAGGAAGTTCACGCCGCCAGGGGTATAGAGCTCCTTGATGTACGGCTTGAATGGCACGCTGTTGTAGCGGTACTGAAGAACCGGCGACTCGCCCGCTCGGATACACACGCTGTTTGCATCCGTCGTAAGTTGAAGAGACTGCTGTGCCTGCGCAGGCCGCAAACCGGCAAGTGCGATAACCACCAAGACAAACAGCAAGTTCAATCGAATCATGGATGGCCACCTCCCCTCAAACAAACTGCTTGAGGTGTTGGATGCTGCGCTCGGCCTGGTCGATCGTGCCGCACTCGACGCTGAAGACGATGTCGCGAGAGATCGTCTTGCAGACCTCGACGACCTTCTTCCAATCGATGACGCCGTCGCCGCAGGCGCAGCCGACCGGGGTGCCGGTGACCTTGCCTCGTTCGGCGGTCGATTGCTGGATCGAGATGTCCTTGGCGTGCAGATGCACGAGGCGCGTGCGGACGTGCTTGAGCCACTTGATCGGGTTCTGGCCGCCGAGGTAGCTGTTGCCGGTATCGAAGTTGATGCCGATGGCCTTCGATTTCACAAGCTTCTGGATGCGGTCCAGGCCCTCCGGCGTCTTGCTGTATTGCTGGTGCGGCTCGATGCCGATCAGGATGCCCCTTGGCTCGGCCACCAACGAAGCCTCCTTCAGCGCGTAGCGAATCAGCGTGAAGTCCTCGTCTTCGGTCGTCCAGGCGGGCTTGGGGCCCTCGTCCGTGTTGACGACCGGCGCCCCGCACTCGGCGGCGAAGCGGATCGCCTGCTTGAGGTACTCCGTGCCGATCTCGGGTTTGCACAAGGGCGTATGGGCCGAGAGGCCTGAGAGCTTGATGCCAGCCTTCTCGCAGGCGCGTTTGATCCGGTACGGGTCGTCCAGCATCGAGACGCTGTGGAAGTACCCTGCCTCGCTGAGCAGCTCGCGGCCCCAGTGCACCATCGGCTCGACGTACTCATAACCCAGCTCGGCCGCCTTCTGGACGCCCCACTCGAAGCACTTGTCCGCGTGCCGCACGAATTCCATGTTCACCCCGATCCCGATCTTGCCCATCTCGTCACTCCTTCACAGAACAGTCCCTATCCCACCGGCCACCAGCGGATGGCCAGAAACGCCAGCGACAGGCCGGCGATCAGCCACATCGCTCCACGAACCTCCCTGAATCGACCCAGAACGACCTTCAAACCGACGAACGACACGAACCCCAGCGCCAGGCCCATGCTGATCTGATAGCTCACCGCGATCATCACGACGATGATCAACGAGGGAATCAGCTCGTCGGCCTTGCGGAGATTGATCTTGCGGGCCTCCTTCATCATGAAGTACCCCACGACGATCAGTGCCGGCGCGGTCGCGTAACCCGGCACAACCGCAATCACCGGGACGAAGAACAGAGCCAGGAGAAACAGCACTCCCGTAACCACCGAGGTAAAGCCCGTCCGACCGCCCTGCTCGATGCCGGCCGCCGATTCCACGTAGGACGTGGTCGTCGAGGTTCCCAGCAGAGCTCCGACCATCGTCGCGACGGCATCGATGCTGAGCAGGCGATCCAGACCGCGGATCTGGCCGCGGTCGTCCCGCATGCCCGCCTTCTCGCAGCAGGCGACGAGCGTGCCGATGCTGTCGAACAGGTCGATGAACATCAGGGTGAAGATGCTGCCCCAGAGGCTGATCTTCATCGCGCCGACGATATCCAGGTGCAGGGCGACCTTGCCCACGGGCCAGTCGAGCGACACCCAGCCGGCGGGCTTGCTCACATAGCCCAGCAGCCCCGCCGTGATGGTCGCTACGAAGATGCCGATCAGCAGAGAGCCCTTGACCCGAAGCGCGCTCAGCGCGATCATCACAGCCAATCCGAGCAGGCCGATCCAGACCGTCGCTTGCCTGACGTCGCCAAATGCGAACAACGTCTCTTCATCCCGCAGGATCAAGCCCAGATTGCCCAGGCCGATGAAGGCGATGAACAGACCGATGCCCACGGCGATGGCTGCGATCAGACCCTGTGGAATCGCTTCGACGAGCTTCTTTCGCAGGCCGACCAGCGTCAGGACAAGGAACACCAGGCCCGAGATGAAGACGGCCCCGAGGGCAGTCTGCCAACTGACCTGCTCGCGTGCGACGAGCGTGTAGGCGAAGAAGCTGTTGAGCCCCATGCCAGGGGCCATGGCGATGGGCGCCTTGCCGAAGAGCCCGGCGGCGATCGTCGCAATCGCGCTGACCAGGCACGTCACCGCGATCTGGGCGTTCTTGTCCATGCCGGCGTCGCCCAGGATGTTCGGGTTCACGAAGATAATGTAGGCCATGGTCAGGAAGGTCGTCACCCCGGCCACCGTCTCAATCCGCAGATTCGTGCGATGCTTCTCGAACTCGAAGCGGTCTATCAGCATTCCGCGTCCTCATTCCCCCAGATTTGCCAGAACCTCGACGACGAGCCGTGCCGCGTTCTTCGCCGCCAGGGCATAGAACTTCTGCTTGTCCACAACCGCGCTGTCGTCGGCCTTGTCGGCGATGCTGCGAAGGACCAGGCACCCGATCCCGCGTTGATGGCAGATCTGCACGACGGCCGCCCCTTCCATGTCCACAACGTCGGCGTCAAACATCTCCGCCAGTCTGCGACTCTGGGTCTTGGACGCCACGAACGTGTCGCCTGTAACGAGCGTCCCGACAACAACCCGTGGGGGGCGTTGGCCGTTGAAATGGTCGATCGGGTCAAAGGTTGTCGTGCTCGCGGCGTGTCGGGCGGCGGCCAGCAGGTCGGGATCGGCGGGGAAGAACGTGGGGTTCGTCTCCTCCGTCAGGCGATTTCTCACGCCGCCGGGCTCCAGTCCCACCGGTCCGATGTAGCCCATGTCGTGATGAGCGGTCCGTCTGGCGACGACAATGTCCCCCGGCTCCAGATTCGGATCGATGGCGCCCGCGATCCCCGTGAGCACCACCCGCGTCGGCTGGAAATGCTCGATCAGGAGGGTGGCCACCATGGCTGCATTGACTTTGCCGATGCCCGTCCAGGCGACGACAGCAGACCGGCCCGCGATCCGGCCGGACGTGAACTGGATGCCTTCAAACTCCAGCGACACGGCCTCCGCCAGTCTGGCCTCAAGTTCCGCGATATCCTGCGACGAAGCCCCGAGGACCGCCACCGGCCGTGCGGAAACACCGCGTGTTGCGACAGGGACACAGGAAGCAACCGATACGAGAGACGCGAGGCAGACCATCATTATCACAAGGCGTCGGGCCATGACTTCTCCTGCACCAGCCTGCAATCCATGGGCGTTCAAATGCGAGCGAGAGGAGTCGAACCTCCACGTCCTTACGGACACCAGGACCTAAACCTGGCGCGTATGCCAGTTCCGCCACGCTCGCAGCGAGCTTTTCGCGGCTCGGGTCATTATGCCCCGCGCGCCCAGCCGTGGCAATTGAAATCCGATCGGGTGATCGGGCTCGCTAGCCCCGCAACAGCGGCTCGTCGTCGTCCTGGTTTTCCGGCTCCGACGGCCCTTCCTTCGAGATCTTCTCGATGCGCTTTTCCGCCTTCTGGAGGATACCTCGGCAGTGCTTGATCAGGGCCATCCCCTTCTCATACTGCTCCAGGCTGTCCTGCAGCGGGATCTCCCCCTGCTCGATCTTGCCCACAATCTCTTTGAGTTGCCCGATCGCCTCCTCGAAGGTCAATTTGGCCAACTCGTCTTTGGGTTTTCGTTCCGTCATCATCCATCATCCTTTATCAATTTCCTTGACCTGGCTCTCAATTCGATTGTGGTCGGCCAACTCCGTGAGGAGCACGTCGCCCTCCTTCACGTCGTCGGCCGCGCGGATCACCCGGCCGGTCTGCTTGTTGAGCGTGATGCTGTAGCCACGATTGAGAACCGACTTGGGATTGAGCCCTGCCAGACGGTTCTCCTGGGCGGTGATTTGCAGGTTCTTGCGATTGAGCACCTGAATCAGCCCCGCCAGACTCCGGCCCGCCAGGTTGTTCAATTCGACCGTCATCCGCCCGAGCAGCCGGTGCGGCTCGATCCGCGCCACCTGCTCCTGGCAATCCTGGACCTGCTTCTGGGCATCGAAGAAAACCCGTCTCATCGCGTCGCCCAGGTCCCACCCCAGATCGTCCAGGTGCTGCTCGCGGTTGCGAACCACCAGCAGCGGGTTGCGGAACACGGAGTTGGCGAGAATGGTCTGGAGATACTCGCGGCACAGGTCGAAACGCGAGCGGACGCTGCCGGCGAGCCGCCGCTCCTGGTGCTGCAAGTCGCTCAGCACGTCCTCCATGTTCGGAACGGCCGCGACGCCCGCCTTGGTCGGCGTCGAGGCGCGAGCGTCGGCTACGAGGTCCGCCACGGTCACATCGACCTCGTGCCCGACCGCGCTGATAATCGGGATTTGGGACGCAAAGATGGCGCGGGCCAGGACCTCCTCGTTGAAGGCCCAGAGGTCCTCCAGCGACCCGCCGCCGCGACCGACGATCAGCACGTCGAGCTTGAGCCGGTCGTTGCGCCGGTTCACGTCGGCAATGGCGGCGGCGATCGCCTCGGCCGCACCCGGCCCCTGAACGGGCACCGGATACAGAGCCAGGCGGGTGCAAGGCCAACGGTTGTGGATGCTGTCGGCGATGTCGTGCAGCGCGGCGCCCGACTCGCTCGTGAGGATGCCGATCCGCTGCGGGTACTTGGGCAGCGGCTTCTTGTGCGACTCGGAGAAGAGCCCCTCGGCTTCGAGCTTGCGAACCATCTGCTCGAAAGCCAGTTGCAGGGCGCCCATGCCCGCCGGGATCATCTCGTCGACGATCAGCTTGTACCGCCCCTGGGGCACATATAAATCGATCGATCCGGTCACCAGTACGGCCAGCCCATTGCCCGGCTTGAACTTCACTTTCGAGAAGTTCCCCCGCCACATCGCGCAGGGCAGGATCGACTCTTCGTCCTTGAGAGAGAAGTAGCAGTGACCGCTCTGGTGCTGTTTCCAGTCGGTGATCTCGCCTTTGATCGTCAGCCAGGACGGCAGATTCGCCTGGAGCACATCCTTGACCAGCGAGTTCACCTGGGCAACGGTGTATACCTTCGTTCGTGTTTGCGACTGCATCTGCATGGGCTCGGAAATCCCTTCTGAGGCCGCCCCCGGACCTGTGTGAGACCGCCATCCAACCGCGTCGTGCGGCTGACCCCGATTATACGGCGGACCGTCGGCGTTCTCAACCGGGAGTGAGGAATCGTCGAACTGGAAAGCACGAACGAGCGTCTAGCGAGGGTCGGGAACCGGGTGCAGAGCGACCAGACGGGCCCTGTCGCCCGGCGAGTTGACCCGACTCCTGTCGAAGATCGCGATCAGACGTTTCTGCGGTCCGGCCTCTCCGATCCGAACCAGGAGATAGGCTGTGAAGACGTCGCTGCGGACGGTGACCAGATCGCTGAACCGCGTGAAGAGCAGATCCCGCTCTTCGAGATCGTTCAAGGCGGTGTCCGGCGTCAGATCCGGGCCCCGCGGCGTGTCGTCGTGTCCGTTGCCCGTCCTGTCGAACGCCAGATCGTGGAGGGCGATCACCTTCATCAGATCGGCCGTGCTTCGGTATGCGCCGTGGGTTCGACGGTGCTTGACGATCTCACGCCCTCGCTCATACGCAGTCTCCAGATCGAAGGTAGGATTGGCCGACGAAGTCGTCGAGCCCGCTCCTCTGACCGAGCCTGCGACGATGTCGGCCGGAACGCCCTTGTAGCTCATCCAGGGCAACTGGGCCAGGACGAAAGCCGGCGCGGTGTTGACGTTGATCCGCCCCATGATGCGAGTTTCGCTTTCGGCCACCCGCGGCGTGGCGGATGGATCGATCACGGTCAGGTACTTGAAGAGACCCGCGTTGTTCGGATCGACCAAGTCGATCAGCACACTGGGCGCCGACGCGCCTTGCGGGACGATGTACCCATTCTGGCGGAAGATCTTGCCCAGTTCCCCGATGTGCGTCAAGGGCTTGTTGGCGGGATGGGCCTGGATCACGCCGGGATACTCGCTGTCGATATAGGGCCCCACGTCATTGCCCAGCGTGGGCGTCGATCTCTGCGCAGCGGACGCCCAGAGCCGCCGGACGCATCGGTGCGGCGAGATGTCCCGCCGGAGGCTGTAGGCGCCGTCGGCAGTCGGCATCCAGCCCTCGGGCACTCGAATCATGTCGGCAGGCAACTCGCGAGAAACTCCTGGAACGACGCGGACCAGAGAGATCGTGGCGCCGGCTTCGAATTTGAAACTGCTCGGATTGGCGTTTTGTACCCGCCTTGAGTAGTCGGCCCGGTTGTAGGCGTACAAGGGCATGGTGTCCGCTGGCTCGTTGGCGTCGGTGAAGACCACGCTGTCGGCCAGCGGCGCATCCGGATGGTCGGCCAGAACGACATGGAACCGCCTGGACCCGCTCCAGGCGATCGACAGCTCGGTCCGACCACCGGCGTCGTCGATTCGAAGTTTCCACTCATCGGGTCTGGGGTCCCGGTCCTCGAAGTGCGGCTTGAACAGCTCGACCGCGTAGGACCAGTGCTTGCCGCTCTGGTTCTCCACCAGCCGGCAGGCGATCTCGGAGATATAGATGCAGGGACGCTCGAAACCGAAATATGGGGACGACAGATCCTGGACGACCGTGACCTCGTCGTCATCGTCGATGTAATCCATGATATTGGCGCTGATCTGCGCCGCTTCCTGCGCGGCCCGTTCGGGATCGAGATTCGGCTGCGAATCCAGCAATGCCGCGGCGATCGCCCTGCGGAGGGTGAGTTCGTCCGTCGTGTTGACGTTCACCATCTTCCTGCGCTGAGTCCCATCGTCCAGCGAGAAGGACTCCGGCGCGATGATCCGGTCCATGTTGTAGGTCGTCGCGACGTGACGGTAGGCATAGGAAGAGAAGTCGTTTCCGCCGGTCACCCGCGGATACCACGTATCCAGGTCTCGGTAGATGGGCTTGGAGACCCCGGTGAACCGTCCGCAGACCTCCACGCGAGTATCGATCTTGTCCTGATCGAGCAGATAGCGATAGCGAAGCTCCAGCTCGTCCGACATGTCGAAGGGGGTATAGGCGCTCGGATTCTCGACATCGAGATACCGCCAGATCACGTTCCGTTCATACGCCGCCAGATTCTGTGCGGCCGCCGATCCGGTCGAACCGTTGGCGCGAACCCCCAGCAGCGTCTCTTCATGCGTCACCGAAGGCGCCGCGGTGGGCGACGCCGCCAACGCCAGAACGTTGATCCGCAGAGGACTCGCCAGGCCCACGCCGGAGTCCTGCGAATCGGTGGGATCGAACCGAAAACCGGTGTTCAGATTGAGCATGGCGCCGTTGTCGATGATGCGTACCGCCGCGTAGAAGGGCCTGCCCTTGCTGGTCATCACGCCGGGCACGCGGAACCACTTGGCGTCGGGGACCCCGTCGCCGTCGGCGTCGGCCAGTGCGTCCGGGGCTACTGCATTGCTCGGATTGAGGATCGGCTCCCGCTCACCAAGGGTCTTGTCGATGAGGATGTCCCTCGTGGCGGTGGTCAGAGGACCGAGGTTGCTGATCTGCCCCCAGGAGTGCTTGCCGCCGGACTCGTACGGCGCCAGATCGGCGAGCCAGGGGTTGGCCTCGTCGGGGTAGTCGTAATACTCCTGGCCCTTCCCGACGCCGGGCACGTCCTCGGCTAAGGCCTGATGAATCTGCGTCACAACCGTATCGACGGCGCAGGTGAGTTCACGACTTTCGGTCGCCGCGGTGGTGGCCATCTTGTCGATCCGCGCAGCCATGACGAAGAGCACGCCGACGATGGCCAGCAGACTCGTGAGGACCACCGTCAGGATCAGGGCCGAGCCCCGGGGCCGATCCGCCGCAATATGTCCGTTCGATTCCTTCATGGCTGCTCCATCAATTGTCCAGATAGACAATATGCGTGAACGTCCTGCCGTTCCTGATCAGGTTCCGCGAGTCGTACAGCGTGAACGTAAACTTCAATGCCCGCCCCAGACCGGGAATCTGGTTGAAGTGCTCCTGGTCGATCCGCGTCACCGGGAAGTCGGGCTCGCGAAGACTGCTTCCTTGTCGCGGATACCACAGCCCGGGGTCTTTCTCCGGATCGAGCGCCCTGTTGTCCGAGGTCAGGATGAAATCGGAGTCCGCCAGGTCGCCGTCCTCGTCCGGATCGACCGCCGGAATCCATCGATTCAATTGGTCGTTCCAGCCTTGGACCATGAACTGGCCCACACCCTGGCAGAACAGCGAATGGATCGACTCCGGCTGGGCGGGGTCGATCAGCACGCCGCGAGCCTCGTGGGCGGGTCGGCTCTCGATCCGGGTGCTGCCGCTGTCCTTGGTGATCGTGATGTCTCCGATGACCGAGAGCATGTCGATCTTCTGGGCCTCCGGCATCCGCTTCCAACCCTCCAGCGAGATCCGGTCGATCTCATCCTGGCTGTTCCACTTGAGCCACTGCTCGGTGGTGAAACCGTTCACATCCAGAGGCTTGTCCGTGCTGCCCGGGGTCGGGGAGATCAGCAGATGTTGCGTCCTGGCCAGCACCCGCTTCCAGGGTTTCTGCATCGGAGCCCAGTTGGGGTCCGCAGGGCTGGCTGACGGGCCGCGGGCCAGCGTGTAACAGATGCGAGCCACGTTGCTCCGCTCCGATCGACCGTAGGCCTGAAAATCGCCTGTGGTGAAGAACATGATCCGATCGAACCGCTCGTAGCCCTGGGTTCCGACGAAGCTGGTCCCTGTCCCTCCCGAGACTCCATTGGGCTCGACGTAGCCGGGCTTGGGCGCCGCGTTCCAGACCACGAAGATGTCGGCGTCCTTGCGGAGACTGCGGAAATCGGCGTCCAACTGGTCCGTAAGGACGCGAAGCTTCTGCATGATCTCGGCGTTGGCCACGGCCAGACGGTGCGAATCGATGCTGACGCGGAAGATCACGCCGGCGAAAGACAGCACCACCGCCAGGATCGCCAGGGCCACCACCAATTCCATGAGCGTGAAGGCTTTTCGCATCTTACGGCCTCGGGAATCTGATGATCTTCTGATACACGGCCACGCCGGGAATCCGCCCTCCCGCCACCGGCGGCGGAACCACCCAGACCCAGCCGCCCTCGGTCGTGGTCAGGCCGCCGCCCTCCCAGACGCGATCCAGCGTGATTCTCTCGGGCTCGACTTTGTCCCGCTCCAGCACGCGATAGATGTGGCCGGTCGCGTCGTCCACGAGGATCGAATTCTGCGAGACGAACGTCCGCTCGTCGATCGCGTCGCTGGTCACAGCGTCCTTGACAAGGACCTGGTCCGACATCCCGGCGGTCTGAGCGAGGTTGATCCGAACCGGGCACGGCAGCGTGGTCGTCTCGAGCTGCGGCCAATTCGCGCCGCTCCTGCGTTTGCGGTAGGACGAATCGCCGCCGATTTCCCGACTGACGAACACGACGCACTGGATCAACTCGCCGCCCTGTGGCGCGTCATTGGCGTCGGCGACGTCGTTCGCGTCGGACACCCGTCGGCAGATCGCCGACCAGGAATACTGGCGGTCCACGTCCCCGCGGGTCGAGGGGTAGAAGGTCTCCCCCGTCGGCAGCGTGGCGATATCCTCATAGAGAGCGAATCCGCTGTTCTTGAGATCGGGATCATTGACGTCGAGACCGAAGATCCGCATCTTGGCGAACGCCTCCGCGGCCGCCACCGCCGCGATCGTCCGCTCGGTCGACAGCGTCGCGAAGTAGATCCCCGTCAGGAAGGTGCCGCCGATGAACGTCATGCCGATCGCCAGCGTTCCGACGGCCATCAAGGTCTCCGTCAACGAGAATCCGTGCTGTTGCCGTTTCTTTGTCATATCGCCCATCACTTCGCGGAGATCAGGTTTCCCGTGTACGGGCTGACGTAGAAAGCCCGGGTCGCCAGCCGGCTCAGGTAGTCGGTCCACGCGGTTTTCTTGTCGTACACCACCCGCAGTTGGGGAGTCTCGTAAACCACGAAACTCGTGCAGCCGGGCTCTTCGCCCAGGCCGTAGTTGAGACTGTCCGTCTGTCTCGACCCGTTCTTGCGGGGGAAATAGTCGTCCTGGAGGAACATCCCCGTAGACACAAACGTCCCTGTGCGGGGCCGGCAGATGTTCTCGACCGAGTTGAACACGTCGTCCCGAGACACTCGGTTGCCGCCTGCGGCGTTGTCCGGACGGTACACGCCGTCCCGGTTGCGGACCCGCACGTTATGCGTGACCAGTTTGCCTGAGGGCGAGAACACGATGGAGAACGTCGTCGCGTCGGACAGTTCGAACGGCTCGTCGATCTCCGTGTCCCTGGTGATCCAGTTCAGCTCCATCACTCCCATCGGACTGGGCAGCTTGATCGGTTCGAGCCCTTGAATCGCCCGGAAGCCATCTTCGAGGTCGAAGTCGCTGGTCGCCTGCACGTGCTCGATGAAGATCATGTACTGCGGCGCGTCCATCAATCCCTTGAGCGGGTCGGTCGGATTGTCCGAGGTACACAGCTTCTGGAAACGAACCCCCACATACCGCTGACGGCTGACCGCCATCGTCCGGGCCGAGTGCAGCGCCGCGTTGATCATGCTCACCGCGCCGCCCTCGGTCTGAAACGACCGGATCAGGGCACGCATGGCCGGGACCGCCAGGCCCGCCATGATGGCGATCGTCGCGATGACCAGCGTCATCTCGACCAGCGTCAAACCGGTTGTCTTGCGTGCTCGCAGATTCATGGGTCCCGATCTTTCCTTCAGTCCTTATCTGGCTCTTCGCGCCCTGCTGCTGATGTCGTCCTCGGTGCCGAACGTCCGGTCCGGACCGGCCGAGATCAACTCGGGAAAGGTGTCCCCCTTGCCGTCGGCGTACTCGTACACGTAGTCCAGCACGGTTCCCCAGGGGTCCCGGATCTCCGCAATGGCGGGGTCCCCCGCCAGACTCTTGACCGTCGCGGGATTGAGCTGTTCAAGCACCGCGCGAGCGTCCGGCACGGACCGCAGCTCTTTGACCATCCACTCGTTGTGGTCCAGGGCGAAACCGCGTGCGTCCCGCGCGGGCTGCTCGGGGAATCGGCCCTTGACCTCGTAGTACTCCCGAAGCGCCGTGTTCAGCAGCCCGAACGCGCTGTCCAGGGCCCGCTCTTTCGACTGGTTGTCCACGCGAAGCGTCAGCGTGACCACGAGACTGGCCAGCACCGCGATGATGCCCAGCACGACCATCATCTCGATCAGCGTCACCGCTCGACTGTGATGCCCCTGTGTCATAGGCTGCCTCACGCGATCCTCGCGGTCACTTGGCGAAGTTCCGAATGTCGTCCTCGGTGCCGTAGATGCCGTCCATGCCTGCGGAGATCAGCAGGTACGAATCCGGCCGGACCGGCCATCGACGGTCTTGAATCCGCACGTCGCGGGTATAATCGTAGTAGAAATACTCGAAGCTCGTCGTGCCGGGCCGGATGCCCGGCGCCAGGTCGTGCTGCCGACGCGACGCCGGCGGCAAAGCCCCGTCCGCCACCAGACCCAGATTCAGGATCGGCGCGTTGTCGCGAGCGTCGTAGATGCAGTTGCTCGTCTGGGTCCACGCGACCGGTTCATGAAGGAGACTGGCGGGGTTGGCCTTGAAGTACAGAATGGGCGTGCCCGCCGAGACCATCTTGCCGTCGAGCCTCTGGATCTTGCGTTCCGTGCGGGTGAACACGTCGCACAGCACGTACGTTCGCGGCTCCAGCGGGGGAACCGTCCCAGGGAACAGAGCGTCCGTGCCGCCGCCGAGGAGGAAAGGATTGGCGACCTCCAGATCCACATAGCGGCCTTTGCGTCTCTTCAGAGTGTCGATTTCCTTGTAGACCGTGTTGGCGATCCCGGCGTTGTTCACGCCCGCCGCCAAGCCGTCGGCCCTCCAGGCGGAATTCGGATGGAATCCCATCAGGTCCCAACCGACCATCGCCTCGGCCAGCTTCTGAGCGCCGCAGTAGTTCTGCAATGCAGTTCCCGCAGCGGCAGGGTCGAACCAGAACGAGGGGGGATAATCCCCGTAGTCGCTCTTGAAGGCCGCCAGACCCAGTTCGATGGCGGTGAACTGCGCCTTCTGCTTGGTCTCCTTGGCCATCTTCTGCACGGTGTGCACGGCCGGGATCAACAACCCGATGAGGATGGCGATGATCCCGACCACCACCATAATTTCGATCATCGTCAGGCCTGATCTTCTCGTTTTCACGGCGATTCTCTTTCCATAGCGCTGTCACGATCCAGTTGCCGCAGACGTCGACACGCAACGCGTCTGACTTACGGTTGCGTCTGCTGCTCCTGGTACTTCCATTCGAAGTTGCAGACGTCGTCGGCGGTGCCGTACTCGTTGTCCCAGCCCGCGGAGATCAGGATGTACTGATCGGGACGGAAAGGCCGGGAGGCCGTCGTGATCTTGTCGCTCTTGGTGTTCATGTAGAACCGCAGAGGGGTCGCCAGGCTGTGCGTGGATGCCGTGGTGGTCCCGCCCGTCATCCAGGGCTTGTTGAGGGCGATCAGGCTGTTGTTGTCCATGTAATTGTAGATGTTTCCGCCGTTGCTGGTCTCGGACATCGGCAGGGCCGCATCGTGCTGCGTGTTGGCGGTATCCGCTCGGTAGTACAGAATCGGCATGCCGGTCTTCTTTCCGGATGGCATCTGCCGCTCATAGACGTCACAGAGCACACGGGAGGTCCCCAGGAAGGTCCCCACGTTGCCGTAAATGTCCGTCATCTGCCAGGCGTTGGCGCTCTCAGCCTGCAGATAGGGCCCCCTGCGGGCCGTCAGGGTCGCGGCACGGGCCACTTCGCTCATCTGGTCGATGTTCGCTGGATAGAGCACCTCTCCCGACGCGCTGAGCCCGTTTCGCCGGAAGGCCGAATTGGAGTGGAACCCCAGAAGGTCCTGTCCCATCAAGGCTTCGCACAGCTTCATCGCGCCGCAATAAGGAAGCCCATCCGGATCCAGGGCGGCGGAGGCCGGGTAGCTGCCGTACTCGTTGTTGAACAGCTCGATAGCCGCGTCCATGCTGTGAAGCTGGGCCTTCTGCTTTACGAGCGTCGCGTAGCGCCGGGCCTTGTTCAACGCCGGGACCAGCAGACCGATGAGGATCACGATGATGCTCATGACGGTCAGCAGTTCCACGATGGTGAACGCCCCTTTTCGTTTGGCCTGGTTGATGGTCGGTTTCATGGTCTTCTCCTTTTACAACTGGTGCACGACAACTTGGATCTTCGATCTTGCAGGATTCCGGGTCAACCGCCGGAGGAGCCCAGGCTGGTGATGACCTGGATCATCGGCAGGAACACCGCCAACACAATAATCATCACGATGCTGCCCAGGCCGATGATCATGATCGGCTCGAGCATCGACATCAGGCCGCCGACGAGCACGTCCACCTGCTCGTCGTACTGGTCGGCCACTTTCAACAGCATTTTGTCGAGGTCGCCGGTCTCTTCGCCGACGGCCACCATGTTCGCCACGAGCAAGTCCACCGTCTTGGACAGCCGCAAGGGGCCTGCGAACGTGTCGCCCTGGCGGATGGAGTTGTGGACCGCGGTGAGCATGTTCGCGTACACCTCATTACCGGCGGTCTCTCTCGTGACATTGATCGCGTCGAGAATCGGCACGCCCGCGCTGATCAGGGTGCCCAGCGTTCGCGTCCACCGCGTGATGGACACCTTGCTGGTCAACTGCCCGAGCACCGGGAGCCTCAACTGGACCGCGTCCAGCACCAGGCGGACCGGACGGAACCGCCGGAGGAAGCGCGTCAGAAACACGATCGCAACCGGCACGCCGGCCAGCCAGGCCCACCCAAAGTCCTTGGCGATCCAGGAACTGATGCCCAGCACGGTGGTCGTAACGGGGTTCAGCTTGCCGCCGACCATTTCGGTGAGCACCGACTCGAACTGGGGAATCACGAAGAGCATCAGGCCCATCAGGATGCCGAACGCGGCGATGAGCACGACGATCGGGTAAATCATGGCGCCCTTGACGCGCGCCTTGAGCCGCTCGGCCTTCTCCTTGAAGTCCGCGACGCGAGACAGGATCAGGTCGAGCACGCCGCCCGCCTCGCCTGCGGCGATCATGTTCACGAACAGCCGGTCGAAGCAGCGGGGATACTTGGCGAACGCCTCCGACAGGGTCGAGCCGCCTTCGATGTCGTCGGCGACGTACCCGATGATCCGCTTGAAGTTGCCCTTCTTCTGCTGCTCTTCGAGAATGCGCAGGGACCGCAACACAGGTAGACCCGCGTCCTGGAGGGTCGAGAGCTGCCGGGCGAACTGCGTGACGAAGCGGATTTTGACCTTGGCCCCGGCGCCCCGACGCTTCTTGGCCCTGGCCGCCGCGCCTTTGCCCCCCGCCTTGGCGGCCGTCGCGGCCTTGGACCGGACCTTCGTGGGGAAATACCCCATGTTGCGGATCTTGCTGATCGCTTCCTTTTCGCTGAGAGCTTCGATCTCGTCCTTGATCTCGACGCCCTGGGAATCCAGCGCCACATACTGGAAAACCGGCATACTCCTACCTCACTTTCCCTTGTCCGTTAGCGTAACCAGCAATTCGAGCGATCGGATTATCCTTCGATCATCGTCTCCCGCGCGATCTCGTCGACGGTCGTCAGGCCGTCGTAGATCGCGGCCAGGCCGTTTTCCCGCAGGGGCCGCATCCCTGCCTTGAGCGACGCCATGCGAAGCACGTTCGTCGAGGCGCGGTTCATGATCAGCTCCCGGATTTCCTCGTTGAACACCATGATTTCGAACACGCCGAGTCGGCCCTTGTAGCCGGTGCCGTTGCAGCGGCTGCATCCCCGCCCATAATAGAACTTCTTGCCCTTGATGTCGTCCTCGGTCAGGCGGAGGTCCTTGAGCTGCGCTTCGCTCGGCTCGAACGCGGTCTTGCAGCCGGTGCAGATCTTTCGCACGAGCCGCTGGGCCACGATGCCTTCGATGGTGGCCGTCAGAAGGAAGGGCTCCACACCCAAGTCCAGCAGACGGGCGATCGAGCTCGGAGCGTCGTTCGTGTGCAGGGTCGTGAAGACCAGGTGGCCGGTCAGGGACGACTGGGCCGCGATTTCCGCGGTCTCCAGGTCGCGGATTTCGCCGACCAGGATGATGTCCGGGTCCTGACGCAGGATGGCGCGGAGACAGCGGGCGAACGTCAACCCGATGTCCGGCTTCATCTGGCACTGGATCATCCCGTCCATATCGTACTCCACCGGGTCCTCGGTGGTGATGATCTTGGTGTCGATGGTGTTCAGTTCGTTGAGCGCCGCGTACAGCGTCGTCGTCTTGCCGCAACCGGTGGGCCCGGTGACGATGACGATGCCATTGGGCTTGTCGATCAACTGGCGGAAGGTCTTGACGTCTTCCGGCTGAAGGCCCAGCTTGTTGATGTCGAAGCTCACCTGGCTGCGGTCGAGGATACGAAGCACGACGCTCTCGCCGAACATGGTGGGCAACACGCTGACGCGAAGGTCCACGGGATTGCCCTGGACGGTCAGGGAGATACGACCGTCCTGAGGCAAACGCCGCTCGGCGATGTCCAAGCTGGCCATAACTTTGATACGCGAGCTCAAGGCCGCCGCGATGTACTTGGGCGGGGGAATCATCTCGTAGAGCACGCCGTCGATGCGATAGCGCATCTTGTACTCGTTCTCGAACGGCTCGAAGTGAATGTCCGCGGCCTTGTCGCGAATCGCCTGGAGCAGCACGAGGTTCAGCAGCTTTTTCACCGGGTTCGATTCAGAGAGTTCCTTGAGCTCGTCCAAGTCGATGCTGGCGCTGCGGCCTTCGAATTCCTGGAGGAAGGAGTCCGACTGGATCTCATCGATCAGTTCGGTGATGTTGTCGTCCTGCTTGGTCTCATAATACTTGCCGATCGCGGCCTCCAGGCTGCCGCGATCGGTCATCTTGGCGACGATGGCGAAGCCCATGAGGGTTCGCAGATCGTCGGTGGCCCGGAAGTTGTCCACATTGTCCAGGACGACCGTCAACTCCTTCTTGTCCTTGTTGTGAGCGATCGGTAGGATATGAAAGGTCTTGGCCATCTGGGCCGGAACCTTCTCGATGACGTCGGCGGGAATGTCCAGCCCGTCGATGCCGATGTACTCGATGCCGCGCTGGGCCGCCAGGGCGATCTGAAGGCGGGGTTCATCGACCAATCCCAATTCCATGAGGATCTGCCCCAGGCGGATACCGCCCCCTCGCTTCTTCTGGATCTCAAGGCACTCGTGGACCTTATCACGGCTCAGCAGTCCCATCTTCATCAGGATCCTGCCGATCGGTCGGCCGCGGAGCTGCTCGACTGGAGGGAGCTTTTCGATTGCCTTACCGTTACCCATCGCCATAACCCTTAAACACCCTATAATCCAGTACGACCTTATTGTATCGAAGTAAACACTTATTTTACAGAAAATTACAATTCGGACATCTGGTTAATAGGACACCGACAAGTGCCCCGATAACAAAGGAATGCCCTCGGGTATTCAAACGGGAGGGCTTCCATCCGTGCCCTGTCGCCTGGGGTCCCCCGTGCCGTCGGAAGACGCCCGAACCGTCACGTCTTGAGAATCGGTCCGAGGTCTTCGAGTTCCTTCTTGGCGTCTTCTGCCTTCTTCTTGAGCTTGCCCTTGGCGCCCGCGATCTTGGCCAAGGCCTTTTCCTGGAGAGCGCCGGGAGCCCGACCCTTGTCCAACATCTCCTCCAGGGTGATCTTGCCAATGTCGTAGAGGTTCCAGAGGTGTTCGTCGAGCAACTGCATGCCCAGTTTCTTGCCGGTCTGGATACTCGAATCGATACGGTAGGTTTTGTTCTCGCGGATCAGGTTGGCGATCGCGGGTGTGACGACCATGAATTCATAGGCCGCGATGCGCCCCCGCCCGGTCGCCAGAGGGCACAACGCCTGACTCAGCACAGCGATCAGGTTTCCACTCAACTGAATTCGGATCTGCTCCTGCTGGTCCGTCGGGAACACGTCGATGATACGGTTGACCGTGCCGGCGGCGCTGGTCGTGTGGACCGTACTGAACACCAAGTGTCCCGTCTCCGCAGCACGCACGGCCGCTTCGATAGTCTCCAAATCTCGCAACTCACCGACGAGGATGACGTCGGGGTCCTGTCGCAACACGCGTCGGAGGGCCTCGGCGAAGCTCGGCACGTCCACGCCCACTTCTCGCTGGTTGATGATTGATTTCTTGTGCGGATGGTAATACTCAATGGGGTCCTCAACCGTCACAATATGGCGATCGAAGTTCTCGTTGATGTAGTTGATCATCGTGGCCAGGGTGGTTGTCTTGCCGCTGCCGGTCGGTCCGGTAACCAAGAACAATCCTCGAGGCCGCCGGCACAAAGCCGCGCAAATCTTCGGAAGCCCCAGTTCCTCAAACGTCAGGATCTTGTAGGGAATCTGCCGAAGGACCATGGCGATGGTGCCCTTCTGCTTGAACACCGAGACACGAAAACGCGCCGCAGTGCCAAAGGCGAAACCATAGTCGGTTCCTCCTTCTTCCTGGAGCTCCTGCTGGCATCGTTCCGGCGTGATGCTCTTCATCAGGGCGGCCGTATCATCCGGCTCCAATACCTTGGTCTCGAGGGACCGCAAGTGCCCGTCGATCCGAATGACCGGCGGACGACCGATAGAGAGGTGGATATCGGATCCCCCTTGGCTTACGCACGCATGGAGGAGTCTGTCCATGTTCAGTGTTCCCATCAGTGTTCCTTTGCCAAGATATGGTTCTACTCCGCTACAATGCCTTCGACCTGCGCGTTTCGCGAGACCTCTTCGGCGGTGGTCACCCCGCCAAATACCTTCAATACCCCGTCCTCTGCCAGGGTTCTCATGCCGCTGGCCTTGGCCGCGACCCGCAGTTCGCTGGTGGTGGCCCTCTTATAGGCCAGTTCGCGCAACTCGGCATTCATTTCGATCATCTCGAAGATGCCCTTACGGCCCTTGTAACCGGTGTTCTGGCAGGCGCTACAGCCGGCTCCCTTATAGACCGGACGCTTCTTGATTTCCGCCGGGTCGATGCCCAGGAGCTTCAGGTGCTTGGGATTGGGGTTCTCGTCCACAACCTTGCACTTCTTGCATATGACGCGGACCAGACGCTGAGCCATGATGGCCTGGATGGAGCTGGCCACAAGGAAGGGCTTGACCCCCATATCGATCAAACGGGTGATGGCGCCGCATGCATCGTTTGTGTGCAGGGTACTGAAGACCAAGTGGCCTGTCAGAGCGGCCTGGATGGCGATGTTGGCCACCTCGCCGTCGCGGATTTCGCCGACCAGGATGATGTTCGGCGCCTGACGCAGCATGGCGCGAAGAATCTTGTCGAAGCTCAGTCCGATCTCGTGGCGGACCTGGCACTGGTTCATGCCGGCGAAGTTGTACTCCACCGGGTCCTCGGCCGTGATGATCTTCTTGTCGGGTTTGTTCAGCTCCTGGAGGGCGGCGTACAGGGTCGTGGTCTTGCCGCTACCGGTCGGACCGGTCACCAGGAAGATTCCGTTGGGTCGCTTGATGATTTGCTGGAAGGTCGCGTAATTATCGGTCGCAAAACCGAGAGACTCGATGCCGATGTTGACGGCGTCGGGCCGCAAGATACGAAGCACCACGCTGGGCCCGTGTACGCCAGGCAGCGAGGAGACGCGAAAGTCGATGTCCGTGCCTGCGATGTTTCGCTTGATACGACCGTCCTGGGGCAACCGCTTCTCGGCGATGTCCATGCCGGAAAGAATCTTGAAGCGGGTAACCAGGGGATTCTGCATGTTCTTGGGGATGTTGTCCTTCTCGAGACAGACGCCGTCGACGCGGTAGCGGATGCGAACACGGTCCCCCATGGGCTCAATGTGAATATCGCTGGCCCTCATGTGGTAGGCCGTGTCGATGATCAGGTTCACCAGTTTGATGATCGGACCTTCATCGGCGCTGTCGCCGGCCTGAATCCGCATGGCCGCGGCCTGCAACTCGTGACCGGCCTCCGCCAATTCGGCCGCCGTGGCGTCGATACTGTGCTTGAGCCGGTCGTCCTCGACCGAATTGGCCGTCTTCGCGTCGCCGGTGTCGCCGCCAGCCGGTTTGGAGACCAGGGATTCGTCGATATACGCGCGAATCTTCTTGGGATTGGCCACATAACACTCCAGCTCCTTGTTCAGACGGAGCCGGACCGAGTCCATCATATCGAGATCCATCGGGTCGCCGATGATCAGCTTCAGACGCCCGTTGTCGGCGCTTAAGGGAAGGATATTGTGGCGCTTGATGAGATCCTCGGGGATGATCTTCGTGGCGTCCGGCGGGATGGGGGCCTGATCGACGTCCACGTACTTGAGGCCGAACTGTTTGGCGATCGCCTTGGCCAGCGTGTCCTCATTGATCAGTCCCAGATCGATCAGAACCTGCCCCAGCCTCTTGTTGCTGGTCTTGGCTGTCTTGATCGCATTGATCAGAGCTTGCTTCTCTACCAAGCCTGCCTTATAGAGGATTTCCCCTAAGTGCATGCGTTGTTTGGTCATACAACAAACCTCAAGTGCTGCCGCTAGTTACGTCAGTATAATCTTTTCGTGGCAGCCTGTCAATTCCGTAGTCATCGGCCATTTCCCGAGGCTCCTCCAGTCGCGTGTGCCCGACTCCATCGATGCACCCGCCACCTTCACACGAGCCATCTTACCCGCCCTGCCCCCATTGTCCATCTATTAGGAAAGATTTCACAGAAAGGCCGTGGTTTACGTGCTACGCGGGGGTCGATGTGCCCTGTCACGACAGGCAGAGCCCGAAGGATTGCGGTCAGTCCGCCAGTTTCAGCCGCAGCAGGTTCAGGGCCGTCTGGGCAGCCCGCTGGCGGATCGAACTGCGATCCCACGAGAAGACGTGTCGAATCCCTGTGGAAGGGTCCCGCCGGTCCCACGCGACGTGAGCCAATCCCACCGGCTTGACCTCGTTGCCAAAATAGCGCCAAACCTCGGTCCCGTCACGGCTGTCCAGGCCGATGTACACCAGGCCCACCGGCTTTGCCTCGCTCCCGCCGTCGGGACCTGCGATGCCGGTGATGCCGATGGCGTAATCGGCGTCGGATCGTCGCCTGGCGCCTTGAGCCATGCCTGCTGCGACCTGCTCGCTGACCGCACCGTATCGGTCGATCGCCTCCCCAGGCACCTCCAGTTCGCTCTGCTTGGCGGCGTTGCTGTAGGTGACCCAGCCGTAGGTGAAATACCGACTGGAGCCCGGCACGTCGGTGATCAGCGAAGCGAGCAGCCCCCCTGTGCAAGATTCCGCCACAGCCAGGGTCCGACCCAGCTCGGTCAGACGCTCCCCCACGACTTCCGCCAGTGTTTGGACGCCTGTTCCGTACACCAGATGCCCCACCGCGATCCGTAACGAGCGCTCCTGGCGAGCCGCCATCGCCTCGGCCTCGCTCTCCTCCGAGGCGGTCGCCACGACCTCCAGAGTGATCACGCCTTCATGCACGGTGCAGTTGACCAGGGGGTTGCGTCCCCTTTCCATGGCGTCGCCGATCATCTCGGCGATTTTGGACTCGCCGGCGCCGAAGCAGCGGAGTCTCTTGACCACAATCACCTGCCCTGCAGCAAGCCTTCGCAGTTCCGGAAGGATGGACACATCGAGCATGTGCTTCATCTCACTGGGCACGCCGGGCATCGCGAACAGCACCTTGCCGTCGAACTCGGCCCGGATGCCTGGGGCGGTCCCTTTCCGGTTCTCAATGGCCGTCGCGCCACTGGGAATGCAGGCCTGGATCGTATTTCGCGCAGGCATCTCGACGCCCCGGCGGTCGAAGAACTCCCGCAACGCCGCGACGAGGTCGTCCCGAAGAACCAACTCCACTCCCAGAAAACCCGCGATCGCCTGTCGCGTCAGGTCGTCGTCGGTGGGTCCCAGACCGCCCGAGAGGATGAGGATATCGGATTCCTCGCAGGCCTGGGCGAGCTTTCGTCGAATCGCGGGCTCCTCGTCGCCGACGCAATAGACGCCGACCACCGGGATTCCTGCGATCCGCAGTTGCGCCTCGATATAGGCGGCGTTCGTATCGACGGTCTTGCCGCTGAGCAACTCGTTGCCAATACTGATAATGCTGGCCTTCTTCTGCATCACATCTCGATCATCGCCTTGACGACACCGTCCCGATAGCCCGCGACCAGTTCGAATGCCTCCTGGATCTGGTCCAGCTTGAAGCGGTGGGTCACCATGAAATCCGGCCGGACCTGCTTCGACGCCACCAGATCGATGGCCTTGTGCGTGCAGGCGTTCTGCCGTCGGATGTTGACGATGGTGATCTCCTTGCGGCGGATCTTGTCGATCGCGAAGGATATCCTGTCCTCCCGCGGGATGCCGACCAGCATGAGCTTGCCGCCGGCCTTGAGGACATCCACCGCCTGATCGATCGTCTCCTGTTGACCGGCGCACTCGAAGGCGACGTCCACTCCCAGGGGCTGCTGCTTGAGGATCGCGGCCACGACGTCCTCTTTCAGAGGATTGCCGACCCAGGTCGCCCCGCCGGTGCGGGCGGTGCCCATACGACTGTCGATCTTTTCGGTCAAATAGCAGGCCCGCACGCCCTCGGCCTGCGCACTGGCCAGGCAACTGAGGCCGATGGGCCCGGCCCCGAGGATCGCGATATCAGCCGACCTGGCCAGCTTCGCCTGCTTGACCGCGTAAACGCCGATCGCGAGCGGCTCACAGAGCACGCCCTGCTCGATGGAAATCCTCCCGTGGGTAGGAAGGCAGCACTCCTCCGGCATCACGATGTGCTCGCTCAGGCAGCCGTTGCCCTGGCCGGGCGTGCCGAGGAACCGCAACTTGAAGCACGTGTTCTCGCGTCCCTGGCGGCACTGATCACACTCATGACAAGAAATCGCAGGCTCAACCACGACCTCGTCGCCCACTTTGACGTTCTTGACAGCCTTGCCCACCGCCGCGACCGTCGCGGCGCACTCGTGCCCGACGATATAGGGGAACTGAACCACCTGGGAGCCGATCCGACCGGTCTCGAAGTAGTGCACGTCCGACCCGCAGACGCCCACCATTTCGATCTTGAGCAGGACATCGGTGTCCTTTTCGATCCTGGGATCGGGAACCTCCCGCACTTCCATCCGACGGATTCCCGTCAACACAGCCGCTTTCATGAATGCACCGATCTCCTGTGACTACACGTTGAACCGGAAGTTGATGATATCGCCGTCTTTGACGACATAGTCCTTGCCTTCGAGCCGCATCTTGCCGGCGGCTTTCACCGCCTTCTCCTCGCCGAGGGTCTTGAGGTCGTCGTAGGCCATCGTTTCGGCGCGGATGAAGCCTCGCTTGATGTCGGAGTGAATCTTGCCCGCCGCGTCCAGGGCGCTGGTGCCCTTGCGGATGGGCCAGGCTCGGACCTCGTCGGGGCCCACCGTCAGGAAGCTGATCAGACCCAGCGCCGAATAGCAGATCTTGACGAATTTCTCCGCCGCGGACTCGGTGATCCCCAGGTCTGCTTTGAACACCGTCCGGCTCTCCTCGTCCAACTGGGCCAGTTCGTGCTCCAACTTGGCGCACATCGTCACGACAGGAACCGTACCGCCCATGACCTCGCCGAGATCGAAGGTCTTGTCGAGCTGGTTCTCCCCCACGTCGATGACCAGGGCCATCGGTTTGAGCGTCAGAAAACCCAGAGACTTGATGATCGCCAACTCGTCGTCGTTTTCAACGGCCGAGCTGATGGGCTTCTCCGACTCGATGGCGGCCTGGAGCCGCTTCTGGAGGGCCAGTTCCGCCTTGTCCTGGGCCTGGGTCTTAGTTGGTTTCTTCACCTGGGTTTCGAGCTTCTCGATCCTCGTCGTGACCAGTTCCAGGTCCGTGAGCAGCAATTCGGTCTGCAATTCCACCAAATCGCGTTTCGGATCGACCTTGTTGCGGTACGGCGGTACCGAGGGGTCTTCAAACGCGCGGATGACCATGACCAGCATGTCCACCGCTCGAACCTGGCCGATCAGTCGGCGGGCCGCGGTCCGGCCGTGCTCGTCCGTGAAGCTAAAGCCCGGCAGATCCAGGACATCCATCGTTGCCCGGACCACTTTCTTGGGTTTGTAGAGCCCTTCCAGCCAGACCAGTCGCTCATCCGGGACCGGCACAATGGCTTCTTCGATGTTGTTGAGCCCCATCGGCGGAATGGCCTTGCCGCTGATGGCGGAGAAAATCGTGCTCTTGCCGGACTGCGTGAGCCCGAGCAACGCGGTCTTCATGTCATGCTCCAGACTGAGATTTCATCGTAATTCTGTCGTAAACGCTGTCGCCGAAGGCATCATAAGCCACCACAGCAGGGAAATCAACCACCTCCAGGCGACGAATGGCCTCCGTGCCGAGGTCCTCGTAGGCGACCACCTCGGCCTTGACGATGTGCTGGCTGAGCAAAGCTCCGGCCCCTCCGAGCGTGGCCAGATGAACCGCGCCGTATTGCCTGAGCGACTGGCGGACCTCGTCGCTGCGGTAGCCTTTGCCGATCATGGCCCGCAGGCCGTGGGCGATCAGTCTGGGGCTGAAACCATCCATCCGGGCCGAAGTCGTCGGACCGGCCGAGCCGATCGCTCTGCCCGGCCGGGCAGGCGTGGGACCCACGAAGTACAGGATCGCCCCCTCCAGCGAAACAGGCAATTCCTCGCCCCGATCGAGGGCCTCGCACAGGCGTTTGTGGGCCATGTCCCGAGCAGTATAGATGATACCGTCGAGGACGACTTCATCGCCTGCCTTGAGCCGACGCACGTCGGCCTCCGTCAATGGTGCATGCAATCGAATCACATCGGATCTCCGCAGATTCCTGAATCCACACGGTCGTTTGGAGTGTACTACAGGCATGCGGTTTCGCGAAGCCAAATCTGCGATCCGACAAAGGCTCGAACGATCCAGGCCCCCCGGCGTAATGAACCTCAGGCGACAATTCGACGGGGTTCGGAGAAAAGGTGTCATTTCGACAACGGCTTTGGTAGAATGAGTCTTATGGCGAAGTATCCAATATTCGTGGAGCTCGGAACCCGACGAGTGGTCGTCGTCGGCGGCGGCGCTGTGGCCGTTCGAAAAGCCACTTCTCTTCTGGAGGTCGGCGCCCGTTTGGTGGTCGTCGCCTACAAACCCAACGATGCCATCACTGTGCTGTGCGCCAACCACGGCGGCGAGCTGATCCGCGACCGATATGCCAAGCACTACATCGCAGAGGCGGTGCTCGTCATCGCCGCGACGGACGATCCAGAAGTCAACGCCCAGGTCTATCGCGATTGCCAGGAGTTGGGGATTCTCTGCAATGTGGTGGACGATCCCGAGCACTGCGATTTCTTCGTCCCGGCCGTCGTCAAGCGAGGCGGTCTCCAGATCGCCGTCGGGACCGGGGGGGACTGCCCTGCCTACGCCGGACACCTCCGACAGAAACTGGAGGCTCTATTCACCGAAGAGCACGGGCGGTTCCTCGCGGAACTGGAGAGCGTCCGCCGCGAAGTCATCGACGGTGTAGACGGTTCGGGCGAACGCAAGTCGCTGCTGGGCGAGTTCGTGGACGACGAGTCTTTCGAATACTTCCGCACGCACGGTCCCCTGGCCTGGCGGGAACGAGCACGGGACAAGATCAAGACTCACACAGCGAAGGGCTGATTGCACGCGCCGCCCTCACACGCCATTCTTCCGCACAAAGACCCCGTCCCTGCGGTATAATCTTCTCCGATGATCAGAACGATCGAATTACTGGCGCCTGCGAAGGATGCTCCCACCGCGCAGGCGGCGATTCTGTGCGGAGCGGACGCCGTCTACATCGGGGCTCCGCGGTTCAGCGCGAGGGAAGCTGCCGGGAACACGGTGGATGCGATCCGCCGGGTCGTGGAATTCGCACACCCCTACTATGCCCGCGTCTACGTCGCATTGAACACGCTGCTTCGAGACGACGAACTGCCGGCCGTGGAGAAGATGATCCGTCAGCTCCATGAGGCGGGCATCGACGGCCTGATCGTCCAGGACGTGGGTTTGCTGGAATTGGATCTGCCGCCTTTGCCGCTGATCGCCAGCACGCAGATGCACAACGCATCGCCCGAGAAGGTGCAGTTTCTCGAACAGGTCGGATTCTCCCGCGTAATCCTGGCTCGCGAACTGACGCTGGAACAGATCCGCGAGATTCGCAGCCGCACGCAGGTCGAGTTGGAGTGCTTCGTCCACGGGGCTCTCTGCGTCGGGGTCAGCGGGCAATGCTCCATGAGCTATGCTCTGGGCGGCCGCAGCGGCAATCGCGGCCAGTGCGCCCAGCCTTGCAGACGACTGTACAGCCTCAGAGACCGGGCGGGCAGTGAGATCGCGAGGAATCGCCATCTCCTGTCGCTCAAGGATCTCTGCCTTGCCGATCACCTGGAGGAACTGCTCGACGCCGGCGTCACGTCTTTCAAGATCGAGGGCCGCCTCAAAGATACTGCGTACGTCGCCAACACGGTCGGTTTCTATCGTCGCAGGCTGGACGAGACTCTGACCGCCAAAGGCCTGCGCCGTGGTTCGTCGGGCACCGTCCGCCTGGGCTTCGAGCCCAACATCGAAAAGACCTTCAATCGCGGCTTCACCGACTACGGCCTCACGGGCCGAAACGGGTCGGTCGCATCGATGGACACGCCCAAATCCATCGGGGAGTTCGTCGGCGCCGTCGCTCGCATCGAGGGGGCCGGCTTCACGCTCGACCGCGACTGCGACCTGCACAACGCCGACGGCCTGTGCTTCTTCGATCCCCAGCGCCGGCTCGACGGAACCACCGTCAATCGCGTCGAGGGCCGAAGGGTCGATCTCCGGAAGATGCAGGGCATCCGCGTCGGGCAGGAGATCTATCGCAACTTCGATTACGCCTTCTCTCGCAGGCTTGCCGCAAGACCCGCAGAACGCAAGATCGGCCTGGCGATGTCCCTGCAGGATACGCCGGACGGCCTGTTGCTCTGCGGCTTCGATGAAGATGGAAACCAAGTACAAGTGACGATCAGCGGATGCCAGCCAGCCCAGAAGAAAGACACCGCGAGACAGACTCTCGTCGCCCAACTGACCCGCCTGGGCAACACGATCTTCGGGTGCTCGCACGTGCAGTTCCACACGCAGGACGTCCATTTCGTTCCGGCCTCGCGTCTGAACGCGGCCAAACGCGAACTGGTCGCACGATTGCTTGAGGTTCGCGAGGCGAACCGGCCTCGTGACATAGGGCGCGTCCAACGCAATGACGTGCCCTATCCGCAGAAGCATCTGACTTTCCAGGGCAATGTGCTCAACCAGAGAGCCGAGGCCTTCTATCGTCGGCACGGGGTCGAGACCATCGAGCCGGCCGCGGAGACCGGCGTGGACCTGTCGGGCCGGGTCGTCATGACCACGAAGCTGTGTTTGCGAAAAGAGCTCGGCCTGTGCAGGGGACATGGAGTGAAGTCCCCCGCCGAGCCGATGATCCTGGAAGACGAGGACGGCGTGCGATACGCGGTTCGGTTTCGCTGCGGTCCCTGTGGAATGGAGATACTTCTGGAAGGAGAGAACAACAGATGAACGATCACGTGGCGGAGCTGACGACAGGATTGCCGGGGTTGGACCAGGCTCTCAAGGGCGTCCTGGCGGGCGACAACATCGTCTGGCAGGTGGACGCGGTGGAGGATTACATGGCCGTGGCGGCCCCCTACGTGAACGCGGGCCTCCAGTCCGGTCGCAAAGTCATCTACTTCCGGTTCGCGAGCCACCCACCGGTGATCTTCCAAGGGCGGTCGGTCGAAGTACACGAGATGGACCCCGCCGAGGGCTTCGAGACGTTCATCGCCAAGATCCACAGCGTCATCGAAGCCGCCGGGCGAGGCGTGCTGTACGTCTTCGATTGCCTCTCCGAACTGGCCGCCGACTGGTACTCGGACTCCATGCTGGGCAATTTCTTCATGCTCACCTGTCCCTATCTCTACGACCTCGAGACGGTGGCGTACTTCGCGATCTTCCGCAACTCGCACAGCGCCAAGGCCATCCGCCCGATCATGGAGACGACCCAGCTCTTCCTGGAACTCTACCGCCACGCGGGCGACCTCTACGTCCATCCCATCAAGGTGCAGTTTCGCTATTCGCCCACGATGAACATGCTGCACCGATGGCACGGCGACCAGTTGCGGCCGGTGACATCGAGCGTGTTGATCTCCGAGATCCTCTCCTCGGTCAACTGGTCCGACCTGAACGCCGACACGCGACCGGGCTACTGGGATCGCACCTTCCTGGAGGCCCAGCGTGTCCTCGACGCCTCCGAGGCAGGCGTCTGCCCGCCGAAGAAGCAGCAGGAGACGTTCGACCACCTCAGTCGGATGATCATCTCTCGCGATCCCGGCATGCTCAAGCTCGTCTCCCGCTACCTGACGCTGGACAACGTGCTGAACATCTGGAAGCGGATGATCGGCTCGGGCCTGATCGGCGGCAAGACGGTCGGCATGCTGATCGCCCGAAGCATTCTGAAGAAGCATTCGCCGCGGTTCGCCGAGCTGCTCGAGGAGCAGGATTCGTTCTACGTCGGCTCCGACGTGTTCTACACCTATCTGGTCCGCAACGGAGTCTGGTGGCTGCGGCAGAAACAGCGAACGCCCGCGACCTTCCTCGAAGGCGCGGTCCAGGCCCGCCAGCGGATCCTTCAAGGCCATTTCCCCGACTACATCCTGGAGCAGTTCGAGCAGATGCTCGACTACTTCGGCCAGTCTCCGATCATCGTGCGGTCCAGCTCGCTGCTGGAAGACAACTACGGCAATTCTTTCGCGGGAAAATACGAAAGCGTCTTCTGCCCCAATCAGGGGCCGCGGGAACGCCGACTCGAGGATTTCCTCTCGGCCGTGCGGACCGTCTACGCGAGCACGATGAGCGAAAAGGCCCTGCGATACCGCGATCAGCGGGACCTGCTCCACCATGACGAACAGATGGCGTTGCTGGTGATGCGGGTCTCCGGCGCGATGCATGGGCGCTACTACTACCCGCAAGCGGCAGGCGTGGGCTTCTCTTTCAATCCCTACGTCTGGAACGAGAGCATCGATCCCAAGGCCGGCGTGCTGCGTCTGGTCTTCGGCCTGGGCACCCGCGCGGTCGACCGCTCCGACGACGACTACACGCGTCTGGTCGCGCTCAACGTCCCCGAGAAGCGGCCCGAATCCAACTTCGAGGAGGTCCGCCAATACGCCCAGAGGCGGGTCGATTACATCGACCTCCAGGCCAACCGCGTCATGTCGGGCCACTTCCTCGACGTGGTCAAAGAGAGCACCGACCTGCCGATCGAGATGTTCGCCTCCGCGGACGAGTCGCTGACCACGATGGCCGGCGGCAAGGTCTGGGTCCCCACGTTCGACACCCTGCTGACGAGCACCGAGTTCGTCCGCGACATGCGGGAGGCCCTCGCCTCGCTCCAGCAGGCGTATGAGTACCCTGTCGACGTCGAGTTCACGCTGAACTTCGCGGACGACCGGTCCTACCGGATTCACCTCGTTCAGTGCAGGCCGCTGCCGGTCAAGGGCACCGAGACGCCCCGGCCGCCGGAGGTGGAGATCCCCCGGGCCCAGGCCATCATCGAAGCCAGCGGCGCGGTCGTCGGGCACAGCCGGCACGCCAGGATCAGCCGGTTCGTGTACGTGGCGCCGCCGGTCTACAGCCGGTTGTCGCTGCAGGACCGTTACGAGGTGGCGCGCCTCCTGGGCAAGATCAACCAGAGCTGCGAATCGCTCGTGGACGGGTGCCTGATGTTCCTCGGGCCGGGACGCTGGGGCACCAGCGACCCCTTCCTGGGCATCCCGGTCACTTTCGCGGAGGTCAACCGGGCCGCCGTGCTCTGCGAGATCGTCCAGATGCACGAAAACCTCGTTCCCGACGTCTCGCTGGGAACGCACTTCCTCAACGAGCTTGTCGAGACGGATATGCTCTACCTGGCCCTGTTTCCCGATCGAGGAAACAACTACCTTCGGACGGACCTCTTCGAGAACTCCCCCAATCGCCTGCTGCAACTGGTCCCCAAGGCGGGCAAGTGGGTCGATGCGGTCAAGGTCGTCGACGCCTGCGAGATCCCCTGCGGCGGGGTCTTCCTCAATGCGGATGCCTTCAAACAGAAGGTCGTCTGCTACTTCGCGGAGGCGTAAGACAACTCAGGGGTCAGGCGGGGTGTGCAGGAAAGGGCAAAACGAAAACAGGCGGCAACGCAGCAATCCCCTCTCGCAGGAGACCCGACTGCATTGCCGCCTTCAGACGAGGTTAACCCTCGATTTTGTCGATGGTTATCTGCAGGTGCTTCTGCCGATGGCCGATCCGCTTCTGGCTGTTCTTGCGGCGACGGAACGTCGTCACGAACAGCTTGGGGCCCTTGACGACCGCCTCGGCGCCGTTGGGCTTGAGCGAGGCAATGACCTTGGCGCCCTGGATGTAGGGCTGGCCGATCTTGCTGGCGCCGTCGCCGCCGATGAAGAGAACCTTGTCCAGCTCGATCGTGGTCGCGTCGGGGGCCACATCGGTCAGTTCAATCTCCACCTTGTCGCCCACGGCCACTTTGTATTGCTTACTGCCCTGCTCAACAATCGCGTACATCGGGAAACTCCCAATCCAAATATCCAAATCTCGGTAAAACTAAAAGAATAGCGCATGCCGATAAGAATGTAAAGACTTTTCTCAAGGAATTTTGTATCCTGGCCCCGTTCGAGTGATCCCCACAGGGGGACGGATCCGACTGACCAAAGGAGTGTGCGGCATGAAACTGGCGATCATCAACGATCAGCTCGTCCCGATGGAAACCCTGGACCCGATCTACTGTGATCGCGGGCTCTACTTCGGCGACGGCGTCTACGAGGTCCTTCGCAGCTACCACGGCAAGATTTTCGCCCTGGACGAGCACCTGGAGCGGTTCGCCGCGAGCATGGCGGCCATCCGCATCACCGGCATCGACATCGGCACCATCCGCCAGCGGGTCCTGCGGGCCTTCGAAGCCGCCGGCTATGCGAACGCCAAGATCTATTTTCACGTCACCCGGGGCTCGGCCCCTCGAAATCATACCTGGGCCAAGGACATCCAGCCCAATTTCTTCCTGACGATCAGTGAACTGGGCGACAACTCCAAGGAGAAGGCCCAGGGAATCGCGGTCTGCACGCACCCGGACCTGCGGTGGAAACGCTGCGACATCAAGTCGCTGAATCTGCTGCCGAACGTGCTGGCCCGCCAGGAAGCGATGGAGAAAGGCTGCGAGGAGGCGATCCTGGTCGATGAAGCCGGCCTGATCACCGAAGGCGCAGGGTCCGCCTTCTTCGCGATCATTCACGACGCCCTGCAAACGGCGCCCCTGGCGGCCAATATTCTGCCCTCGATCACCCGGCACTTCATCGTGAAGGCCGCAACGAATCTGGGAATGGCGATCGAACAGAAGTGCCTGACTCCTGCCCAGGCCGCCGCGGCGGATGAGCTGTTCCTGGCCGTGACGACCAAGGACATCGTCCCAATCGTGAGGTTTGACGACATCCCCGTCGGGGATGGCAGGCCCGGCCGATGGGTCAAGGCGCTCATGACGGAATTCCAGAGGTTCACCGTCTGATCGACGGCGTTTCTCGCCCACCGGAAAACATCATGTTCTCGTCATGAGCGCCCCGACTGCCGCCCTGGACATCACGGTGCTGGAACGGCTCCCTTGAACAGAAGGATCAGCGCCAACACGCAGACCAACATGACCATCCCGGGCACCATCCAGAGTCTGCGCCATTGGAACTGCCCTTCCACTCGGCACTTGTCCATGACGATCCCGGCGAACTGAGTCCCCAGGAACAAGGCGATTCCGCTCTGGGCGGTGAAGATCAGAGCCTGCATGGAGGCTTTGGCCCCTTCGGGCGCCACCGCATCGGCAAACGTCTGACCGGCGATGATGAAGAACACGTATGCCAGGCCGTGGAACGCCTGGCTCGCGGCAATCACTGCCGCAGGTCTGGGCATTACGTAGAAGACGTACATGATCAACCACGAGGCGGCCCCGGCCGTCAGCGTCCACTTGTAGCCGATCTTGTCAACGAGCAGACCAAGCAGAGCCAAAGTCGCCACCGCCTGCGCAACCTGGGCGATCGCCATGGCGGCTGGGACATTCTTCGCAGAAATCCCGTTGTCCTGCATGAACTGGGCAGTCCCGAGGAAATAGAACTGCATCATGCCGGGAGCAATCATCGAGATGATGATGAAGATCAGGAAGCTGGAGTCCTTGAACATGCCCAGGGCGCTTACCCCGGCGGTTGCCGACGGCGGCGTGCTGGGCAGCAAAGCGCCGCACACCACGGCCATCACCACGGACAGAACGCCCCCAAGGACCAGGCAATCCCGGCCCTCTTCGCCCGTCTTGAAAACCCAGCGCCACCCCGTCAGGAAGTAGCCCGCCAGGGCCCATGCGATCGGAGCCCACATGAAGATATAGGGGAACTTGTCCCCTGCGCCGTTGAGCTTCAGATGGTGGAACATCAGGGAGTTCACCAGGGGAAGCGTTGCGGCATAGAAGAGGGCGTACACCAGCAACGTCCCGAACAGCGAAGTGAATCTCCGCTTCCAGGCCGCCATGAACAGAAGCAGCGTACCGGCCAAATGGGCCCCGGCCAGGATCAACTCCGTGTTGATCCAGCGGTCGGCCACCTGCCCGGCCACCATCGGCATGAAGATGCAGCCCAGGGGAATCGTCGCGTAGATCCATCCCGTCTGCTTGCCGCTGAATCCCAGAGGGCCCAGGAGCCTGGTCGCGAGAACAGGGTACCAAGCCCCCCAGATGGCGAACTCCAGGAACATCATCGCGCTGAGCTTGAGGTACAGGACCGAGTCCATGCCGAACATGCCGTTCTCCTTAATCGGGCGGACACGCTACTTGCAGGCCGCCTTCAGCCGCTGGGCGGCCAGCTTGATGTCGCCGAGGCGGTTGTCGCCGGCCTCGCGTTCGATGGCCATCGCGCCCTTGAAACCGACCTCATCCAGAACCGCCAGGAACCGCTCGATGCCGACCTGGCCGTCGCCCCAGGGGACTTCGCTACCCCAGGTGCCGGGCTGGGTCGTGCGGATCGCGTCCTTGACGTGCAGGTGGCGAATCCACGGCGCCAGCGTCCGCACCGCCTCGATCGGGTCGCCCTTGTCGTAGAGGATCATGTTGGCCGGGTCGAAATTGACGCCGACCGACTCGTGCTTGAGCGTCTCGAGGAAGTGCCGCAGATCCTTGGCGGCCTCCTGGCCGGTCTCCAACAGGAGCGTCAGGCCGTGGGCTTTGGCGATGTCCGCCAGGGTCCGGATGCGGGTCTGCACCTTCTGGGCCATGGCCTTGTCGCTCTCATCGATGAACCCAGCGTGCATCGACAGGAACTTGACGCCGAGCTTGGCGGTCGCCTTGGCGGCTCCCTCGAACAGCTTGCGATTGCCCTCCCAGTTCGCATCGGGGACAACGCCTCCTGTGACCTTGATCGTGTCGAGCGTGGAGTAATCCTCCTGCGGGAAGTCGATCATCGTGCTGGTGATGGTCCAGGCCTGGGACTTCATCGTATCGAGGACCTTGCCGGAGGCGTCTTCCACCGCCGACCGGATCCCCAGGTGCACATGCTCGATGCCCGCTTCCTGCATCGCCTTGGCGACGCCGGGCACATCCGTCCGAAGAGACCAGCTACATACCGCGACAGGCCAGTTCTTGCATTTCATAATTACAGCTCCGAAGAGGTTTCAAGTTTCAAGTTTGAAGTATCAAGTGCCCAGGCACTCCTCTGACTTCACACTTCACACCTCAAACTTGATCACTTAATCAATACCCTTTTTCCGACGGCGATGGATTTCTTCTCCGCCTCGACGATCCGGACCGAGTTGCGGGACTGCTCCAGCGTCAGGATCTCCGGAACCGGCTTGCCCTGGACGCTCTTGGCGAAGTGCGCGATCTCGAGCGAGTATCCGTCCCCGGCGGCGACCTTGGGCGAAAACTCGGCGCCCTTGGCCGGACAGACGCGAAGCATGGGCTTGCGCGTCAGGTCGTAAACGATCGTGGCCTTCTCCAGGACCAGATTGAAGCTCATCTCGAATCCGAAGGTCGGGCTCATTCCCCAGCCCCCCTCCGCGGTCACCACCAGGTCCGGGCCGTACTCATACTGCGTGACGATATGGATCAGGTGTCCCTTGGGACTCCTGGCCCCGTGGCTGCACACCGCCTTGGGCATGCCGAAGAGGTACTGGACGTAGTCGGTGTCGTGGATATGGAGATCCAGGGCGACGCCGCCGCTGCGGGTCTCGTCGACGAACCAGTTGTCGATGCTCCAGCCCGGAGGGGAGCCCAGCCGCTGGAACATGGCCGCGACCACCTTGCCGTACTTGCCGCTGTCGACGATCTCCTTGGCCTTGGCGTACTCCGGCCAGAACCGCACGCAGTGGCCGATCTGGAGGATCTTGCCGCTCTTGTCGGCGGCCTTCACCATCCGGTCGCAGTCGGCCCTCGTCAGGGCCATCGGCTTCTCGCACAGCACGTGGACCCCGCGGGACAAGGCCTGCTCCGAGCAGGTCGCGTGAAGGTGCGTCGGCAGCGTCAACGAGATGGCGTCGAGCCTGGCCTTCTCGAGCATCTCCACGAAGTCGTGGTAGACCTCGATCTTCGTGAAATCGATGTCGCCCTCGGCCCCCTGGATGTTGCCGACCGCCCGCTTGGTGTCTTCCTTGATGTTGGGGTTCGCATCGCAGATCGCGACCACCTGGGCGCCCTTGACGGCCTTCCATTGCCCAAAGTGCATCCTCCCCATGAATCCGAATCCCACAATCCCTATTCGCATCATTCCGGCACCTCCTTGCCGCGCGCAACGCGGCTCCCAAACCCTACCCCCGATGGTTTCTCAGAATCATCAATCATCAATCACCGATCGTCAATTCAAGGAGCCTGCCTCCAGGTCCCAGCGGCGCGCGATTCTACCAGAGGACCCGCCGACCCGCAAAAGGATTTCTGGCCGCCGG
>CALEZT010000228.1 GCA_937927975.1 uncultured Phycisphaerales bacterium
ACCAGTTCCACCTGCCCAGGGAGTTTGAGGAGGAGGGCCTGGAGCAGGCGAGGGCCGCGGCGCTGGGCTTCGATCCCGAGCGAATCGATGGCCGCCAGGACATCTGCGACAAGGTGATCATTACGATCGATCCGCCGGACGCGAAGGATTTCGACGACGCCATCAGTCTGGAAACGGACCCAGACGGCAACTGGACGCTTGGCGTGCACATCGCGGACGTCAGCCACTTCATCGCCAAGGGCTCGGCCCTCGATGAGGAAGCCAAAGAGCGGGGCAACAGCATATATTTGCCGGGCAGGACGATCCCCATGCTCCCTGAGGTCCTGAGCAACGGCGTTTGCAGTCTCCAGCCTGAGCAGAAGCGTTTTACCAAGAGCGTCTACATCACGTATGACCAGAAGGGCAATATCCTGTCCCGTCGGTTCGCCAACAGCGTCATTCGCTCGACCGCCAGGCTCACCTACCTGGAGGCCGATGGCATCCTCAAGGGCCACACGAAGGGCGCCAAACGCGAGGTGATCGATCTTCTTCGGAATATGGATGCGCTGAGCCGGCGGATCGAGGCCCGTCGCGTCGAGCACGGCATGATTCACCTGGATCTGCCCGAGCCGCACCTGATTCTCGACGAGGCCGGACGCGTCGTCGATGCCGAGCCCGCGGAGAACAGCTATCCGCACACGATCATCGAGATGTTCATGGTCGAGGCCAACGACGCGGTCGCCTCGCTCCTGGACCGCCAGAATGTGCCGTTCATGCGTCGAGTCCATCCGGATCCGGACGTCCTGGCCTTGAAGAACATGGCCCGGTTGCTGCGGATCATGGGCATCCCGATCGGAAAGAGCCCCGACCGCACGGCGATCCAGGCCGTCTTGAACTACGTCAAGGATTCCGAGCGGGCTCTGGCGGTGAACCTGATTGTGCTGCGCAGCCTGGAGCGGGCGGTGTACGCGCCGACCAGCATCGGGCATTACGCTCTGGCTTCAACGCACTACTGCCATTTCACCAGCCCGATCCGACGCTACGCGGACCTGGTGGTCCATCGCGTGCTGCAGTCATATCTCGAAGGCCGCATGGACGCCGCGAAGCAGGAAGCCGCGGGCGAGGACCTGACCTCCGTCGGCCAACACATCACCTTCACCGAGGAGCGGGCCGACAATGCCGAACGCGAACTGACCAGCGTCCTGATCCTCCAGATGCTCAGCAAGCGGATCGGCGACGAGATGGATTGCGTCGTCACCGGCCTGACCGGCTTCGGCGTCTTCGTCCAGTGCCGCAAGTTCGGGATCGAGGGCCTGATCAAGCTCGAGGACCTGGGCCCCGACGAATGGCGGTTCAACAAGGTGTCCCAATGCATCATGGGCGAGCGCTCGGGCGAGACGATTCTCCTCGGCCAGCCGATACGCGTTCACATCGTCGCAGTGAATGTCCCGGCCCGCCAGTTGAACGTCGCGCCAGTCGAACCCCTCGGCCAGGGTCGGGAGTCCCCTCCGTCGAGAAAGCGGAAGAAGACCAAGGCCGAGAGGAAGCGGTCGGTCGGTCGCAAACCCAAGAAGAAGCGGTAGAAATTACGTTGGGCGTTTCTTCAGGTCAAACGGTCAGCGAGCAGTCGCGAGGCGGCTTGTGCTTTCTTGACATCGGTTTGGGCTTCTGCCATACTGGCCTGGAAAAGCGTCTTCGCATGGATTGCGTATTCGAGTGGATTGAAAGAGAAAGCAGATTGAATGGCTTTTGAAAAGATAAGCAAGACTCTCATCAAGATTTTCGGTTCGCGGAACGAGCGTCTGGTGAAGGGGTACATGGTGGTGGCCCGTCAGGCAGCGGCGTTCGAAGAGCAGATGAAACAGCTCAGCGACGAGGCGCTGCGGGCCAAGACCGCGGAGTTCAAGGCCGCCATCGCAGGCGGCAAGCGGGCCGAGGACCTGCTGCCTGAGGCGTTCGCCACCGTTCGCGAGGCCGCCCGGCGGAACGTCGACATGCGGCACTTCGACGTGCAGCTCATCGGCGGCAACGTCCTTTACAACGGTCGGATCGCGGAAATGGCGACCGGCGAAGGCAAGACGCTCGTGGCGACCTTGGCGGTCTACCTGGTGCACCTGACCGGCCGGCACGTCCACGTGGTGACCGTCAACGACTACCTGGCCAAGCGAGACGCCGAGTGGATGGGGCCGATCTACAAGGCCCTGGGATTGACCGTCGGTGCAATCCAGTCGGACATGGACACCGCGGGCGAAGAACGCAAGGACCAGTACCGGGCCGACGTCACCTATGGCACGAACAACGAGTTCGGCTTCGACTACCTGCGCGACAACATGAAGGTCTCGATCGATCAAATGGTGCAGAGTTCGCTGGAGTATGCGATCGTCGACGAGGTGGACTCTATTCTGGTCGACGAGGCGAGGACTCCGCTGATCATCTCCGGCCCGGCGCACGACGACGTGAGCCGCTATCGCAAGGCGGACCAGGTCGCCCGACAGTTGATCGGCCGCCAGGGGGAGTACGACCGCATCAAGAAGGGGATCGACGCCGCCGAGCGGCAGATCGCCAACGCGCAGGGCGAACTGGCCGAAGCGAAAAAAGAGAAGGACCATGCGCGGATCGAGAAGGCCCAGAGGGTGATCGAGAAGGCCCACGAAGAGATCGAGGCCTCCAAAGCCAAACTGGAGCGGGCAACCCAGTACTACGAGGTCGAGTACGACCGCAAGTCGGCGCACCTGACGCACGAGGGCATCGGCGCGGCGCAGGAGATCGCGGGAATCGGCTCGTTCTTCACCGGCTCGAACATGGAGTGGCCGCACCTGCTGGAGCAGAGCCTGCGGGCGCACGTGGTCTTCGAACGCGAGAAGGACTACGTCGCGATGGACAACAAGATCATCATCGTCGACGAGTTCACCGGCCGGCTCATGCACGGACGCCAGTGGTCCGACGGTCTGCACCAGGCGGTCGAGGCCAAGGAAGGCGTCACGATCAAGGAAGAGACGCAGACGCTGGCAACGATCACGCTCCAGAATTTCTTCAAACTCTACGACCAGATCTCCGGCATGACCGGCACCGCGGCCACCGAGTCCGAAGAGTTCATGAAGATCTACAAGCTCGACGTGGTGGTCATTCCGACGAACAAGCCGTGCGTCCGCGACGATCAGGACGACGTGATCTACAAGACGATGCGCGAGAAGTTCGACGCGATCGTCGAAGAGATCAACCGCGTCAGCGCCGAGGGGCGGCCGGTCCTGGTCGGCACGATCAGCATCGAAAAGAGCGAACTGCTCTCCAACTCGCTGACCAAACGATACGGCCTGGACCACGAAGTGCTCAACGCCAAGCAGCATGCCCGCGAGGCGGTGATCGTCGCCAAGGCAGGCCAGCAGCACCAGGGCCGCGACGGCAAGACCCGCGGCAACGTGACCATCGCGACGAACATGGCCGGTCGCGGCACGGACATCAAGCTCGGTCCCGGCGTGGCGGAGATCGGCGGCCTGCACATCCTGGGCACCGAGCGGCACGAGGCGCGGCGCATCGACAACCAGTTGCGCGGCCGCGCCGGACGCCAGGGCGACGCGGGCTCCAGCCAGTTCTTCCTGTGCTTCGACGACGACCTGATGCGGATCTTCGCGGGCGAGTGGACGGTCAAGGCCCTCTCCTGGATCGGCTGGGAAGAAGGCCAGCCCATCTACCACAAGCGGATCAGCAAGGGGATCGAGCGGGCGCAGAAGAAGGTCGAAGAGCGGAACTTCGAGATCCGCAAGAGCCTGCTCGAGTACGACGAAGTGATGGACTACCAGCGGAAGATCTTCTACTCGCGTCGACGCGATCTGCTGGCGGGCAAGAGCGTCAAACAGTTGATCGAGGGAATGATCGACGGGGTCGTCACCAAACAGGCCAAAACGATGCTCGACCGCGACTATCCCTTGCGTTGTATCGTCGAGTGGGCGAGGGCGAATTTCGACGTGGAATTGAAGCTCTCGGACGTGGCGGGAACCGAACCGAAAGAGATCGAGGCATTGGTCAAGGACCGCGCCCGGGACAGCGTCAAGAACGACATTTCGCTGTCGCTGGGCGAGTACCTGGAGGATTACGAGGATCCGAGCACGTGGGATGTCGCGGGCCTGTCGAAGTGGGCGATGAGCTCCTTCCACGTGAACCTGAGCATGAGCAAGGTCAAGAGCCTTTCGCCCGAGGAGATCGAGGAACAGCTCGTGGCCGCGGCGGCCGACCAGGTGGACAAGAAGGACTGCACGGCGCTTCAGGAATTCGTGCGGGAGGATTTTGCGGCCAGGCGGTTCGTCGAGTGGGCGAGGGCGAAGTTCGACCTTTCCTTCGACATGGAGCAGTTGAAGGGGCAGAACGCCGACCAGGTTCGGCAGTTGGTCCTGAAGCAAACCGCGGAAAAGTATCGACGCCGGGAGATCGAATACCCCGTCGAGTTCGCGATGAACATGATCTACGGCCCGCAGGGGGCCAACGTGTACGGCTTCGAGAGTCTCGCCAACTGGGCGAACCGCAAGTACAACGCGAACTTCACGCTCGAACATTTACAGAACGCCAAGCCTCGGGACGTCCACGGGGAGCTCATGGCCCTGAGCGAGGGGTATAACGATGGGCGGCTCGATGAAGAGCTGGACCGTCAGATCGGCAGCCTCCCGCGCTCGGAGCTTGTCCAGTGGGCGAATCAGCGATTCAACGCCACCCTGCGAGAGGAGGATCTCGCGGACGGCGACGCCCTGCGACAGCGTCTGTGGGAAGTTGGTCGGGAGTTTCTCCGCGCCGAGCTGGCGCACCTGGAGCGGTACGTCCTGTTGCAGGTGTACGACAGCACGTGGAAAGACCATCTTTACGCGATGGACCACCTCAAGGACAGCATCTGGACGCGATCGTTCGCGGAGAAGGACCCCAAGACCGAGTACAAGCGCGAGGGGTTCCGCATGTTCAACGAGATGCTGGAGTCCATCGACGACCGCGTGACCGACATCATCTTCCGCGTGCATCTGGAGGCGGGGGCCCGCGCCCGAAGCGTCTGGCAGGTGAGCCAGACCTCGCACGACCAGGTGGGGCAGTTCGCCGCAGGCGAAGAGCAGCGAGCGGCGGCCCAGGCTCCGCAGGGCGAGGTGCAGGTCAAACAGATCAAGCTGGACCAGCCCAAGGTCGGACGCAACGATCCCTGCCCCTGCGGCAGCGGAAAGAAGTACAAGAAATGCTGCGGGCAGAAGGCCTGACGAATGGGACGGGCACGCGACGATCACCTGATTCTTCCGGGGGAAATCAGGGAGTTGCCTTGGCGTCCTGTTTCTGCGCAAAAGAAAACATCGAGTAACATGGCGCTACCCGATGTTTTCCGGAGGGGAGAAAAATCATTACTTGGGCTCTTGTCGTATCGGCTTCTGAGCCCATCCCCTTGAGCCCAAGATTCTTAACTTCTTACGTCCTATAAGGGATACGCCCTGCGAGGGAGGAAGTTCGCAGGGTCGTGCAGAAATTGTCCGCAGGAATCGACTTTCTTGCGTGCGATTTTGGCGGAATCCTCGCGGGAAACCCCCTAATCTCGTGCCGGAGTCATGGGATACGACCCTGTGCAAATTGCCTATATCCTCTCCCTCGACGCGCCGCGGGCCGCTTTCCGACTTGGAGGCGTAGAATGCGGTTTTCGATCTTGACACACGGGTCTCGCGTTGGCATGGTAGGAACGTGAAATGGCCGTTCTGCGAGGCAGAGGCATGCGGCCGGATATTCTCAGGATTGTGGACCGGGTGGCTGGAGGCGTGGATTCGGAGGAAGGGAACCAGTGTTCCTTTTCCGGTTCGGTTCTACGGATGGGCAATATGCACACGCAGGCAAAGACCGAGCACACGCAGGATGTACAGAGCGCCTATGCCCTGGTCAAGGAGAGCTTTCCCGAAGTCCTGATCGATGCGCTGCCATGCGCCTTCTTCGTCGTGAGCCAGGAATTGCGGCTTGTTCTCTGGAATCGCTACTTTCAGATCGTAACCGAATTCTCCGACGAGGAACTGGCTTCGGCATCGATTCTGGACACGGTGGGAGACGACTACCGCAAGGCGGTCGAGGACGCCGCACGGCGGGCTTTCGACGGTCAAATGATCCAGATGGATTCGGCCTGTCGGAGCAGGAGCGGACGCGTCGTGCCGATGTTCGTCACATGTCGCCGGGTCGCAATCGCGGGGCAGACCTGTCTGGTTGTGACCGGCTGGGACGCCACGCAGCATCGGTTGGCCGAGCAGGGACTGGCGGACGAGCGCAATCTCCTGAGCACGTTGATCGACAACCTGCCGGACGCCATCTACGTCAAGGATCGACAAGGCCGGTTCGTGTTGTGCAATCGCGAGGTCCTGCGGCGCAACCAGCTCGGGTCCGTCGAGGAGATCGTAGGGCGGACGGACGCGCACTTCGATTCTCCCGAGGTGGCCCGCGGCGTCCAAGCCGACGAGCAGGAACTGATGCAGACCGGCCGATCCATCATCAACGAGGAGCGATGCGTCGCGGATAAGGCCACCGGCCAGCCCACGTGGAGCCTGACGACGAAGGTGCCCCTGCGAAACGCGGCCAACGAGATCGTCGGCATCGTGGGCATCGGGCGCGACATCACCGAGCGAAAACGCACGGAAGAGGCATATCACACGATCGTGGATTGCTCTTTGCAGGGCCTGCTCGTCATCCAGAACATGCGGATCGTTTTCGCCAACCGGGCGATGGCCAAGATCAGCGGGTACACCCTCGACGAAATGCTCAGCGGGTCGGGCCAACGGCTTCAGGAATTCGTGCATCCGCTGGATCGGGAACGGGTCTGGGCGAACCACGAAGCGCGTCTGCGGGGAGAATCGCTGCCCGAGCAATACGAGTTTCGCGGGATCCGCAAGGACGGTACGGTTCGCTGGATCGAGATCATGACGAGCCGGATCGACTACCAGGGGCAACCCGCGATTCACGCCGCGTGCATCGATGTGACGGAGCGTCATCGGGCGCAGGAAGCGCTGCAGCGCAGCGAAGCCCGCAACCAGGCGTTGTTGAACGCCAATCCTGATCTGATGTTCCGGCTGACCCGAGGCGGGGTGTTTCTCGACTGCAAGCCGTCGAAGGAGAACGCGGTCTCGACCTCGCCCGCACAATTCGTAGGCAAACATCTGGACGAGGTCTATCCCGCATCGACGGCGCGAGCTTTGATGCAGCTCATTCAGGCGGCGATCGACACCGGGCACGTGCAGACGCTTGAGTACAGCCTGCCGCGGACGGAGGGGGAAAGCGCCGATTTCGAGTGCAGACTGGTTGCCTGTGCGGAACAGGAAGTGGTGGCGATCGTCCGGGACATCAGCGACCGAAGGCGGGCCGAACGGCTGGCGAGACTGCAGCGGGATATGGCGATCCGTCTGAGCAGTCAATCCAGCCTGGAGGAAGGACTGAGGTATTGCCTGGACGCGGCCCTCCAGAGTTCGCACCTGGATTGTGGCGGGATCTACACGCTGGACGAACACACAGGCTGCCTGAAGATGGACGTCCATGTCGGGTTGTCCGCGGATTTCGTCGCGGAGGCCGCCGTCTACCCGCCGAACTCCCGCAACATGCGCCTGATCATGGAGGGGGAGCCCATCTACACCCGGCTCGACCAGATTGGAGTGCCGATCGGGCCGGGCCAGAAGGGCGATGGACTGCGCGCGGTGGTGATCATTCCCATCCGGCATGAGGATCGCGTGGTCGGCTGTCTGAACGTCGCATCCCATACGACCGAGGACATTCCGCAATGGTCCCGCGTGGTTCTGGAGACCATCGCGGCCCAGATCGGAAATGCGATCAGCCGCCTGAAGGTGCAGGAAGCTCTGTCGCGGGCGGAACGCGAGAAGGCGATCATTCTGAACACGATGCCCCAGATCGTGACCTATCACGATGCCTCCCATCGAATTCTCTGGGCCAATCGGATCGCCCTGGACGCTTTGAAGGTGACGGAGGACGAAATCGTCGGGCGACGCTGCTACGAACTGTGGGAGAACGCGGCAATGCCCTGCCAGGGTTGCCCGGTGGATCTGGCGCTGCGGACCGGGTGTTCGCAGGAAGCTGAGATCATCGGGTACAACGGCGGCACCTGGCTGGTCCGCGGGGAGCCCGTTCGCGACAGCGCCGGACGGCTGCTGGGCGTCGTTGAGTTGGCCATCGACATCACGCGTCGCAAGCAGGCCGAGGAGGGGCTGCGGAGGCGGTTGGAGTTCGATGGGCTGATCACGAGCATCTCGACCGATTTCGCGAATTTGCCCGCAGATCGGGTGGAGGAGGGCGTCGAGCGAACGCTGGCCGGGATCGGTGGGTTCGTCCAGTCGGACCGTTGTTACGTGTTCTTGTTCCACGACGACGCGAAAATGAGCAAGGTTCGCGAATGGTGCGCCGAGGGGATCGACCGGGTGCAGGGGCGGATCTGGGACGTGGAGACCAAGAACATTCCGCTGGGCCTTGAACGGCTCAATCGCGACGGGATTCTGCACATTCCTTCCGTGCGGCAACTCCAGGGCCCCGAGGCGGAGGCCAAGGGAATCCTCGAATCGATCGGTGTGAAGTCCCTTCTCGCGGCGCCGATCAAGGTCGGCGGCGAGCTTTTCGGCATTCTGGGCGTGTCGGCCGTTCGCGAGGAATGCGTTTGGCCGGAGGATGCCGCGCCGTTGCTGAAGATCGCGGCCGAGATCATGGCCAACGCCCTGGAACGCAAGCGGGCCGGCGACGTGCTTCGCGAGCGGCTGGCCTTCGAGACCCTCCTGTCCGAATTGTCGGCGACCATCATCAGTCTTCCCGCGGAGGAAATCGACGGGCAGATCAATCGATGGCTGGCTCGAATCGGCGAACGGCTCCAAATCGACCGGAGCAGGGTCGTGCAGTTTCTAGGCCCCAAGATGGTGGTCACGCACTCGTGGGTGGCCCCAGGATTGGACGAGGCTCCCCTCGACGTGAGCAAGGAGGATTTCGTGTGGGCTCTGGGGCAGTTGCGCAAAGGGGACATCGTCGCATTTGCCCGGATCGAGGATGCGCCGGAGGAAGCAGCCTCCGAGAAGGAATACTGTCGTCGATACGGCATCAAGTCCATCATCATCATGCCGTTGGAGGTGGCCGGCTCTCCTTTGGGCGTGGTGTCGTTCTCCTGCGTGAAGGCTCATCGGGAATGGTCCGAGGAATTGGTGCAGCGGCTGCGTCTGGTCGGCCAGATCTTCGCCAACGCGATCTTGCGCGCCCGGGCCGAGGAGGCTCTGCGGGCCAGCGAGACGCGGTTCCGCAGTCTTGTCCGGGCCGTTCCCACAGGCATCGGTCTCATATTAGACCGCGTCCTGCTGGAGGTAAACGACCGGATTTGCGAGATGACCGGATACTCCCACGCTGAACTGGTCAACCGAAACGTGCGGATGCTGTATCCCACCCAGGAGCACTACGATGAAGTCGAAGCGGTGGCCTACCGCCGGATTCGGGAAACCGGAAGCGGGATGATCGAAACCTGTTGGCGGCGCAAGGATGGACGCGTCATCAACGTGGTCCTCAACGGCACATTTCTGGACCAGACCGACCTCTCCAAGGGATACACGTTTTCGGTCCTGGACGTCACCGAGCGGAAGAAAGCGGAACTGGCTCTGCAAGAGAGCGAACGGCGGTTGCGGACTCTGATGGCAAACCTGCCCGGCGTCGCCTACCGTTGCGCCAACGCGCCGGCATGGCCTTTCCAGTTCGTCAGCGAGGGGTCGGTGGCTCTCACCGGTTATACGTCACAAGAGTTCACCAGCGGCCAAATCCTCTATGGCAGCCTGATTCATCCCGACGATCAGCGGAAGGTATGGGATGTCATTCAAGACTCCGTCCTGCGGGACACCTCTTTCGATCTGGAGTATCGCATCCGTGCCAGGGATGGGATGGAGAAGTGGGTGTTCGAACGGGGACGTCCGGTGTCGTCCCTCCATGCGGAATCCTCCTTCCTGGAGGGGTTCATCATGGACATCACCGACCGCAAGAAGGCCCAGGTGGAGGCCCAGCGACATCTGGCGGAACTGACACGGGCCTGGCACGCCAACATGCTCGGCCAGATGGCCACGGAGCTTGCGCATGAGCTGAATCAGCCGTTGTGTGCCATCGTGAACTACTCCAACGGCTGTCTGCGACTGACGCGGCGCAAGGACTATTCGCTGGAGACCGTGCAGGACTCGATCGAGCGGATTGCCGTGCAGGCACAGCGGGCGGCCGACATCCTCAAGCGGATCCGGGGCCTGATCGCCAAGCACGAACCCATGCGTGCGACCGAGGATCTGAGCGTCATCTTGACCGGCGCGGTCCAGATGGTCAAGGACGAGGCGGTCAAGAACAACGTTGCGATCGTCTGTCGGTTTCGGCCGGATCTGCCCAAGGTCAAGGCGGATCGCGTCGAAATCGAACAGGTCGTGCTGAATCTCCTGCGAAACGCCATCGAGGCGATGAGCGATCCTCAGATCGTCCGCAGGAGACTGACGATCACGAATCGCCTGATCGAGTCGTGCAAGATTGAGGTTTCGGTGGAGGACACGGGCCGGGGCATTGCTCCGGACCTCTCGGAGAAGATCTTCGAGTCGTTTTTCTCGACCAAATCCCAGGGACTCGGAGTCGGTCTGTCGCTGAGCCAGCGGATCATCGAGGCCCACGGCGGCCGGCTCTGGGTCGAGTCGGACGGTCAGTCCGGCGCCACATTCAGATTCACGTTGCCTGTCATAGGAGGTGCTCATGGAGATGGATAAACCGGTTGTGTTTGTCGTGGACGACGACGAGGCGATCTGCGAGTCCCTGCGTCTGCTGATCGGAGACATCGGTTTGGAGGTCCGCACGTTCACCAGCGCGCGGCAGTTCCTGGAGGAGTACGATTCCTCTCGTCCGGGCTGTCTGGTGCTGGATGTCCGCATGTCGGGCATCAGCGGGCTGGAACTTCAGGCGAGACTGAACGAGACGGGGGTTCCCATCCCGACAATCATCATCACGGGGCATGCCGACGTGCCGATGGCCGTGGAGGCCATGAAAGCCGGCGCGACCGATTTCATCGAGAAGCCCTTCCGAGACCAGGTCTTGCTCGACAGCATCCAGAAGGCCATCGATTTGGACCTGCGGATCCGACGCCAGCGGCAGGAACACCAGGACGTTCAGTCCCGGCTCACGCATCTCACGCAGCGGGAACGGGAGGTCATGGATCGTCTGGTCGCTGGCAAGAGCAACAAGAACATCGCGTTCGACCTGGGCATCAGCCAGAAGACCGTCGATTTCCACCGCGCCAACATCCTGGACAAGATCGGGGTCAACAGCGTGGTGGAGCTCGTCCGCCTGGTCCAGAAGGCGTCGGGAGGCCGACAGTAGAATCCTGTCGATAGTCCTTATTTGCTACAGGCCTAGGTCTGGGTCGTCCTGGGAAAAGGCTGGGTTTTGCGGCCTGGACATCCGAGTGAAGGACAGGTCCTGCCAGAAGAGTCCCTATTAACTCGATCCACAGGATATTCGATTATATGGGTGGACACCCGCGAGTCGCGACGGGCCGAGGGTTGCGTGTCGCGGTGTCGGGTTCTTTGTCAAGACCAAGGATAGGGCGATTGTGCCGGGATCTCGGCAGTGTTGTCAGGTCCTCCGCAACGAAAGCGACTGCGAGAGACCGGCACTTTCGACCCCTGTGAATGATGCTGTTGCCCGTGCGGCGGGCGAAGGGGTACAGACCCATGCTCGCGGCTCAGGGCAGCAGCGTCATTCCCGTCTCGGATGTTCTGTCGCTGCAGGCATCGGGTGGAAATGTGGTGGGACCGGCTGGGGGAAGCTGTTCTGCTGTGAGAACGAATGTTCAGTGACCATTTGAGATCGGGTGGTATTGCATGCAATTCAGGAGACCGATGCTGCTTGTCGAGAGCCCTGAGGCCGACCTGTCGGCGACCAGTTCCGCATTGGACCATCTGGGCGACGCCGAGCGTGTGGCTTGGACTGCTGTGACGGAGGTGTTCACCTACCTGAAAAGGCATGGAGAACAGAGGCCGTGTGTCGTGCTTCTGAGCGTCGATGAATCGGGCGACCGCTTGGCGACTCTGCGGACGATCAAGCAGGACGATCAGCTCAGGAGCATTCCTGTCGTGGTTCTCGGGCCTTCCGGCAACCGCCGGATCGTGGAGGAGAGCTTTGGTTTGGGGGCCGCCGGATACATGACCAAGTCCTCGGATACCGAGGAACTTTCCGAGACGATGCGTACGGTCTATGAGTACTGGAGCCTGAGCGAACTGCCGAAATAGGCGCACGCCCGCCGAACGCGGATTACGGAACTCTCAAAACGTTCGTCGGATCCAGCGGAATCGAAACGCATTCCGGAGCCGTTCGGTGAACCGTACTCCCATTCCTTGCGTGCACGTCCGGTAATCGTGTTTCTTCAGATCGGCGTTGCTCACGCGGACTCCTCGCCCACAGGACAGCCGCGCCAGCAGGCCGCACGCCCAACCCAGACACAGAGCCCTCGTCCGCGGCTCTCGATCCCGCGTTCTTGGATCATGCAGTCTCACAAGCCTCGCTGCCACAGATCACCTTTGTACCGCGAGAGCCACCGCTCCCAGCAGTTCTTCGCCCGTGCGGTGAAGGTCGTCCTTGACGCCGAAGAGCTGATGTCGATCGAGGATCGCAGGATTTTCGCGGTAGTATCGCTCGACGGCTTCGATGCCGCCTTCGGCCGGTCCGGAAGTTCGATAGTCGCCTTCCAGCAGCCACGAGCTGACCTCGTCGTCATACTCGGCCGGGTAGATCAACGCCACGACACAACGGTCCTTCGCATATTGAGCCAGGTGCACCTTCGCCCGACAAGGCGGCATCGCCTGCACCGCCAGCGAGATCAGACGCTTGAAATCGTCCCGCGCCGTCGTTTTGTCGTTCGCATGGAAGAACATCCCGGTTTCGAGCTGGAACCGCTGGGCGGGGACGCCTTTGAGTTCCAGACGACCGTCGGGATAGGCACGGTGGATCTTGTAGACTTTGCCATGGGCGTACCGTTCGCTCTCCAGCAGTTCGGCCACTTCCTCCGCGGTGAATCCGACCCCGGCGTGGTCGCCAAAGTCGAACACGTACAGTCCTTCGTATCGGTCAGGTCTTTCCAGTTTCGGTAGTTTCATGCAGGCATTATACGTCGCCTTGACGCGGGGTGCACACTTTTTTCGATCACTCGGTCACGGATCCGGTCGAGCCCCGGAGGCTCGGACCCTGCATCCGCAAGACGGTTGTCTCTCGTGGCGACCTATGCTACGATGCCACAACAATTTGTGATTCTGATCGTGCAGGGTACATGAAGTATCGTTCTCGACATGTTCGTTGGATCGTTCTGTTGTCGGCGGTTTCGGTCTGCGCCCTCGGGTGTCGGCCGACGACTTTTCTTGCGAGTGCAGCCATAAGCCAGAGCGCGCAGTGGCCCGCGCGAGGCGGCGCGCCGGGCCAGTGGACTTTCAGAGGGCTTGACCCGCGCGTGCCTCCGCGGATACGACCGGGCTCGTACGCCACCGCGACGCACAGCGTGCATTTCGTGGATGCGGGAAATCTGGGGCCTCACAGTTATCGGTTTCTCTGGTCGGAACACAACGGGATCGCCTATGCGTGTCGGGCGGGGCACCTGGACATGGCGCATGCGCGCAAAGCCGCGGATTGGACCGGATATCTGGCCGCAGTGACGCTGCGAAATCTGGAAGAGGACCGCGATGCCTTTCAGTTTCGCGGGATAGAGCCTTCGGTGTATTCTGTCACATTGGTGTTTCCTCCTGACTGGGATCGCCTGGAGGTGGCCGACCGTGAACGGGCGGCGCGCGATGTCTCGCGAGAGCTCGGCCGGTACCTCTCCTTCACCGCGTTGACGTGGCACGAGATTCTCACCTGGTTCGGATATCGACCGAGGCCGCACGTGTCGGAGTTCCCCTCGGCGTTCTCGTGGGAGGACACCTATTCGAATCTTCTGGGCGTGCATGCCGCCGGGATGGCTCTCGAAGACGAGGATCTGCCCTTCAGTGAAGCGGTGACAGCGGCTTTCGCCCGACTGATCGAGGAACTGGGCGGTCAGCCGGCGGAAGTGGCCAAACGCGCCGCCCAGTCACAGAGAGGACGATGGTATTCCAAGAGGTGGTTTTCGACCGTGGTTCACAAAAGGAACTTCGACGTGGGGCTCGATGACGGCTTCGTCACGCCGTGTCTGGTTCCTGGGGTGGACGTTTGTGAGGGGCAGGTCCCGCTGCCTCTGGCTGTGCCGACCCTGGAAGCCCTGGCCCGCCACGGGTTTTCGGCGCACGTTCAGATCGAACCGCGAGTCTGGGAGCAGAAGAAGATCCTGGCCGCCCTCGCAGACGGGGGTTGCCCGCCGGCCAAGCGTCTCGATCCGGCGGTTCACTTTCCGTTTCTCCTGCGGTATTGCCAGAGGCATGCGGACGTAGTGGACTGACGACCAGTGACTCCGACGGCAACGGCGGACCCGCATTTCGCGAATCCAAAAAGAGCGGGGCCCGCTCCTTATGGAGACGGGCCCCGTGAGCTATCCAAAGATCAAGCGACCTCGTTTCTACTGAGCTGGATGGCCGAAGCCGATGTCGTCGATGTACAGCTTGCCGTCGCCGCTCTTGACGGGGTTGGCCTTGCTGCCGACGCTGAGAGACAGCTTCTTGACCGACTTGAGGTTCACCCCTGCCAGACTGCTGAATGGGATCTTCCACTGGGTCCAGTCGGCTGAGTTGACCGCCGTCGGATGGGCCACTGTGACGGTCTTGCCCGTGCTGTCCTGAAGGGTGAGATACAACCCGTCCGAAGCATTTGCGGGCTGCGGATCGTTGCCGATCGCCTGCACCTGCCACGAGGTACCGGCGACATTGCCGGTGATCGCAACTCCCGACATCACCGCCGTCGTCGTCGCCGCGACGTTGTGGCTGGTCACACATAGACCCACGTATACCGGGTTGCTCATCGCCACCGTAGTCGAAGCGACCGTGCCGTCGGCAGCTTTCAGATCTGTCCAGGTCGTGCCGTTCGCCGAGTACTGGGCCGTGAAGACATCTCCCTTACGGATCAGCTTGACCCACTGCGGGGCCGTAATGCCCGCCGTGGCGGGAACGCTGGCTGCCGCGACGGCCGGAGTCGCACGCCACCCCAGCGAAACGCCGCTGCCGAACGACTGGATGAAGTACACGAACTTGGAGTCCTCATCGAGGCTCTGGCGGATCATGACGCCCGCCTTGGCCCAGACGTTCGTGTTGACCAGGCTCTCGACCTTCACTACGATCGAGCCGTCGCCTGTAAGCGTCTTGAACGCGTAGCGGAAATCGTCGGCAGTGCCCCAGATGTCGGTGCCCGCCGCGCTCATCGTGATCGTGTCCCCGTTCTGCACGAAGGGGGCCGGCGCGCCACGGACCCACAGGCTCAGCGTGTCTGCCTCATTGGTCGTCCAGTTCTGAACCGGGTTGAATTCCCGCTCCGCCTCGCTGTAGAATGGAGCCTCCGCGTTGCGGTACTCGAACGGCATCGACTGCTTGCCGCTGCGGACGATGGTCTTCTCGGCGAAGGGAGCGTCGATATAGCCGACGATCGAGCCGCTGGCCCCGGTGGTCATGCCGTCGATCCAGCTCTCGTAGATTCGGTTGTCATCGTCGTTGTAGCTTTCCATGTCATCGATGACCAGATACTCGCGCGTGGTGAAATTCCAGAGATCGCCTTCCCACGTAGCAGGCGTCGCTGCTTCGTTGACCTCGACCACCCTCCAATAATACGTGGTCCCCAGAGCCAGGGGGCCTGGATCCAAGCTGTTGTCGGCCAGGGTCTGGGCGGAGGCGGTTCCATCGCTGACAGTCTGCTCGTCGGTGCCAAAGAACACCTTGTGCGAGGCAGCCTCGCGACCGGCTCTCCAGGACAAGACCGCGTCGACGTCCACCTCTGTTGCAGCGGAGGCCGGCGCCGGTTCTCTGGGCTGGACCGGGACGTATTGGAATCGGACTTCGCTCAAGCCATACTGGGCGACGATACCGCCCCAGTTGCTGTTGATCGTCAGCTTGACGAACTTGGCGACGGCTCCGTCAAAGTCTACTGGCTCGTCGGGCAGATACGTCGCGGCGCCGGGGGCCCGCGTGAACTCGAAGTCGCCCAACTGGGCCCAGGTCTCGCCGTCCACGGAGTATTCCACGGTTACGTCTTTGGCGCCGAAGCCGAGAATGGACTCGAGCGCCTGGTTGGAGTTCCAGACCTGCAACTTGTCGAGTTTGTACGCCTTGTCGAACTCGTACCGAATCCACGCCGGTTGCGCCGCGCCGGAGGCGCTGAGCCACATATGCGTGGGATCGACCGAGTGCTGATTGGCGGGATCGAGACCCAAACCGTTGATCGTGTTCTCCGGAACCATCCCGGGGTTGGAACTCGACGCGGTAACTACAAGGCTCGTGATCGGATAGGAGACCGGTTCAGCCGTGAACGACCAGATCAAGCCCTTGAATATCTCCGAAGACGGAGCAGCACCGACCTCATCCACGCGCCAATAGTAGACTTGGCCGTATCGGAGGCGCTGGGCGGGCGTGTAGGTTGTTCCGCTTTGGCCCTGGCTGACCAGCACGCCTTTCGGGTTGGCCCGGGTTGCGTCGGTAACGTCTGCAAGGGAGGTCCCGAAATACACGTCGTGCGCCGTGGCGCCATCGGCGGCCTTCCAGCTCAGAACTGCGTCGGAAGGCACATCAACCGCTTTGTCCTGCGGATTCGGGCTGCTGGCGGTTTCGCCGGACTCGCCGAGCATGTAGCGGACAGCGTTGATGAACATCTTGGCGCCGTCCGGATACAAATCATAGTACCCTGCGGTTTCCGAGTTTACGCCGTCCGTTTCGCGACTGCCGGTCAGGAACACCATGCGAGGACCGGCCAACACATCCGTTCCGGCTCCGTTCGCGTGCGTCACCGTTACCCCGGCCGGCCATTCGGCGATGACCATCGCTCCAACCGGACCGGCGCTGCCAGTAGCGACCGTGGCCAGAACCTTTCCATTAGCGTTGGCCGCTTCGGTCACGATGGAAATGCCTCGCATCGTCGCCCCGCTGACGGGGTGTTTCATGACGCCGGCATATGGATTCGCCATGGCGCCTCCAGCCAACTCAACTCCTGCAAAGACCTGATGCGCCGGGTCGACGGCGGTCAGCTTGATGTCGCCCGTGGTGTCCGGGATGGTGTTGCCGGTGGAGAAGCCCATGCGATTCTGACGGATGACGTAGCCTCCAAGGATCATCATAGGGGCGGTGATCGTGGTGTTCCACGTCGTGGCCGCGGCGTCCTGATAGTTGGCGCTGCCGACCGAGCGGCTGATGATGACCAGATCCGCGGCGTTGAGCAGGGCCGCGTCGGGGCTGGCTGTCGTGACGTAACGGGTCACAGTGTAGCCGTTGGCCGCCAGCAGATCCGTGTAGCCCTTGTCGGTGGCCGTGGTGAAGCCGGTCCCGGCGGCGCCGGCCCCGGGCGTGTTGTCGGCCGGATGAAACGAGACCCAGACGATGTTGGCCGCCGAGGCGGGCAGGCTCAGGCACAAGCCTATCGCCAAAACCAGAAGAGCAAGTTGTCTGTACATGCCGATCCTCCTTCTACGAGATTACTATGAACACACCCGCTGCGACAGCGAGTCTACGCACCAGCCAGGGATCATCGAAGAAGTCCGTGGAGCAGAAAGTCAAGGCGGTCCATCACACTCCATGTCCCTGCCAATATCCCGAAATATCGGCCATTCATGGGTCGTCATTGACGACCAATTGCCAACAATGCGACGATCTCGTTTTCCACGAGTGCCTCCGTATTCTCAGTATAGCCGAATCGGTCTGGAATGCCAAGCAGAAATCGCGTCGTCTCTTGATAAGATCGCTTTTCCCGGACGTTGGGAAGCGATATTTCAGTTCATAGTACCAGACTCGTACGCATTCACAGGGTGATCCTTCTACAGGACCACGACTTTCGTACGGTTCAGGCCGCCGATTTGTTTGTCGCCGGCGCAGTAGGCCAGGAGGATGCGGTTATCGACGAATGCGATCGCGGTGTAGCAGTACCACCCGTCGGGGTTGTCTTCGAGAACCCGTGAAGGGCTCCAGGTCTTGCCCTCGTCCTTGCTGACCGCCAGGCACAGAGGGGTGCGGCGGCCCTTGGAATAGGGATGGGCTCCGGAATGGTCGTTCCAGACGCAAACCAGCTCGCCTGTCCAGGGGATGCGCTCGATGGACGCCGGACTCAGAGGCGAGGCAAGGCTCGATGGGCCGGGCTTCGACCACGTTTCGCCTGCGTCGGAGGAATGGCAGATGTACTGGCTTCCGGCGTCGGTGCGAATGAACATCATCAGACGTCCGTCCTTCAGCTCGACCACGCCGGGCTCCTGGAGGGTGACCCGCTGGCCGTCGGGACCATATCCTTTGAACGAATCCCTGCTGCGTCGCCAGGTTCTTCCGTTGTCGTCGGAGAGATAGCACATGACGATTGCCGCCCAATCCCTGGGTTTTCCAGGGCCCTGGTGCCACGCCACCGGAAGGACCAGCCGGCCCGACTGCAATTGCACCACGCGGTCGTTGTTCAGTACGTAGTAGCCCACCTCGTCGGTGATGCAGCACTCCGGCTCGCTCCAGGTCTTGCCCTCGTCGGTCGAGAGGCACATCATGGGCCGGCAGTCCTCGTTGGATGTCTTACGCAGGTAGAAGAAGGCGATCTCGCCGCTGGCCAGACGCAGCAGCGAGACGGACATCACGTTCATGCCGCCTGTTCGATGGACCAGGATCGTGTCCTCGCTCCAGGTCCGCCCGCGATCCGCGGAAACACGCATGGCCAGGTCGGCCTCCGCCTCATCGCCGCTGCCGCCGGTGAAGCGGGTGTAGATCAGGCACAGACGTCCGTCTTTCAATTCGATGATGTCCCCCTCGGAATTCCGGGGATTCCCAGGGCCCGGCTCGATCGTCAGCAGCGTCTCGACTTCGAGCGGGATCGCCTGACTCACGGACACGCTCCGATCCTCCTGAATCTCGATAGTGTCTGTGGTGTTTCCACGTTCCACGAGCACCTTGCGTGTGCTTCCTGTGGGCACGAGCCGGACACCGGTGACTTGGGGCTTGCCGTCCGCGGCCATCGGTTCCAGGACCGCCGCGAATCGCACGTTTCGTCCCTTCCTGCCGATCATCGTCATGGGCACGCGGTCGGTCACCGAGCCGCCGACGCCATCGGCGACGATGACCGTCGTATCCGGTCCGGCGCCCATCGTCAGGTGGACGGGGACCTTTTCATCCTCGAATCGGATGCGGACCGTATCGGTCGTGATGCCTTGCGTGGCGTTCTGGATATACTCGCTGCCTTGGAACTTGCCCGCCAGAGGCGACGGGTTCTGCGCTGCCTCGCAGACGGCTTTGCGTCCTCGATTGTGGTAGATCCAATCGAATTGGCGGTCCACATCGCAATGGAGGTCGTCGAGAACGAGCAGATAAGCGTCGGTCATCACGAGCCAGCGGGTGTGACGCACACCTGGATAGGCCTCGTCGCAACTGGCGGCCACCGCGGTGTAGTTGTCGTTCTCTTTGAAGTGCAGCAGTTTCCCGGTCGCGGGCTGCTGGCTCTTGCCGTCCACGATCACGGTGTTATGCGAGATCGTCGCCTTGTACCAGTTGCTGTGGATCGGCAGGCGATAGGCCTGGCTGCGGGCCCGGCCCGGGTCCACGCCCAGTTCCTCCTGGAAACCATAGAAGACGAAACTGAGCTTGTCGAAGTGGCCGTGGAAACCTCCGTAGGGGCCGAAGGTCATCGCGGCGGTCAAGCCGGCCGGGCCGTTCGTTCGCAGGATCGCATGGCCGGCGTCCTCGATGAGCCGACTGGCCAGGGCAGGGGGCGTGGCTGTGATGTCGGTCGGCCGTCCCAGAAGGATGCTCTCGAAGCTCGGCCTGGAACTGAGCAGCGAGAGGATCTCCGGGTCCTTGTATGCGTGATAGGCAGGCTCGAACGAACGACCCACGCCTTTGACCGAGGAGCCTGTGTCGTCGCCAAAGCGGGGCAGCATGCCGTCGGCCATCGTGTAGTGGATCGGCAGGGTGAACATGGCCTTGAGCCGCCCGTCCGACCACAGATCGATGTCCAGCCGTCGGGCGGTCTCGGCAATGTTGATCAGCGCCTGGAGCGTGTAGAAATGGTATCCCCAGGAGTTCTCATACCACATGCCTTCCTTCGAGACGGAAACCTGCATCTGGTAGAAGAAGCCGTTCTGCGGATCGGTGACGGCTCTCTGAACCCAAGCGGGGTCCCTGAGCAGGGCGCCGCCCCAGATCATCCCGGCGCTGTGCCAGGTCTGCCAGTTGTTCTTGCCGGTGCGGTTCTTGTCGAGGTTCCGCAGCATGGGCAGGATGAGCTTCTCGCGGATCTTCGTGTGACTTGCAGCCGAGAGGACGCCGCTGTCGTGGATCAGGTCGTAGGCGGGGCCGATCTCCGTCGAGAGGCAGACCGCCTCGTTGAGGGTCTGTTCGAAGATGTGGCCGCCCGAACGATTCTTGGGATTCTGCGGGTTGGAGTTGCTGTGGTAGGGATACTGCTCGTATCGCTCGGCATACCCGAGCAGCACCTTGGCTGCGTAGTCGGCGAATCGCCTGTCGCCGGAGATGGCGTAGGCCCAGGCGGCGGTTCGCATCTGCCTGAGGTTGCGACTGTGCTCGCGGCTGAAAATCACATCGTCATATGGTGGGCCGGAATAGACCTGCCCGCACTTGGGGCATTGATGGTGCGCGGCGTCGATCGTCTTGAGAGCGATCTCGCATTTGTCGCACTGGTACCACTGATTATGTTGCCCGCCGCGAGGGGGGAAATGGAGCGGCTCGTCGATGAACCGTTCGGCCTCCTTCACAGACGCTGCGACGATGTCACGCTCCTGGCCTTGGGTGCGATAGGCCTGACGCACGCGCGCGAGTTCCTCTGCTGTGCATGCCAGATAGGGGTGTGTTCGTTCGGGCAGGACCACCTGGATCTGGGGCTGCGCGATGCCTCGGCCCGCGATCAGAAGGCACAGCAGCGTCGCGGAAGTGGCAGATCGGATGAGGCTTGGGTGATGCGGATTGCATGTGGACATAGCGTTCATAGGGTCCTCCTGGATTCACCGTGTTCAGGTTCCCCACAGGATACTCGCCCTTTGGCAATCGATCAAATCCAATGTCTCAGACAAAGCCAAAGCACAGGTTTTCTCCGGATTGTGCCGGCCTGAAGCGTTCAAGACGTGGACGCAGGCCGGGCGACCGCCCATCGGAATTTGGCCGACGCGCTGCGCGGATTCTCGCGAACCTCACGGCTGCCTGGGACGACGACCTCTCGGGCGGTCGATTCGTAGACCCCGGCCCGGTATCCGTCGCGAAAGGCGTGCTTGACGAGGCGGTCCTCGCCGCTGTGGAAGCTGATGATGCCGATTCGCCCGCCCGGCTTCAGGCATTGAGGGGCCTTCAGGAGAAACGCTTTGAGTGCGTTCATCTCGTCGTTGACCAGGATCCGCAGGGTCTGAAAAGTGCGGGCGGCAGGGTGCAGAGAGCCGAGTTTGTCCCGCTGTCGCCGCCAGGTCTCCGGGGTCAACCGCTTGGCGTCGAAGACCAGTTGCACGAGTTGAGAGGTATGCGTGAGGGGCGTCTTGGCCCTGGTCTCGACGATCCGGCGGGCGATCTTTTCGGCGTCAGGTTCGTCGGCCAACTCGACGAGAGTTTTAACCAAATTCTGCTCGGAGAGCGTCCGCAACAGATCGGCGCCGGTCCGCTGGAGGCGGTCGTCCATTCGCATGTCGAGCGGACCCTCGTGTTTGTAGCTGAGCCCTCGCTCGGGGTTGTCGATCTGCATGCTGGATACCCCGAGATCCGCGAAGATCACATCGACGCCCGCGAGGTTCTCCTTTTGCACCACCTTGGCGATCCCGGCGAAGTTGCTGCGATGGCAACTCACGGTCGCTCCGCCCTCGGAAAGCCGCTTGAAGGTGCGCTCCAGTTCGACCCCGTCGATGTCCAGAGCGATCAATCTGCCGGTGGGACCGATTCGCCTGAGGAACTCGGACGCATGGCCGCCGTAGCCGAGCGTGCAATCGACGACGATCTCGCCGGGGGCGGGCCGGAGGAACTCCATGACCTCTTCAACGAGGATGGGGATGTGCGTGCCCGCAGGCGTGTTGCCTTTGGCTCGCAGGTGAGTCTCCATCTCGGGATACGCCTGGAGGTTGTGCTCTTTATATTTCTCCGCGTAGTTCCTCGGATGGGTGCCGCTGTATCGCGGTCGCCGAGTCCGCTTATGTGATGGATCGGGGGTCGTCATCCGTGTTCAGCTCAATACAACCTCAGTTGTCTCCTTGCCACTGCAGGACGACCAGAACGGGATCGTGATCGGACGCAATGGGCTCGTCCAGGATGATTACGTCCTTCACGGTCCAGGGATCGCAGCCGCGGATCAGGACGTAATCGATCACCGAGCGGGGCGCGACCGCATCGACCCAGCCTGCGTTGAGCAGAACGTTCATCGGGTCGCTGCCGGGCCGGGCGTTGAAGTCGCCCGCCAGGATCACCGGCTTGCCCTTCTGCGCGGGGAACAACTGACTAAGACGCTGAGTCTGAAGGGTACGGAGTTCGTTGCTCTGGTGGCACAGGTGCGTGCCGACGAAGGAGATCGGCCCGATGCCCGGGGGAGCGATCACGACTTCGATGGCCGATCGCGGTTCGCGGTCGAGTTGGTAGGGCAGCGGATGGACGAAGGTCTTCTCGATGGGAAACCGCGAAAGGATGGCTTCGCCATACTGGCCGCCTTGGTAGGGCATCGCCTGGCCGAAGGCGTAGTGCATGCGACAGAGCTTCGCCAGGAGCTTTGCTTGGTCGGCGCCGGAGGCCCGTTCGGTGCCATGATCCACCTCCTGCAGTGCGATGATGTCAGGGTTGAGCCCATTGATTACGCCGGCCAGCCGTTGGTAGTCGAACTGCTTGTCGGTGCCCTCGCCGTGATGAATGTTGTACGTGAGCACGCGAAGCGTTTGCGGCGAGCGAGCCGTTCCCGGCGCGGCCCGGCAGCCTGCTATGAGCAGCGATGCGAGAACACCCAACGCGAGGGCGGCAAATTCTCTTCTGGCGTAGTCCATGCTGAGGCTCTCCAATCCTTTGATGAAGTGTTACGCGTCACTTGACAAGCAGTTTGGCGAAACGCCGCTTGCCGATCTGGATGACCATGCCGTCGCGCGGTGTGATCTCCGCGTTCGGGTCGGCGGCCTTCTGTCCGTCGACGGTGACGCCGCCCTGGGCGCAGAGCCGTTTGGCCTCGCCGCCGGTCTCGACGAGTTGGCACAGGGTCAGCAGGTTCTTGATCGTGATCGGCGCCGCCGGCAGGGCGATCTCGGGCATATCGTCGGGAAGCTGGCCCTTGGCGAAGATCTTGTCGAACTCCGCGGCGGCGGCCTCCCCGGCCGCCTGGCCGTGGAACTGGGCGACGATCGTCTTGCCCAACAGGACCTTGGCCTCTTTCGGATGCGTGACCGCGGGATTGGTCAGCTCGGCGATTCGCTCGGTGGGCAGGTCGGTCAGCAGCGTGTAGTAGTTGGCCATCATCTCGTCGGAGATGCTCATGACCTTGCCAAACATGTTGGAGGGCTCGTCGGTGACGCCGACATAGTTGCCTTTGGACTTGCTCATCTTCTGCACGCCGTCGAGGCCCACGAGGATCGGGCTGGTGATGACGATCTGCGCGGGCTGGCCGTTCATCCGCTGGAGGTCCCGGCCGACGAGATTGTTGAAGGTCTGGTCGGTGCCGCCGAGCTCGACGTCGCTGCGAATCATCACGGAGTCATAACCCTGCATCAGCGGGTAGAGGAATTCATGCACGCCGATAGGGTCGCCTTTCTTGTAGCGGATCTCGAAGGTGTCCCGTTCGAGCATTCTCGCGACGGTCATATTGCTCGCCAGGCGGATGATATCCGCCAGCCGTAGGTCCGCGAGCCATTCGCTGTTGTGACGGACCTCGAGCTTATCGGGCGACGTGTCGAGAATCTTGCCGGCCTGCTCGAAATAGGTCTTGGCGTTTTGCTCGATCTGCTCGGGCGAGAGCATCGGCCGGGTCGTGTTCTGACCGGTCGGGTCGCCGATGCGGGCGGTGTAGTCGCCGATGATCAGAACCGCCTTATGACCGAGGTCCTGGAACTGACGCATCTTGCGGAGCACGACCGTGTGGCCCAGGTGGATGTCGGGGCTCGTCGGGTCCAGGCCCAGCTTGACTCGCATCTGCCGGCCCGCCTGCGCGGCCTCCGCAAGCCTCTGGCCCAGCTCCTGCTGCGTGTAAATCTCGACTGTTCCCCGGCTCAATTGCTTGAGCTGTTCGATCACAACCTGTGTGCTCATCGGTACCCCGTCCAAAGGCGTAGAAGGTGGGAAGGGACGAAGGACAGCCGGCCGACGGGACTCGCCCTGCGGCCTTTCTCCTTCTTCTTCCATGGTTTTCACAGCGATCTCCTGCCGTCGAACCGGGCCGAGCAGCAGAATTCAATATTATACCCGCGCAGGCCAGCGCGGGCAAGCGCGGACGCCGAACCACCGCGTACCGATAACGTTTTGACCCAGGGGCCGCGAAGTGCTACAATGATCTTGGCCGATTTGCGGGATTCGTCCCGTCGTCCGGTCGATAGAAAGTATGTGCGTCACGGAGCAATCAGTCAGATACAGTCGTCGCCTGCGCGGATCCACAAGGGGGTGGGCCGGGATGGTTGCCGGCGTCAACGCTTCGGAGGAGCTTGCCTCATGAGGTCAAAGTCACTGGTCGTCTTGTTCTGCCTTCTCGGGTCTGTCGCGATCGGGGCCGACGCGCCTGGGCCGGTGATCAACGAGTTCATGGCCAGCAACGCCAGCAAACTGCCGCTTGACGCAGGCGAGCTTCTGGACGCCGACGGCGACTCCTCCGACTGGATCGAGCTGCATAACCCGACGTCGCGGGCGGTCGAGCTGGGCGGCTGGTATCTGACGGACGACCCGGACGACCTCACGCAGTGGCGGTTTCCCGCCGGGACGAGGCTCGCGGCCAACGCCTATCTGGTCGTATTCGCCTCAGGCAAGAACCGCACGAGCGGGCAACTGCATACGAATTTCAAGCTCGCCGCAGACGGCGGATACCTGGCTCTTGTGCAGTCCGACGGCCGGACCATCGCCCACGAGTGCGCCCCAGCCTATCCGGGCCAACTGTCGAATATCTCGTACGGGCTCACCACGTGCGCGGCCCAATTCGTCGCTGCGACGTCCACCCTATCGTACCACGTGCCGACGTCCGAGGATGCAGGGCTGGCCTGGACCTCGCCGGGCTTCAACGCCGACGTCTGGCCCACGGCGCAAGCCAGTTTGGGTTTCTCCCAAACCTCCCAACTGGTCGGGCGGGATATCGGCAACCCTCGGGTCCCCGGTTTCCATGGCCCGCAGGGGCCCAGCGTGATCACCGTCCTCGGCGGCGGCGCCGACATCGGGGGGACCTCGGATTCGTTCTACTTCCTCCACATGCCCCTCCAAGGCGACGGCGAACTGACGGTCCAGGTCATTGGCATGGTCAACACGAACCCCTGGGCCAAGGCCGGCGTGATGATCCGCGAGACGCTGACCGCAGGCTCCCGCCACGCAATGCAGGTCATCTCGCCGACCAGCGGGACCGCCTTCCAGAGGCGGATCGCGGTCAACGGGGCCACCACCTCGAACCAAGGCAACAGTCTGGCCTCTCCCTACTGGCTGCGGATCGCCCGACGTCGCAACATGTTCACCGGGTACCATTCTCCAGACGGCGTGAAATGGACCCAGCAGGGCTCTGAGACCATCGCCATGGGTCAGGACACGTTCATCGGCATCTGCGTGACAGCCCGCAGCGCGACCGACTCCTGCGCCGCGGTGTTCGACAACGTGGCTTTCGGCAGCGCGGCCGACAATCGTCTCCGCAGCGAGATGCTGGGCAAGAACGCTTCGCTCTGGACGCGGGTCGAGTTCGAGGCCGACCAGATCGAGTCTTTCGATTCGATGCTCCTGCAGGTTCGCAGCGAGGACGGCTTTGTCGCCTGGCTCAACGGCGTGGAGGTCGGCCGGGGCAACTTTGCAGGCGTGCCCCAGTGGAATTCCGCTGCCGCTGTGGATCGCGGCGATGCCCTCGTGGGCACGCCGATCGAACTGGATATCTCCGACCGCGTGGATCTGCTCCGCGAAGGACGCAACGTCCTGGCCGTCCAGGGACTCAACGACGACAAGAACAACGAGGCGTTCTTCCTGTCGCCGGAACTGTCGGGTACCGGCCAGGCACTGGTCTGGCAGTACTTCTCCACGCCCACGCCGGGCAAGGCCAATACCACCGGGGCGTTGAGTGTCGTTTCACGCCCACAGTTCAGCAGCGAGCGCGGCTTCTATACGGCGCCGATCAACCTGTCTCTGTCGTGCGACACGCTGGGGGCCGTGATCCGCTACACCCTCGACGGCAGCGTGCCGACGGAGACCACCGGGTTGCTCTACAGTACGCCCATCGTGATCGCCTCGACCACGTGCGTCCGCGCCGCGGCCTTCAAGCCCGGCTGGATGAGCAGTCCGGTCGAGACGCACACCCTCATTCGGATCGACCAGGTCCCCAATCAGCCGGCCAAACCCGCGGGTTTTCCGACCCTTTGGGGCAGCACCGCAGCCGACTACGAGATGGACCCGGACGTGGCCAACAACGCGGCGTATCGCACGCAGATGAGGGCGGCCTTGCAGTCCATTCCGACGATGTCGGTCGTGACCTCGATGGACAACCTGTTCGGGACCCAGGGGATCTACTCGAATCCCTGGGGCGAGGGCGAGGCGTGGGAGCGGCCGATTTCCCTCGAGTGGATCAACACCGACGGCACGACCGCCTTTCAGATCGACGCCGGGCTGAAGATCTACGGCAATGCCTTCCGCGGATTCAATCTGACCCGCAAGAAGTCGTTCCGCCTGCTGTTCCGACGCGACTTCGGTCCCGCGAAGCTGGACTATCCTCTTTTCAAAGAGCCCGACGCGACGACGCGATTCGACACGCTCATCCTGCGAGGCGGCGCCAACGACGCATGGAACGACTGGGGTCGGGACAACACCCAATACATCATGGACGAGTTCATGCGGCGGACGCAGCTGGCGCTGGGCTGGCCCTCGCCGCACGGGACGTTCGTTCACCTGTACCTCAACGGCCTGTACTGGGGCCTGTACAACGTCGTGGAGCGGCCGACCGAACCCTTCTGCGCCGCATACTTCGGCGGCGATGAGGAGGAGTGGGATGCGACCAACAGCGGCGAGTCTCGGCCCAGCAACAGTATGGCGACCTGGAATGCGATGATCAGTCGGTCGCGGGCCGGACTGTCCGATGTCGCGTCGTATCAGCGGATTCAGGGCAACAATCCCGACGGGACCCGCAATCCCGCGTACGACAACCTGCTCGACGTGGACAACTATATCGACTACATGTACTCCAACTTCTGGGGCGGCACCGGCGACTGGCCCGGGCACAACTTCTACGCGGCGTGCCGGCGGCCCCCGAATTCTACGGGATTCAAGTTCTTCAACTGGGATGCGGAAGGGGCCCTGGTCATCTGGTCCAGCCTGAACGCCAACGTCACCGGCGTCAGCGACGGGGCCGGCATTCCCTATGCCGCCTTACGACAGAACACCGAATTCTGCCTGCGTTTCGCCGACGCGGTTCAGAAGCATCATTTCAACGGAGGACCCATGACGTCCGAGGCTGCCTACGCCCGATACAAGCAGCTCGCGGACGAAGTGGAACTTGCGATCATTTGCGAATCAGCCCGCTGGGGCGATCAGTCCAGTTCGACGCCATACACCCTGGCCCGTTGGCGCACGACGCGGGACTACATTCTGAACACCTACATGCCCCAGCGTCCGGCGATCGTGTTGAACCAGTTGAAGAGCGCGGGCCTGTACCCCGCGACGGCAGCGCCGACCTTCCAGATCAACGGTGTCGCCAAGCACGGCGGGGCGGTTCCCGCCAACAGCCAGTTGGCCTTCGTCGCCGGCGCAGGGGCGAATGTCTACTACACCACCGACGGCTGCGATCCTCGCCTGGCCCCGGCTGCTACCGCCAGCGACAAGATCGTGACGCTTCTGGGCGAGAATGCCCCCAAACGGGTTCTGGTCCCCAGTGTCGCCAACGGCGGCAACCTGCTTAGCAACGTGCCTGCTGGATTCGAGGTCACCTTCTACAAGGCCCGCGGGACCGTCGACAGCATCACCGCGGCCGAGGCGGTCATCGCCAATGCTTCGCTGCGCAGCACGACCGCCAGGGAGCAGGCCCTGACCATCAATTACTTCAATACAGGCAGTCCCGGCAACTTCGACGGGGACCGTCCGTTCCCCGGCACGACGATGAACGCCGACATGGAGGATTTCGTCGTGTTGGTCACCGGAAAGGTGATCATCCCGCAAACCGGCAACTGGACCTTCGGGGTCAACAGCGACGATGGTTTCGCTCTGACCCTGACGCGGCAGGGCAAGACGTACAGTAGTTCCTATCCGAGCCCGCGCGGTCCGGCGGATACCCTGACCGTTTTCAACATCACCGAGCCCGGCGCGCATGACCTGCGGCTGGTCTTCTACGAGCGCGGCGGGGGCTCGGAGTTGGAGCTCTTCGCAGCCCGTGGCAGCTTCACGAGCTTCTCGGCAACGAACTTCCGCCTGGTCGGCGACGTCACGAAAGGCGGACTCCAGGTCGGCGAAGCCGGCGTGTGGTTCGCGAACGCCTTCAACGATTCCACCTGGCGGCTCGGCACCGGCGGCGTCGGCTTTGAGACCAGCACGGGCTACGCGCCGTATTTCAACATCGACGTCCGTCAGGAGATGCACAACGTCAACGGGAGCTGCTACATCCGAATCCCGTTCGTCGTGGCGAATCCGAACTTCTCCAACGTGATCCTGAGAGTTCGATACGACGACGGGTTCATCGCCTATCTCAACGGCGCCGAGATCGCCCGCAGGAACTTCACTGGCACGCCGCAGTGGAACTCCGTCGCCAGTGCGGGGAACCCGGACGAATCCGCCGTCACCTGGATGACGATCGACGTCTCGGAGGCCGCGGGCCTGCTCTGGGAGGGTACGAACCTGCTGGCGATCCACGCGATGAACACCCCCATCGACAGCAGCGATTTCCTCTTCTCGGTCGAGCTGGCAGCCGGCGAGATCAGCCAGGGCGGTGTCTCGCCCAAGGCGATCGCGTACGGCGGGCCGGTCCCCCTGACGCGAAGCACGCTTGTCAAGGCGCGGGCCTTCGACGGCAAGTGGAGCGCGTTGAACGAAGCGGTGTTCTCGGTTGGACCCGTCGCCCAGAATCTGCGGATCAGCGAGATCATGTACCATCCGCCCGAGACGGGCCGGCCCGACGATCCGAACGTCGAGTACATCGAACTGACCAATGTTGGGACACAGGCGATCGACCTGAATTTCGTGCGATTCACCAAGGGAATCGACTACACATTCCCGAGTTTCGTTCTACCGGCGGGCGGCTATTGCCTGCTGGTCAGAGACCTCGCTGCTTTCGGGGCCAGGTACGGGGCGAATCTGCCTGTCGTCGGTCAATACTCCGGCGTTCTGAGCAACGCCGGCGAACGGATCGAACTGGTCGATGCCATCGGCGGCGTGATCCAGAGCTTCGAATACTCGGACGATTGGTTCGATCTGACCGATGGTGGCGGTTTCTCTGTGACGGTTCGCGATCCTCGCAGTGCAGATTTCGGCAGTCGGGACGCCTGGCGACCGAGCGCATATTGGGGTGGTTCCCCTGGAGAGGGTGATGAAGGACTGGTTCCCGAGCCTGGATCGGTTGTCATCAACGAGGTTCTGGCCAACTCCGCCGGGAGCGGTCCCGACTGGATCGAGTTGTTCAACGCGACCGCTCAGGCGATCGACATCGGCGGCTGGTTCCTCAGCGACGACTCGAACGACCTGACCAAGTACCGGATCTCGGCCGGTACGATCGTCCCGGCGGGGGGATACATCGTATTCGGCGAGACCGAGCACTTCGGCAATTCTGCAGACCCCGGCTGCAAGACTCCTTTCGGCCTGAGCAAAGACGGTGAAACCGTATATCTGCACTCGGGCCTCGATGGAGGTTTGACCGGCTACAGCGAGAAGCAGAAATTCGGCGCCGCCGAACCGGGCGTCACCTGGGGCCGGGCGCCGAACGGCAAGGGCGGTTACGTGTTCGTGCCTCTAGAGAAGCCTACGCCTGGACGTGAGAACGCGGCCCCCCGGACTGATTGGGCCACAGGGAATTGAGGACTACTTCAACGGATAAGCCAGAGGGAATGTCTCCGAGCGGGCGTGCGCGTCGACGTGACCGTCCAGAAAGGCGGCATTGCCTCGGCCTTTGAGCAGATCGCCCGTGGGGGCGTTGTGGTAGCCTGCAAGGACGTCGTAGAACGTAGGGGAAGTGCCGGGGCCCGGTTCGACGTTCCATGGATTGCCTCCAGCGGCCGCGAGCCAGGACTTCACCATGCTGACGTCTCCTGGGATCATGTAGGTGTCGTTGAGTCCGGAGATGTTGAACTTGGTGTCAACGTACGCACTCTCCTCACAGAAAGAGAACGTGGTGGCGGGATTCTTGACCTGGCCGATGCGGTCGACACGGATGTCCTTGAGCGCGTGGTCGGCGCCGCCTATTCTGCGGGGGCCCAGATAAGCGTTCATCGTGTAGTTGTACCAGGGCTCGTAGTTCTTCAGGTTTGCGGCGTCGGCCTGAAAGAAGTGATCCTCCGACTGCCGGACCGCGACCGTTTTGTACGTCGGGCAGATGAAGGCTTTGGCGTTGGCGAGATACTTGAACAGGTGCCCTCCGTACTGGGGATGGCTCTTGAGGTCGATGTTCCCGTTGCACCAGCGGACGTGAATGTACGATGAGAGTCCGCTCTCGACGGGAAACGCGGTCGACTGGGAGAAATAGCACGTGGCGGGTTCGCAGAACTTGCCGTCGTTGTCGTCGCAGTACATCGCGACCGCCAGCGTGTAGTTCTTCATGTTGCCTTTGCAGGCGATGCCCTGGGCGAGGTTCTTGGCCTTGCCCAGCGCAGGCATGATGATCGCCATCAGGACCGCGATCACTGCGATGACCACCAACAACTCGATCAATGTGAATGCGTGAGAACGCCTCATAGGGAAATCCTCCAGGTCGTGGAATGCGAAGGGGGCCCCAGGCGGGGCCAGACCAGACTCTCAAAGAGCCCATGTTGCGGTGTGTTCAAACCATCACGCCGTCATTCTACCCGAAGGATTCGCCCGATGCAAGGCCGGCGGGCGGATTGTCATTGAGGCCGCAGGCGAAGGAGGGCCACGCCGTGGCGGGGGACCGTCGTCGCGAAGCGGTCCGCGAAGACGCCCAGGTCCTTCTGCCGCCAGAGGTCGCGGACCGTCTGCTTGCCCTTGACGCCCAACAGCGACCAGTCCACCGACATTTCCTGGGGCGTCTGGGCCAGGTTGAACAGGCCCACAGCGAGGGATCCGTCCGCCAGGGGTTTGGACAGGATCAGCGTCAGGTCGTCCTGGACCAGCGGCTTGGCCTGTTTGCCCAGCGGGTCCAGGTCGATCTCGATGACTTCGGGACTGCACAGCACGCCCAACGTGAAGTCGTCCAGCAACGCCATGTCGCCCGAAAAGAACAACGGCGCCGCCATCAGGCACCACATGGACATGTAGCTGTACTGCTCGTTCGGGGTCAACTTCGTGGGGATCGCGGGGTCGTTCTGGCTGCGGGCATTTCCGATATAGCCGATCAGAATGTAATCCGGATCGTTCCATCCTCCAGGACCTGCGTATTCGTAGCGTTGAGCGTTGCTCAGGCCGATGTGATAGAAGCCCGGCAGCAGGGTGTCCTGGGCCAGGCCCAGGTCTCCTGTGGTTCGCCAGCAGTGGCCGGTCTCGGCGCCCCAGGTCCAGACGTCGCCCATCCCGTATTGGCACAGGTTGTGGACGATGTCGCGATCAAGCGCTTTGAGGATATCTCCCATCTTCCGGTAGGGCCGTTTCATGTGTTCGAGGGTGTTGCCGCCGGCGACCTCGGTGTACGAACACCAGTCGTACTTCAGAAAATCGAAGCCCCACTCGGCGAACTTCTCGGCGTCGATCCGCTCGTGCTCGTAGCTGCCGACATAGCCGGCGCAGGTCCACGGCCCGGGCGACGTGTACAGCCCTGCCTTGAGGCCTTTGGTGTGGATATAATCAACCATGCCGCGGATGTCGGGGAACTTGGAGTTCGGCAGCATCGCCCCTTTTTCGTCGCGGTAGGGTTCGTCGCCCCTTCTCTTCATCCAGCAATCGTCAATGTTGACGTACTCGTATCCGGCGTCCGCCATGCCGGAGGCGATCATCACGTCCGCAGCCTGTCGCATGTGCTGCTCCGTGACGCGGTGGTAGTGGATATACCAACTGTTCCAGCCCATCGGCGGGGTCAAAGCCAGGGTGTCGCCGACGACGATCTTGAAGGGCCGCTTGGCGGTGCCGTGGGCATTGGCGGCGCTGAGGATTACGGAGTACTCCCCGCGTTCGGCCGGCGTCTTGCCCTCGATGATGCCGGTGCCGGGGTTGAGGCGAAGGTCTTTCGGCAAGCCGATCGCCGTGAACTGGATCGGTCGGGTCCCGGTGCAGGGGATTCGATACAGGAAGGGACGCCCCGGTCTTGCGCCGTAGACCGTGGGGCCGTTGATCCGAGGTTGCGGGCCCGGCTTGGGCGTCAGGATCACCTTCTCCTCAGCGGGTGGTTTGGGGGCGTCGACGGCCTTGGGCTTCTCGCCTGCATAGACGAACCGGGCCTGAGCCCAGTTGGCGTGGTCGAAATCGACTCCGTCGCCGCCCGAGCCGGCCAGGAGCATCACACGCCGCACGCCGGCCACGGGCACGTCCAGGGCCTTGGCCTCCTGCCCACCCTTCAAGATCCCGCTGTCGAAGAACTTCTTTCCGTCGCCGTAGACTCGAAAGGCCACGGTGCCCCGGCCGCCGGCCGCGTCGTCGATACCGACGCTGGCCTGGAAGCGTTCCACCTTGCCGTCCAGGTCGATGTAGAGCACGGAATCCGCGTGGGTCCCCACGCCACGCTCGAAGACCTGGCCCCCAATGGAGAGGGCCTTGCCGGTGACGCTCTTGTCCACCTGGGGTTGCCCCCAGCCGCTGGACATCTTCGTGAGGTCCAACTCCGAGAGAAGAACGGTTTCTGCGATTACAGCGTCGCCGACGACGAGGGACAGGACCATGGCGGCGCAAACGGACGGACGAAGACGCGTGGTCATGCTCGAACCTTTCCTTGTGTGAAGGAGCGAAAGATGATGCCTCACTGGACGGTCGATGCTATCAGAACGCTGGGGCAAGGGCAAGTCGTTCCTGGGGGTAATCTGGTCCCGATGCGAAAATGTCGAATTTCGCACTTGCAGAGCGTGGATTGTCCGGATATGGTGAGGGCATGTCGTGGATTTGGAATATGGATGATGCGTCGCGATTGTGGAGTGTGTTCGGATTGATGACTTGGTTTCCTGCCTGTGATCCCCTCGTCTTTGCGGATTTTGCATGGTCTGGAACAGGTGATCGCGGTCGATAGAAATGCAGCCGGATGCTGTGTGGTGGCTGGCACCGAAGAAGTCCGGGCTGCATACGGTGACGTGTTATAGGAGAGAAGAAATGAACATCTATGTCGGCAATCTTCCCTTTGGGACCACAGACGATGACCTGCAGCGGCTCTTTGCCGCCTATGGCGACGTGAGCAGCGCCAATGTCATCAAGGACCGGTTCAGCGGGGAATCCCGCGGTTTCGGTTTCGTCGAGATGCCCTCGCGGGAAGACGCGATGGCCGCGATCGAAGGTCTCAATGGAACGGACTTCCAGGGGCGGTCCATCACGGTCAACGAAGCCAAGCCCAAGAGCCCCCGGGAAGGTGGCGGCGGTGGTGGCGGACGCGGCGGGCGCGGCGATCGTCGATACTAAGTCACAAGCGGATATGTCTTGAACGGCAGGTCCGTGGCCAGGCGTGTTCGCCGACGCCTTGGACCTGCCGATCCTTCGAACGTCGGCTGTGGTCACGGTAGTGAGGATTTGCAGGCTGCGGTTGCCTGCAGCACAATCCTGGCGTCGTGGTTTGTCTTCGTGAGGGAGCTTTCCCCGTTGGAGACGGCTGAGCCGTTCATCCTGGGGGGCGTCTGCACTCATTTAGATCGGATCGGCTTACAGCACCTGTCCGCCCTTGCCTTGCTGGATCAGGGGGATATAGCGTTCGATCTCGCTGAGAGTCGCGGGGTCGGTCAGATCGACCACCTTGCGTTTCTCGTGCGACATGTACGCAGCCATGATCAGCAAGGTGATCTGTTTGCCGTATTCGAGGTTCAGCAGGGCGTCTCGGCCCTGTTCGAACGCAGCCAGCGCATCGATCCACTCGGCGACGTATCCGTACAGACCCGCTTCGTCGGGCTGGAGGATCAACGAACCCCGGGATGCCTGTGATTTCTCCAGGGCCAGTTCGCTGTCGCTGACGGCCGACGCCGCGGCGTCGCTGATGAACAGGCCCGCCGGAGATTGGAGCGAGTTGACTGTGTACGAATACCCCGGTCCGAACGTCTCCATGAGCAGCCGCAGGCCGGGCGCGTCGTACATCCAGGAGTTCGTTGCCTGGACGATGCTGCGGTGCTTCGTCTCAGGGTCCTCGAACTCGATCGAGACGCTGGAGTAGTCTTCCGCTGGCGTCTTGGAGTAGTCCACGCCGCGCTGCTGAAGCTGGCTCTTCCAGGGTTCTTTGCCCCACTTGAGCAAGGCCATCGTAGCGTTCACTCGAAGAGGCTTCAGATGGGTCAGCGGTTTGCCGGCCGGCGTCACCATGTACATGCCGCAGGCAATGCTGTGGCAGCCCATGTCGCAGCAGACGCCGCCGCCCTGGGTGGTGGGGTCCCAGAACCACGGCTCGTGCGGGCCGCCGTGCTCTTCGGCGCTGCGGGCCAGGTGCGGCGCGCCCATCGCCTTCTCCACCTGCATCAGTTGCGTGCGGGACTGGACGACCGAAGGCATGTGGATCTGGTTCTCGAAGTAGGCGGTTGGAACGTTCATCGCCTTGACGATCCTCGTCAGGGTCTCCGCCTCCGCGTAGTTGCGAGCCAGCGGCTTTTCCACGATGATGCCCTTGATCCGCGTCCCGTCCTCGACGGCCGCGGCGATCTGTCTCATCATGTCCACGCGGACGAAGTTCGGCGCAAAAACGCACACCACATCGACCGCTTTGACCAGCTCGGCGATGGTCCCGTAGACCTTCGTGTCCCCCAGATGGTCCTGGCGGGCCTTCTGGGCCAACGTCTCAGCGCCCTTGAGAGCGCAAATTCCCGCCAGCTCCGCGTTCCGCACGGACTGCAAAGCCCGCTCGTGGAACGTCGCGACGAACCCCGCTCCGATCATTCCAATTCTCAACATCGGCAGATCCTTTCAAGAAGAGAGCCGCAATCGGGACCTCGGCTTTCTCACACGCCCGGGCTGGGAACGGGCGGCGAGTCGGGTTCCCTATCTACCGGAACAGGCCTGCCAATGCAAGTACAAAGCCGACAAAATGCCGCCTGCGTGCGACGCGACGCGAAACGGGGTAATGATGCCGGCGAAACGGCAGCCGGTCGGTCGAATGCGGTAGGCACCGGTCCGGCGATCTTGTATAATCCCGGATACAGAGAAGACCTGGGACGACGACCAGGACTCGCGGCGGGCGGACCCTGCCACGTGTTCGGCACTGCGTCTGTGACCGGATTGACCTTAGGTGACGCTGTTGACCGTGTTGGCAATCGGGTTACAGAAGAGCGTGCCGGCGCCGTCGTGTTCAGTATCGAGAGGAAACCGCACCCATGGATTTCGGCATAACACCCAAGAAGCAAGAAGAACTGGAGGCCCGGATGGCGGCAGTGGGCATCCGCGAACAGGACTTGCTCGAAAAATTCATCCACTCCGGTGGTCCCGGCGGCCAGCGGGTGAACAAGACCTCCAGTTGCGTCTATCTCAAGCACCTGCCTTCCGGCCTGGAGGTGAAGATGCAGCGGGAACGCCAGCAGCGGCTCAACCGCTACTACGCCCGCAAGCGGCTTTGCGAGATCCTGGAGGAGCGTCACTTCGGCGTCAAGAGTCCCGCGGCGATCAAATCCGAGAAGATTCGCAAGCAGAAGCAGCGACGCCGGCGACGCGCCCACAGGAACACGACCGACGAGTTGTGACGTTCAGTATCGCGAGCGTTCTTCGCTATCACTAAAAGCATACGTATAACTACGTAGATCCAGCAACCGCCAATGGGTGCCTGCCCGAATCTCCTATTCGTGAATAGAGAATGACCAGTGCGTGAAGTCGCCCGATTGCGACTAGGGGTCTCGGTGTATGACGAATAGGCAGGAACTCTGATTGAAACTGGGAATTGGCGAGGAATAGAGGCGTAATATCCCTGATTTTGCTTGACGACCCGGACAGGTTCCAGGTAAACTTGACTCGTTTTTGGTGGGGAGCGTACTTTCCTCCCTCAAAAAGGATGCTCCTCAGCAAAACCACTGCGTTACATTTTTGTAGTAGCGAGGGGTCAAAGGAGCAGTACTGTGAGCAAAGGCAAGGTCAAGTGGTTCGATGCGAAGAAAGGGTTCGGCTTCATCACGCCGGACGACGGAGGCGAGGATCTGTTCGTGCATTTCTCGAACATCGAGGCCGACGGATTCAAATCGCTGTTGGAAGGTCAGTTGGTGGAGTATCTGGTAGGGCAAGGACGCAAAGGGCCGCAGGCGACGCAGGTACGCATGTGCTAGGACAAGTCTGGTAAGACCGAAGGTCAAGCAGGTCCCGTCGGAGAGGCGGGACCTTTTTTTGTTTCCCCGGCGTTATCCCCCGCTGCATGCTTCTGGAATCCGTCTTCTTTGCGTCGAGCAGGCCGGCATTTGCCTCGCGGCCTTGGTGATCCCTGGTTTGTTTGTCATGATTTGGATACAGACCTACGGTTTGGGTCTTGTGTTTGGGGGTGGTTATGTATTTGCGTTTCTTGGCATTATTGCCTCTGTTGGTCGGACTGGCCACATGCACAGGCGGCTGCCTGGCCGTCGCGGTGGGGGCCGGCGCCGCCGGGACCGTTGCCTACATGAAGGGGGACCTGGAAGCCGAGGAACCCTACGACATCGAGAAGACTTACGCTGCCGCACGCACCGCGGTGGAGGAATTGAAGCTGAAGATCATCGAAGGCGAGACGGGCGCCGACGCCTTATCCGCTCGTGTGGTGGCCAGGGATTCGTCGGACAAGAAGGTCGAGGTTCGTCTCAAAGCCATCACGTCGAACACGACCAAGCTTTCCGTCCGGGTAGGCACGTTCGGCAACGACGGCAAGGAGCGCCGCATCTACAATACGATCCGGGATCATCTCAAAGCCTCCGCGAAGAAGCCTGAGGAAGCTCCGCCTGCGTCCGATTCTCCGGAGGCGTCGACGGGGTGACGGAACCGGTCATTCGCCTTCGGCCTGCTTTCGGATCTCGCGCAATTGCCTCATGATCTCGTTGATTCGCCATTCGAGCGAGGACAGGATCCAAAACACGAAGTGGGCCACGCGCATCTGCGAGTGGATGAGGTAGATGATCTTGATCGAGAGCGTGACCGTCGCCACCTCGATCATGGGCAACTGCCAGTCTTTTCCCCCCAGGATGGACAAGAGGACCGAGATCCCGACGATCGCGATGAACAGGATGTTGATCAGGCGAGCCTGGGTCTTGGGCACACCGCCGATGGTGCCGATGATCGAGCGGATACGTTCCCTCTCCTTCTGGAAGTTCTCGAGCTCCTTGCGAAGATCCTCCAGTTCGCTTTCGAGGTGCTCACGCCTCTCGTGGGATTCGTCTGCCATGACTGCTCTCTCAAATCCGATTCTCTCTCGTGTCGGCCCAATGCGTTCGGCAGGGACAGGATACCGTCGGCGGTTGCGTCGTTCAAGCTTCGCGTCTGTTACGAATGGATCGGGAGAGTCCGGCTGCACCGGGGACATCGGACCGTGTCGGACGGGAACTTCGGGGGGATCTTGAGCTTCAGTCCGCATCCGCACGTCAGGAACGAGAACCCGTTGACCTTTCGCATGATGTCGCCGACGTCGTGGGCCTGCTTGCGAGCCGGCGGCTCCTTGGCGGGTTCGGCCTGCGTCGCACGAATCTGCACTGCCTCGTCAGCCAGGGCTGCGGCCGGCACGATGCTCTTGCCGCGGGTTACGGTCGCGTACGCGTTGGCATAGTCCTTGTACGAGGCGCCTTGCGACATGCTCCGCAGGACGCGGATTCGTTCCGAGATCGGCGGATGGGTGCTGGTCAAATCGGATAACCCTTTCTGCCCACGCTTCTTGAACGGGTTCGCGAAGAACATCGGGGCTGTAACCCCATTCGCCGCAGCCAGTTGCGGCGAGGGGTCGGCTGCGATTTTCTCCAGAGCGCTGGCGAGCCCCTCGGGGTAGCGGGTCAACCTCGCGCCGCCGGCGTCGGCCAGGTACTCCCGTCTCCTCGATAGAGCGAAATAGAGCAATTGCGCCAGGATCGGCGCCAGGATCGCCGCCGCGACCGCGATCACGACCAGGACGATCTGCGCCTGGTTGCCGCCTCGACTATCGGAGGAGTACCGCCGGCGGGAGCCCATCGAGCCGTAGAACATGCTCCGCATGAAGACCTGCGAGAGCAGCGCCACGCTTCCGAGCATGATCCCGGCCAGAGTCACGTAGAGAATGTCGCGGTGGAGGATGTGGCTCATCTCGTGTGCGACCACGCCTTGAAGCTCGTCGCGGTTGAGTCGGCCCAGCAGCCCCGCGGTCACTGCGATGGAGGCCGACTGGGGGTTGCGACCGGTGGCGAAGGCGTTGGGAGCCGGATCGTTGATGATGTAGACCTTGGGCATGGCAGGCAGACCCGCCGCAATCTTCATCTCCTCGACCACGTTGAACAACTGCGGGTGCACGTCGTGGGTGACCTGCTTGGCGCCGCTGGCTGCCAGGAGGATCTGGTCGCCGGAGGAGAGGCTGATCAGCGTCAGGACGAGCCAGATCGTCGCCGCGATGCCCAAGCCGAAGAGACCGCCCTCCGGGCCGACGGCCGCCATGCCGATGGCGGCCCCCAGGACCAACAGCACCACCGCCATCAGCGCCATCAGGAGGACGGAGTTGCGTTTATTGGTGTGAATCAGTTCCCACATAATCAGGAGAAGCTCACCTTAGGCGCCTCGCGTTCCAGGGCGGTCTCCACCTGGAAGAAGTCCCGTTTGGTGAATACGAACATCCCGGCGACGACGTTCGACGGGAACATCTGGATCTTGTTGTTGTAGAAGAGCACCTGGTCGTTGTAGTTCTGCCGGGAGAAGGCGATCTTATTCTCGGTGCTGGTCAGCTCTTCCTGGAGGGCCAGGAAGTTCTGGTTGGCCTTGAGTTCGGGGTAGTTCTCCACGACGAGCATGAACTTGCTCAGGGCGTCCGCGAGCTGGCCTTCGCTCTTGGCGACCTCGGAGACGCTCTTGGCGCCCATCGCCGCGCTGCGGGCCTTCGTGATGGATTCGAAGGTCTCCCGCTCGTGTTTCATGTAGCCTTTCGCGGTCTCGACGAGGTTCGGAATCAGATCGTGCCGGCGTTTCAGTTGCACGTCGATCTGCGCCCAGGCGTTGTCCACCTGGTTTCGCGAGCCGACCAGGCCGTTGTAGATGCCGATCCCGACGATCGCCACCAGACCCAGGATGCCCAATACGACAAGCAACGCCACCAATCCAACCATGGGATCTCCCTTCACTTCGACAAAGTGTTGACTACGGTTTCCTCTTGGTTATGAGCAGGGCCGCCATGACAGCTACGGCCGAAATACTGACTAAGACGAGCGCGATGATGATCCGTCCTTTCGTTATGCGATCCTGGTTCGGGTCGGAGCATCATACGCCGACCCGTGTTCTACTTCGTTTCCTCTTCGTCGTCCAGCCGGTCACGATCGACCCTGGCCAGCACGATTCGTTCATAGGGATTCTGGTCTCCTGCCTCGAAAAGGCAGGCCAGAGCCCCGTCGGGCAACATGGCCAGGCAGGAATAGGCGGCCGGGCCCGGCCACAGGACCCTCTTGATCGGCCACGTCTTACCTTCGTCCAGGCTCACACGAACGGTCATGTCCTGTCGTTTTGTCGTATGAGCCGGATTGGAGAAGGCCAGGCGAGACGGGTTCATCGTGCATCGGAGAAAGCCGGCCTGGCACACGGGTTCGATCAGAGCAGGATCGTGCCGAACGCCAGACCACGTGAGCCCGCCGTCGGCGCTGGTCGCCAGAGCACGGGTCGTCTGCGACCGGTCGTAGTTCCGCATGTTGATCAGAAGCGTTCCATCCGCGAGTTCGACGACCTGGCACTCGTTGACCGCCGGGCGAATGACGCCGCCCAACTGCCAGGTTTGACCGTGATCGTCGCTGTAGACGATGTGCGAACCGTAACCGTGCGGATCGTCGGGTTCGACGTAGCTGTGGTCGCACGGGATCACCAGTCGGCCCTTCCAGGGACCTTGCGTCAGTTGGATACCGACGCCGGGACCGGTGGCGTACCATCGCCACTCGGGGCGTTTGACCCGCGCGGTGATCTCCCGCGGCCGGGCCCACGTTCGACCATTGTCGTCGCTGGACGTGATGAAGACCCGACGGGTGTCCTTCGCGGCATTCTGCATGATCTGGCTTTCGGTGTCCTTGCCGTGATTCCAGGTCAAGGGAAGCCAGATCGTGCCGGTGGTTCGATCCACCACAGGGCAGGGGTTTCCGCAGGTGTTTTCTCCATCATCCCATACCACCTGTTGGGGGCCCCAGGTTCTGCCGCCATCGGCAGATCGTTTCACAAGCACGTCGATGTCGCCGGCGTCGGACCGACTGCCTTTGCGCCCTTCGCAGAAGGCCAGAAGGGCGCCGTCTGGAGCGACGACCAGGGCGGGGATCCGGTAGGTGTGATAGCCGTCGCGGCCGCTGACGAAGACGTCGGTGAGTTGGGGATCGGCGACGCAGCAGAATGCGGATGCGACCAGGTAGAATGTAAGGTCTGTAACGAGTATCACGCCTGTGAGTCCTTGGTAGTCTGGGGTGTATCTTTTCCGAGCATATCGGCCAGGAGCCTGAGGATTCGATTCTCAGGGTCCAGTTGACCCCGGCGGAGGATATCCTCCAACTCGCCGCGATCGAACCAGAGCCCATGACTCCGTCGACACTGGTCGATTCTCAAGGGCAGCGTCGCCTGCCCCACCAGGATCTTGTTCATCCGTTTGTCGCAAATCGGACACAGGCGGGGTTGCTCGGTCCCGGCGGTGTCCTTACGAAAGGAACGTAGGAGTTGTCCGGCCTTCTCGGGGGCGTCCATGAGCAATTCCAGTTCGCCGCTATCGAGCCAGACGCCGCCGCAGGAGACGCAGTAGTCGATCTCCACATTGGCCATCTCCAGCGTTATCATCGCGTTCTTGCACGCAGGACAGTTCATTCAGAGGCTCCAGGCACTCCTGACTACTATTCATATCGGCCTGGCGGCGTATATTCCATGATTGCCGATTCGACGCAGGCAGACGGTTAGCCGCAGGATACGGATATAGACGCATGGGCGTGCGGGATATTCAAGGGCCTGGCACCACAAAAATTTCGCATTCCTGCGTTTTTTTTCATCTACATCGACCGTACGAGAATCGCCTTGATAGACAAGAGTCAATCCCTTGCGAGGGTGGCCTGTGGATATGGCGAAGACGCAGCGAGCGGGCGGGCTGCGTCTTCGCCCTTCATTTACGCGTGCAGTCACGCCGGTTTCGCACTTCTTCTGCAGTCGCTTCAACAATGGTGGAGCATGTCCAATCGAAGCCGGATGAGCCCAGGATGCCGCCTGCCGACAAAGGAGAAGGTTGGCGTTTCACTTGCGGCCCACCATTGCAGGGAGTGTGGGAGCAGGGTATAAAGGGATGGCTTCAATAGGAGTATGGCAGCACGATGCCTGCTTTCGCCAAGACGCTGGTTTCGCACGAAGTTATGTGGATTGGGCCTTTTCTTACGGGGAGAAGGTCGCAGGTTCAAGTGCTGCACCGTTCATTCACCGACGATATCGAACGCGAGTTGCAGTGGAGGGGGATCCCCGACAGAGATCCCCGATTAACTCGGCTGACGAGGTCATGCGACAACAACAGGTGAAAGGAGTGCCGAATGAATTGCAGAAGGATGCTTTGGCTTGCGGCTGCGCTGGTGTTGGCAGCGACCGGTGCGGGTATGGCCCAGGAACAACGCCAGGACTCGTGGGTCGCTCTTTTCGATCCGAATGTGCACAAGGACCTCGCGGGATGGTCCGTCCACAGCGGGACGGCCAGGTATCACGTCGAGGGCAATGAGATCGTCGGCACGACGGTCAAGGGCAGCCCCAACACGTTCCTCTGCACCGAGCGGGAGTATGGCGACTTCGTCCTGGAGTTCGAGGTCAAGGTCGATCCACGGCTCAACTCCGGCGTTCAGATCCGCAGCCAGATCGCCCCGAAGGAGATGGCGTTCGTATTCCCCGATCGCGAGGGGAAGCCTCAGTCCCGCGTAATTCCCGCCGATCGCGTGTACGGCTACCAGGTGGAGATCGCCACGGAGAAGGCCGGCTCTTCCGGCAGCATCTACGACGAGGCGCGTCGCGCGGTCATGCTGGCCAGCACGAATGCGGATCCCGTTGCGAGCAAGGCTTTCAAGGACAACCAGTGGAACAAGTATCGGGTCGAGTGCAAGGGCGACCGGATCCGCACATGGATCAATAACGTGCCCTGCGTCGATCTGCGGGACAGCATGACCCTGCGAGGCGTGATCGGCCTGCAGGTGCATGGCATCGGAAACCAGGAAGGGCCATACGAGGTCCGCTGGCGAAATCTCCGCATCCAGGCCGCCGACGGAGGCGTCGAGCCGGTGGATATTTCCGGCCGCACGCGCGTGCTCCAGTGTACGCCGAAATGGACCGGGCCGCGGATGGCGGACGGACGGCCGCGAGTTTCGGACGATCTGATCAAGCGGATGAGGAATGTGCCGATCACGATGGCCTGGAGCGTCGTCAGCAACGCGGGCTATCACAACTGCTATGAGACGGCGCTGGGCTGGCAAATCATGCGTCCGGAAGAAGCGATTGTGGGTCGCGTGCTCACCGCGCAGTACATCCCCATGCAGCCGGACTTCAACAAGGCGATCATGGATCAGGGACACGCCGAGGGCCGGTTGGGCAACTCCAATTCCTGGCCGATCGACATGCTCCAGAAAGGCGATGTCTACGTCGCCGACGGGTTCGGCAAGGTGCTCGACGGCACTCTGATCGGCGACAACCTGGGCAACGCGATCTACGCCAGGAGCGGCAACGGCGTGATCTTCAACGCAGGCGTTCGCGACCTGGAAGGGCTCGAAGAGATCGAAGGCTTCAACGCCTGGCACAAAGGCGCGGACCCGAGCTACCTCAAAGAAGTGATGCTCAGTGCGATCAACGTGCCCATCCGGATCGGTCGGGCGGTGGCCTGCCCAGGCGACGTGGTGCTGGCCAAACGAGAGGGAATCGTCTTCATCCCGGCTCACCTGGCGGAGAAAGTCGTCACCGAATCGGAGGCGATCACGCTCCGCGACATGTTCGGGCATCGGCGGCTCAAGGAGGGCAAGTACACGCCGGGACAGATCGACAGCCGATGGACGCCCGAGATTCGCGAGGATTTCCGAGGCTGGCTCAAGCAGAACATCAACCAACTGCCGGTGCCCAGGGAAGTGATCGAGGAGATGCTCGATCCCAAGGCGAGGAACTGGTAAGACGACCGAATCAACCTGACTCGTATAAGGAAAGACACACGATGAAGCAGCAGAAGCACGAGGCAGCCTGTTCGAGACGCTCTTTGTTCAGAACCGCCGGCGCGGGGTTTGCCGGCCTGACGCTGGCAGGTTTGGTGGACGCGCCGATTGAGGAGCAGGTGGCGTGCGCCACGCAGAACATCTCTCGCAGTTCCAGTCCTTCGGAACTGCGGATCACCGATCTTCGCATCGCAGTGGTCGGACGGGCGCCGATGCGATGTCCGCTGATCCGCATCGATACGAATCAGGGCATCTCCGGTTACGGCGAAGTCCGCGACGGGGCCAGCGAACGCTACGCGCTGATGCTCAAGGCCCGCCTGCTCCGGCAGAACCCCTGCAACGTCGAGCTGTTGTTCAAGCGAATCCGACAGTTCGGCGGTCATGCCCGCCAGGGCGGGGGCGTCTCCGGCGTGGAGATGGCCCTGTGGGACCTTGCGGGCAAAGCCTATGGCGTCCCGGTCTATCAGATGCTCGGCGGACGCTATCGCGAAAAAGTTCGGCTGTACGCGGACACGCCCGACGGGCAGGTCACCGGCTTGAAGAAACGGATCGAGCAGGGATTCACGTTCCTCAAATACGATTGCGGAATCCGAAGCGTTCGCGACGTCCCCGGCGCGCTGACCTATCCGACCCGGGAGACCAACTGGCAGGGCAAGCACCCGTTCACCGGCATCCAACTGTCCGACAAAGGGGCGGCGTTGATGGCTGAGAAGTTCGCCGCGGTTCGGGAGGTGGTCGGGTGGGAAATCCCTGTGGCGTCGGACCATTTCGGCCATATAGACGTCAACAGTTGCATCAAACTGGGCAAGGCGGTGGGACCGTATCAGTTGGCCTGGCTTGAGGACATGGTTCCGTGGGAATACACGGATATGCTCAAGGAGATCAAGCATGCGATCGATGTCCCTCTGCTGACGGGCGAGGACATCTACACCCTCGACGGAGGCTTCAAGAAGCTGATCGACGAGCGTGCGATCGATATGGTGCACCCCGACCTGGCCACCGCGGGCGGCATCCTCGAAACCAAGAAGATCGGCGACTACGCCGAGGCTGCGGGCATTGCGATGGCACTGCATTTCGCGGGAACGCCGGTGTCGTTCATGGCCAATCTGCACTGCGCCGCGGCGACGGAGAACTTCATCGCTTTGGAGCATCACTCAGTAGACGTCGAATGGTGGGAAGACTTGGTCGCCGGAGTCCCGAAGCCGCTTCATACAGGCGGTTTCGCCCGTGTGCCGGATGGGCACGGCCTGGGCATTGAGCTGAACCTGGACGTGCTCAAGGAGCATCTCGATCGCGGCTGCGAGCTGTTCGCGCCCACCGACGAGTGGAACCAGGATCGCTCCAACGACCGGCTCTGGAGCTGACCGGCTTTCGCCTTGGGCTCATACGCAATGAATTTGGCAGACACGGCTCAATGCCGACGTTGACGAAATACGTGGTGTCACGAAGGATGGGTTTGAACGAGAACTTAGGAGTGCGATCATGCAAAATCAAGCACAAACCAGAGAACGACGAACAATGTCCCGCCGGGAGTTACTGGGCGGCGCGGCGGCAGTGGCAGCTCTCGCCATGGCGCCGAATGGCGTGTTGAAAGACGCTGCGGCCCAGCCTGCGGGCAAGCCCAACTCCAATTTCGGCGGCGTCCAGATCGGAACGATCACCTACAGCTTCCGCGGCCTGCCCGGCTCGGCCGAGGACATTCTCAAGTACGTCGTTCAGTGCGGGATCAGCTCAATCGAGTTGATGGGCGAGCCCGTCGAGCAGTTCGCGGGAGTTCCCACCGGGCCCCGTGGCGGCCGACGCGGGGAGATGACCGACGAGCAGCGAAAGGCGATGGACAAGAGTGTTGCAGATCAGCTCCAGTGGCGCGTGTCGGCACCGATGGACAAGTTCCAGGCCCTTCGCAAGCTGTACAACGACGCAGGCGTCAACATCCACATCGTCAAGTTCGGCAACATCGGCGACCGCAATATGACCGACGGCGAAATCGATTACTACTTCCGAATCGCCAAGGCGCTGGGGGCCAGGGGCATCACTCGCGAACTCTCGGAAGAGGCCGCCAAACGACTGGGCCCCTTTGCGGACAAGCACGAGATCATGATCGGCTTCCACAATCACACGCAGATGACGCCTACGACCTACGAGGGATCGATGCTTTCGTACGGGAAGTACCTGGGCATCAATTTCGACATCGGCCACTATGTCGCCGGCACGAACCGTTCGCCGATTCCCATCATCGAGAAATATCACGACCGGATTCTCAGCCTCCACCTGAAGGACCGCAAGATCAACAACGGTCCGAACATGCCGTTCGGGCAGGGCGATACGCCGGTGGCGCTGGTGCTCCAGTTGCTCAAGAGAGAGAAGTGGCCCATCCCGGCCGACATCGAGCTGGAGTACCCGGTCCCGCAGGACTCCGACCCGGTCGCCGAGACGGCCAAGTGCGTCCAGTTCTGCAAACAGGCGTTGGCCTGATCGACGTTGCGGTACCTGCACGGGATCTGTTCTATAGAAGGCGGCAATGAGAAGGTCTTTGCGTGTTCTGGCTGTTGTAGGCGTTCTTACGTTTTCACAGTTCGCTGGCGCCGCCGGTGCCGAGTCGATCGATTTGACGCTCGGCACCGGCGATATCCTTCGCGTCGAGCCTGTGGCTGCCGGCATCCTTCGCGTTCGAGTGGGGCCCAACGCTCGATTTGAACGCTCGCTGATGGAACGCTACGGCATCGTCCGGACCGAGTGGCCTGCGTGCGAGGCTTCGGTTCGCGAAGAACCGGAGGTCACGCGAATTGCCACCGGCGCCGGGGCATTGGAGGTCCGTCGCAGCGACGGACGGATGCGGCTTCTCGACTCGCAGGGCAAGACGCTCTGCGAGGGCATTACGCCTCAGCTTTCCCGCATGAGTGGGGCCTCGCTGGAGGCGTTCAAGACGCGACAGGCCGCGATGGCGGAGTATTTCAAGGGGGAGAAACGCAAGGGCGGCCAGATCCAGATCATCGGCGCCGTGTCGCAGGATAAGGCCGAGCACTCTGAGGTCATGCACGAGTTCGACCTGCCGAACAACTCCTTCGGCGCGACCTTCAGTATCCGCGACGACGAGCGTTTCTACGGTTTGGGGACTGCCTCTTCCCACCGTCTTCAACTGCGTGGTCACGGTTATCGGCTTTGGACCCAGTACCGAGGCAACTTCGGGTATAGCGGAAGGCCGGGCGGTTGGGAGCAGACCGAAGGCCCGATCCCCCTCTTGCTCAGCACGGGCGGCTGGGGGATCTTCGTGAACACCACCTGGGTCCACTACTACGACATCGGCCGGTATGAGGCGGACAAGATGTTCTTCTGGGGTCCCGGCGGGCAACTCGACTTCTACCTGCTGATCGGCGACAAGCTGCCCAAGCTGATCGACTTGTATACCGAGATCACGGGCAAACCGCGTCTCTTGCCGCTGTTCGGCTATGGCCTGACCTACGTCGGCCAGATCACGCAGAACGAGCATGAGATCTGCAACGACGCCAGGCTCTTTCGCGACAAGGGCATCCCGTGCGATCTCATCGGCCTCGAGCCGCAGTGGATGAAGAAGAACTACGACACGTCACATGAGAAGGAGTGGAACCCGGACAAGTTCTATATTCCTTCCTGGATGGGCCCGGACTCCAAGAACGGCACCTTCATCGGCGGGCTGGATCGTATCGGCTTTAAGCTCTCGCTGTGGCTGGTCTGCCGGGACGATCTGACCGTGGAGGAGGAGCGGCAGGTCGCGATCCGGGAGGGACGAGGCAAGGACTTCCCGCCCAAGCCTGATGCGTGGTTCAACCACCTTCAGAAGTTCGTCCGAAACGGCGTTCGCGCCTTCAAGATGGACCCGGAGAACCTCATTCAGGAGCATCCCGACTGGAAGTACTACAACGGCCGCTGCGACCTGGAGAATCACAACCTGACGCAAGTCCTCTATCACAAGCAGATGTGCCTGGGCTACGAGCAGTTCACGAATCGCCGCGCGATGACGCACTACTGCGCCGCGTGGGCCGGCGTGCAGCGATGGGGCGCAACCACGATGGGCGACAACGGCGGGGGCCCGAAGGCCCTCGTCTGGATGCTCAACTACGCCATGAACGGGCATATGAACACCTCGTGCGATATGCAGACCTCGAGCCAGGGCCTCCATTTCGGATTCCTCCAGCCCTGGAGCCAGCACAACAACTGGGCCTACACGACGCAGCCCTGGTTCCTGGGCAAGCAGAGCGAGGCGATCTACAGGGACTACGCCCGCCTGCGGTACAGCCTGATCCCGTACATCTACTCGGCCGCCCACGTTGGGCATCTCACATCGATGCCGATCCTGCGGCCGATGCCCCTAGCGTTCCCTGACGACCTGCGGCTCAGCGACTGCACGACGCAGTACATGCTGGGCGACAGCCTGTTGGTGACCGCGTTCACGGACAAGGTGTCCCTGCCCGCCGGACGCTGGATCGATTACTGGACGGGGGCCGTGCACATGGGCCCGAAAGAGATGCCGTTGGCCTATCCCAAGAACCGGGCGGGAGGCCTGTTCGTGCAGGCCGGCGCGATTCTCCCTTACTGGCCTGTGATGGATTACGTTGGCGAACAACCCGCCGAGACGCTGACGCTGCATGTGTATCCCGAGGGCAAGAGCGAGTACACGCTCTACGAGGACGATGGCGACTCGCTGGAATACCTTAAAGGAGCCGTCGCTCGCACGCAGATCCGCTGTGACGCGAGCTCCAGACAGGTGACGCTGACGATCGATCCCCGCCAGGGCTCGTACCGCGGCATGCCTGCGACGCGGAGCTACGAGGTGCGGGTCCACATCGCTGAGCCGAAGTCTGTGACAGCGGCCCAGTGGAGCTACGATCCTCACACCAAGACCGTGTGCGCGGCTGTCAAAGAGGACCCGCAGCGCAACACGCCAATCGTCATTCAATGCGATCTGTGATCAGTCTTTGACGCCGAGGCGCTTCTGGAGTTCCTCGAGCGAAACGCCCTTGGTCTCAGGGAGATACTTCCAGACCAGGACGAACTGCACGACCATCATGACCGCGAAGAATACGAACGCCGGAGCGGCCGATGTGCCTGCCGCGGCGGGGTCGGTCGGCTTGCCGGCGACGATGGGGAAGCCCCACGTCACGCCGATGCACAGCAGCCAGATCAGGAAGCACGCGGCGGCCGAGCCGGACGCGCGGACCGCGTTAGGCAGCAACTCGTTGATGATGACCCAGACGACCGCGCCCTGCGAATAGGCGTGCGAGCCGACGATTCCCATCATCGCGACCAGGACGATCCAGCCTTGGGCGTGCGTGTGGAACACCCAGGCGGCCAGGGCGTGCGAGAGGACGAAGGTGACCGAGCCCGCCAGCAGGAGCGACTTGCGGCCCACGCGGTCGATCACCGCCATCGCCAGGACGGTCATGACGAGGTTCGTCAAGCCGATGATGACCGACTGCTTCAAGGCGCTGGTCTTGTCCATACCGGCCATGCGGAAGATGTCCGTCGTATAGTAGATGACCGCGTTGATGCCGTCCAACTGGTTGAACGCGGCGATCATGGCGGCCAGCAGGAGCGGCTTGAGGTACTTGCGCTGCAACAGGCTCTGGCGGCCCTGCGCGAGGTCGGAGGCGAGCGATGCGGAGATCTCGGCCACCTCGCCCGCGGGATTCTCATGGCCGAACCGGTCCAGGACGTCCTCGGCCTGGGAGCCACGTCCCTTTTTGACCAGCCAGCGAGGGCTCTCGGGGATTCGCAGGGAGGCGATCAGAAACGCCATGGCGGGAATCGCTTCCACGCCAAACATCCACCGCCACGCATTCGGGTGATCTGCCCCCATCGCACGCGCCACGAAGTAGTTCGAGAAGTAGGCGGCCAGGATGCCCACGACGATGTTCAACTGGCTGACCGCCACGAGCAAGCCGCGACGTCGAGGAGGAGCGATCTCGGTGATGTACATCGGAGACACGACGGAGGCCCCGCCGACTCCGATGCCGCCGAGCCAGCGGAAGAACAGCAGCGACCACCAATTCCACGCCAGGCCGCACCCGACGGCCGACACCACGTAGAAGCCAGCCAGCGCCGTCAGCACGGGTCGCCGGCCCCATCGATCGGAGAGACGGCCCACCAGCAGCGCGCCGAACAAGGTCCCGATCAGCGCGCTGGCGACGGTGAAGCCTTTGAGACTGTCGCTGAGCGAGTATAGTTCCTGCAGTCTCTCTGTCGTACCGGCGATCACCGCAGTGTCGAACCCGAAGAGGAACGATCCGAGCGCCGCGATGACCGCGCTGGTCAGCAGCAGGGCGCCGCCCGGCGGGGTATGCGCCTGGTTCTGTCTGATGGATGCATCCATGGTCCTATGGACTCCCTTTCAACGGTGTTGATATGACGAAGCTGGCCGGGGCGAACGCGGCGAGATTCACAGTGAAATGGCCCTCCTTCACAGGTAGCGGCTCTCCGTTCGGTTCGCCGCGAAGGTTCACCGGCTGAATGCTCTCGATATCGAGTGTCTTGGGCAACTGAACCCGGCAGGGGCCTGTTTGCCCTGCACACTCCCAGAGCCGAATCACGATGCCCGATCCGTCAGGATTGGGGCCGAACGCGGTAACCAGCGTGCCGCGGGTCGAGAGTTCCAGACCGCTCTGAACGAGGGGCAAGGCGCCGGCCTTTCCATCCGACGCCGTTGCCAGCAAGGGATACCTCGCTTCGAGCGAGGGCGTGATCAGGCTGGACTCTGCGTCGAATCCGTCGAGCGCCCAGAGCCGAATGCGAGCGGTCCAGGTCCCTTCGTTCCAAAGGCGGAAGTTCGTCGTCCACTGATTGTTGAAGAGATTGATGAAAGCGACGGGCTTATGCGGTGCGAAGTCCCGCGAATACCGCCAGAGTCCGGGCCGGTCGAGGCTCACGAGCGGATTGTCGAGCGGGCAGATCCCCATGCCGCGGCCTTGGCGGTCGGTGATCGTCAGGCCCGTGTGAACGGCCTGGACATCGAGGTTGGAGCCCCGGACAAAATCGCGCGCCGGGTCTGCGATGCCGCCCAATCGACCCAGGCGAAACTGCGGCTCAGTCGCGTTGACCGGCAGGCAGACCCATCCGGCCTCCGGCCAGTTGTCCGCCAGCTTGTCGTGGACAGTTACCTCCAAATCAATGAAGGGCTGGTTTGCGCGGAGAGTCACGCGGGTTGTCACGGGATGGGGTATGGCCGATGACGGCTCCGCACACATCGTGGTTGAGACAGACACAGCGGATTGCGTCACCTGGAGGGTCCCGAATCGAGGCGACGAAGCCCGATAAGGGACCTCGCTCGCTGTCGGCATGGCGGGCTTGCCCAGCTCGGCTTGCGCCCAGTCGGAGTCGTTCTTCACATAGGCTCGGACATAGGCCGCGACCTGATTGGCGTCGAAACGCTCGTAGAGGTATTGGCCGAGGGTATAACTGGAGTCCGGATCCACCATCTCACGCCCGGTTCGCTTGTCCACCACGGAGCGAATCCCCCCTCGGTCGCGGTCCAGCGTGACCTTGAGGAACTCGTTCTCGATGACCCCAGCCTGTGGATCGCTTCGCAGGTCATTGCGTGTCTCGGTCGTCTCAGTGGGAACGAAGGTGCGGTAGCCCATCGCGGGGATATCCCGGGCAATGAAGCAGAAACCGTCGCCCTCCGACGCCACCGATATGGAAGGGTCTCCACCGGTCGGTCGCAGTGCAGAGAGGCTCAAGCCGGCCGACTTTATCCGCACGACACCATGTCGGGACCAAGGAAGGGGATTGAACACGACGACGCGTGGACCGTCGCGACTCACGCCAGTGGCCAGGGTATGCATGGCGCTCTCGACGAGAGGGGCGATCTCCTGCTGAGCTTGCTCGATGTAGCGAGTGTGCTGTGCCCAGGACTGCTCCAGTCTCTCGAACCGCTCCGCGGCACGATCTGCTTTCCAAGCGTCGCCGTAATCCCACTTGAGGTCTTTGCCGTACCTCGTGACCCAGTACAAGGCGCCGCCCCAGGTGTGCTCGCCGTAGAGCAACCTACCTTCGCGAGCCCGCGCGATGCGGCTGGCCCAATCCGCATCCGGCATGGGCCGGTTCCAGATACCGAGCAGGGTGATCAGCGATTCGATGGTGTCCAGTTCAGGCCGGAGATTGCGGGCGATCTTCGCCCCGGCAGGATCGCACATCGGGCCGTGGATCCAGGTGTCCGGCATGTCGCCGCGGATGACCGGGATCTGAGGTGTTTCCGCGAGAATCGCGTCGGAGAAGTCCGACAGCCGTCCGATGCGGACCTTCACGCCGGGGAGTCTCTCCGCTGCCTGGGCAAGAAGCTGTCTGACCTCTTCAGGGGTGGGCGGGCCGTGATTGTCGCCTGTGTGCTGGACGACCAGCCAGGTGCGATAGGGCCAATCCACGGGCGGAACCAGGCCCGTCCCGTATCCGGAGGCCGAGTACATCGTCAGCAGACGCGAGCCGTCGGGGCCTTCCCACCAGAACAGGAGCGGAACTTCAGGCGAGCTGCTGGCCGAATTGCAGCCCAGGTGCAGGAACTCGATGCCGGCATGTCGGAGCAGCGTGGGGAGGATCCACGAATGGCATGGAACGTCGGTCATCTTGGCGTCTCGCGGGAGAGCCAAGCCGAGCTCGCGAGACAGCCTGGATGCGAAGCCGAGCCCCCGCACGAGGTCCTCAGGCTCCAGCAGTTCGGTGTGCGTCGTGAACGGCAACCCGTGGACCACGAAGCGACCGTCTTTCATCGCCTGAAGAACCCGGGCCTTTCGGCTCGCAGTCTGGCCCGGCCAATCTTCCGCAATCTTGCTCATTGGCCAGCCGGGGACGGTCCAGACGAATTGCTGCTCCGGCGGCAGAGCCCGGCTGCGATCGGCCACATCGAGGGCCTGATCGATCATCGTCGTGCGGTAGCGGTCGACGACGACGCTTGGAAGGTCCGTGTAGCCGATGTCGAAGTGGGTCTTGAATGTGACGATCACCTCGCGGATCTGAGCCGGCGCCGCGGTCGGCAGGACCAGTCCCGACAGCACCGCCAGTGCGAGAAGCTGTCTCATGGTTTGAACTCCACACGGAGCGCAACCAACCCGCAGGCGGGGACATCGACCGGTCCGGAGACCGACTTGCCTGCCCGTTCGCTCGTGTCGCTCAGGAACGTCGCGGCGGGTTTGCGGCCGCTCCACTTCAGTCGAGCGGAACGGGCCTGATCCGATGCGCCAAATAGACGCACGATCAGCGCCCGGCCGTCGTCGCTGGGTTTCAGGCAAGTCACCAGGACGTCCGCGGGTTCAACCGTCAGCAGGGGTCTGGCTGCGGGGCTCTTGCCAGCCGCCGGCGCGACGAGTAGCGGCTGACTGAAACCGGTGGCGAATCGCGAGGCTTCCGCGGCATCCGCCTTGCGATGCGGACGCAGGACGAAGCGGAACACGGTCGGGCCTTCCTGGTAGGCGCGGTAATTGGTGCCCCAGTGATTGTTCATCGCCCATGAATAGAGCGTCTGCGTCGGCTCGACGCACGCTCGCCAGACGTTCGGATCGGTCTGCGAGTTGAGGAGGGTGGCTGTCAGCCCGCCCACCTGGAGCAAGGGGGCGTCGAGCGTCACCCAGGTGATGCCGCGATCTGCGTTCGACACGTCGGCCCAGCGGCCCACGGTGAACCAGTTCTTGCACGCGCTGGCCATCTGGTCGGCCTCGGGACGCATCACGCCCAAGGGAATATCCAGGAGCATCTCGCCATCGGGCACCGCGAAAGGGAACGCGAAGTTGACGCTCTCTTTGCCTTCTCTGGCGTGGTAGCTCCTGGCCTGGAGGCGCTCCTTATCGACTGTGTTGATGATCTCGACGTAGTCGAGGCCTGCAACGACCCGCAGTTCACGCGTGAGCTTCTTGCACCCTGGGGCGGGCGACTCGATCACGAGCGACGCCACGAGGGGCCCTGCTTCGCCGGTGCGAATCGTCACGGCGTCATTGTGCCGAAGGCCCTTGAGATCATCTCCGATCAGGTAGAGGTAATCGTTCAAGGCCTCGTCTTCGCTGGTGTCGGCGAAGTTGCCATCGACGCCTTTGACCATCAGTTCGACGATACCGCCTGTCTTCTCATCCACTCGCAGGCAGACGGCTCCATTGGTCAGCGTCGGGCCCTGTGCGGCGGCCTGGCTCGCGACGTGCGATTGGCCCTCGGTCACTCTGTAGCGTCGGGAGGCGAAAGGCGGCATGTCTTTGGCGAGGAAGACCAGTTCGCCCGAGGCGAGTCGCTGCGAGGGAACCCGTCTACCCTTGTCGTCGCGAACGAGGTCTCCGCCAAGAGAGAGCGATTTCGGAACAGTCACCAGTTCCGTTCGCGGCCAAGAGGTGGTGTTGAACACGTCGATTGCCTTCGCGCCGCCAGTGTCGGCGTTTCCGAGCGATGCGTCAAGCAGATCGCGGGACTGTTTGTCGGCCGCTTCCGCGTAGCTCCGCTTGATTTCCCATTGTTCGAGTGTTTCCTTTCGCTCGGGCTCGCTGACGCTGCACCAGGCGCCCCAGGTGTGCTCGGAGTACAGCAGAACGCTGTTCCACGCGTCCTCGAAGGCCGCGGTCGGGTACTTAGCGGGCCGGAGCATCGCAAAGAGGGCCTCCGCCTGGGCGAGTCGGTCGGAGCTGGCCCGGTTCATCGCCGTCTCCAGGGCCGAGGAGCCCGCACCGTCCTCCCAGTAGGGCGTCCAGTCGCCTCGCGCGTGGGGCAACTGATCGCCGTATCGCGTCTCGAACGCGCGGAAGGCCTCGCCTGTACCGCAGATGACGAATCGCGGCCAGGCGTATTTCGCGTTCCAGTCTCGGACGAACTCGCAGATGGCCGGATCGGGCACCGCGTTGTCCCCGTGGCCGCTCCAGCGGACGTAGGCGATGTCAAACGGGTAATTGCGTTTCTCCAGGCCGTCGGAGAAGTCCTCGACGAGCCGAGCGGACATCTTGCCGTAGCGGTGGGACATCGCGTAGCCCCAGAAGGGGATCCAGACGAGCACTTTCGAGCGGCCGTCGGGTCCGACCCAATAAAAGGGCTTGTTTTCCCATTCCCGCAGGATGGTGCCGATGCGATCGAAGTAGTTCGGCGCGACGGAGAAGTAGCGAATCCCGGCCTGCGCCATCGCGGTGACCGTGCCCCAGGTGTAGCCCGGGACGTCGGAGATCATGGCCGAGTCGATGGTTGCGCCGGTCTTCGCGGCCAGCTCCGTCGAGTACTTGAAGAGACGGACCAGCTCTTCCGGCCGGCACAGGCCCGTCAGCTCGTTGAGGTACATGCCGTTGAGGACGACTTGGCCTTTGGCGACCGCGTCGAGGAAATCCGCCCGCTGCTGGTCGTCGAGCCGTCGCAGGTAGAGATCCGCCGCCCAAAGCACCTCGACGTTCCACACGAAGCGGGCTCCCTCGGGATAGTCCGCGGTTCGTTTGGCGGCGGCGATGCCGTCCACGAGGTTCTGCACCTGCCTGGCCTCGATGGCGGTCTGGATCTCGGTGTAGCCGATATCGGTGTGCGAGTGCGGCGTGATGTAGACGGTCAGCTTCTTCACCGGTTTCAGGACGATCTCTCGCGATGCGACCGTCTTGCCGTCTATGGCGACAATGACGGTCTGCTTCGTATCCGTCTGCACGTCGGGGGCCGCCAGTTCCACGTGCTGTGAGCCTTTGGCGAGCCGCAGGGGGACGGGGCGTCCATCGCCCAAGCGCACCTGAGCGTCGGCCTCGTCGCCGAAGTGGCGCACGCTGACGGTGACAGGCTGAACCATTCGCCCGTCACGGTCTTCCAGGGCTCGCATGGGCCTGGCCTGCTCGATGAGCGTTCGCGACTGGACATCGATCAAAGCGAGCCTCTCGGAGGCGATCAGCTCCACCGAGTCGTAGAGCATCCAACTGCCCCTGAGACTCGTGATAAGGATCTCATTGTCGCCAGCCTTCAAGGTCTCGGCGGGAAACGCGATTTCGAGCGTTCTCCTGGCGCCTTTCGCTGGTTCTCCGTTCACCGAGGCGTCGCCCGCACCGGCCGGCAGCGACCGTTCGAACGATTTGCCATTGATCTCGATCCGCGCGGTCGGCGGGCCGGAGCTGTGCGTGTCGAGAAGGTGGACCGCCAGACGGCAGTCGCCTGCGGTCGGCGCTGTGGCGAGTCCGAAGAGCACGACAAACGTGTGGCTTCGGGCGCCCGCCCAGGCATCCGAGGGGCCTGGGTGCGCGTAGGGCCAGTCCTTCCTGGGATCTGAACTGCCGACGACGTAGAACCCGTCGCTTTCATACTGCCCCCAGCCGCGCGGGGCCAGGGCGAACTCGGCGTTGTCTCCGTCGGTCTCGCCGATCCGCCAGAGGACAGCGGATGAATCCTGGTGTTCCTTCGCCCAGGCGAGCAACTCCACGATTGCGATTCCCAGGACACCCGCCGAGCCGCGGTATTGTCCGGAGCCTCGCGGCTGATTGTCCCTGGACCACCACTCGTAGAAGTCGCCATGGCGGAGCACCCGGCTGGTCATCGGGGTCAACTCGCGGTAGGCGTCTTCGATCAGGCCGTGGCGGATCAGTTGGCGGATCATACGGCCGCCGAACCAACACCAGTCGCCGCCGTTCTGATAGGAGTAGGGCCCCATCGCGGGATTCTTGAAGGTGCCCTGGGGATAGGGCGGGTAGAGCGTCAGGCCGATGGAGCTTGCGCCGGCTTGTCGGACGTTGTCCTTCATCTGGCGGAGCGAATCCGCGATCTCCTCCTGTGTGAGGAGTCCCGCCTCGATGGCGACCGCGGTGCCGCCATGATAGTAGACCGCCGCCTCATCGAACGTCTCGGGGAAGGGGGAGCCTTCGAGATAGACGTGGGGCCGGAACTTGCGGCGGTCGGCGTCCCAGAGGTGCTTCCGCACGTTGGCCCGAAGATCGTCGCGCATCTGTCGCCAGCGGGCGGCCTGGGCGGCTGCGTCGCCCACGAGCGAGAGGTAATCGTCGATAGCGACCAGGAACATGGCGTTGTCGTAGATGTCGATCGCGCGGTGCGAATCCTCGTTGAGTTCGACGCCCCATTCGTGCTCAGGCTGGACGTCGCCCCAGTCGGTCGTGGTTGCGCCCCAGACGAGGCCGTGTTCTTCATCGAAACGATGAGTGCCCACGTAGTCGAGGGCTTTCGCGAGACGCTGTCGCACGGCGACACCGTCAACGCGTTCATCGAGAAAGGCGGTGTCCTTTGTGATCGCGACGTACCTCCGCACCGCCTGCACCAGCGACGACTCCTGGTCGGTCTCCACGGTGTTCTTGTGCGCCAGCAGGTCAGGCGCCAGGGCCGACTGGCGGTACTTGTACGCGACGTTGGCCTGCGCCTTCGGGATGTATCCGTCGGGGATGTTGCCATCGTCGCCCTGGAATTTGAAGAAAGTCAACAAGGCCTCGCGGATCGACCGGGGATCGTTCACCTTCAACGACATTTCGATGAAGGTGTTCAGGTCGCGGATCCAGACTTCGCCGTAGCCGCTGCCGGCGGTGAACCCGGTCTTGAGCAGGCTCTCGGCCTTGGTCAGGACCGCAGGCAGATTCGGATCGTCCAGGATCCGTTTGGCCAGCGAGGAGGCCGGCTCCCGGGCTGAGGCTGCGAGCGTGCCGGCCGAGAGTGCAAACGTCAGGAGAAGGAGACGGATGATCGGTGTGTGCGACATTTTTGGGGCCCCTGGAATACGTCAGTCCTTGAACTACCTGCAAACCTTCCAAATCAGAGGCCCATCATAGCCTGCCAGGGATGGGGACACAAGCCCGGTCCCAAGAGAGGAATTGCCTGGACGATGCAGGTGGGCTACAATGATCCTCAGCAATCGAAATGCTGCAAAGACGCAGCATGACCCAACGGGGAATGACTATGACACCCAGAGAAAGAGTCCTGGCGGCACTGAACCACATTGAGCCCGACCGTGTTCCGATCGATCTGTCGGGGCATCGCTCCTCGGGCATCGCCGCGATGGCGTATCCGAAGTTGCGAAAGCACCTGGGGCTGCCGCCCAGGCCCATTCGCGTGTACGACGTGATTCAGCAGCTCGCGGTGGTCGACGAGGACGTGCTGAGCCGCTTCGGCGTGGACTGCATCGAGATGGGACGGGGCTTCGCCCTTCGCGACGATGCGTGGAAACCCTGGGTCCTGCCCGACGGGACGGATTGCCTGATCCCGGCCTGGACCCGCGTGGAACGGCGTTCCGACCGCTGGGTCATCCTGTCCGCCTCCGGCAAGGTCTTCGCCCACATGCCCGACGGGACTCTGTATTTCGAGCAGACGTATTTCCCGCTGGCTGAATCCGATGCCGAAGGCATCCTCGCCGACGCCTTCGGCGAATGTATGTGGACCGGGGTCGCGGCCCCTCCCGGACCCGTCGACGCGGAGGCGCTCCACGACGGGGCAAAGCGGTTCCGCGAGAACACCAACCGCGCGATCATCGGCCTCTTCGGCGGCAACCTCTTCGAGACAGGCCAGTTCTTTTACCGCGCGGACAATTTCTTCATGCTCCTGGCCGGCGAGCCAAAGAAGGCCCATCGTTTTCTCGACAAGCTCGTGGAGATCCACCTGGCCAATCTGGAGAGGTTCCTGGCCGCGGTCGGCTCGTCGATCGACGTCATTCTCTTCGGCGACGACCTGGGCATGCAGACTGGTCCGATGCTCAGCCCGCGAATGTACTGCGAGTTCTTCAAGCCCCGCCACCGGGCGCTCTGGACGCGGGCGAAAGACCTGGCCGACGTCAAGGTCATGCTCCATTGCTGCGGCGGCGTCCGCGAGTTGCTCCCGCACCTGATCGAAGCGGGCCTCGACGCCATCAACCCTGTCCAGATCAGTTGCGCCGGGATGAACGCGGCCGAGCTCAAGGCCGAGTTTGGCCGGGACCTGACCTTCTGGGGGGGCGGCTGTGACACGCGGGATATCCTCACAGCAGCGAGCCCCGATCAGGTGGCCGAGCACGTCCGAAAGCAAGTTCGTACGCTGGTGCCGGGTGGCGGCTTCGTCTTCCAGCAGGTGCACAACATCCTGGCCAACGTCCCGCCGGAGAACGTCGTCGCGATGCTCGACGCGGTAAACGCGGACCGGTAAGCCTTCGGCGGGAGACAGCGAGAGAGAGCACGTGCACGCTCTTGGGCCAGATCCTTCGCTTTGCTCAGGATGACAGGAGTTCTGCGTGAAGCGGTTGTCGCTTGTGTCACTCGATGCCGAGCTTTTTCTGAATCTGTTCGAGCGGCACGCCCTTGGTCTCGGGCATCGCCACGAGCACCCACACCAACTGGAGGACCATCATCGCCGCATAGAAGGCAAAGACCTTTGTGCCGGCCTGGCTGGCGCCGGGGGCGTCGGGCTTGCCCACCAGCATGGGGAAGGTCCAGGAGATCCCGGCGGCCATGACCCAGTGGGTGAACGAGCCGAGCGCCTGGCCGCGGGCGCGGACGCGGTTCGGGAAGATCTCGCTGATGAACACCCAGATCACGGCCCCCTGGCCGAAGGCGTGCGAGGCGATGAAGACCATGAAGCTGACGAGAACGACGTACCCGCCGCGCTCGGTGTGGAACGCCCAGGCGGCGGTCCCGAGGCTGAGGATGTAGCCTAGCGAACCGACGATCATGAGCTTCTTGCGCCCGAAGTGGTCGATGACCGCCATGGCCATCATCGTGAAGACCAGGTTCGTCAGGCCCACGATCACGCTTTGCAGGCGGGCGTCGCTGATGCTGGCGCCGGCCATCTCGAAGACTCGCTGCGAGTAGTACAGCAGGGCGTTGATGCCCGAGAGCTGATTGAACATCGCGATGAGAAAAGCCAGCAGGATCGGACGCAGGTACTTCTTTCGAAAGAACGGTTCCCTGACATGATGACGATCCAGGTGGATCGAGTCCTGGATGGCCGCCAGTTCACCCTCGACGTTCTCGGCGTCGATCCGTCGCAGCACCTCTCTCGCTTCGTCGACCAGCCCCTTCGTCATCAACCACCGCGGGCTCCGCGGATTAGCGAACAGCAGCAGGAAGAAGGCGGCGGCGGGAAAGGCCTCGACTCCGAAGATCCATCGCCATTCGGCGTCGCCGAGATTCAACTTCCCGATGACGTAGTTCGAGAGAAAGGCCAGCAGGATTCCGAAGACGATGTTGAACTGGAAGAGGGCCACGAGGCGCCCGCGACTGGCGGCCGGGGAGATCTCTGCGATGTAGACGGGTCCGACGACGGACGATCCGCCCACGGCCAGCCCGCCGACAAATCGGGCGATCACGAAGGACCACCAGTCCCAGGCCAGCGCGCTGCCGACGGCCGAGACGAAGTACAAGATCGCGAGCACGGACAAGGTCTTTTTCCGGCCCCAGACGTCCGAGGGTTTGCCGGCCAGCCAGGCGCCGAGGATGGTGCCGATCAGGGCGCTGGCGGTCGTGCAGCCGTGCCAGAATCCCGGCGTGCCCAGGAAGCGGATGTTCTCGAAACCCGCGGCCAGCGAATCGTATGTCGCGTCGAACATCTGCTGCAGCGCCTGCTCAGCGCCGGAGATGACCGCGGTGTCGAATCCGAAGAGCAGGCCGCCCAGGGCCGCGACAAGAGCGCTTCGCAACAGGAATCCGCTTGCCTTCATAGAGCCTCCACGCAATCCATGCCGACCCCCACGGGCGGACACGAAGCCGCCGTGCCAGGGGATCGCGTCAGCATACCACAGGTCGCGGGCAAAGGACAATCGCATTCATGGGGCGGTCAGGGAGTGATGTCCTCTTCCCAGACCGTCCGATAAGCCTCAATGCCTTCGAAGTACTCGACCATCCGGCGGTAGAAGGGATGGGCGGAGAGAGTGGCGCTGTCGCCGATCAACAGGAGTTTTCTGCGGGCTCGCGTCATCGCGACGTTCATGCGGCGCACGTCCGTGAGGAAGCCGATCTCGCTCTGCGGATTGGATCGCACCAGCGAAATCACCACGGCCTCCTTCTCGCGGCCCTGGAACCCGTCCACGCTGTCGATCTCCAGTCCTGGGATGGACAACCGCTCGCGGAGGAGTCGCACCTGGGCTGCGTATGGCGCGATGACCGCAATGTCATTCGGCGTCACGCCTCTGTCGAGAAGTCCCTGCACCTTGCGACACACCAGGGCCGCCTCCTGCCGATTCAGGCGGCTCTCGCCGTCGGGCTCCACCTCTTCGTCGAAGCCCGCTCCGGCCGTATCGATGAACTCGACGGGCGATTGCGCGGCGTCGCTGTCTGCCACGCCCGGCAGATCGGACAGTACGTGTTCGCGCACCGACGGATCCGCCTGCAACTTGTCCTCGTAGAGCTCTCGGGAAGAGAACGCCATGATCGCGTGGTGCATTCGATACTGGACGGTCAGCATGCGTGAAATGGAGGGGCCGTGCAGGGCCATCAGCCGTTCGAACAGGCTTACGCCGAGCCCACCCGCCGCCGCGTCAGGATCGATCACGGTGGGCGGCAACTGGCGATGATCGCCCGCCAGAACGAATCGATTGCACCATTGCAGCGGGACCCAGCAGCCGGGCTCGCTGCTCTGGCACGCCTCGTCGATGACGCCCAGATCGAATCGCCGCCTGCCCAGCAGTTCGCTGTCCAACGCGGTTGTCGTCGCGCACAGAACATCGGCCGTGTCGAGGATGTGCTCGACCGCCTGGGCCTCCAGACGCCGGGCATCGGCCAGAAGGTTTCTGGCTTCCTCGCGGGTCTGCCGGCGCTCGCCGGGCAGGGGCTTGGCACGCGTGTAGCGGCCTGCCTGTCGAAACAGACCCATCGCTTCTTTGACCAGCTTCCGCGCCAGCCGGACGTCCTGATGTTCTTCCACGAGCAGGTCCAGCGTGTGGGCCCTGAGATCGGCCATGACGCGGGCCGGATGGCCCAGGCGTACCGCTCGCGCCCCGGCGGCCAGCAGTCGCTCAAAGACATTGTCCACGGCCAGGTTGCTCGGGGCGCAGGCGAGAACCTTCTCGCCGCGACGGATAGCTCCGCGGATCACCTCGACCACCGCAGTGGTCTTGCCGGTGCCCGGCGGGCCGTGAATCAAGGCCACATCGCGTGCGGCCAAGGCGAACCGAACCGCCTCTCGCTGCGCGTCGTTGAGCTCGGAATCGAGGGCGGGATCATCGCGCTCGGAGGCGAACTCAGGGGCGCGCCGGCCCAGCAGGACGTCCCGTAGTTCGGCCAGTCGGTCGGCTTGCGCGAGCCGGGCCCGCTGGAGGGCGGCTCGCTGTCTTTGTCCGGCGATCTCGTCGGTGGACAAGTCCAGCCGCCAGGTTTCGTCTCCCTCCGAGTCCTCCAGCATTCTCGCGAGAGCGACTCGCAGGAAGCCGTTTGCACGCTCGCAGACCACGCCCCGGTATCCGTCTTCGCTCTTGCCCTTGTCGGGCGAGAGCACCACCGGACTGCCCACGCCCAACCGTGTCCAGGGAAGGGGAGCACGGCTGCGTTTGGCGAGTTGGAGGATATGCCGGCCGCCCAGGCCGCTCTCCTCGTCGGCGATGACCAGGTTGACCAGGGTGTTCCCCGCTCGTTCAGCCTCGGCGGGCGAGAGCTGCCGGCTGCGTTCGGCCGCTACGCGAGCCTCGGCCTGGCTCTCCCTGTCCAGCAGGCGGGTGAATCGTGCGAAATGGTCCTCGCCCGAGCTCTCGCCATCGGCCGGACCCTCCGCCCAGACGCGGACTCGACGTCCACCGAGCGGCTGTCCATCCAACGCCTGTGCCAGTCGGGCCTGCCAGCCGTCGGGGACCTCCATCACAGCCTTGTCGCCCAAGAGATCGATCCGGGCCACGCGCTGGCGGTCCATGCCTGGGACTGAATTGAGGAAGCTCAGCAAATCCGACTTGGTGGTCTGCCGGGGAAACGATTCTATGTGGATCAAGGCCATCTCGCCCATTATACGGATTCGGACTGATCCGTGCGCCAGTATTGTCATCCTGAACGAAGCGCAGCGAAGAGAAGGATCTGGCTCGCGACCGAGAGAGACCTCTCGTCCTGTGCCCAGATCCTTCGGCTGCCCCTCAGGATGACAGATCCTTGTCGCGTACGAGTCGTTCCTGGTGTATTGTGAGGTTCGGTGCGACGACAGCAACAGCAGGTTCGCTGTTGAGCCTGCCGTTATGGACGATGTATAATCCGTCGATCGATTGAGTCGCATCGGAGTTGTTGTCTTCATGGTCGAATCGTCTCGTGAGTTTCAGATCTTCGTCAAGCCGGTCGGTGCTGCGTGCAACCTCGCCTGCCGGTACTGCTATTACACGTCGAAGAGCGATCTCTATCCGGACGGCGAGCCATCTCGCATGTCGGATCGGGTTCTGGAAGAGTATATCGCCCAGCACTTCGATGCCTGTTCCGATCCGGTGGTCCGCTTCTCCTGGCATGGCGGCGAACCGACGATTCTGGGCCTCGATTACTTCCGCAGGATCGTAGCGATTCAACGCAAGCATCAGCCTCGCGGTCGGGCCTTTGCCAACGGCATACAGACCAACGGCACCCTCCTGGACGAGGACTGGTGCCGCTTCCTGGCGGCCGAGCGGTTCGCCGTCGGGCTGAGCCTGGACGGCCCGCGGGAGATGCACGACCGCTACCGTTTGACTCGAACCGACGAGTCCTCCCACGAGCAGGCGATGCGAGGGTATCGGTTCCTGCGTCAGCATGGAGTCCCTACCGAGATCTTGTGCGTGGTGAATGCAGGGAATGTCGAGCATCCGCTCGCGGTGTATCGGTTCTTCAAAGAGATCGGGGCGAGCTTCATGAGCTTCCTGCCCCTGGTGGAACGCGAGTCGGATGTCCCGGGCGGCGTCAGTGAGCGCAGCGTGCCGTCCGTAGCGTGGGGCGCTTTCCTGTGTGCGGTCTTCGATGAATGGGCGGCTCAGGACATCGGGCGGGTCAAGGTGCAGATTTTCGAGGAAGCGGCGAGGCCGGCCTTCGGACAGGAGCACACGCTGTGCGTCTTTCGGACGACGTGCGGAGGCGTGCCGGTCGTCGAGCGCAATGGGGATTTCTTCTCGTGCGACCATTTTGTGGACGCAGAGCACCGCCTCGGCAATATTTTGTCCACGCCGCTGGCGCAACTGCTGGACGACCCCAGGCAGAAGGCATTCGGACAAGCCAAGCTTGATGCGTTGCCTCGCTGTTGCCGCGAATGCGAGGTCCTGGCCATGTGCCACGGCGGATGCCCGAAGGATCGGTTCCTCGTTTCACCCGAAGGCGAGGCGGGCCTGAATTACCTGTGTGCAGGATACAGACGCTTCTTCAACCACTGCCGGCCTTTTGTGGCCGAGGTGGCCGCCTTGTGGCGCCGGCAGCAAATGCCTCCCGCGTCTGCAACGGTTGCACCGAGAAACGAGAGAATCGGTCGCAACGACCCTTGCCCCTGCGGCAGCGGCCGCAAGTACAAGAACTGCTGCCTTCGCGGATGATCGGGCGTCAGGTCTTGAGCTTCTCTTTGAAAAAGGCGATGGTCCGCTGCCAGGCGAGTTGAGCGGCTTCCTTATTGTATCGCGCCTCGTTCGTGTCGTTGTTGAACGCGTGCTCGGTTCCTTCGTAGACGTAGATCTTGTAGTCGACGCCCGCCTCCTTGAGAGCTTTTTCGAACGCCGGGATTCCCTTGTTGATCCGTTCGTCGCGGCCGGCGTAGTGCAGCAGCATCGCGGCTTTGATCTTGGGGACGTCCTCGATCGCAGGCTGACCGCCATAGTAGGGGGCCGCCGCCAGCAGATCGGGGGCGTTGACCGCGACCTGGTTGGTCATGGCCCCGCCCCAGCAGAAGCCGGTACACCCGACCTTCCCGGTCGAGAGCGGATGCGTCTTGATGTACTGGACCGCGGCCACGAAGTTCTTGACCGTGGCAGGGTAATCGAGCTTCTGAAAGAGAGGTTGAGCTTTCTGGGGGTCTTCCGGAGTTCCGCCCTGAGGCGACAGCGCGTCGGGGGCAACCGCCAGGAACCCTTCCAAAGCCATGCGTCGGGCGACGTCCTGGATGTGGGGGACAAGGCCGCGATTCTCGTGGATCACGATCACCGCGGGGCGTTTCTCCTCTGCTTTCGGTCTGGCCAGATAGGCCCGCATCGGACCGGTCTGGCCGGGGTATTCGACCCACTCAGTGTGAAGACGCGGATCGTCCTTGGGGACAATCTCGCCCTGGGCGGTGGATCGGGGCAACAGGACACAGGCTGCTGCGGCACCTCCGACGAGCCCCGCGAACCTGGCAAATAGGTCGCGACGGCACAGCGACCCATCCCTGTTCCTGCCCAACGAATCGACGATTCTCTGTTCCATATCCCGTTCTCCTGATTTGCGATATGATGTTTGAGACCGGTCGGCAGCGTTCGAACACCGCCAATATACCCTCGGTGGGCACCGGACGCCATGCCATCTTTCGAGGGCGATCCTCAGATCTGATGAGGTGATTCCGGCAACCACACATTTTCTCTGGTACAGCGGCCGAAATTCTTCGTCTAAGAATATGATGAATGGCAAGACCGTCCAGATCGGTGAGCACAGGCCGGCTCGTGCAGCCCAATGCGAGAATCCCTCGCTGCCGAGGGCTGAGGATCTCCTGGCAACCGTGTCCCACTATCAGAGTTCGCTGCTGCGATACGTGGGCCGGATGCTGGGCGGCGCGGCCAGCCAGGGAGAATCCGAGGACATCGTCCAGGAGACGTTCATCCGCCTACACCGTCAGGTGAGCACGCACGGGTCCGGCAGCATCGAGCATCTCACGACGTGGCTGTTCCGCGTGGCTCACAATCTGGTCCTGGACGCCCTGCGGCGACGGGAACGCCAGGGGCCTGCGGACCCGGCCGCCGGGGCTCAAGAACAGGCCGAAGAGATGGATGCTCTCGGGGAGATCATCCGCCAGGAAGCCCGCCAGGTGGTCCTTCGTGAGTTGAACGAGCTTGACGACTCGTACCGCCAGGTCGTGCTGCTCAAGGTGGTCCAGGGCATGTCCCTCCGCCAGGTCGCGGAGGTCGTCGGGGTCTCCGTCTCGACCATCAACTACCGGCTCAACCAGGGCCTGGGCCTTCTGGCCCAGCGTCTTCGCAAAGCGGGGGTGGTTTGATATGAACCGTGAACAAGCAGAAAAACTGTTGGCCGCCTTGATCTTCGACGATCTCGATGAGCCGTCCAAGGCCGAACTTCTGGCCTACCTCCAGACCGACGACGAACTGCGGGACCGCCTGGCCGATATGCGGATGGCCGCCAAGCTTGCCTGCGACGCAGTGAACGACGGGCCGGCTCCAGTTTTGAGCGAGCACCGACTGGAGCAGTTGAAGCGACTGGCCGCGCGCAAGAAGAGTGGGACGCGGGTCTTTTCCACGCGTTACTTCGGAGCTCTCGCTGCGGTTCTGATGGTCGGCGTCGCGTTTGTGGGATTGATGATGCCGTCCCTTTCTCGCGTGCGATTCCAAAGGCGGTCTGCCTCGGAGGCTTCTGAACAGGCTGTTGCTCGATTGTCTCAGCGCACTACCCAGTCTGAGGACTTGCCGGCGTTATATTATGAGTCGAGGTCTGGTGAGCGTTTCGGCCTTGGGGCGTCCGACACGACAAACCTCTCTCCCGAGGCCGGAATGGGCGGCATGGGTGGTATGAGAGGAGGCATGATGGGGGGGATGGGTACGATGCAGGGAAGCAGACGAGCCCTGTCCGAATCCGCTCTACCGTCGTTTTCCCTTGATGAGGCTGTTGCCGGTGATCAAAGGGTCGTCGATGGATACAGCGTGGACTTCAAAGCAAAGAGTCGAGGAGCGGATGGAGGAAGCATATCCTACGCATGGTCAGGGGCTCCGATCTCCGGAAAGCCTGTTGTCACCACGCGTGAAACGGTCCCAAGCGGTTCGCCGGAGGTTCCCGCTGAGCCGCCTGCCACCACGCTCCACATCGTCAACGGCCCCGGCGAAGAAGCCACAAAAGCCCCGACGCTGGGGGATGTGCCGCTTGCCGGTCGGCTCTTGCAGCAGCTTTCGGAATCAGACCCCTCGGCGCTCGCTGCGGGTGATCGCATGGAGCTCTGGAAACGGAAGGACGCCATGGATCCGAAGACGAACGATTTCTCGTTTTCGTCCCGGTTCGCGGCGGTTCCGGTCAATCCGTGGGTGATGACGGATCGCGATGCCCTGTCGACGTTTGGCCTGGACGTGGACACCGCTTCGTACGCCTTGTGCCGGCGCTACATCCGTGGCGGATTCCTGCCGCCGGTGGGCGCCGTCCGGATGGAGGAGTTCATCAATGCGTTTGACTACGCCTATCCCCAGCAGCATGACGCGACATTCGCGGTGCATGCGGAGGGGATGCCCTCGCCGTTCGCGCCGGCAGGTCGGGATCTGACGCTGCTGAAGATCGCGGTCAAGGCACGCACCGTGGGGCGGGACCAGCGGCGGGCCTCACATATCGTTTTCGTGGTGGACGCTTCGGCTTCGATGGGCCAGGCGGATCGGCTGCCCCAGGTGCAGGCTGCGATGAACCTTCTGGTGGACAAGCTCTCCGAGGCGGACCGCGTCTCTGTGGTCACCTGCGCGAACGAAGCCAGACTGCATCTGGAGGCGGTCTCTGCCAGAGAGAAGGACAAGATCCGACAGACGCTGGACGCCATCCAGCCGGCGGGGTCGACGAACCTGCTGGCCGGCCTGCGGCTCGGATACGCCCTGGCCCGGCGGGCGTTCGTCGCAGGGCAGATCAACCAGGTCGTGCTCTGCTCGGACGGCGTCGCCAACGTCGGCCAGACCGAGGC
>CALEZT010000229.1 GCA_937927975.1 uncultured Phycisphaerales bacterium
GGGACACGTTGCGAGGCACGTCGACCGCGCCGTCGTCCGGGACCGGATCGGCAGCGAGTTCCGTGCCTGGACCTCGTCCCGTCATGGCCAGCAAGATCTGCTCCGCGGACAACGCCTCATCATAGAGACGGAAATCATCGATCATTCCCTGATACCATCCCTCGGCGAGGCTGGGCTTGGTCCCGATCGTGAACTTGGTGACCCCCTCCATGGTCTTGGTCATGCCGGTTCCGCTGTGCCACAACTGGCCGTTGATGTAGATCTGCTGAGCGCCTGTATCGGCGTTCTTCAGAAACGTCCAGAAGGTCCACGTGCCCTCGTACTGCGCCGGGTCGGCGGCCTTCGAGATCCTGTCATAGGTGGGACCGCCCGTGTCGAAGTACACGGTGCCGTCGCTCCAGGGGACATGGGCGCTCATCTTTCTGGCGTCGTTGTTGGCGGGGTCTGAGAAGGCCCCGAAGATGAAGTTCGCCTGGGGTTGAGCGGTCGGATTTCCGTACGCCCAGAAACAGACGGTGGCCTGGGTCCTGATCGTGGACCAGCTTGCCGCGGGAACGTCCACGTAGTTCGTTCCCGTGAAGTTCAGGGCGCCGCCGTATTGTCCCTGGACCCAGTCGGGATTGACGACGGCGCCGTCGTACCCCTTGCCTGAGCTGTCCTTGGCGACCGCACCGGCGCCGTCGTTGAACCTCCACCAGCCCACCAGAGCGGCGTCGGACACGCTCGCGAGACCCACCCCCAGAATGAACACCAGGGGCAACAATGCGCGGACTCTCTTGTCATACATGGTGATCCTCCTTCACAGACGTTCCCACACTTGCGGTCGTTACGTTGTGTTTCACACCCTCGTGATGCGGGCGACATTCAGGGACAACATGAGCACCGCCATCAGGAGCGCGATGATGGCGACGACAATGCCCACGGAAGCCGCAAAGCAACCAGAGCCCGGTCCGTCTTTATGCCAACCCGCCGTCCACACGTCGGCGGATTATGCTCATTCTGTGATTTTCGGACAATGGAGTAAAGGAAAGTACTCGATTTTACGTTTTTCTATTTCGATTTTGCGACAATCGCCATGCCGCGGCCATGGCGAGGAGGTTCCGTCCTGGCGAACCGCCCTTGCCTCAGGCTTGTGTCATTTGGCCGTTTTGGGCTCCATCGTCAGTTTGGGCGATACCTCGAACGTGTCTGCGTCCAGGTCGATTGTGACGGTTGTGCCGTCGGAGAACGTGGTCCGTTGCTTGCGGTACGATCCGTCGAGGAACTCGTGGCGTGTCATCTCCGCCAGGGCGACTCGCCTGTGCAGGGCGCACATCGTGCGGACTTGCTCTTTGTGCGGCTCGTCGGGGAACAGCGACAGGTAGGGCATCCCGGCGTTGGCCAGGCCATGCAGATAGCCCAGGTCGTTCTGCGGAATTCCCCATTCGCCTTTGCCGAGCGACCAGGGCAAGAGAAGTGCATCGTGGTAGACCAGATTGAACAAGGGGATCGGGATTCCCATGGCCGGGCCGCGTCCGGGGTCGGGGACCAGGGCATAGGGGCCATGGTGCACGAGATCCAGGTGCGGGATGGCCCAGTCCGCCGGCTCTTCCGAGCTGACGACCCCGCCCATCGCCCGGATGAAGTCCAGGCACAGGCCGCGATACTGGAGGCAATCGGATCGCGTCGCGGGGTGGAGCGGGTTGTAGCACTCATCTGGCGGGACCACTGCGAAGACGTCGAGGTACGCCCCTCGGACCTTGATTCCGTGGTCGAGCAACCAGGAGTAGTTGCGTCGGACAGAGCCCGGCGCGAATCTGGGACAGAGCACCGTCTGCTTGCCGCCGTACCAGATGCTGTGGAGCGGACGATTGCCCTGGCGGTCGAGGATCGTGTGATCGGGATCGTAGGATTTCGCGTCGAGGTAGTAATCCCGGTACTGATCGTGGATCGCGAAGACGTAGCCCAGTTCGTCGCAGGTCTGGGCGAGACGCTTCATCCCTTCCCAGCCACCCGCCTCGGGACTGGGCGGCAGGATATCGGGATGGAGGTTGTCGTAGCCGCGAAAACCCCAGCCGTCCAGGTGCACGTAGACACGATCGAACCCTTTGGCAGCCAGTTGGCGCAACTGCTCGGCCCGTTCGTCAAAGGCGACGAAGTGATGGTTCTTCGCGGGATCGTCCTTGCTGTAGTACTGTGATTCCGGCTGGATGTGAACCAGAATGTGCGTGTGCACGACAGGCGATCCGATCAGCTTGCCGACCAGCGGGTTACGGGCGATCTTCTCCTGGAGCGAGACGAAATGGCCGGTCTCCTGCACGTGCTTGCGGTACCGCTTGGCCAAGGTGACGTGGTTGCCCTCAGCGAAGAACCCCAGGCGGACGCGTCGCGGGTAACGCAGCGCGCCGAGCGAATGGACCCAGCGGAGCTGCATTCGCGTGGGCCCGCCTGCGGGATGAGCGAAGTGGCAGCCGCCATCGTCCGGCGTCTCGATCAGGACGATCATCGCGGACCGGCCGTTCTGATGTCCCCACCAGGGCATGTACAGACCCCGTCCATAAGACAGGGTGTCGTACAGCCAGACCTTTTCGGGCCAGGCCTTGGGCAGGAGCATGCCCTGCATGAAGGGCACGACCGTCGCGTCGAAGGAGTCCTCCGCCATCGCAGGCGGCCACGAGCACTCCAGGACTTTCGCTTCGTTCTCGTGGGCGACCAGTTCGCAGACGAGCTCTTCCTGCGGGCCTTCCAGGCACAGGAGCAGATCGATCCGCAGGCCGACGGTCACGTCGTCCCGGCGGAAGTCGCCGAGCGAGATTCTTACGCCGGTCTTGAAACCGGTCTCGTAACGGGTCACCTGCCGCTTGCCTGCATCGGCCAGGCGCAGAGAGTGCGTCTTGCCGGACGCCTCGGCGACGAGGTCGCCTGCGAAGGAGGGGACTGTGGACCAGGTCCGCTCGCCCGCTCGAATGGTCATCTGCAAAGTGGCAGGGGTGAGGTCAACGCGGGTCTTCGTCCCCTGAATACGCCACGAGTCGTCCTCTTGCAGCACCTGGACTGCAGGGCTCCCATAGTCGCTCTGCACAGGAGGCGTTGCGGCCTGAACCGACACGGCGAAACTCAGGACCAGGAGAAGGACGCAGGGGATCGGAGGGGTTCGTTCGGCAGGGCTTCGATTCATCATAGGTCTTGTCTCCTCTGACAGATCGGATCGTCGATTGCCGACTCATCATAACAGCGCCAGTGTCCAATGTCGAGGAACGTGGCTTGTGATT
>CALEZT010000230.1 GCA_937927975.1 uncultured Phycisphaerales bacterium
GGCATACGATCTCGTATTCGGTGACTTGAGTTCAGACGTGTGCTCTTCCGATCTCTTGAGGGAGTTGATGTGATGTTGTGCCTGGTACCATCTGTTCTGTCGCACACGCGCCATGGAGGGCTGCGCGGAGAGTGTCTTCCTTTATGCATGGCGTTTCCTTTCAACTGGGTGTGTAGGGGTGAGGTTTGTGTTTCTACTCGCGGGATAGATCGATCCGTGTCCAGCGTCCATCGGCATCGAGGATATCCAGCACCGGCAGTATGGACGTGGGGTCTGTCATGATCTGGTGGACCCGCACGGCGGCCTGCCTTGGATCGGGCGCGTTGACATCGATCACGTAGAACACGCGATAGATATGCTCTGGCCCGGTCTCTCGCGGCGGGGGCGATAGGCTCAATCCCCGCGGTTGATCGAAACTCTGGGGATGAGCTTTCTTGGCGATCTTACGTCGGCGGAGCCGGCGTTGATGGTGTTGTCTCATGGATGGTCTCCTGACCTTTCGGTGCGTTTGGCAGGATCAGCTCCAGTCTATGGATGCCGGGAAGAGGTCCACGTTCAGATGTTCCCTATGCTGGGCCAGCCAATCGCTCATGGCGGGCAGAGCCTCCGGGCCGCGGTAGCCTTCGTGGGTGCTGAAGTAGCCGGCAAGATCCTTCACGGCCTTTCGGCGGGTCCGAAAGACGCAGGCGTGGACGACTTCACCGCCATCGGTTACGCGCAGTACCCAGGCTCTCCTGGGCGCCGAGGACATGCGCCCGTGTTGAACACCCCAGGAGTAGACCTCTTCGCAGATGGCGCACAGTGACCGCCTCTGGTCGGATGGTCTATCTACTGATGCCGACACCCTCTTGGTGGCCTCGTTCTCACAGAGGGGATTCTGGCAGTACTTCTCCATGGCTCATTCCTCCGCCTGTCTGGATGGGGTGCTGAACATCTCGGGCGCGATCTCTTCCAGGGTCTTGGGCTTCCACGAGAGATCCCGTTCGATGGGCAGGCCCAAGGGGCCCCGTACGCCTTGGAGTTCCGACAGGGCCACGTAGCCGAGTTCCTTCTCCAGGCCATCTACCAAGCCGAAGAAGTGGAAATCCACCTCGTTGCCATGGTCGTCCGTGATCGGGGAGCCTTCGGTGATGTACCAGGTAAATGAGCTGTCGGGTGTGAAGAGCTTCAGATGCACGATGGCCTTGCTGCCTTTGTCCTCCTGGGCATACAGCGGGGGCAGCTTTTGGCGGATCTCCTGGGTCAGGAGCTTCATGCCCCGTGCTTTGGAGTGCTTCCCCGTGGTCACGACACCGTTGTCGCTGACGCAGGCGACCCGCTCTTGGGGCAGGTTCAGATCCTCGGCCACATCGGCCAGGAATTCGGCCATATTCTGTCTTTGCTGCTGGCGTGAGATCGGCTCGGATTCACAGGCGGGGATAGGTGTGCCGATCACCTGGATCTGCGGAGGCTCCAACTCGATCAGCATGCGGCCATTGTCGTCGGAATACCACTCGATGTAGGGATTGTCTCCGTAGTCATGCGGTGGCAATCCCGCCGTGATGTCGCCGGTCTTGCCGGTCTGCTGGGGGCTGAGGCCGTCCAGATCACTGGCGATGCCTGCGGGCGGATCTGCCTCCGCCGCGTTACCCGTGAAACGGATCTTCGCCCCGCGGATATCCCGGTGAAAGTCTCCTGTCAGGTCAAAGGTCACCTTCTCTGCCATGCCGGCGAGTCGTATCCATCCGGTGACCCTGCCCGGCTGGGTGTTGTCGAGCTCGCCTTCGATCAAGTACTCGCTGATTCTCCAGGCCATGATTCTTACCTCCATCAAAGGAATGGGCGTGCCGTGGGTGGGCATGCCGTTTGGGTGTGGGTATTTTGATGCGTGGATGTGGACTATTGGCCGTCGGACAGTTCCGGCGGTTGGAGCATCTGGGCACTGCCATCTTGATAGCTGATCCAGACCTTGCCGCTGGATTCGACTGTAACCTGCCTCCACCGGATGCCGAATTCCCGGAGGCAGTCCAGCAGCCTCTGCCGCATGTACTCGCCCGGCCCCACGACGGTCGACCAGAACAGGTTGAGCTCCTCCTGGAAGACCTCCAACTGCGTGTCGTAAGTGTCGCCGTCTTCCGAGAATCCCCCGAGGTGGTACCAGATGTCGGTAGAGGTGAGCTCCTTCCGGGCGGCCGGGGTGACCAGTACATCGACCGTGGTCCAGCGGTGCCGGCCTTGTGTCTGCGGTACTTCGCGGATGGCCATCGGGACGTTGGAACGGAAGACCCGGCCGTCGCTGGTGTGGGCAGTGATCTCGATGCTGTCCACGGCCACGAGCGTCTCGCAGCACAGACACTGCCGGGTCAACTCCTTGCCGACGGTCACCTCGACCCGGTCCACTACGGGCAGCTTGGCCCAGCGATAGCCATCGTAGGCGGAGGGGATATCCACCACGACAAAGGGGCCTTCGAACGTGCCCAGGGCACCGAGGCGATGGACATTCGCTTCAGCCTGGGCGACGGCGCGGCATTCGGCGCTCAACCGATAGCACTTCTCCAGCGGACAGTCTTGGGGTTTGACGACGGCCACCGGCTCGACGGTCTCACCGCTCAGTAAACCGGTATGGAACACCGGATCGGCCTCGGACAGTTCGATGCCGAGTTCCTTCGCCCGGCCGTGTTCAGTGAAGGTGAGCTTGTGCGAGCCGCGTTTCTGGATATACCGGTATGCCTCCTTCTCGACGGTGGCTTTGAGCAACTCGAAGGCTTCGTTCTCCACCAGGCGGATGCGGGCGGGGAGCACCAGCCGAATTCCCGTGGGTTCGCCGGTCAGATCCACCAGGTAGTGCAAATGCTCGCTGACCGGCATATGGGTGCGGGCCACGACCTGCCCATGGAAGTTGACCAGCACGTTGTCGGCGTAGTAGTTCTGCTTCCAGAGTGCATGCAGATGGCTCAGCGCCGTCCGCTCGCATACCTCGATCTGGCAGCCCAGTTCAGGGTGGGGGCTGGCCTGCGGTGAAACAAACGACGCTCGGGTGCATGCGCGGCCATCGACAATGACGGACAGACCTGTAAAGGCGGCGTACATATCCACCAGTCCGAACTCCCAAGGGGAATCGGCGAAGACCAGTTCCGTGCCTTTGATTGCGTCCTCCGTGGTCTGCACCGGGATCGGCTCACCAGTCCATCCTTTGCCCGTAATGACCGCCGTCCTATGGCCGGAGCGGATGGTGACTTTCCGCGGGGCCAAGCAGAATATCCCTACGCCGGCGGGATCTTCCACGCTATCCAAAGCTGGAGCCCAGCCGGATCGACCGAGATCGAGCAGGGCGCCGAAATCCTCGATGCCTCGGCCGTTGTCCTGGATGGTGACTTGTCCATCGGTATTCGTGATGCGAACGATGGTGGCCTCGGCCCGGCGGGCATTCTGGAGCAGTTCGATGATCCTGCCCTCCAGCGTACCGGTGAACAGCCGGTCGGCTTTCGACAGTAGCCTCGAATTGACTTTTGCCTGTATGACTTCCATAGTGGGATACCTCCAATGATTGGGTGGTGACGGCAGACTGCAGCGTGGCTGTCTGCCAGGGGAGTTGGTTCCTGAGGCTCTCGGCAATGAGCAGGGCCTCTGACAATATAGATAGGATGCTTGGGCGATGTGCCCGTACATGCCAGAGAAAGGGGGGATGCGGAAGGGGTGCGGGAGCGCAGATCGGAAGAGCGTCGTGTAGGGAAAGAGTGTAGATCTCGGTG
>CALEZT010000231.1 GCA_937927975.1 uncultured Phycisphaerales bacterium
GATCGTATTCGGTGACTGGAGTTCAGACGTGTGCTCTTCCGATCTAGGCCTTGAGCCAACTGCTTATAGTGCTCTGACAGCGCTTGAGAGTCCTTGATGAAGCGGTAATGGCAACGACCGTCGGAGTCGGTCGTGGCGACTTCTCGGAGAAGATCCTCGTTCACGGCACAGTGAGAACCGCCGATCCCTACGACGTCGATCACGACATCGAGCTTCTTCTTAAGCTGGGCGGCTACATCGAGGGGCTCGCCTCCTTGGCCGTCAGTGAGGAGGACGACGTGCCTTCGACGTTGCGTCCGCGGTTGATTCTCGAAGAGCTTGGCCGCCGCCTTGAGCCCCTGGGCCAGATCCGTGCCCCCGTCGAGCGTCAGGCGGCGAAACGCTTTCAGGATCGTCCGCCGATCGGTGACGGGCGTCAGGGCGAGCACCACGCGGGCCATCTCGCTGAATGAGACGATGGCGATCCGATCGCCGGGACGTTCCTTGCCACAGGTGGTAGCGTGCACAATGCCCGCTTGGATCCCTCCATCTAGCCGTGAAGGTGGGTAGTCGGACGTTCCCATACTCCCGGAGACATCCTGCACGATCACCGTATCGCACACGGCGCCACGGTAGGGGGCCGCGGGCGGAAACGACGGCGGCGGGGCGACGGTGATGCCGGCGGCATCAGGCAGGCCTATAGTCAACCGCCTGCGCAGGCCATCGGCGGTCTGCTTTATCGACATAAGGAGTTTCAACGTATTACTCATGATCTAGTCCTTTCTTATCGTTATTGTGGGTCAATTGCCCGTTTTTCCGTGCCGGGCCAGGAGCTGCTTGCGGGCCTCCTTGAGATCGCCGTCCGAGAGCCCGGTGTCGAATCTGAACTGGATCGGCACGGGCTTGTTGAGCAGCGTGTCGCGCACGTCGATGTGGACGAGGCCCTCGGCGTCCATTTGGATCGTAAACTCGATGCGGTCCGGGTTGTTCGCCTCATCGGTAGGCTGGACTTGGACCTGCACATCCTGCAAGGGCGTGCAATTCCTGGAGAGTTCGCCGGCGTGGCCGTCGTAGAGCTTGACGTTTACGGCCGTTGTTCGATGATCGATCGGGGTGAAGTACTCCTTCGTCTCGTAGGGCAGGTGAGTTCCGGCCGGGATGATGGGAGCGTTGTACTCTTCCCTATCGCTCTGGTTCTCATCCTTGATGACGGCCAGGCACAGATCTCTCGGCGCGATCGTCGTCTGTGGCCGGACGGCGGAAGCTAGGTAGCGGTTCTTCCCCACCAGGATCGGTTGATCGGGTTTGCCGAAGTAGGCCGCCGCGACGATCGCAGCGCCCTTGGCGACGGTTAGATCAGGGTCCGCGTCGGTCATCGGGTCTTTGCCGAAGACTTCCCGCACGATCTCGGGGACAAAGCGAAGACGGGTGCTCCCCCCGACCAGGAGGATCACGTCGATCTCCGACGGCTGGAGCTTCGCTTTCTCCAAGGCCCTCTTGCAGCACTGCCGCAGGTTCTCGATGATCTCCCCGCAGAGCTCTTTCAACTGGCTATAGGTGAGCTCCATCGACATCCGCTTGTCGCCGATTCGCAGCGGAATGACGGCCGTGTCCCTGCGGGAGAGGTTCTCCTTGGCCTCCTTGCACCTGTCGAGGAGCTCAAGCCATTCGGCGAGATCTTTCGCCGGATCCAACTCGCCGCCGTTATCAGAAACGAACTTCCGGACCTTCTGGAAGATGGCCTCATCGATGTTGCTGCCGCCGCACTCGGGGTCGCCGTCGACGGCCAAGGGGACGATCTGGCCGTCTTCCTTGACCTCTATGATGCTGATATCAAAAGTCCCGCCGCCGAAGTCGAAGACGGCGAGCTTGGCCGCCTTGCCTTTGGCCAAGCCGTAGAACGTCGCGGCCAGCGTCGGCTCATCTACGATATGGACCTCCTCAAAGCCTGCGATGAGGCCGGCCTGCTTGGTCGCCAGGCGGGCGGTCTGCTCGAAGTATGCCGGAACTCCGATAACGACCTTCTTGAACGGCTGTCCGGTGAGCTGCTCGGTGCTTTGTTTCACGTAGTGCAGCGCCTCCGCCGAGAGCATGATCGGCGTGTACTGGGTACCATCGGGTGAACTGACCAGCGAAGGCGGCGGATCCACGTGCATGTACCGCTTGTAGAGCTCGGCCACATGCTGGGGCTCGATGAATTTGTCCTGCTTGGCGGCCCTGCCCACCACCGGGTGCGGGCCGGCGACCGAGACGATCGACGGCGTCGTCAGATCGCCGTCGCTGTTGGGGAGCACCTTCGCGGTGCCTGTGGGATCAAGGACGGCCCCCTGTGTCGTGGTCGTGCCGAGATCGACACCTCCGCAGTTTTCATTCGTTCCTGTTGTCTTCTTCATGAGAGGCTCCTTTCGATGTCACTGTTCTTTCTGAACGTGGCGATACACTGAGACCTTGGCCCGTCGCAGCACAGCGCCGCGATATCTCAGACCGGGAACGAGGGTGCGTTCCACTCGTGTGTGTATGTCGGGATCGTCGGTTGGGACGGCCTGCCGGATCTCGCAGCTTTCGGAGTCGAACTCCTCGAGCGGGTCGGGGCAGACCGATTCGATGTCCAGGTAGTCCCGCTTGGCTTGGGCGATCTTGGCCGCCTCGGCGACCGCGTCGAGCAGGGCCTGGAAGACGGGACAATGCGTCTGGCCGTAAGCGAAGGAGGCGGCCTGTTCCTGCAGTTGGTCGATCAGAGTGGCCAGGGAATCGACCGTTTCGATCGCCGGATGCAGGGCGTGACGTTCGAGCACGTGATTCGCGAACTCGGCAGCCTCTTTCTGACATGCGGCGACGATCTGGAGATAGGATTCGCTATCCTGCGTCCGGTTCATTGCCTCCGCCACCACCGCCTTGATCTCGGCGGTCTGTTGGTCGAAGGCATCGCGAAGGAAATCGGCCCATGACTTCCTTCTCCTCTCCGCGGGATCGGGGGCGGGAGGCCCGCTCGACGGCGCGGGCGTACTCACCCGATCGTCATTGCACCCCTGCGGATTGTCGCACGGCGGCTGGCGATCATTGTCAAGGTGGTTGGAAACACCAATTGGGAACATATAGTGCTCACTTTCTCCTGCTGAGCAGGGAATAAAGAACAACGAAAACAAGCGCACACAAGGCCACAGTGACCAGGAAGCGAGCCCCGTCCGGTGAGTTGCGAAGCGGCTCCAAGGTCAGGATGCCGCCGAGTTCCAGTTCCTCGAAGAACCGCAGGATCTGGCGGGTCCGGGACAGGGCAAAGACGACCAGCGCCGCGACCGCGATCTTCTTGAGGCTGATCTGGTTCATGGATGTCTCCTCCTTTTTTGATGAACACGAAGGATATCCGCGAAGATCGTGCATTCGATCGTAGCCAGGAACTCGCTGGCGAAACCGGCGTTACGCAGTTGGGCCGACACGCGCTGCTTGACGTTGAAGTCCAGGCACAGGAAGTAGATTCGGGCGAACCCTTTTCCTTCGAGCTTGGCGGCGTTGGCCGAGACGTTCGTCACGGTCTGGTGAGTGACCTCATACGCCACGCGGTTGAGGTCCGTGAGCGTGGCGATCAGGTCCACGGTTGAACTTGCGTCGCCGATGGATACCTCCGTCTCGACCTGCCGGACCAAGGGATCGGACTCGATCAGTTTGGCGGCGAGTAGGACCAGGTAGGAGTGCGCATCCCAGGCGTTACGCCGATACGGGCAGTTCATGCCCAGTTGCTGGAAGAGTGATCTTGTGGGCGCCAGCATCAAGGCCTTCCCGAGCGGCACCTCTCGGATCAGATCCTTGTTCCGGAGGCTGCCTTTGAGGGTTTCGAGTTGCCGGGCCGAGATGCCCAGCCGTTGCTGGCGTTCCCGCACGGTTGAGTCGAGGTACGTCGCGACATCGATGCCGAGGGTTTTCTCCTGTCCCGCCAGACCCTGGGCCGGCCCGGAATCCTCCGGCGTCGCAGCGGCCGTCGCGGGCGTCGGCGACGGGCCGGCGGCGGGCGGACGGCGGTCCTGAGAGGGTGTACCTGCATTGGCCAGCCCGAAGAGATTCTCGTACGGCTCCGTCTTTAGCTCGGGAAGATCGGTCACCGACGTAGCGGCTACTCCGACGGGGTCCGGGACATCCGGCACGAACCCGTGGACGACCTTGGGCCACGCCGAGCCGCCGCACAGACCGACCGCCTCGCGGCGGGCCAGAGTCGTCAACGCCACACGCTGCGGTTCGGTCAGGCCCATCATGCGCGCCAGAAGCTGAGTATCCGCGGTGTGATGCAGTCCGCCGATGTTGACAATCGTGTGAAGAAGAGCACAAACACTCGGATCAATGAGATGGGGGACTTGAGCAACGGCCACAAAACAGCGGCCACTGGAACGCAGGGTGGTCAGAATAGAACCGAGACTGGATAGGCTCCGACGGCCGGCGGTGTCTCTTGCCGCAAGATAGCGGCTAGCATCATCAATGATCAAAGCACTTTTGGGCTGGTCGGTGGGTTGTGCAGACCGTTCGGATTCGTGCAGCCAGTAGAGAATGTGGACGGCCAGAAACTGGGTCGCAAAATCGTCCGTGATCGACCGAGTGCCGAAGACGACGTTACGCTGAAAGAGCCTGTTGAGATCGATGCCTCGGCGGCACCTGAAGAGGTTGCCACTGCCCGAGAGTATCCGGGACAGACCCGTGAGGGCGGCGTCCTTGTACCCGCCGCGGCGGTAGCTCGAGGCTCCTTTGACGAGGGGGAGAGCGTCGCAGATATCTTGCAGGCAGATCTCGGTGTAGCGGGTCGATTGGCTCCTGTGTCGCTCGCGTGCGTCGATGCAGATCTGAGCGGCCTCCTGGAGGATCTCGACCCCATAAATGAGGCCGATTATCTCGCCGAGCTGCGGCATCAGTGATGGCAACCACGCTGCGTACGTCAAACCCGGCGGGGGGGAGAGATCCATCCCGATGTTGGAGCGATCAGTGTCAATGTGGATTGCCCCCAAATCGGCGGCCCAGTTCTTGAGCTCATTCTTGGGGTCCAGAACGAACCACGGAATCGGCGGGTTGGCCGCGTTCAACTGCTTGCACAGGTGAACGAGGAATCGCGTCTTGCCGGCGCCTTGCGGCCCGGTCACCAGCATCCCTCTCGGCATGGCAGTCCACAGATCGGAAGAGCACACGTCTGAACTCCAGTCACCGAATACGATCT
>CALEZT010000232.1 GCA_937927975.1 uncultured Phycisphaerales bacterium
GCATACGATATCGTATTCGGTCACTGGAGTTCAGACGTGTGCTCTTCCGATCTATAGTCTCAGTCTGTGCCTGTACGCCCTGTTCAGCCTCGGGCTGTGCAAGTCGGCCCCCTGGGTGAAACGGCTCTCGTTCGGGATCATTCCCTCCTGGTACCACGAAGGCGGCCCCTACCAGATCGGGCACAGTCTCGCGATAGAGCCCGATTGTCTCGTCCCCCAGGCAATGTGCTGCTCGACTCAGCCGGATTGGGGGATGGAGAAACCCTCGCAGCCATACCGCCGACAGGCGATAGCCCTGCTCTGGCGGAAATCGCAATTCATCCCTTCAGTCGATGCACCCCGCGGACCTCCTCTGACGCCACAGGAATCAGTGATTGTGTAACTAATGCAGTGTCCGTTTGTCAATGAAGTCAGATGGAGATCAAGTCCAATGAGAAGAGTAACTCTGATCGTGCTGGGGTGCCTTTTGGCGGCCAGTTCTGTGTCAGCCGAACCTGTAAAGATTTGGTATGGTTCTAGCCTTAACCAGTATCGAACTGGTTCTGGAGGTGAATTCACAGCACAACTGAACCCGAGTTGGTCGTATGATGTGCTAAGCCTCTATGCAGAGAGCACGAAGAATGAGGTCTATTCGAACAGCTTCCAGACATTTTGCCTTGAGACAGAAGAGACCTTGTACGAGGACGGCCATGCCTATACGGCGACATTGAACGACAACGCCATTGGAGGCGGTGTTGGACCGGCGGGAGATCCGATTTCTCAAGCCACAGCCTTTCTCTACCTCAAGTTTGCCACTGGAACTCTCGCTCCGTACAACTATACCCCAAGCGGTGGTTTGCGTAGTGCATCGGCCGGGACACTCCAGCAACTGATCTGGTGGCTTGAAGATTCAGGCGGAGCATTTAGCAGTACTTACCGGGCTGTTCTGGACACCGAGTTTGGGACTACTGCGCTCTCCGAAGCAGACGCGAAGAAGATTTGGCAGAAAGACAATTCTGGCAAGTACGCAGTGAAGGCGATGAATATGACGGGGTCGCTTGGTTCGCAGGATCAGCTTGTCTTGGTTCCTGTCCCCGGAGCCATTCTCCTGGGTTTCCTCGGTTTGGGTTACGCCGGGATGAGGCTGCGGAAGGTTGCGTGATTGGCCCTGTTGTAGTTGTAGGGTCGGTCTGCGGTATGTGGAACAACTGCCGGCGAAGCCTCTGCAATGGGGCTTCGCCGGTTGTTCTCACTGTTCCTGCTGCGCGGCACCATGGTGTCGCATACCTTTACGCATTGCAGGAGGATGGAGACAATGAGACACGCGGGTTTACTTTTTCTACTGTTAATTACGTCCGTCGTGTGTCTGCCGTTGGGTGGCATAGGTCTTGCTGACCTCACGGTATACACCGATTTTGCGAGCTTCGACGGCGCAACGGACACCGCCATCGTCGAGAACTTCGAGAGCGCGACGATACCCAAGAATACTGGGATGGGTTCGTTCACTAGCCAGGGCATCACGTATCAACCATTCCCCGCACCTTTGTATGTGGCAGCTGCTCCTCATGGCGGCTTTGGCACTACTCCAACAAGTGCCGTTTTGACCGGAATTGGAGATGAGTTCTTCCAAATCTTGTTGAACGACAAGGCAGCGAAGGCGGTTGGCTTTGATGTCTACTTGAACTATGTGGGAAGCCCAGTGACCACGGAGTACTATGGCAGCACAGGGAATCTGCTTGGATCTGTCAGCGACAACCGTGGAACTGCGAGCGTTTGGTTCCTGGGTGTTCTGGCGGACGAGGCCATCCACAAGGTTGTGTGGAAGACCGGGAATTATGGAGACCAATTGAACACCGGTATCGACAATCTCCGCCTCGGAACGGTTACTTCGGTCGTTCCCGTTCCGGGCGCCATGCTGCTGGGCTTCCTCGGCCTGGGTTACGCCGGGATGAGGCTGCGGAAGGTTGCGTGATTGGCTCTGTTGTTGTAGTTGTAGGGTCGGTCATGCGTGTTTGGTGATTCAAGGTCCGGCGAGGCCCCGTTCGCGGGGTCTCGCCGGACTATCGTGTGACGATGGCGACGAGGCCCGCTCTGCGGGCGTGGAAGCGTTTGGGGGG
>CALEZT010000233.1 GCA_937927975.1 uncultured Phycisphaerales bacterium
CGTGCCAAACACAGGGTGGCATGCCAGCGCCGGGATCAGGGTTCCGCGACTTTGGGCAGCGTGAAGGCCTTGAGAACCGCCGATCGCGGGACGCGGAGGATTGTGCCGTGGTGGGCGTCGCCTGGGAGGTCGATCTCGGCCGTCCGGTCGGTCCACTCGACGAGATCTTTTGAAGTCACCAGGCCGTAGCGGCCGTTGCGAACGCGGTAACGGTCGAAATAAATCCGCCATTCTTCGCCGAGTTTCATCAGGGTCGGGCCTTCGACCCATTGATTCGATTGCAGCTTGGCGCCGGGGCCGATGATTGGATCGGACCAAGGCTTCGTCGCGTCGGTCGGCGAGCGGAACTTCGGCGGGAAGGGGTTCGTCAGATCGCGTCCTGCGACCGCGATCCGGATGTTCTTGCCGCCGATCTCGGGGAACTGTTCGTTCTTGACCGCCATGACCCAGCGGTCGTCGGTGGTGTCCGCGGTGCCCCGGTCGTCGAAGGCCAGGCAGGCGTCGATTTCGCTGACGCCGGGCGAGAAGAAGACCTTCGCGTCGGTGAAGCTCTTGAAGTCCGAGGTCCGCGAGATGAACGTGCGATGGTGGCGGGTGTCGGGTTTGACCTTGCGGTTGGGGTCGTTCTCCAGGCCGCCGGAGTTATGGCCGCCATCGCTTTCGAGTTTGGCGGTCGCGGAGGACCAGAGAATCGCGTAGTCCTTCTGGACCGGGTCCCAGTGGGCTTCAGGGGCCCAGGTGTTGGCCGGCGGGTCGTCGGCGGGCCAGTTCTTGAACGGCTCGACCCGGACGGGTTCGGACCATTGCTTGAGATCGGGCGACGTGGCGGCTCCGAAGCAGGCGCCCGTCCAACTGGAGGTCCAGACCATGCGGAAGAGGCCCTCGCGAAAGACGATCGAGGGATCGCGTGTGAGGTTCTGCCCCTGCCACTGCGGCGGCGTGAAGACCGCTCGGCCTTCGTTGAGGTCCTTGAAGGTCAGGCCGTCCTCGCTCCAAGCCAGGAAGACGCCGGTCTCGCCGTTGCCCTTGAAGTAGCTGAACAGGAACACGTCGTCGCCCGCCCCCAGGCCGATCGAACCGACGGACAGGATCGCGACGACAACCATCGACATGCAAACCCTCATGGTCTCTCCTCGTACAGGAATCCCCTTCGATCGCCCGACGCGCGACGACGGTGGAACATTGTATAGGCGTTCTTCCGCTCTCGCAAGGGCGCGTCCCTCCGAGTTCACTCCATGGCTCGACAGCACAGATCTCATGCTGCTGGCGTAAAGCGCAAAATGCCGGGGGTTTGGGGGCAGGCCCCCAAGAGAACGGGAGGAATTTGCATAGCCGAAGCACGATGCGAACGATCAGATCGAATTCACCGTGACCAGCTTGCCCTGAGCGCGGAGCCGCTTGGCCAGCAGCGGGACGATCGCCTCACGTTTGATGATCCCCTGCTGGCGGAAGCCCATCGAATCATTGGCGGGATTGGCCCCCCGGCCGAGGATGATGTTCACGCGGTCCGCCTGGGACAAGAGGTCCGCCAGCTCGGTGACCGGATTGGTCTCCTCGAATTCCTCTTCCGGGACATCGAGGATGTTGCAGAGCTGGTTGAGCGTGACCGCTCCCTCGGTGACCAGGTCAACGCCCTCGATCGCGTACTTCGGCGGCGCGATCAGGCTGGCGGGCTCGCGGTCGATCGTCAGCTTGCGGTGCAGGGTCCGCGCCACGATGGCCGCGGTGGTCGCGCCGCAGACGACCTTGGGCCCATCCTGGGCCAGGAACCGCTTGACCACGTCGGCATCGAGCCGCTTGTCGGCGGGCGGACCGGTGAGGATGTGCAGCGTCCGGCCCGGCCGGCAGTGCGCCGAGACCACGGTCATATCGTCCCGCGAGACGCTCCCATCGAGACGCATCGCCTCCTGCTGAATGGCCTGGGGGATGTCGTCCAGGCGATGCCCCGCCGCGAGCAGTCGGCTGGCGTGACCTGCGGCCCCTTCGCTCGTCCAGCCCTGCATCGATCCGTTGCCGATGCCTGCCTGCGTGATCCCGTCGCTGAACAGGAGCACGCCTTCGCCCGGCTCCAGGAAGCAACTGGATTGCTGCGCGACCGCGTCGTCGATCACAAGAGGCCGCTGGGGCAGGACGTCCGCATGCCCCCGGCTCATCAGAACCGGCGTCGGCGCGTCGTACGTCAGAATGGTCACCTCGCCGTCGTTGAGAATCCGCATGAGAATCACCGCGGCGTAGGGCTTGGCCGGGTCCCGCCACTTGTCGACCGTTGCGATCACGCTGGCGAACGTGCGGCGCAGCGAGAACCCCTCGGCGAGCATCTTCTGCATCCGCGAAACGTGCAGCGTCGCGACGATGTGCGCCCTGATCCCCGATCCGATCCCGTCGCACAGGATGATGTCGGTGCACATCTCGGTTCGCCGCTGGGCGACGACGTCGCCGCACGGGCCGTCGGGATGCTTGGCCGTCTGATGGCTCGTTATGTCGACGTGTAAGTATCGCTGAGCCATGAACTGCCTTTCCGATCGTCGCCGCCGGTGGGGTTGTCCTGGGCCATCTTGACGAGGTTCTCCAGCAGTTTCTCGCCCTCGGCGGTGCTCTCGCCGAGGAACTGGGCGATCTTGCCGGCGATCTCGATCTGGTGCGACAGCAGATCGCGGGCCTGCTGGACCGTGCGGGCCCGCAGGACGTCGAGCTGCTTCTTGTTCAGGAGGCTGCTGGTCAGGTTCACGAAGACGCCGACGTACTGCCTCTCCTCGCGCAACGCGTACACGATCTGGTGGCAGACGAGGCTGTATTTGCCGTGCTCGACGGTCACCTCCGTCAGTTCGGCCTTGCCCGACGCGATTTGTTCGAACGGCTCGGGGTCCATCAGATACGAGATCGATTTGCCGTAGACCGCGTCCGAGCACATGAACAGCCGTTTGAACGACGGGTTCACGTGCAGGATGTTCAGATGCTCGTCGAGAATGACGATACCGTTGGGACTGGTCTCGATGATGCGGTCCGTCCGCTGCTCGGCCAGCCTTCGCATGTACGGAACGCACATCTCGGGCTCGGCCATCTTGCGAATGACCGCAATCGCCTGCTCGCGACAGGAGGAATATCCGCACCCGCCGCAGTTGAGCTGGTCGTCGGGGTTCTCCTTGCCCGTCTGGGCGAAGACCTGACGAACCTGCTCTTCGGTGACATCGCCCGCAGGCAACGGGCGGCACGCGAACGAGGCGGTCAGGTCCGCCGATCCGTTCGAGTCCGCGCCATCGCGGCCGCTCGCCAGAACGTATTGCAGAAGAGCCTTTCGCCTCTGGTAGACCGTTTCGTTGGCGGGCATGGCAGGCCCGTTGATGCAGCCCTGCTCGCAGAACAGAGGCTCCACCAGCAATGGCCCATGATGGTTCGTGAGACTGTCGAGAGTGTCTCTGACTTCCTGGGTGCCGGTAACGCTGAGCACGTCCGCCGCCAGAAGGGACGTGCTCAAGGATGCCGTCTGGAGACTGCCGCCTGCCAGCGGAAACGAACGTGCCCAGCCATCCGGCGCCATATCGAAATCACTCTCTTCGAGAATCGAGAGATCCACGCGTTCCAACTCGAACCACTCGAGCAGTTCGGTGAACGTCAGGGCGAGGTCGACCGCCCCGCCGCTCTTCTCGCGGGCCTCCTGCTTCTTGGCGACGCACGGCCCGACGAAGACGACCCGCGTATCGTCGCCGAGCGAGGCTTTGAGCATCCGCGCATGCGCGACCATGGGCGAGCAGACGGGTACAAGGGCCCCGACCAGGTCCGGCCGATATCGCTCGATGTAGTTCACGACTGCCGGACAGGCGGTGGCGATGCAGAAGGAATCCCCGTGCCGGGCCGCACACTTGGCCGTCTCCTGCGCGACAGGGTACGCACCGACCGCGGTTTCCGAAACGTGGCTGAATCCCAGCCTTCGCAGGGCCGAAGGGACCCGCTTGATCTCCCATGTCTTGAAGATCGCCGCGAACGATGGAGCCAGGCTCACCGCCACCGATCGGCCCGACGCGACCAGTTCGCGTACGCTGTCCAGGTCCCGGCGGAAGCTCTTGGCCTTCTGCGGGCACTCGCGAATGCACGTGCCGCAGGAGATGCAGCGGTCTTCGTCGACGTAGGCCTGGCCGTCGCGCACGCCGATGGCGTCCACCGGACACACGCGAATGCAGCGATAGCAATCCTTGCACCGGGCCTTGTTCGTGAAGACAACCTGGTTTTCACGGCGCTTGGGTTCCACGTCGATTCTGCTCCTGGTCTTTCACTTCGCGAGAGGAAATGGTGCGTGATACGCACCCTACAAGTCACGCGCGTCCCGTAGGGTGCGTATCACGCACCATCTTCCTCACGAATTGCGTTCCTATGCTACGCTCCTGGCAAGCTGGTTTTCGAGCTCCGCCCGCACCATGTCGAAGGTGCAGTGATGGATGAGCGTATCGCCGATCTTCACGCTGGGGCCCTTGTCGCAGGCCTCGAAGCAGAACGTCGCGCGAACATCCACGGTGCCTTCGAGATCGCGGTCCTTTACGTGGCCGACGAGTTTCTGCAGAAGCTGCTGTGAGCCCCGCAGGTAGCAACTCGTTCCGACGCAGACACTGATCTCAAGGGCCTTGGCCGCCCCCGGTTCCAAGACCGAAAAGCCCTCGTCCGCGACACGTTTGCGGCTCTTGTATCCTGTGTGCAGCAACTCGTGGGCACAGTGGCCGCCGATCTCGCCGAGGGTCGTTTCATAGCACTTGGCGACGTACGGGTTCTCCTGCGACTTGTGCAGTTGCAGCGTCTTGTCGCAGTCATACAGGCCCTGGGCGCGGAGCTGTTTGGTGTCGGACTCGAAGCTCACGGGCTGGCCCGCGCCCGCGATGCACCCGCCGGGGCAGGCCATCACCTCGATGAAATCGTAGTCGCACTGGCCCGCGCGAATCTCCTCGACGACGGCCTTGGCGTTCTTCAGGCCGTGGACGATCGCCAGCTTGAGCTCGACGTCGCCGAGCTTGATCTGTTTGACGCGCGTCCCTTGCATGCCGCGGACCTCAGAGAAGTCCACGTTGTCCACCCGCACGCCGGTGAGCTTCTCGTGAGCGTACCGCAGCACCGCTTCGCTGACGCCGCCTGTGGCGCCGAAAATCACGCCGGCGCCGGTCTTGAACCCGAGCGGCAGGTCCAGCGACTCGGGCGTCAGGTTGTTGAACTGGATGCCCGCCTGGCGGATCATCTTGCCGAATTCCTGCGTGGTCAGCACGAAATCCACGTCGGGTCCCGCCGTCGTGCGGAACTCGGGTCTCTGGGCCTCGAACTTCTTGGCGGTGCAGGGCATGATCGAGACGACGACCAGGTCCTCGCGGGCGACGTTCAGCGTCTGGGGCAGCGTCGCCTTGGCAAGAGAGCCGAACATCTGTTGCGGCGAGCGGCAGGAGGAGACGTTAGGCAGCAGATCGGAGCAGTACTGCTCGGCGTACTTCACCCAGGCCGGACAGCAGGACGTGAACTGCGGCAGACGTTCGCCTGCGGTCTTTCGCATCAGGAATTCGTTGGCCTCTTCGAGCACCGTCAGATCGGCGGCAAAGCTCGTGTCGTAGACCTTGTCGAAACCGAGCATCTTGAGAGCCGCGACGATCTTGCCGGTCGTGACGACGCCCGGCTCCAGGCCGAACATCTCGCCGAGCGCGACGCGAACCGCCGGGGCAATCTGCACGACGACCGTCTTTTTCTCGTTGCTCAGCGCGTCCCAGACCTGGTCGATCTGGGCTTTGGGCGTGATCGCGCCCGTCGGGCACACACTGGCGCACAGGCCGCAGTAGACGCAATCGACCTCGCTGAGGTCCTTACCGAATGCCGGCGCCACGGTGGTCGCCGCCCCGCGATAGGCAAAGTCGATCGCACCGACGCCCTGGATCTCGTGGCAGGCGCGGACGCAGTCGCCACAGAGTATGCACTTGTTGGGGTCGCGCACCAGCGACGGGTTCGACGTGTCGAGCGGCCTGGCGCCCTGGGCCGGCTGGAAGCGAACCTCGGTCACGCCCATCCGCATCGCCAGTTCGTTGAGCTTGCAGCCGTCGTTCTTGACGCAGGTGGCGCAACCCTGATGATGGTTGGCCAGCAACAATTCCAGGTACATCTTCCGCATGCTGCGAAGCTGGGCGGTGTTGGTCTTGACCTTCATGCCGGGCTTGGGCAGCGTGGTGCAGGACGTCACGACGCCCATGCCTTCGATGTCCACGATGCACAGCCGGCACGCGCCGTAGATGCTCAAATCCGAATGGTAGCAGAACGTCGGCAGGTCGATGTTGGCCTTGCGGATGAGCTCCAGCAGGTTCCGCTCGCCTTCGATCCGTATGTCGCGTCCGTCGATGTGTACACAGGTTCCGTTGTTCATCTTCGTCATACTCCCACAATCGCGTTGAACTTGCAGGCATGGGCGCAGGTGCCGCACTTGATGCAGACCTTTGCGTCGATCCGATGCGGGGCCTTCTTCTCGCCGGTGATTGCGCCGACCGGGCACTTCCGCAGGCAGGCGCCGCAGCCTTTGCACCGCTCGGCGATGATCTCCGGGATGGCCAGCGCCTTGCACTGGCCGGCGGGACATCGTTTCTGAAAGATATGGGCTTCGTACTCGCTTCGGAAGTAACGAAGCGTGCTGAGCACCGGGTTCGGGGCGGTCTTGCCCAGGCCGCACAGAGAGCCGATCTGCACCGCCACCGCGAGCTGTTCGAGCAATTCCAGCGTCTTGGCGGTAGCTCGGCCGTGAATGACATCGTCGAGCAGGGCCAGCATCTGCTTGGTCCCCTCGCGGCAGGGAACGCACTTGCCGCACGATTCGTTCTGCGTGAAACGCATGAAGAAGTGCGCCACCTGCACCATACACGTGTCGCGGTTCATGACGACCAGGCCGCCGGAGCCGACGATCGCGCCGGTCTTCTTGACCGAGTCGAAATCGATCGGCAGGTCGAGATGCTCCTCGACGAGACAGCCGCCGGAGGGCCCGCCGATCTGGACGGCCTTGAAGCTGTCGGGATCGATCTGGCCGGCGTTGTCGATCACGCCGCCGCCGATGTCGAAAATGATCTCGCGAAGCGTGGTGCCGAAAGGGACCTCGATCAGGCCGGTGTTGACGACGTGCCCGGTGAGCGCGAAGGTCTTCGTGCCCGGCGAATTGGGCGTGCCCACAGCGCGATAGTTGTGGCTGCCCTGGAGGATGATCATGGGGACCGAGCCCAGCGTCTCGACGTTGTTGATGACGGTGGGCTTGCCCCAGAGCCCGCTCTGGGCGGGGAACGGGGGTTTCGGCCGCGGCATGCCCCGAAGCCCCTCGATCGAAGCCATCAGAGCGGTTTCCTCGCCGCAGACGAAAGCCCCCGCCCCCTCCATCACGTGGCAAAGCATGTTGTGGCGGCTGCCGAACACCCCCTGACCGAGAATCCCGGCTTCTTCGGCATCCGCCACGGCTTTTCGGATTCTCTGCACGGCCAGCGGATACTCGGCCCGCACGTAGATGTAGGCCTCGTCCGCCTCGATGGCCCTCGCGGCGATCATGATGCCTTCGATCACCCGGTGCGGATTGCCTTCCATCAGGCTGCGGTCCATGAACGCGCCGGGGTCGCCTTCGTCGCCGTTGCAGATCACGTATTTCTTGTCCGACTTCTCCGCGAGAGTCAGGGTCCACTTCTTGCCGGTGGGGAAGCCGCCGCCGCCGCGTCCGCGAAGACCGGAGGCGGAGATTTCCTCGCAAATCTGCTGGGGCTTCATCTGCGTGAAGGCGCGGCGAGCCGCCTCGTAGCCGTCGCGCGCGATGTACTCACGAATGTCCTCGGGGTCGATGTTGCCGCAGTCGCCCAGGACTTCGCGCCGCTGGCGTTTGTAGAAGGGAACATCGTGCGTCTTCTCGAATGAGTCGCCCGTCGCCGGGTCTTTGTAGACCAGCCGGTTCATCGGGCGGTTGCCGATCAGCGTCTGCTCGACGATATCCTTCGCGTCCTCGGGCTTGACGTGCACATAGAGATAGCCTTCGGGCTCGATGGTGACCAGCGGACCCGCCTGGCAGAAACCTTGGCAACCGCTCTTGGAGAGAAGGACGTCGCCGCCGTCGCAGTCGTGTCCCAGTTCGACGACGACCGCCAGGTCGCGGCTTTCGATCTCGTTCTTCAGAGCGGCAAAGACTTTGAGCGAACCGTTGGCGACGCAGCCGGTCCCGGCACAGACGATGACCCGCCGGGCGATGGCGGCACGCGCCTCTTTGTACTGGCGCCCCACAGCTTCGAGGTTGACTGCCTGTTCAATCATTTGGATTGCTCCCGTTCCATGATGGCCTTGATCAGCTCGACCGCCTTGGCGGGCGTCACCTGGCCGTGGACTTCATCGTTGATCGTCATCACCGGCGCCAGTCCGCATGCCCCCAGGCACGAGACCGTCTCCAGCGTGAAGAGCATGTCGTTGGTGGTCTTCCTGCTGTCGCTGACCTTGAGCAGATCGCAGATCGCCTCCTTGATCCCGTTGGAGCCCTTGACGTGGCAGGCGGTGCCGTCGCAGATGTGGATCACGTACCGCCCCTTGGGCTCCAGAGCGAAATTCGCGTAGAAGCTCGCGACGCCGAAGACCCGCGCAGGCGAGAGCCCCAGCGACGTGGCGATATACGACTGCACCTGCTCGGGCAGATAGCGGTACTCGTGTTGGACTTCTTGCAGGATCGGGATCAACTTCGACGGATCTCGGTCGTACTTATCGATGATCTGGCAAACCTTCTCGAACTTGCGAAGGCCTTCGGCAGATTCGGTTTTCTGTGCGTTCCCCATGGTTGCTCCTTGATATCGGTGAAATCAGGCCTGAGCCTCTTGTGCCTGGCCCGCCGGCTCGACCGGTCTGAGCCGGGCGGCCAGTTTGCTCGAAAGCACCGCCAGGCTTGCCGCCAGGTCGACGCGTTCGAGGATGACGTGTTCCGGCACGATCAGTTTGGTCGGAGTGAAATTCCAGATCGCCTGGATGCCTGCGTCGATCGCAAGCTGCGCGACGCTCGCTGCCACCTCTGCCGGCACCGTCAGGATCGCGATGTGCACATGCAACCGACTCGCCAGATTGCCCAGTTTGTCGATGTGCAGAACCTCTTTGCCGTGAATGGTCTGGCCAACCTTGCGAGGATCGTTGTCAAACATCGCTATGACGTTGAGCCCCTTGCTCTCAAAGCCACGATATCCGGCCAAGGCGGTGCCGAGGTGGCCGGCTCCGATGATGAAGGCATCGGTCACATTGTCCCAGCCGAGGAATCTCTCGATGGCCTGGACCAGCTCCGCAACAGGGAAACCGACTCTCGGCTGGCCTGTCACACCGATCGCTTCCAGGTCTTTGCGAACCTGGATGGGCTCCAGCGCCAAGGCGGTTGCCAGTTGCGAGCTGCTCACAGAGGTCTGGTTTTCCTGAACCGCCCTCTGGAGAAGCGAGAAATACATGGGCAACCGGCGAATCGTCGGCAATGGCACGCTGACTTCACGATCCTTACTCATGATGCATCTCCAAACATCCTGAACGATAGCAGTGTCGATATTGTTGTATCGATATTCTCATATCGATAATATACGCTCCATATCTGAATGATGCAATCTGATTTTTGTGATTTATTTCACATTTTCTACAAATAACCTGCTCTCACAACAGGATAGTTCATAAATTCCTTTAGAAACTAGACTTATACGGATTCGGATTGACTCATACGCGGCGAGGATTTGTCGTCCTGAGGCGCAGCCGAAGAGCCTGTCCTGAGCAACG
>CALEZT010000234.1 GCA_937927975.1 uncultured Phycisphaerales bacterium
CCGGCGCCCCCCGACATGTACACCCTTTCCCTACCCGACGCTCTTCCGATCTGCCCGCTCGGAGCTGCAGCGGGATCAGCTCAGCGCGAATAAGGCCGACCTCGACCTGCAACTGGCCAAGACCGACCTGGATCTTCTGCGGAACTACACGTACACCCGCCAGTTGGACCAGTTGAACAGCGACGTGAGACAGGCGGAGATGGCCCTGGAACGCGCCAAGCGCAAGCACGCCGCCACGATGGCGCAAGCCACGGCGGAGCTCAAGGCGCGAGCCGCTCGTTTCGAGGACGAGAAGGCCGAGCTCAAGGAGGACGAGGACGAGATCGCCAGTGCGAAGAAATACGCCCCGATCGACGGCATGGTCCTCTATGCGTCGAGCGTCGAGGACTGGCGGGACGACGAGGACCCGATCAAGCACGGAGCGGTGGTGAACCGACAGCAGGAGATCATCTATCTGCCGACGACCGCCGCGTTCAACGCCGACATCAAGATCCTCGAAGTGAATCTCCGCAAGGTGGCCGTCGGCATGCCCGCGCGGATCATCGTCGATGCGATGCAGGGAAAGGTCTTCTCGGGAAAGGTGGCGCAGATCGCGCCGGTGCCCGACTCGGATCGCTGGTTCACGAATCCGAATCTGAAGGTCTACAGCACCGTGATTGCCCTGGACACGACCGAATCGGCCCTGCGCAACGGCATGAGCTGCCGCGTCGAGATCGTCGTGCAGAGGCACGACGACGTGGTCTACGTGCCCATCCAGGCCGTGACCCGCGTCGGCCGCCAGCCGACGGTGTACGCGGTCGAGAACGGCGTTCTGGTCCCCCGATCCGTCCAGATCGGACTCGACAACAGCCGGTTCGTCCACGTCCTCGACGGGTTGCGCGCCGGCGAGGTGATCTGCCTGGCGCCGCCGCTGACCACCAGCGCCGCCGGACACGGTGAAGGCGAATCCGAGGACGAGACGCCCGACCCGAACCAGGGGGGTGACCGGTCATGAGCGCGCCTTGGCTGCGCGAGGTCCAGCAGGGGATTCTCAACCTCCTGCTCCACAAGTTGCGCTCGTTCCTGACGATGCTCGGCGTCGTCTTCGGCGTCGGAAGCGTCGTGGCCATGCTCGCGGTCGGCGAGGGGGCCAGCCACGAAGCCCTGGAACGCATCCGCAAGCTCGGCAGCAGCAACATCATCGTGCAGTCCATCAAGCCGGTCGAGGATGAGTCCAACCGCAGCCGCAACATGCGGACCAGCGTCTACGGACTGACCTACGCGGATTTCGACCGGATCGCCGAGACGCTGCCCGACATCCGCCGCGCGGTGCCGGTGAAAGTGCTGCGCAAGGAAGGGCAGCTCGACGACCGGACGTTGGACCTGCGCCTGGTGGGCACGACGCCGGACTGGTTCGACCTGGTCCGCCGCCCGTTGCTCGCCGGACGGACCATGAACGACATCGACCTGGACACGCACGCGGGCGTCGTGGTCCTCACCGAGCACGGGGCCCGCAAGCTCCTGGCCACGCAGGAGAGCATCGGGCAATCGATCCGCCTGGGCGGCTCTTTTTTCGAAGTGATCGGGATCGTCCAGAGCGAGCCCTCGCAGGGCGGGTCGGTCCAGACGCCCGACAGCGAGATCGACGCCTATATCCCTCTGACGGTCGCCCGCGGCCGGTTCGGCGACCTGAACACCATCTTCGCGGCCGGCTCCCGCATCCGTGAGCAGGTGGAACTGCACCAGATCATCGTCGAGGTCGCGTCCACCGATCGCGTCGAGAACGCCGCGACCGCCATCGAGCACATGCTCAAACGGTTCCACGATCGCGCCGACTACCGCATGAGCATCCCGTTGGCCCTGCTGCAGGAGGCGGAGGCGACCAAGCGGACGTTCAGCATCGTGCTGGGGTCGATCGCCGGGATCAGCCTGCTCGTCGGCGGCATCGGGATCATGAACATCATGCTCGCCTCGGTCACCGAACGCACGCGAGAGATCGGCATCCGCCGGGCCATCGGCGCCAAGCGAAAGCAGATCATCCGCCAGTTCCTCATGGAGACGGTCGTCCTGTCCTCGCTGGGCGGGTTCATCGGGATGCTGCTGGGATTGATGATTCCGATGCTGATCACGCATTTCGCGGGCATGCCGACGATCGTCACGCCGCTGAGCCTGCTGGTCTCGCTGGGGATCAGCATGGGCATCGGGATCATCTTCGGCCTCTACCCGGCCGCCCGCGCCGCCGCCCTGGACCCCATCGTCGCCCTGCGGCACGAGTGATCCCGTCGTGAATCCGCGAAAGCCGACGCGAGGAGCGACCGGGCAGGATGGACCCGCCTTCAGCCGGCATCGATCGCGTGTGTCGCCCGGCAGGATACCGCGTGAAAGCGGATGGGTTCACCACGGAGGCGCGGAGGTCACGGAGAAGAAGGTGAATCGGGTGTTTTCAGAGGTGTGTCTCGGCGATTCTTGCCCAATCGGCGTTCATCGAGCAGCGGGACGCTGCGTGGAAGGAGCGCAAATGGGGACTGTCCCTCTCTCCTGATGTGGAGATAGGTCTTCACAATCCAGATTAGCCGTCATTCACGTCGAAGTGAGCGCGATAGACTGAGTATGCCTCCTGGATAAAAGGGCCGGGCACCAGCATTTGCGCTGTTGCTCCTTCGTCAACGCGAATAATGGGAGGTCGACCACCCCAGAACCGCGTGTAATCGTGGGCATGTTGATTCAGAGACCCCACAGCCGCTGCCAGACCTGCCTTGTTTGAGAAACCGAGTCTCGCAAGAAGGGTCACGTCGATCTGGTATGAGTCACAGTACCCTTCTGCGTCCATCACCCCTGAGAGTTTCTGAAGTAGTTGCAGGGCATCCTCTCTCAGTTTTAGTCGCTCCATTGGAATTGGCATCAGTGCTCCTTTCAGTACGAGAGGCGGACAATCACAAGTATTAGCTTCCGGCGGAGTCATTCATCGGCTTGCGAAAAGGGACACCTTTGATGAAACCTCAGGATTAGAAGGCGATGAATTCAGACGCCGCCGGTTCGTCCGGTCCCCCTTGTTACCGGACGACGGGATACTCCTCCTCCGGGCTTGCTCCAACCATCGACTCTTCTGTTCATATCCATGCGACACCACATAGATCCCATGGACCAAGCCAACGAGAGACACAGCCATTATGCCACGTTTTCAGGAGTTACTGCCTTTCTCTTAAGTCTTACCTGTCTCGTGTCGATGATAGCACATTAGAGGAGCTATCATGTCAAGGAGTAGGCGAGTAATTGAGGGAATTGAACAATGACCACAACTGGGCGGCTTGCAGTACAGGAAGACCCTCTTTGCAGATGGAAGAGGCTCAGCGTATTCCAGAATGGGTTCCACTACGGTAGTCAGCAATACGCGTTTGAGGACATCGAATACATAGAGTTCCAGGGCTTCGCGATTAACGTTAGTGTCAATCTTCTCCCTGCCGGAACAGATTATGAAGCCCATCTGAAGATCACGCTGACCGGGGGCCGTGGGACGGTTAGGGCTGACTTCAATGGCTCGATTACAAAATGGCCCCTTGCCTCTGCGAAAGGAAAGGCAGAACGTGTGTGCGCCGTGTACACCGAGATTGCCCAGCGTAGCTTCGAGCATAGGATGCGAAAGTACGTTAATAGCCTCAAAGACTATGGCTATTTCATGTACGATGGGGCTAAGTTCTATCCAGATGGTAAGGTCACATCGGGCCACAAGGAGGGGAAGATCGGTGTTCATGAGCTATGCATGCTCGACAGCACACTTCTGGTACAGATCCCGGGACCAAACGGCCGCCCGGCTGGCCTCTTTCGGCAAATACTGTCCGGTGATCCGAAAATCTACGTTGAAGTTCAGAAGGACCGTGACTGCTTCGATATGTTACTCCGAACGATGTACGGTCTATCCATTACGGACCTGTGACGCCACCTCAAGACTCGCGGCGAATTGGAGGTTCCACGAACGAACTGAAGGTGTCAGGTACATTTTCGGAGAATACCAACGTAACTACTTGTCATATAAGAGTTTATGTTGCTGTCTGTGCTCCCTGTCGTTTGGCGTATCATGCTGGAGGCCCCAAGGCGGTAAACTTCGGCGGGAGGCCGCGTGAAGCGTCTGCGGCGGGACGCCGCGTAGAAGCGTAGAAGCGTGTACGCGTGGATGCGGCCTGAGCTATGCCCGGTGGAACCAGTCCGCGCCCGCCCAACACTTCCACGGTTCCACGGTTCCACGCTTCTACGCTTGCACTTGTCTCACAAGGATCTATTTCCGGGGTCTCCGCGGCTCTGTGGTGGAAATATCGACGTGATTTTCAGTTTTTATGAAACATACGCACGTCTTGAGGCGTCTTTCATAAGACAAGGAATCGTGGTGATGGTTCCTGTTGAGTCTCATCTGTTTCTGACGTATTCTGATGCTCCTTGGGGCTGGGCCCCGAACCCCGGCATTTTTCCCTTTCCGCCAATGGCAGAAGGAGTTTCAAGTTGGAAGTGTCAAGTGTCAAGTGAGGCCAGACATGCGAAACGAAGCCAATTCGGGACAGCGTGGAGCCGGGGCAAGTGTTTTAGGGGAAAGGGGTTATGGCGAGTCAGGTGTGCGGAGAGCCTTGGAAGAACAAAGCCAATTCAGAAGAAGTTTCAAGTTGGAAGTGGCAAGTGGGACAGGTCGAAGGTCCGAGCCTTCAGACTTCAAACTTCACACTTTACACTTCACACCCGGCCGCAGGCCGATTATGCGAAACGAAGCCAATTCGTGGTGTGCGGGCGGGGGCTCTCGGCGTGGCGGGCGGAATTGGGTTCGTTTGTGCAGTGAAGGAGATGCCGTGAGGACGTCGACGGGTCTATGTGGGGTGTGCCGTGCACACCTTCTGATCGTGGGATTGGTGGTGTGCATGGCACACCCTGCGGCTCAAGGTCGTATGGGTCCTGTCGGTCTCATGGGTCCCATTCTTTCCGCGCAGGGTCCGGCGGCGATTCCTGCCTTTCCTGGCGCCGAGGGGTTTGGAGCGTTCGCCCAGGGAGGGCGGGGCGGCAGGGTGATTCATGTAACCACGCTGGCCGACTCCGGGCCGGGGAGCTTTCGCGAGGCGGTAAACGCCTCGGGGCCTCGGATCGTCGTGTTCGACGTCTCCGGCACGATCAAGCTGGCCAAGAGCCTCTATGTCGAGGAGCCCTATATCACCATCGCAGGCCAGACCGCGCCGGGGGACGGGATTTGTCTGCGTGATGCGACCTTCGGGGTCGGGACCGACCATGTCGTGATCCGCTACCTGCGGTGCCGGCTGGGCGACGAGGGCCGGGGCGGGGACGCCATCAGCATTGGAGCAGGCCGGCACATCATCCTCGACCACTGCTCGGCCAGTTGGAGCTCGGATGAGGTGCTCTCGTCGTCCACAGGCGAGCCGCGTTTGAGCGATCTGACGGTGCAATGGTGCTTCATCACCGAGGCCTTGAACCCCAAGAACCATGGCTTCGGGTCGCTGATCCGCGGCTGCCAGGGGGCCCGCTACAGCTACCATCACAATCTCTACGCGCACAATCGCGGCCGCAATCCGCGTCCCGGCAACTACGACGACCGCAACCCGCGCGAGAAAGACCCTGTGGGTCTGCTGCTGGATTTCCGCAACAACGTGATCTACAACTGGGGCGGGGGACACGCGGGGTACAACGCCGACAAGGAGAGCGTCACGCGGCTCAACTACGTGGGCAATTACCTCGTGCCGGGACTCGACTCGTCGCGCAGCGCCAAGGCCTATCAGGAGGGCTCGACGTACAATCGGGGCTGGTTCGCAGGCAACTGGTACAACCATACGCTGCCCCAGGACCCCTGGAGTCTCGTGACCTTCGACGGCTGGAACGACCGGCAGGTTTCTCTGTACAAGCAGTCTGAGCCCTTCGAAACCGGACCGATCGTGACACAGGACGCCCAGGAAGCCTTTCAGGCGGTCTTGCAGTCGGGCGGCGCGAGCCTGCCCCGTCGCGATGCGGTCGATCGGCGGATGGTCGAGGATGTCCTCAAGGGCACCGGCCGGATCATCAACAGCCAACGCGAGGTCGGCGGCTGGCCCGAGCTGCACGGCGCCGCGGCTCCCCTCGACACCGATGGCGACGGGATGCCCGACGCCTGGGAGCGATCGCACGGTCTGAACCCAAACGACCCGGCCGACGGCCCTCAGGACCGCAACGACGACGGCTACACGAATGTCGAGGACTACCTCAACGGGCTTGTGGCTCGTGACTCGTGACGGATGTCACGACGAAGGCCGGGCTTTCGCTGACTGCGAGCGTGACTTTGCCGGCCGCGATCGTCAACGGCATTGATTTGCCGGTCGGGTTCTGTGGGTCGAGCGCCGTCAGCGCGGCGGCGGTTGCGTTGGGCAATTCCAGAGAGAAGTCCCTCACCTCCGTCGCGTTGCTCGTCGGGCACCAGACGGCGTAGACGTCCCGCGACGGGTGGTCTTCCGAGCGGAATCGATAGATCCGCACGTTGGCGTCGCCCGAAGAGATCTCGGATTCAAAGCGGGTTCCACGCAGGACGTGACGCAGGGTCGCGACGTAGAACCAGGACCGCTTGGGCTGATGCCGGTTCCCTTTGGAGGCCGTCAGGCCGGAACTGTCGTATTGGGTCGTGCTGGCCGCGTCGACGTCGCGCAGCATGTAGAGTTGGACTCGGTCCACGCCGGAGGCCGCCAAAGCCAGGTAGGACCGCACGATCCATTGGCCCTGGACTTCTTCGGCGCTCGCCTGGCCGATGGCGGGGGCCCGCTGATTCGATTTCGGATTCGTGTCGTAGCCGAACTCCGAGACCCAGATCTCCTTGCCCGGCAGGAACCGGTCCCGCCACCGGACCACGCGCTCGAACCGTTCCCGCAGGCCGTCGGCCTCGGGGCTGATGCCGGTGGCGGGGTTGCCGCCTTGGCCGCCGGCGTCGTTGCTGTAGTGGTGCAGGTTGATCACGTCGGCGGGGAAGTCGCCTTCGCGGTGGAACTGGGCCCACAGCTTCATGGCCTTGAGGTATTCGATCTCCGGCCTGGCCAGGCCGCCCAGGACGAGCTTCATGTTCGGGTCGGCGCTCTTGACGCCTACGCCGGGCCCGAGGTTTCCCCTGTGTCCGTCGTAGTCCGCGCTGCACATCGCGGCCAGCTCGAACGGCTGGAAGTGCGAAGCCCGATCTTTCCACCATTTGTCGGGTTCGTTCCAGTTCTCGATGTACCGCACGAGGTTCAGGCCGCTCTTGACGGGTTGGCCGGGCTTGAGCTTGAGCAGGGTCTCGTCGCAGCGCGTGTTGCCATATCGAGCGGCGAACTGGAACAGATACGAAGCGTGCGCGATGTACGATCCTGGCTCGGTTGGATCTTGGCCTGCGACGGGTTTTTCGTCTTTTCGCTCCTTGTCGAAACCGACGAGGTAGGGGGCGCAGCCCTGGAGGCAGGGGGCGACCTCGACGCCGGCATCTTTCAATTGCCGATAGAAGGCATCGAAATCCCAGCCCCAGCCCGGCCCGCTGACCCAACTGGGGCTCCAGGCCAACTGGTGGTTGGGATAGCCTGGATAGGTGGAGTCCTGGTTGCCCTCGTCCCACTGCCAGGAATGGTATTCTCGCAGGTGCCCGCAGGCGGCGATCCGCTCGATGGGGTCGTCGACGAAGCCATTGATCCCGATGAAGGACTCCATCAGGGCCTGCGTGTGCGGCCTGGCCTGGGGCAGGGGAGGCCGGGGCTCGCGAGCGGTTCCGTAGAGCAGGATCTCGCCGATCAAGGCGGAGGGGCTTTCGAGCGTCAGACGCAGATGCCGCGTCGAGACGACGGCCTTGTGCGAAGACCACCTGCGGTACTCCCTCAACTCGTCGACGAATAGGGGATTCCATGCGTCGCCCCGGCGGGCATCGACGGTCAACCGACCGTTGCCCTCCATGTCGAAGAAGCAGACGTCGGTCAGGTCGTGGATCGAGCCCAGGTCGATGACGATCAAGATGGGGTAGTGGAGTTTGGCGTTGATCCAGCCGTTGGAGTACGAGGTCTTGGCTGAGGAGGCGTCGCCCGTGCGGGGATCGCCTGCGAGGTCCTGTTCATCGACGAGTTCGACCGCAGGCCGCTGGCCGGAAAGGTTGATCAGCATGTCCGGGTCCAGGGGGATGCGATCGGCTTGAGAAGTCGAAAGAGGATACGCGAGAACCGACAGCCAGCAGGCCGCCATGGCACGGAGAAAGAGATTCTGCGTCGAACGAGTCTTTGGCCTGTCGATCATACGTCCACCCTGCAATTCCACGGCACGATTGCCGGCGGCACAGTATACGACAGGGGAAAGGGCGCGTCCATGCGGACAAAGCGACGTGCCCGAGGGGTGTTTTGGACCATGGCCCCATTCAAGCGAGTTCAGCGAGAATCCGGCCGAGGACGAAGTCCATGCGAGTCTTGATGTTGTAGCGGCCCTCCAGGAGTTGCCGGCGGATGTCGAGAACCTTGTCCAGGCGAACGTCGGGTTCGTCGTCCAAGAGGGCTGTCAGGATGAATCCCTCGATCTGGGTCCAATGCGGTCGGCTCATCGTTCATTCCTCAATGCGATCGAAAGTCCCCGGCGACTCTCATCGAACGGCTGTTTCCTTCGTTTGCACCCTGGGAACAGGGGTTCGCGGACATCTGCCCCATCCTGGGATCATGCACCGCACATCCGCAGCGCCTTCTTGGTCAGCCATTGGCCCGTGCAGCTTTCGCGGGTGCACGCATACCAGATGAACACCGCACTGTCTTCGGTGAGTCTATCGAACTCGATCATGGACGCTCCGCACTCGGGACAGATCCGCTCGGTCTCTTGCGTCAGTCCGGCGGCATTCCACGGAGAGTGCGACATCCCGAAAGCCCCCCCGGCCACACGTTCATTCGCGTTCAGCAGATTCATCTGCAACTCTCCTTTCGCGAGCCTCTCAGTCCTGCGTGCGCCCGGCCAACCCCGCGTCCATCCTGGCGTCTCAGAACCGCAGGCAAACCCCGAATCCATTCTTCTCGCGAAGTCAGATCATCGACAGTGTGTTCACCCTACGTTCAAATGACCCTGTTTGGAAAGTAGGGAAATTACCTAAAAGCCCCATGCCAAATGCCTAATGCGTAGAGCGTTCCCTCGCTCTGAACCGTCGTCTCCATCATACTGGCCGCCGGCTGTTCCTGGCCTGTTCCCAAAGGGCCGCCGCAAGGGGCCAATTGGCCAGCTTCATGAAGCTGTCGACCCAGGCGGCGCGGTTGTTCTGGTGCTGGAGATAGTAGGCGTGCTCCCAGACGTCGCAGACCAGCAGCGGAACCACACCCCAGATGGCGAGGTCCTGATGCCGTTCGGTCTGGAGGACCAGCAGTTTGTCCGAGATGGGTTCGTAGACGAGCAGGCCCCAGCCGTTGGACATCACGGCCTTGGTGGCCGCGGCGAATTGGTTCATTCCGTTTTGCACCGAGCCGAAACTCTTGTTCATGGCCTCCGCCAGGGCGTCGGGCACTCGTTCTTGTTTGGGACTCATCGAGTGCCAGAAGAGGGTGTGCAGGACGTGGCCGCTGCCGTTGAAGGCCAGATCCCGACTGAGCGCTCGGACCTGTGCGTAGTCGTTCTTGCCCCTGGCGGCCTGCAGCCCTTCGAGGGCGGCGTTCAGGCCGTTGACGTAGGCCGCGTGGTGTCTGTCGTGGTGGATTCGCAGCGTCTTCTCGTCATAGAGCGGTTCGAGGGCGTTGTAGTCGTACGGCAGCGCGGGAAGGAGGTACTTTCCGTCGGAGTAGGCGGCGGCAAACGCGGTCTGCACGGCGGTCGCGCCCGAAGCCTTGTCTTCCAGGACGCCGGTTTCCAAAGCCACACCAAGGCCCGCCACCGGTGCCAGTTTCAGGAGGTCCCTTCGAAACAGATTCATCGTCATGATTCTTCCCCTTTTCCTGTTGGATCGATCGGCTCAGTTCTCCCCCATGGGACCCGCAAGACGCTGCGGATTCTCCCCCCGTTTCTGGGTATATGGGAGCGCAAAGTCTGTACGGGCCACCCCGCGGTGCGGTTCGCAAGGGGATGCAAAGTTCTCGAAGCTCAGATTTCTCGACGGAAAATGATCTTCGATTTGTCACCACAGCCCGCGAAGGGCCACTATCCTAGGAAGAAGCCTACTCTGACTTCACGGTTCGGTCGGGGCGTCGCGGCGACCGCCCCGGCCGACCTTTCTATGGTCCTGTTCGTTCGGGATGGAGGTTCCTGTCTTGAAGACGACGGCTGCCGGCTATCTGTGGCTCACGCTTCTCCTGGTCCTGATGATTGCCATGCCCGCGCGAGCGGTGGATCTGGCGATCAACGAGGTGATGGCGTCCAACACCCTGACAAAGGCCGATCCGCAGGGCCAATACGACGATTGGATCGAGATCTACAACTTTGGGAGTATGCCTTTAGACATAGGCGGTCTGTACCTGACGGATGATCTCAGCAATCCGACCCAATGGCAAATCCCGGCGGGCGATCCCGACCTGACGACGATCGCCCCCGGCGGATACCTCCTGATCTGGGCCGATGGCGACCTGGACGGTCAGGGTCTTCACGCGACTTTCCGACTCAGCGCCGGCGGCGAGGAGATCGGACTGTTCGACGCCGACGGCGCGACTCTGATCGACAGCATGGTCTTCCCGAAGCTGGTCGCGGACGTCTCTTATGGTCGCCAGCCGGACGGCGGGGAGGATTTGCGGTATTTTGCCCCCGCCTCGCCGGGCGCCAAGAACCAGGGGGGGTATGAGGGGTTGGTCGACGAGATCACATTCAGCCAGGGGCACGGTTTCCGCAGCGAATCTTTCGCCCTCGAACTCCTGACTGAGACCCCGGAAGCGGCGATCTACTATTCTCTGGACGGCGAACTGCCCGGCCAGGTGCAGACCAGCACCGTCCCGGTCGGAGGTCGCAACGTTCCCAGCCAGCCGCAGGCTCCGACTGTATCCGGGACGCTCTACACAGGCCCCATCCTCATCGACAAGACCACCTGCGTGCGGGCTATCGCGATCCGCGAAGGCTGGAAATCCTCCCCCGTTCGCACGCGGACCTACCTTTTCGTAAGTGATGTGGTCAGGCAATCGCCAACAGGGTCCAAGCCCGGTGCGAACTGGCCCAACCCGAGCACCGGGGGCGGCGGTGGCTGGGGCGGCTGGGGCGGGGGCGGGCAGGTCATCGACTACGGCATGGATCCGGACGTCGTGAACGATGCTCGATACAAGGCCCTCGTGGAAGACGCACTGCTTTCGATTCCCTCTCTGTCGATCGTCACGCCTCTGGCCAACCTGTTCGACACGGCCACGGGAATCTACATGAACGCCCTGCAGGATGGGATTGCCTGGGAACGTCCGGTCTCGGTGGAACTGATCCATCCGGACGGGGCCGAGGGGTTCCAGACCGATGCGGGACTGCGAATCCGCGGGGGGTACGGCCGCCAGGGCAGCAATGCCAAACATGCCTTCCGTCTGTTCTTCCGGGCCGAGTACGGCGCGTCCAAGCTACGATACCCCCTGTTCGACGACGAAGGCGTCGATACCTTCGACAAGGTGGACCTGCGGACCGAGAGCAACTACTCCTGGGCCTTCAAAGGCAGCACCGGCGACGACAACGGCGGCAAGAACACCCTGCTGCGCGACGTCTTCTCCCGCGATCTCCAGGGCGCGACCGGCCAGCCCTACACGCGGAGCCGCTACTACCATCTCTACCTCAACGGTCAGTATTGGGGCATTTACCAGACTCAGGAACGCTCGGAGGCCCGCTACGCCGCTTCTTACTTCGGCGGAAGCAGCGAGGACTACGACGTGGCCAAGGTCAACGCCGGGCCCGGGGCGCCCTACACCATCGAGGTGACCGACGGCACGCTCGACGCCTACAACCGGCTCTGGCAGGCGGCTTCGAAGGGCTTTTCCACAAACGCGGCTTACTATCAGGTGCAGGGCCTCAACCCGGACGGTACGCCAAACCCCGCGTTCGAGCGGCTCCTGGACGTCGACAACGTGATCGACTACATGATCTGCACGTTCTATGCCGGCGACCTCGACGCTCCGATCTCGAACTTCCTGCAGAACACCCGTCCGAACAACTTCTACGCGATCTACAATCGCACGAACCCCGACGGCTTCAAGTTCTTCCGGCACGACGCCGAGCACACGATGTTCAACGTGAACGAGGATCGGACCGGACCTTATTCCGCAGGCCAGCAGTCGCAGTACTTCAATCCGCAGTGGCTGCACCAGCAGCTTATGAGCCATCCCGAGTACAAGATGCGTTTCGCGGACCACGTCTACAGGCACTTCTTCAACGACGGCGTGATGACCCCCACAGCGGTCGCCCGACTGGCGACAGCCCGCAAGGACTCGATCGATTTGGCGATCATCGCGGAGTCCGCCCGCTGGGGCGATACCAAGGTCGCCAAGCCCCGAACGAAGGACGACGACTGGCTGCCGCAGGTGCGATTCCTGCTCAACGACTATTTCCCCAAACGGACGAACATCGTCCTTAACCAGTTCAAGAACAAAGGCTGGTACCCCAGCGTCGAGCCGCCTGCCTTCAACCAGCATGGGGGAGCGGTGCAGGCGGGGTTCACTCTGATCATGACCGCGCCGGCAGGGGAGATCTACTACACGCTCGACGGCCAGGACCCCCGCCTGCCCGGCGGAGCAGTCAACGCGACACAGGCGGTCAAGTACGCCGGACCGGTCACGCTGACGAAGTCCGCCCACGTCAAGGCGCGTGTCTTCGCAGGCGCCTGGAGCGTGCTTCACGAGGCCACCTTCGAGATCCCCTGACGACTCAGGACTCCAGATCCCAGGACAAGCGACGGGCGGCCCTCGAGATTGAGCCGGGGCCGGCTTGGGCCAGGAGCGGGGGCGTCATGGGCGCTTGTCATGTTGAGCGAAGCGAAACATCTGGCGATCGGATGAGATTTTGTTTGACATCGGTTCGTGTACGAACTATAGTGCGTTGGTTTGCGAAACGAACCGTGTTGGGAATCGCCATGGCTGACGTCAGAGAAATCGCAGCGCAGATCGGCAGGATCCGAGAGAAGGCCAATGCCCTGATCGAATCGGAGTTGAAGGATCGGGGGATCCAGGGGATCGTCCCGGCCCACGGACCCGTGCTGGCCTTTCTCTTGCGGCAAAGCGAGCCGGTTCCGATCAAGGCAGTCGTGGAGAGCGTCGGGCGGGTCAAGTCGACGGTGACCGTCACGATCGGGACCCTCGAAAGACACGGCTATCTCCGCAAGTTCCCCAGCGACACGGATCGTCGCGTCACGTATGTGGAACTGACCCCCAAGGGGCGCAGGCTCCGGAAGGACTTTGAAGAGATTTCCGGGACGTTGCGAAGCAGACTCTACGGCGACATGAGTCCAAAGGACCGCGAACGCCTGGTCGAACAGTTGGAAAGGATCGAGGCGAACCTGAACGCATAGTTTTTTTTGTGTTAATAGTTCGTAGGCGAACTAGTTTCTGCAGAAGGCAGGCTGATGTCAGACCTGTCGAAGCAGGAAGGAACCGTAACCGCGATTTGGACAGGAGCAGAAGATGGAAAAGACAGGAACCAGCTACCGAATGGCATCGATCGGGGACATCCGCACGCTTGGGCGAGTGACGCTCAAGGACGCGCTCGCGCTGACGGGCTCGGAGATCTCCGTCAATGAACTGCCGCCAGGGGTCAGCGTGCCGTTCGTACACAGTCACAAGCGGAACGAAGAGGTCTATATGATCCTGAAAGGCAAGGGCCGGTTCTACATCGACGGCCAGGAGTTTGATGTCGAAGAAGGCAACGCCGTTCGCGTTGATCCTGCCGGCGCGAGGTGCTTGAAAGCCGACGACCAGACTCCGATTCGGTACCTCTGCATTCAGACCGAGGCGAACAGCCTGGTCCAATTCACCCAGAGCGATGGGGTCATCCTGGAAGCCAAACCGAGTTGGCTGAAGTGAGCTGATGCCCTGTGAGCGTCTCGGAGTTTCCATGGAATGCCGTAAATAAGGAGGTTCTGCCATGATTCGAAGTGTATCTGTCACGATGCTGCTGTTTGGTCTTGTTCTCTTTGCGACTGTCGTTTCGGCTTCCCAGCCCTTTGCCCCCAAGGAAGGGCTGTACTACGTGAAAGATGTCGGCGGCGTGAAGTTCCACGTTTACACTTCCCCGATGCCCGCCGCGGCGTCGGCCAGTGTGGTGATCGAGACCAAGAACGCCCTGATTCTGCAGGACGTTCAACAGAACAAACCCCAGATGGATGACCTCGAGAGCCTGATCCAATCCCTCGGAAAACCCCTGCGGCGGATCTACGTCTCCCACGACCATTCGCATCACTGGGCGGGGCTTGAGATGTTCCCGGGCATCCCGGTCTATGCCAACCAGGCGACCATCGATTCCGTGAAGCAGAAAGGCGAAGGGGAACTCCAGGCCATCAAGAAGCAATTCGGCCCCGAAGCCGTTCCTTACGCCAAAGTCATAGTCCCTGGGAACGTGGTGGAAGCGGGCAGTCAGGAGGTCATCGACGGCGTCCGCTTCGTCTTCAGTTCTCCGGCGCCTGAACTCACAGGGCCGGTCATCTTCATGGAGTTTCCCGATCAGAAGGTCATGATCACGCACCACCTGGCCTACGTCGGAGTCCACGTTCCACTGCTGCCGGTCGAGGGGCGATTGGCTAAGCTCAATGAGATGAAGGGGAAGGACTGGGCCTGGGTGATCGGGGGGCACGGCATTCCCGTTTCCGGTCCGGAGTATTTCGCCAAGGCAATCGATTACTACACGACGTTGGGCAAGGTGATCAAAGGGTCCCCAGACGTGGCGACTGCGAAAGACAAGATGATGAAGGCCTACCCGAGCTATGGTGGGGCGGTGCTGCTGGATCTTCTGCTGCCCGGATTCTATCAGCCTGCAGCGCCCCAAGCGGACACGCTCCATGTGAACCCGGCGAACGGGGTCGACACGAATTCCGGAGCTAAGGAAAGTCCTCTCCGCACGCTGGCCGAAGCGGCACGGCGTGTGAATCAAAGCACAGGGACCGCGCCGATGACGATCATCCTGGCCCAGGGCGTCTACGCGATCGGCGAGACCGTGGTGTTCAAGCCCGAACGGCGCACCTTCACTCAGAGCAATCGCCTCACGATCCGCGCTGAGGTATTGCCCGACGATCCCGACTGGCACACCGGACGGATGCCCACGCTCATTCACACGTTGCCTCTGGAGGGGCCGAGGGCCAGGGGCCTTGTATTCGGCATGCTGATGGAGACCAGCCACGTCACAATCCAAGGCCTCAAGTTGCTTGGCGCGCCGGTCGTAGAGACGCCCAAACCCGGCATGCTCATCCGTGTCTATCCCATCGGGAGAATGGGTAGAGACCTGGACGACCTGGAGATCGCGCAGTGCGTCTTCGCCGGGGACAAGGTGACCACCCCGAACCACCTCGGAATCCTCGCGCACGGATCGGGCGTCCATGTCCACCACTGTGTCTTCTACAACGCGAAGCTGACGGTGGTCTTCTGGACGAGTGGCAGCAGCGGGCATTCGATGCGGAACTGTCTCGTCCACGGCGCCTACGGGTCGGGAGTGTGGACGACCGAGATCGCCGCCGATTTCGACTTCCGCAACAACGTGATCGCCAACGGCAACTATGTCTGGACCTACCAAGGTGGTGCATCGGCGCGACGAGACCCGGACGCCAGAGCACAAACAGGCGGCTCAGCGACTGCCCCCGAGGAGCAACGCGTGCATTACAGGGTGGTCGATAGCCTCTTTGCCGGAAACCAGAAGATGGCCAGCTCCGGCACCGGCGCCAATCTCGGCTTCAAGGACATCGACGCCTCGTTCCTCGAAATGGTCGGGACCAAGGTCTCGGATCAGCCGATTGTCTTGGAGATGGATCAGACCAAGCGGAACTATCTGCACCCTGTCGAAGGGTCTGGGGCGGCCCGAATTGGGGCTGGTCTCTTTACCAAGGCGGACTGATCCGGCGAGTCGCTACGGACATTCAAACTCTGGTCCAGGTAAACGCTGGCAGGAGCCGCCCGGCCATGGGAATTTCCTTTCGTGCGGCCGGGCGGATCGGTACTCTGTCTCCAGGAAAGGAGAACCATATGGATCGCAGAACGTTTGTGAAGACGGTGCCCGCAATGGCGGTGCTGGCCGGTTCGACGTCGGGCCTGGCCCAGGAGGCCCCGAAGCCCGCCGCGGAGCTTCAGCCCATCGCGCTGCCTAAGCCTGAGAAAGACGGCGGCAAGTCCGTGCTGGCCTCTCTGTGGGAACGAAAGACGGTTCGCAACATCCGAAGCGAGAAGCTCCCGCCGCAGATGTTGTCGAATCTGCTCTGGGCCGCGTTCGGGGTCAATCGCGAGCAGGGCAATTTCGGCAAGACGGGACGGACGGCGCCCTCGGCCAGCAATTCGCAGGAGATCGATCTGTATGTGGCTCTGCCCGAAGGCGTCTACGTGTACGACGGCGCGTCGCACCGTTTGAATCCCGTCGCGGCGGGGGACTTTCGATCCAGGTCGGGTCGGGGCGCTGCGACCACCGCGCCGGTCAACATCTTCTACGTCGTGGACCTCGCACGCTATGTGCTCGAAGGCAATCCCGACCGCAGAATCAACGATCCGGAGATTCAGAAGTCGTACTACTACTGCGCGTCGGGTCTGATCGCGCAGAGCGTGTACCTGTTCGCGGCCTCGCAGGGCCTCGCGGCCTGGTTCCACAATTGCGACAAAGAGAACACCGTGAAGGAGTTCAAGCTGCGGCCCCAGCAGAAGGTGCTCTTCGCTCAAACCGTCGGATATCCGGCGTGACGCAAGAATCGAGTCCATGCCAGTGAAGGAGACAGGTCATGAGAAAGAACGTGATCCGTTCAGTGCTCGTTGTGACGATGGTTTTGGCCGTGGCGGTTCAGGCCGCGGATTGCCCGAGATTCCGAGGGCCCGCCGGCGACGGCCAGTTCTCCGAGACGGGTCTGCTCAAGCAGTGGCCGCAGGGGGGCCCCAAGCTCGCCTGGACGGCCCAGGGGCTCGGCAAAGGCTATTCTTCGGCCACCGTAGCCGGCGGCACACTCTACGTGACCGGCATGGACGACCAGAAGCAGGGCGTTCTCTTCGCGTTCAACCTGGACGGCTCGCCCAAGTGGAAGACGCCATATGGGCCGGAGCTTGAAAAGCAGGGGGCATCGGTGGCCGGCACGCGCGCCACGCCCACCGTTGACGGCGACCGTGTGTACCTCCTGACCGGTTTCGCCAGGTTGGTTGCCTTCGACGCGGCCAAAGGCCAGGTGCTCAAGACGGTCGATCTGGTGGAGCGTTTCAAGCCCAAGCAGGCTCAATTCGGTTTTGCCGACTCGGTGCTCGTCGATGGGAACAGGCTGATCTGCTCGCCCGGCGGGCCCAATGCCTCGGTCGTGGCGCTGGACAAGAACAGCGGCGAAACCCTCTGGCAGACCAAGGGTCTCAGCCAGACGACAGGCTACTGCTCGGCCCGAATCGTCGAGCAGGGCGGTCGGCGACTGGTCCTGACCATGCTGGGAGCGGGCGTCGTCGCGATCGACGCCGGAACAGGCGAGGTCGTCTGGCAGCGCGAATACCCCCACCGAGCCAGCGTCCAGCCCAATCCGCCGCTCTATGCCGATGGGATGGTCTTCGTCTCCTCGGGCATGGGCACAGGCAGCGCGATGCTGTCTCTGGTCGAAACGAACCCAACCGCCGCACCGGTCTGGGCCGAGAAGGCCCTCGATTGCCAGATGCAGGGCACCGTCCTGATCGACGGCTGCATCTACGGCACCGCCCAGAGCGCCAACAAAGGGCTCGTCTGCCTGGACTGGAAGACAGGCAAGGTGCTGTGGAACGCCCCCGAGGTCAAGCAGGGCGCCGTAACTGCCGCAGACGGCATGCTTTACGTCTACGGCGTGGACGGCACGGTTCGCCTGGTCAAGCCCAGTCCCGCGTCGTATGAGCCGGCAGGCCAGTTCACCGTATCAGCCGGCACCGACGAGCACTGGGCCCACCCGACGATCGCCAACGGCCGGCTCTACATCCGCCACGGCGACGCTCTGGTCGCATACGACCTCAAGTCCTGATCGAGCGTTGTGAGTTTGGCCGCGAGCCTGTATGATGGAGCCTTCGGACGCAGTCTGTGGCACGGCCGAACTTGGACGGTTCGTCCAGGGTAGAACCATAGGCTGTGACGTCAGGACGCGGATTCGCCCACGGGACCGGGCGTGCAGCGATTGAACGTATCACGAAGCAGGACAATAGGTTATGACGACAGACCGGCCCGGCGGGCAGGAGTTGATTCTCTTCTGCAATTGTGTCCACTATGACGTGATCCCGAAAAGCGTGAGGGAGCAGGTCCTGAACTCCCTTTCAGGCGCCGGCGCGGAGGTTGAAGCGGTCGCGGACCTGTGCGGCCTGGCAGCGGATCGCGACCCCCGCCTGCAAGTCTGGGCTCAAAACCCGTCGCTGACGATCGTCGCCTGCTACCCGCGGACCATTCGCTGGCTCTTCCACGCCGCCGGGGTGTCGCTCGCTGTGGACCGCACGCGGTTTTTCAACATGAGAACGCAGTCCGTCCAGGAGATTCTCGACGGCCTGTCGATCGGTGATGACCAGTCCGGACCTCCCGCCTCCAATCATCAATCATCAACAGCAAATAGTAAATCCGATTGGGTTCCCTGGTTTCCGGTCATCGATTACGACCGGTGCGTCAATTGCAGACAGTGCATGAACTTCTGTTTGTTCGGCACCTACGGTCTCTCGGACGAGGGGCGGGTCCAGGTGGTCAAGCCCTCCGGCTGCAAGACCAACTGTCCCGCCTGCGCGCGGATGTGTCCCAGGCAGGCGATCATCTTCCCGAAGTACGCGGATTCACCGATCAATGGCGATGTGGGGCCCGCCCCGGCCGGCCCGGCGCCGCAGGCGACTGGGAGCGACGTGTACGAGCGGATCCGCAACCGTTCGGTCAAGCGGTTCTCGACCCAGGCGGACACGAACCGCTCGTGCCCGACGCTGGACAGTCTCAAACGCGAACTGAACATTCCCGACGAGGTTCTGGCCTCGCTTTCCCCGACTGAGATGCAGCGGGTCCTCGCGAAATCCAAGGCCGATCCACAGGAGAAGGGCGACAAACCCCATGAGTAAGTCTTTGCGACCCGCGGTCGTCCTCGTCGCAGACAGGACCCTGAGCGCCAGCTACCGCATCCTTTTCGAAGGCATGTTCGCCACGATGCAGACGACGCAATTGCCCGAGCTGTTCATGCGTCGGTTCATGGCGCCGCCGGTATCCACGGATGAGAACGGACGGGCCAAGACCGTCCCGCTGGGTCTCCGCCGCGTCGAGTCGGCTTTGCTCAAGTACACGTCTCTGACCCCCGACGAGGTGGTCTGCACGACGCCGGAGCGAGTGGCCGATCTGATGGGACCCTGGGTCAAGGTGGTGGGCTTCAGCTCCAGCGATCCGCTGGGCAAGGGCATGAGCAACACGACCACCGCCAACTTCTGCAAAGGCGAACTCTACACGCAGTATTGGACGCGAAAGACCCTGGAGCAACTCGGGGCTTTCAAACGCAAGTACGGATTCAAGATCGTCGTCGGCGGCGCGGGCGCCTGGCAATGGCTGGCGCACCCCGACCGCAGACCCGACGTCGACATCGACCTGGTCTACCAGGGGTATTTCGAATCGCTGGGCCCCGAGGTTTTCACGGATCTGCTGGCCGGTCGGTCTCGCGCCGACTGCATCGCAGGCTCCGACATCGGGGCCTCGCGAATCCAGCCCATCCGGTCGCCCTCGCTGCTGGGGATCATCGAGCTGTCGCGCGGCTGCGGCCGGGGCTGCAAGTTCTGCGCCATGGCCCGCCAGGGGATGGCCCATCTGGACGAGGACACGATCCTGGCGGATCTCCAGACCAACGTCGCAGGCGGCCTGAAGGCGGTCGTCAGCGGCAGCGAGGACTTCTTCCGCTACGGCGCCAAAGGGCTCAAGCCCGACTTCGAGAAGCTTCGCAGCCTGCTGGTTCGCATGCGTGAAATCAAAGGCCTTTCCTTCATGCAGATTGACCACGCGAACATCACCTCGGTCTTGCAGCTCGACGACGAGCAGCTCAAGGAGATCAAGCGGCTCCTGACCTGGGAGCAGAGGAGCGACTATCTCTGGGTGAACATGGGCGCCGAGAGCGCCAATGGACACTTGGTTGCGGCCAACAGTCCTGGTAAAATAGCGCCGTTCGATCCCGAGGATTGGGGCCGGATGATTCGCGACGCCGCGGACCGGATGAACCGGTGCGGGTTCTTCCCGGTGATGAGCCTGGTGCTGGGTCTGCCGGGCGAAACGCCCGCCGACGTCGCGGCGACCCTGGAGTTGGTGAAGGACCTTCGAAAGAAACGGGCCGTGGTGTTCCCGGTGTTCTACGAGCCCATGACGGCCGACGAGATCGCGGCCGACCGGCGGTTCAGTCTGGCGACGATGACGCCGGAGCATTTGGAGCTGTACCGAATGTGCTACGAGATCAACTTCAAGATGGTCCCGCGGCTGTTCTGGGACAACCAGCGTGCCGGCGGCGTCCCGTGGATCAAGCGGGCGGTCATGCAGACGATGGGCAAAGGAGAGGTCCTGACCTGGCGGCGGGCGTTCGACCGCTTGGCGCGAAAGTTCGAAGTGAAAAATAGATCCGAAATCCGAAATCCGAAATTCGAAACAAACTCAAGTGGCCAAAACCCAAATGACAGAAACGCTGTCGCATCGTCGGAGGTTCCGTTTTGAGCTTTTAATTCCGGTCATTCGTGCTTGTTTCGGATTTACGTTCCCGCTTTGGCGGGGTCGATATTCGGATTTCGAATTTGTGAGCTCCGGATGTGGAGCTTTGGGTTTTGAAAAGGGAGATGTTGATGTATGCGTGACGACCGTGTGACGGCGACGAAGCCTCAACGGCAGCCTCAGGACAACGTTCCGCAGAGCAGACACGCTCGCGAGAAGTTGCTGGAGGCGATTCGCGCATACGTGGCGAGGGAGAAGCCGGTGCCGCCTCTGGGCATCGAGGAATTGCGGGTCCACACCGACGCGGTGCTCAAAGAAGCCGGCATGGAGTCCAAGTACTCCGATTTCGCGGCGGTCCTGGTCAACAACGAGGCCTGGCGGGAAACCGTCGCGGCCATCCCTTACGACAAACGCCTGCTTCTGCTGCCCAAGTGCCTCCGGGACGCCAAGGATTGTCCCGCGAGTTTCGACGACATCGGCCTGCTGTGCCAGCACTGCGGTCGGTGCGTGATCGACGACCTCAAGAGCCAGGCGGAGCAGCTTGGATACGCGGTCCTGGTCGCGGAGGGTTCGCCGGTGGTGATGTCGCTCATCGAGGCCGGTCGGATCGAGGCGGTCGTCGGGGCAAGTTGCCTGTCCGTCCTGGAGCGGGTGTTCCCCTACATGGAGGCCGGCGCGGTACCAGGCGTCGCGATTCCTTTGTTGCGTGATGGTTGCACCAACACGAGCGTCGATCTCGAATGGCTCTGGGAGGCGATCTACCAGACGACCGAGGACCAGACGCAGCGGTTCAATCTCGACGCGCTGCATCAGCGGGTGAACGAGTGGTTCTCGCGCGAGGCGCTGGCCGAAGCGATCGCGCCGCACGCCGGCCCGACGGAACAGGTGGCCCTGGACTGGATGGCCAAGGCCGGCAAGCGATGGCGTCCGTTCCTGGCGGTCTGCGCCTACAGCGCCCTGTCGGGCGACCATGCGTTGGCGCGCGAGGCGGACCTTCGCAAGGTGGCGATTGCGGTCGAGTGTTTCCACAAGGCCTCGCTGATCCACGACGACATCGAGGACGGCGACGCTGAACGCTACGGCGAGCGGACGCTGCACGCCGAGCACGGAGTGCCCATCGCGCTGAACGTGGGCGATCTGCTGCTGGGCGAAGGGTACAGGCTCCTGGCGGAGGTGAATGCCTCCGATTCGCAAAGGGTCCGACTGCTCCGCGCCGCGGCGCAAGGCCATCGAAATCTGTGTCTGGGTCAGGGCAGCGAACTGGCCTGGATGCGGTCGCCCAAGTCGCTGTCGGTCGCGGAGGTCATCGACATTTTCCGAATGAAGACCGCGCCGGCCTTCGAGGTCGCTCTGAGTCTGGGCGCCATCCTGGCCGACTGCGACCAGCAGGTCCACACGGCCTTGGCGAAGTACAGCGAATCGCTGGGCATCGCCTACCAGATCCGCGACGACCTCGACGACCTCCGCTCGCTCGCGAGGGAAGAACTCTTCAACGGCAAGCGGCCCTCGATCCTCCCGGCTCTGTCTCAAGAGGACCCCAAGACGGAAGTCGAATCCGCCGCCTGGCGTCTCATGGAGGCCTACAAATCGCAGGCGATCGGCAGTCTCATCGCACTCAAGAACGCCAATCTCAAGGGCCTGCTTCGGCGCGTGATCGCCAGGATGTTCAACGATTTCGAGATCATGGGCTGCTGCGACGACCCCCAGGCTCGGCGTGCGGCGGGCCGTGAATGAGGCGGGGGACGTGACAAGCCAGGGACGCGATCGAGCGGTGCACGCGGGCGCAGGCGATGAACAGCCCTGGCCGTGGTCGAAGCTGCCATTTGCGTTGCGCGGGCTGCGACGCAGGAACTATCGGCTGTTCTTCGGCGGCCAGTTCATCTCCCTGATCGGCACCTGGATGCAGGCGGTGGCTCAATCCTGGCTCGTCTATCGATTGACGAACTCAGCGGCGATGCTGGGGTTCGTCGGGTTCGCCGGCCAGATCCCGGTCTTCCTGCTGGCCTCGGTCGGCGGCTCGACGGCCGACCGCTACAATCGCCATCGCATCCTGCTGGCCACGCAGACGACCGCCATGCTCCTGGCCTTCATCCTGGCGGCGTTGACTCTCACCGGTCGCGTGCAGGTCTGGCACATCTTCATCCTGGCCTCCTCACTCGGTTTGGTCAACGCCTTCGACGTCCCCACCCGCCAGGCGTTTGCGGTGGATATGGTCGGGCGGAACGACCTGATCAACGCCATCGCGCTGAACTCGTCGATGATCAACGGCGCTCGCATGGTGGGTCCTGCGATCGCCGGTCTTCTGGTCGCCAGTGTGGGCGAGGGCTGGTGCTTTCTGCTCAACGCGATCAGCTACCTGGCGGTGATTGCAGGACTGCTGATGATGACTGTGGATGCGCAGGTCCGCGTGCCTCTGCCTGGTTCTGCGCTGGCAAGCATTCTCGAAGGTTTCCGCTACGTCCGGCACAATCGGCCGATTCGTACGCTTCTGCTTCTGCTGGGACTCGTCAGTCTGATGGGCATGCCGTACGCGGTGCTCATGCCGATCTTCGCCGACCAGATCCTGCACGGCGGCCCGAAAGGGCTCGGCCTTCTGATGGGCGCATCGGGTTTCGGGGCCTTGATCGGCGCTGTGACGCTGGCGACGAAGAAGGGCATCCGCGGCCTGGGACGGTGGATCGCGTTCTCCGCCGCGGGGTTCGGCCTGGGCCTGATCCTGTTCTCGCAATCCCGGTCCTTTCCATTCTCGATGGCGCTGCTGGCGCCGGTCGGGTTCTCGATGATGATCGAGATGGCCGCGTCGAACACGCTGATTCAGTCGCTGGTCCGCGACGAGTTTCGTGGCCGCGTGATGGCGTTGTATGCGATGATGTTCATGGGCATGGCTCCGTTCGGTTCGCTGCTGGCCGGCGCGCTGGCCCATCGGATCGGCGCGCCGTCGACCGTCATGCTGGGCGGCGCGGTGTGCATGGCGGGGGCTGCGGTGTTTCGATGGCATCTGCCGGCTCTGCGACTGGAGGCACGGGAGATGATCGTGGCGCTTCAGGTCGCCGCGGGCGATCCGGCGGAGGAAAGCACGGGACAGGCGAGCGTCGTCGCGCCGCGAGGGCCCCAGGAATAGGAGAACGCCGTGACCATCAGGCTGGATATGTGCAAGGCCGTGACGAACGCCCGTGAGGCTCTGGGCGATTCCGCAGAGGCGGTGAAGGGCTTTTTCCGGCGGCAGCTTGCTCCGGATGGCGGCTTCCGGGGCCGGGATGGACGCAGCGATCTCTATTACACGGTCTTCGGGCTCGAAGCGTCCCTGATGCTGGGCGTCGACCTGCCTCGCGAACAGGTCGTTGCGTACCTCGGTAGTTTCGGCCAGGGCGAATCGCTCGATCTCGTGCATCTGGCGGCCCTGATCCGCTGCCAGGCGAACATGGCCAGTCTGCGGGACCCCGAGGCTCTGGCGCAGCGTCTCACGACGTACAGATCGCGAGACGGCGGTTTCAACATGATTCCCCGAGAGGCACAAGGCAGCGCGTACGGCGGGTTTCTCGCGTTGGGCGCGTGGCAGGATCTGGGCATCGAATGCCCCGACGTCGAAGCGGTGGCGGAGTCCATCGCCTCGTTGCACAGACCCGAGGGCGGCTATGCAAACGAGGCTTCGATGACCGCAGGCGCGACCCCCGCCACGGCGGCTGCGATCTGCGTGCTGCACTACCTGAATCGGGCGGTCCCCGAGTCCGCGATCCAGTGGCTCCTGGCCCGCGTCCACCCGCTCGGCGGCTTCACCGCGATTGCGTTCGGCGGGGATGCCGGCGTGCCCGATCTGCTTTCCACCGCGACCGCCTTGCACGCCCTCGCTCGGATCGGCGTGCGGCTGGACGACACGAAGGACAAGCATCTCGATTATCTGGACAGTCTCTGGAACGTCGAAGGGGGATTTCGAGGCCACTGGGGTGACGACGTTGTGGACTGCGAGTACACGTATTATGGCCTGCTGGCCCTGGGGACCCTGATGCCATGAGCGACAAGGCCCTTGAAGAGACCATCGCCGCATTGCGGGACAGGCTGCTCGCCGCCAGGGGACCGCATGGGCACTGGGAAGGCCGGCTGTCGAGCAGTGCACTGTCGACGGCCACGGCGGTCTTTGCCCTGGCTGTGGCGGATCGAGCTCGATACCGCACGCTCGTCGATCGAGGGCTGCTGTGGCTCTGCGAGAACCAGAACGTCGATGGCGGCTGGGGCGACACCGTGGACAGTCCGAGCAATCTGAGCACGACGATGCTCTGCTACTCCGCGCTGGCGACTCCCGATGGCCCCTCCGCGTGCTCGCCATGCGTCGAGAAGACCGAGTCGTGGCTGTTGAACAAGGTCGGCTCTCTGAATCCCGACTCGCTCACGGCTGCTGTGGAAGCGCAGTACGGCAAGGACCGCACGTTCTCGGTGCCCATCCTGACGATGTGCGCCCTGGCGGGCCGATTGGGCGAAGGCCGCAGGGCATGGAGACGGGTTCGGCCCTTGCCCTTCGAGTTGGCGGTTCTTCCACGGCGATTGTTCAAATGGCTGCGTCTGCCGGTGGTGAGCTACGCGCTGCCTGCGCTGATCGCGATCGGCCAGGCCCGGTATGCCTATCGCGGGCCGGTCAATCCGCTGGTTTGGGCGATTCGCTATGTCTCTCGACCGAAGGCCCTGCGTGTGCTTTCGACCCTTCAGCCCGACAATGGCGGTTTCCTTGAAGCCGCGCCGCTGACGTCCTTCGTGGTGATGAGCCTTGCCGCATGCGGATATCGCGATCATCCGGTCGTCGCCAAGGGCGTCGAGTTTCTCGTGAATTCGATCCGCGAAGATGGAAGCTGGCCTATCGACACGAACCTCGCCACCTGGGGCACGACGCTGTCGATCAGCGCCCTGGCGAGCGCGGGCTTGGAGGAATCCCTGTCGTCCGCCGAGCGGCAACGACTCACAGCTTGGCTGCTGTCGTGCCAGCATCGCCGGATCCACCCCTATACGCAGGCGGCGCCTGGCGGCTGGGCCTGGACGGACCTGCCCGGCGCGGTCCCCGACGCGGACGACACCGCCGGGACGCTCGTCGCTCTGCACGAGTTGTCGCAGGCAGATCCCATGAGTCCCATAGGTCCCATCGGTCTTGTCTCCTTCGTTTCGAACGGCATCGAATGGCTCCTCGGCCTGCAGAACTCCGACGGTGGAATTCCGACTTTCTGTCGGGGTTGGACGAAACTGCCGTTCGACAAGAGCGCCGCGGATATCACCGCCCACGCGGTCGCCGCGATGGGGCTCTGGCTTGCTTCGTTGCCCGAGCCGCTCAAGGGCCGGACGGAGAAGGCCCTGCGCAAGGCCCTCGTCTATCTGGAAGCGACCCAGCGGCCCGACGGCTCCTGGATTCCATTGTGGTTCGGGAACCAGGCCGCTGTGGATCGGGAGAATCCAACGTACGGGACGAGTCGGGCGATCAGGCATCTGGCGAGATGCGTGTCGGAGATCGGACCTATGGGACCCATAGGACCCATGTGCGAACGCGGCGTTCGATGGCTGCTTTCGGCACAGAACGTCGACGGCGGATGGGGCGGAGCCGCCTCCGTCGCTTCTTCGATCGAAGAAACCGCACTGGCGGTTGAGGCGCTGGCTACAGCCGGCGGCGATCCTTCGACCGCCCGAGCCGTCCGGCGGGGAGCCGACTGGCTCATCGCCCACACTCATCACGGGACCTACCTTCCGGCTTCGCCCATCGGCCTGTATTTCGCCAGTCTCTGGTACTCCGAAAACCTGTATCCGATAATCTTCGCCCTGGCGGCCTTGTCCAGGGCCTCCCGAATGCCCGCCTGCGTGTGCGGCTAGATTTCGCGGGGGCATCATGAGCCTTTGTCATGCTGAGCGCAGCGAAGCATCCGGCCTTCGGATGCAACGAACATACGCCCGCATTCTGTGCCCAGATCCTTCGCTGCGCTCAGGATGACACAGTGGGTGCCCCCACGCCCCGTGAAATCTAGTCGCGCGCCCACATGCTGCCGCTGAGGAATCCGGCGAACCTTCCGATCTGTTGACCGTATAGTTGTTAGTAGCAACTAATTCGGGCGTCAGGCAGAGGTGTTATGAGCAGGCAGCTTTTCGAGTTGATTCTGGCGGTCCGGCGCAAGTGCCAGGGCAACGAGGGACGGATCCAACGGGAACTGGGTCTGTCCCCGGCCGAGTTCAACGCCCTGATTGTCATGGCCGACGGCGGAGAGATCACAGGCTGCGAGTTCGCCGAGCGGATGGCGCTGTCGCTCTCGCGGGCCAGTCGAGTGCTGAGCAAACTGGTGGCCGACGGCTATCTGAAGATGCGTTCGAGTCCGCAGGATCGCCGGACGATCCTGGCCTCGCTCACGCCCAAAGGCAAAAGGACCAGGCAGCGGATGTTCGAGCACATGGAGGTCTGTGAGAGCCGGATCTGTCGCGGCCTGGATCGAGAGAAGCTGATGCAGGTGCGTAACGCCCTGGAACTGCTGGAGACAGCTTTGTGAACGCTGACATCCTGACAACTGAGAATACGGAGAATCGACTATGCAGCGAGTGATGTTCATTCAGTTGGCTGTGGGTTTGGTGATCGGCGGCGGTATCGGAGCGGCGATGGGCTACTTCGGAAAGTGCACCACAGGAGCCTGTCCTCTCACCGCCAATCCCTTGCGAGGGGGCTTGATCGGAGCGGTTATCGGGGGGCTTCTTGCCTTCTCCATGGTTTCGCCTCGCGTGACCGCGCAGATGAATGAGAAGGGAGAGCTCCAGATCCGCTCGTCCGAAGACTTCGAGGCGAGGGTCCTGGGAGCGAAGCAGCCTGTCCTCGTGGACTTCTACTCGAGCACATGTGGGCCGTGCCGAATGCTGGCGCCAACCATCGAGAACCTGGCCGAACAGTATGAGGGCCGTGCGGCAGTGTACAAGGTGAACGTGGAAACCCTGCCGGAGGTGGCGCGTCGGTATGGGATTCAAGGCGTGCCTTCGGTGCTGTTCTTTCAGGACGGCAAAGAGGTCAATCGTCTGGTCGGTCTGCGTCCGCAGGACGCGTATTCCGTCGTGCTCGATCGGCTGCTGAACTCGGTTTAGCAGCGTGAGGTTCGCTACGCCGAGGCCAGGGCCTCGACTTCCTCGATGGTTCTGGGAATGTGTGGGCCGAGGAGGCGGTTTGTGTCCTTCGTAATCAGGATGCAGTCCTCGATCCGCACGCCGTTGGAATGCCGCCAGGCTTCGAGCCGGTCGTAGTCGATGAACGCCTCGCAGGTGCGTTCGGTTCTCCAGCGGTCGATCATGTGGGGGATGAAGTAGATGCCAGGTTCGACCGTGACCGCGTAGCCCGGCTCGACCGCCTTGGCCAGTCGCAGCGACCGCCACCCGAAGGCGGGATTGCGTTGGATCGTGTCGGTGTAGCCCACGTAGTCTTCGCCCAGGGCGTCCATATCGTGCACATCCAGGCCGATCATATGACCGAGCCCGCAGGGGAAGAACAGCGTGTGCCCCCCGGCCGCCACCGCCTCCTGCGGATCGCCCTTCGCGACGCCCAGTTCCTTGAGACCTTCCATCAGCGTCACCGCCGCGAGCCGATGGACCTCGCGCCACTCGACGCCCGGCTTGGCCGCAGCGATAGCCCGTTCCTGAGCGGTCTGCACGATGGCGTAGATCTCCCTCTGTCTTGCGGAGAATCGGCCCGAGACGGGGATCGTTCGCGTGATGTCGCCTGCGTAGTGCAGAGGCGACTCGGCGCCCGAGTCGTGGACGACGATGTCGCCTGCCTTCAGGGTGTTCTCGTAGCACGGATTGTGCAGGATTTCGCCGTGCCTGGAGAAGATGGTGGGGAAGGACGGTCGCACGCCGTGAGACATGGCGACCGCGTCGATCGCGGCGGCGATTTCCCGCTCGACTGCGCCGGGGCGGGTCAGTCGCATGGCCGTGGTGTGCATTTCGTGACAGATCGCCAGGGCCGCCTCGATCTGCTCGATCTCCTCGGACGACTTGACAGACCTCTGCTGGACGACCGCGCGGATGAGAGGCTCGGAGATGTACTTGTGCAGAACGCCCGGCGCGATGCCGAGCCATCGCCAGATCTTGAGCACGTTCTCCGGCCGGTCCTGGGGCAGCAGGTGCACGGTTCGGTCCTGTCGCACCGCCTGACTGAGGATTTCCTCCAGTTTCTCCGGCGGCGCGGTGCGCGTGACGCCGACCTGCGAACAGCGGTCCTGCAGCAGAGGCAAAGGTCCGGTCCACACGATCTCCTCGACATTCGAATTGCGGCCGAAAACGTATTCGGTCCCCTCGTCCACGTCGATGATTGCAGCCAGGCCCGGCAGGTCGAGCCCGAAGAAGTACAGGAACGTGCTGTCCTGGCGGAACGGGTACGCGTTGCCTGCGAAATTCATCGGCGACTCGTCGTTGCCCGGCAGCAGGATCAAGCCGGACTGAATCTGGGCCCTGAGTCGATTTCTTCTCTCGATGTAGATGTCTGTGGCGAACATGGCAGGCATAGGAATTACAGCGACCGATTCGTTGCGGTTTGCGGTTTGCTCAACAGGCTGCCGACGATCAGAGCCAGCACCGACATCGTGATCGCCGGCAACACGGCGTCCAAGCTGCGGAGGCTCGTCGGCAGTTGACGTTGGACGAGGTCTGTGGACCACAGCAGCGTCACGCCCGTCCCGGCTAGGATTGAGGAAACGGCCCCAATTGGGGTCGCTCGTTTCCAGAATAGGGCGGCCACCAGGCAGGGTGTGATGCTGGCGCCGTAGATCGTGTAGGCGTACAGGGCTTTGCGGAAGAACCCGGTGCTTTCCGCGAAGGCATAGGTGACCAGCCAGGCGATGACGCCGAACAGGATGACCAGCAGGCGATTGAGCAGCAGCACTCTCTTCTCGCTTGCTTTGGGCTGGACGTACTGCAGGTAGATGTCCTTGATGAACGTGGTCGCAGGCACCAGCAGGAAGGAGTCGGCCGTCGAGATGATGATTCCCACCACTGCGACCATGAACAGAATTCCGAACAGCAAGGGCATATAGTGCTTGGCCGCGTAGATGAGGATGTAGCGACCGTTCTCCGGATTGGGAACCAGGCTGCTCGCCACCCAGGCGGAGGCAATAATGAGCAACTCGATGATCAGGGCCACGAAGATCATGGCGGTCACCGCCTGTTTGGCTCCCTTGGCGTTCTTGCTGGCGAAGATTCGTTGGTACTGGTTGGCGTCGCCCATGACCAGCAGGAAAGTGGGCAGGAGGAAGTTGATGATGTCCGTCGCGGAGTACACGCCCCAGATCTGCATGTGCTGCGCTTTGTCAGGCATGACGGCAAACGCCGTCCGGATGCCCTCCAAACCGTTGGCCTTGACCAGGAGCAGCGGGAACGCCACGACCAGCGTGACGATGATGATCGTTCCGGTGACGATATCGGTGAAAGCCAGGCTCATGAGCCCCGCCAGCATCGCGTAGGCAATGATGAACGCAGCCGCAATCACCGTTGCAGTTTCCTTGGTGATGCGGGGCTCAATCAGTTCCAGACGGCCGTTCTGAGGCATCGCGACGATTTCATAATCGCCCGGCGGCGTTTCCTCAGGGGAGTATCGGACGGGATACACGCGATCTGCCAGGGCCACGTTGATCGTGTGCTGCAAATCCTCTGCCGGATGTCTCCCTATGGCCACGGTCAGCGAGGCCGTTCCCGTGAATCCCGGTTCCGGCGTGAAGACGACTCGCCCTTTCGTCAGTTGCGCCCGAGTCAACGGATCGCCCGCCGACAGAGCGACCGGCGCCCTCGTTCCCGCGATGACCTCCAGGACCGCCCCGCCAGCATTGAATTGGTAGCTGACGATGACCATATACGCCATGACGAGTGAGACGACAGCCAGAAGCCTGGCCACCGTGCCGTAACGGGTCCCGATGATCTCGGGCACGGTCGAGACCTTGATGTCGCGGGCCCGCGTGGCGATCAACGACAGCAGGATCATGCCGAGGAAGGTGCCGAAGGGGATAATCAGGGTCGCCGCTCCGGCCTTGTAGGTCTGCTCGGCGTTGCCCAGAATCGAGCCCGTGCCGATCCACACGGCCAGCATGGTCAGGACCATGTTCCAGGGCGAGAGATTTCGGCCCGCCACGACGAAATCGTCCTCCGTCTTGACCTGTCTCGACTTGTAGATGCCCAAGGCGGTAAGGACACAGAGATAGACGAGGATGGCAATCAAGTAGACCATGGACTCACTCGATGAACTGCCCGACGAAATACTTCGGCGTCAGGGGCTCGCCTGTGGCTCGGGCGATCATCTCGTCCCACCGATACCGGGCGCCGGGGCCGAACACATTACGGCGCAGGTACTGTCCCACGCGCTCGTCGCCAACATAGCTCAGCCCCTCGTCCGATTCAAGCTTCAAAACCCTGCGGACGATGTGATTGTGCAATTGGGAGGCCAGGAGCTCGCCCAGCATGTAGTTGTGGTAGTAGCAGGGGGCCGAGACGAAATGGAGCTTCGAGGCCCAGCCGGCGTCGAGCGGGCCCGGCGGGCGCTTGAGCAACTGATACTTTTCGACCATGTCCCACCAGAGGGTGTTGAGGTCCTGGTCGGGGTCCGCGTACAGGGCCTTCTCGAAGTGCCACATCACCATCGCCCAGCGGGCGAACAGCACCTGCTGGAAGCGGAGGTAGCGGTCGCTGACGGTGCGGATCTTCGCGGTTTCCTCGTCCGAGAGGTCGAGCATCTTCTGCATCCAGTCGGCGTTGCGGCTGAGCCTTCCGAAGAACATGGCGATAGCTTCGGTCGTGAACGGATGGGCCGGCTCGCGGAGCAGCCAGGGCTCGCTCATGTCCTTGTACCGGTCGTACACCGCGTGTCCCAGCTCGTGGAGGATCGTCTCCATCCATCGCTCGGTGTCCTGGAGATTGGCCAGGATGCGGACGTCGCCGCTGCGGTCCACATCGTGACTGAAGGCGTGCGGGTACTTGCCCTCGCGGTCGTACAGGTCGCTTCTGGCCAGGATGTCGTCGATGGGCAGGCCGACGCCGGCGTAATACGTGCGGGACAGAGCCTCGATGTCCCGGCCCTTGTAGTACTGGTCCAGGTTCAGCTCGTAGACCAGAGGCGTCCTCTGAAAGAAGGGATCGTGATAGTGCCAGGGCATCAGCTTCTGGGGCGAGACGCCGTAGCCGGCGGCCAGAATCCCATCGAGCTCCTGCTTGAGGCGCGTGAACGGTTCGCGGGTCAGGCGGTCCAGCTCGTCGAAGATGCGATCGAGCTCGTTGACGTCCTGTTCGCCGGTGACGACCATCATCGTGTGATAGTTGTCGAATCCGACCTGTCTGGCGGCCTGGTTGCGGAGACGGACCAGGGTGAGGAGATCCTCGATGATGACGTCGCCGACCTGCTTGCTGGCACGCCAGGCGGCCTCTCTCTTGGCGACGTCCGTTTCGGTCGTCATGATCGTGTAGACGTCGCTGACGGTGATCTTGCGGCCGTCCACCGTGCCGCGGTAGTTGTTGTAGGTCTCCTGGACCTTGGTGTCGAGCGCGACGATCTGCTCCAGCAGGGCGGGTTTGACCCGGTTCTGAAGGTAGTTCAGGTAGAGCTTCTCGATTTCGCGGGCCAGACGCGGATCGCGGACCTTCTTCGATTCACGAAGCCCTTTGATCCGGTCGAAATCGTTGAGGTTGCTGAAGACCTGCCGGGCCTGGAGTTGCAGTTGCCTGAGTTCCTCGAACTTCTCCGGCCTGCCTGTGGTGGTCGCCTCCCAGTACACCCGATTGGCCTGCGTGGTCAGCGGCTCGACCTTCTCCACGTGAACCTGAACGACCTGTGCGGCTTCCTTCTGCTGCGGATTCACCGCGCAGCCCAGACAGGAAACGAACAGCAATGCGGCAACTCCCAAAGGCAAGAGCCTCGTCATGCGGCACCTCACGGACAATCTTGGCAAAGCGATGTCAACAGCGAGCCATTATAGTGGACCGTGACGGCCTTTGAAAGGCCCATCTCATTCGTGCGATGGTTGGGGTGTGCCCAGGCTTGCCGGCGGATAGAAGACACCCAGGCAAACGGGAGAGGTTCGTATCCCGGAGGATCGAACGCATGTCCGAAGCGGGCCTGCCTGGGAAGTTGTCCGCTTTAGGGCCTCCGGCCTGCTACGCGAGCGAAACGCTCGCTTGAGGGCGTGCGCAGCACCTCGGTTGCTGGTGGCTCCAAAGCGGAAAACTCCCGACGCGCCGCGGCGGATTTCGGATCAGTCCGTCCTTCCCCAAACAGCAGTTTCCTCGTCTGATTGGTCATACACGAGCTGCCGGGTGGACTCCACCTCACTCCTGAAGTATGGGTTGCGGATCGATTCTTCCGTCATGAGGTCTACCGGCCGACCGAAGAGCCGCTCCAGATCGTCCGCAAACCCGAGATATCGGTCGGCATACTCGCCGGTCGGCTCGCGATTCGCGAAGCTGACCAGGAAGTCGAGGTCGCTGCGATGGGCGTCAAAACGATCCGTTACGGCCGACCCGAACAACTAGAGCCGCTCCACGCCGTAGCGATGGCACAACTCTGCCAACGCCATCCGCTTGTTTTCGACAATCGCGACCATGACCTCCATAGTCTAAACGCGCCGGTTGAAGTTGTCAACCGGCTGCGGTCGCACATGCTCTCCCCGGTTCGTATGAAGACCGGCTTGATTGACGCCTCGATGCCTCGTATACTGTTGGCATAGCGGAATCGAAGCACGCGGCTTCACTGAATCTCTTGGAGGGACACATCATGAGGCGGACGGTTGAGTTGCTGCTGACGCTGGCGCTCCTGGCGTCTTCGGCGGCACAGGGCAAGATCATTACGGTGGACAGCGGCGGACTCGGCGACTTCCCCACGATCCAGGCTGCCGTGGATCACGCCCGCGATGGCGACACGATCGAGATCAGGCCCGGAATCTACACAGGACCCGGCAACTGGGACGTCGAGGTCGGGCCCATTGTCACCCGTGGCGGCACCGACTTCCGGGCTATCACGCTCCGCAGTGTCGATCCGAACGATTTTGCTGTTGTGAACGCGACGGTCATCGACTGCAATGATCCGCAGGGGAGTGCTCATCGGGCTTTTTGCCTGGTCGGCCGGAACCGCCGGGTTGCGCTCCAAGGCCTGACGATCACCGGCGCCCGGGGAAGTCTCAACGGCGGCGGCATCCAGTGCTTCGGCTCCGTCACGGTGTCCCGATGCCATATCCTGAATTGCTCCGCGCCTCGCGGAGGCGGGATCTTCTGCGGCGGGCTCTGGGAGGAGGAGGCACGAGGGTACGGAGCCGACTGCGCCGTCGCCGCGGTGCAGATTCTTGACTGTCGGATCGAGCGGAATTCAGCGGGCATGGGAGGGGGCGTCTACGCCTCGTGCGACCAAGTTCTCGTGCGAGGCTGCGAGATCGATCACAACCGGGCCGACAGCAACGGCGGCGGCATCGCCGGCGACTTCACGGTGGCCGACCTGGAGAACAACATCATCCGGGGCAATCGCGCCCGAGAGGGCGGCGGGATCTGGCTTCATGAGACGGCAGCGACCATCGCGGATTCCTGGCTTGCCGGCAATTGGGCGGTCCTCTACTACGGCGGAGCTGTATGCGTTCGCAACACTTCGGATCTCGGGACTCCCCAGGTGATTGTCCGAGGGTCCACGCTTGTGGGCAACAAGGGCGGCGGTCTTTTCCTGCAGGATCTGGAGCGAGACGCGTCGCCCAGCGCTTATGGTCGGGTCAACAGCTCGATTCTCTGGCACAATGTGGCCGCCGGAGTGCGACGGCCAAGCGAGATCGAAGGGCCGATCGAAGTCACCTATTCCTGTATCGAGAGCACCTACTCCAGTAAGGTTTTCGATAAGAGCGTTCTTGGTTTTGATCCGCTCATGGCCCGGCTGCCTGACGACGGCGGAGACGGCTGGGGCGACGATCCTGCCACGGCCGATGTGGACGAGAGTCTCAACGACGATTTCGGCGACCCGCACCTCTTGCCGGGGTCGCCCTGCATCCAGGCCGGCGACCCGGCGGCCCGAATCTCGCTTTGGGCCGTGGATCTCGACGGCCAGCCGCGGCGGATGGACAAGATCGTGGACATGGGAGTGGACGAATATACCGCATCGGGGCTCGCCGTCCTCCGCCCTCGCGGCGGCGAGATTCTGACCGGCGGAACGACGATCGAAGTAGTCTGGCAGGCTCCGGCCTCCGACCGCCGGTTCCGCGTGGAGTTCAGCGCCGACGGTGGAGACCGCTGGCAAGTCCTCGACAGCCCCCAGTGTTCCGGCCGGCTCGCATGGCGGGTCCCGCAGGACGTTCAGTCCGACGCGTGTCTGATCCGAGTCAACCCGGTGTCTGCGTGGGCGTTCCTGGAGGGGGCGACCAGTGATTCGTTCTCGATCCATCCCGCCGGTTTCGACGCAAAGATCGCGTCCGGATGGAGGACTTCGGGCGCCGACTTCCAGCGGACCGGCCGAAGCCGCAACGCTGGGCCTCTGATCGGCTGCCTTCGCTGGCAATTCGAGGCGGGGACCGCGATCACCGCCGGCCCCGTTGTCGGCCTCAATGGGCGCATCCACCTGGTCACCTGGCAAGGGCAGGTCTGCACTCTCGATGCCGACAGCGGAAGACTCCTCTGGGCCTGCGACACGCACGACGATATCTGGGGCAGTCCGACGGTGGCCGACGACGGGTCTTTGTACGTCAGCACGAGCAGCGGCCGCGTCCACGAGATCTCGCCCGACGGGCGGCTGCTGCGGTCTTTCTTCGTCAGCCCGGCCGACAACTCTCCCGCGATTCTCTCCGATGGCCGATTGGCCCTCAGCTCGGGCGTTCTGAATCTCGCCACGGGCGACTTCTGGCGTTTCTGGATGCACGACCAGAGCATGACTTTCGCCTCCTCGGCCGTGGGACTGGACGGGACTGTGTATGCGGCGGCCTGGGACATCCCCGGCTTGTACGCCGTTCTTCCAATTCCCCGGACGCCGAAGTCCAGCCTCATCCCCAATGCGGAGGGGCGGCCCTTCGCCGGACCGGTCGTGGGCGACAACGGCCTGATCTATCAGACCTTCGTGTACGACAGCCGTCTGTACGCCGTCGACGGCAAGACCCGCACGGTTGTCTGGACGACGGATTTGGCCGACCTCGCGGTGGCGGACTCGGATCGTCGCCTTTTGGGCAATGAGAGCTGGGCTGAGCCGGTCGTCGGCCCCGACGGCACAGTCTACGCGGGTCTGGACGATCCGTTCGTCCGAGCGATCGATCCGGCGACCGGGCGGATCAAGTGGTTCGTTCGCCTGGGCGACAAGGCCCGGTGCTTCACGATGGCAGTAGACAACGAGGGATACCTCTTCGCCGCGGGCGACGATGGCCGGCTCTCCGTGGTGAACGCCGAGGGCCGCGAGGTCAGCAGGTTCGAGAGCGGCACGCCTCTGAGCGGCCCCGTGATCGCCGCGGAGGGGCTGCTGCTGGTCGTCGGCGAAAAGGGAAAAGGTCTGGACAGCGCCGCCGATGTCCTGTACGCCATCGAAGCCGATCCGAACTGCGCGTCGCCTGTCCTTTACCCTCAGGAAGATCCGCCGGCGCCGCCTGGGCCTTCCAGGCGATAGTTTTCCATTCACTGAGGTTTCGTGATGAACGCGTTCGCGGCGTCCCCTGTTAGGAGTACCGCGTTTACGCGGGTTAAACAGTCCGGACGGCCTTTGGAACTCCGAGGCTGTTGAGAAGGAATCGGCTTCGCCGGAGGACTCTCGAACCCGCCTGAAGGCGGGACTCCAAACGCGTTTTCGACGTTCACCCGTCAGATTGCATCAACAGATTTGACAGAAATAAACGCCAGGACGCCGCGTGTCAGAATCCCTGCTGCTCGGTGCGTTCGATGATCTCATTCTGCAGGGCTTCGCCGAGGTCGACGAAGTCGTCGCTGTAGCCGGCGACTCGGACGATCACGTTCATCATCGGGTTCTGGTGCGTCTGCTGGAGCGGTTCGGACGTTTGCTCAGGCTCTTCCTTAAGGCAGATAATCCGATTGTCGGCGATCTCTTTTCCGACTTCTTGGCTTCGCGAAGGCACTGCAAGTCCTCGTAATCCTCTAAGTCCTCTCGCATCCGGAGAAAGTCAGCGTAGGGGATGATCGCGAATTCCTTTTTCCCATCCTTTACTATGATCTGAGCCTTCGGAACGCCCATGGCGACCTCCATTACCGGTATGCTTCGCGTCGATGACGGACACGATAGATGACGATTGACTTCGCTTCGATCTCAAACAGAACACGGTAGTCGCCGACTCGCAGGCGATATTCACGGCTGAACCCCGTCAGGCGCTTCACGTCACCCTTCAGATCATCGCTCATGGCCTCAATCCCGGCCAGGATTCGCGACTGAGTACGTGCGGGGATGTCTCTGATGTCCTTGACGGCCGCGGGTTTGAATTGGACATCGTACGTCATTTCCTCAAGCACCCCTAACACGCCAACTTCCTTCGCCTGCTGGGAAGATGATAACGCGCCACGCCGGAGAGTGCAAGGGAATCAGCCTCAGAATCCCTGTTGCTCGGTGCGCTCGATGATCTCGTTCTGCAGGGCTTCGCCGAGGTCGACGAAGTAGTCGCTGTAGCCGGCGACGCGGACGATCAGGTTCTGGTACTCCTCGGGCCGGGCCTTGGCTTTGCGCAGAGTTTCGGCGTCCACCACGTTGAACTGGATGTGATGGCCGTCCAGTCGGAAGTAGGACCGGATCAGTTGCGTCAGGCTGTCGAGACCCTCGTCGCCTTCGAGCAGGGCGGGTGTGAACTTCATGTTCAGCAGGGTGCCGCCGGTCCGGCCGTGATCCATCTTGGCCGCGGACTTGAGCACCGCGGTCGGACCCTGGCGATCCACGCCCTGGACGGGGGAGATGCCCTCGGACAGAGGCAGGCCCGCCTTGCGGCCATCGGGGCTGGCGCCCATGACCGACCCGAAGTAGACGTGGACCGTGGTCGGCAGCAGGTTGATGCGGTACTTGCCGCCTTTGGTGTTGGGCCGGCCGTCCACCGCCTCGAAATACGTCTCGAAGACCGATCGCATGATCGAGTCGGCGTACTCGTCGTCGTTGCCGTACTTGGGCGTCTTTTGCAGGAGCGCCTGGCGCAGGGGCTCCTTGCCTTCGAAGTTGGCCTTGAGCGCCGCCAGCAGTTCGCCCATCGAGAGGGTCTTCTGATCGAAGACGTGATACTTGATCGCGGCCAAAGCGTCGGTGATCGTGCCGATGCCCACCCCTTGAATATAGTTGGTCGTATATCGCGGGCCGCCGTCGTGGTAGTCCTGGCCTTTGGCGATGCAGTCGTCGATCAGGATCGAGAGGAAGGGGGCCGGCATGTACGTCGCGTAGAGCCGTTCGATGAGATGATTGCCCCGCATCTTGATGTCGATCATGTGGTTGACCTGCCGGCGGAAGGCCTCGAAGAACTGCTCAAACGAACCCAATTGCTCGGGGTCGCCGGTCGCCAGGCCGATCTGCTTGCCGGTTCGCGGGTCCACGCCGTTGTTGAGGGTCAGCTCGAGGACCTTGGGGATGTTGAAGTACCCGGTGAGAATATAGGCCTCTTTGCCGAACGCGCCGACCTCGACGCAGCCGCTGGAGCCGCCATTGCGGGCGTCGGCGACGGACTTGCCCATGCGGATCAGTTCCTGGGCGATCAGGTCGCAGTTGAAGACTGAGGGTTGGCCGAAACCCGTGCGGATGATCCTGGCGGCTCGCTTGATGAACCGGTCGGGGTTCTTCTTGCTGACCTGGATCGAGGAACTCGGCTGCACGAGCCTCATCTGCTCGATCACATCGAGGACGAGGAACGTCACGTCGTTGACGCCGTCGGAGCCGTCCTCTTTCATGCCGCCGCTGTTGATCTGGGCGAAATCGGTGTACGTGCCGCTCTCGGCGGCGGTGACTCCCACCTTGGGCGGCGCCGGCTGGTTGTTGAATTTCACCCAGAAGCACTGGAGCAGTTCCTCCGCCTGCTCGCGGGTGAGCGTCCCCTCGTCCACGCCTTTCTTGTAGAACGGGTACAGGTGCTGATCGAGCCTCCCCGGGCAAAAAGAGTCCCACGGATTCATCTCGGTCGTGACGCCCAGGTGGACGAACCAGTAGTACTGCAGGGCTTCCCAGAAGTCCCGCGGGGCGTGGGCCGGGACATGCGAGCAGACTTCGGCGATACGACGGAGCTCGGCCTTTCGCTGCGGATTGGGTTCGTTTGTCGCCAGTTCCCTGGCCTTTTCTGCATGACGTTCGGCGAAACGGATTACCGCGTCGGCGCAGATGAGCATGGCTTTGAGCTCTTCCTGCTTGGCATAGGCCTGCGGGTCGTTCAGATAGTCCAGGCCGTCCAGACTGCGCTGAATGTCGGCTTTGAAGTCGAGCATGCCCTTGCGATAGATCTTGTTGTCGCAGACGGTGTGGCCGGGCGACCGCTGCTCCATGAACTCGGTGAACATGCCGGCCTCGTAGGCCGCCAGCCACTGCTCGTCCATCGCGCGGAGCATCTTCTCCCGCATGGTTTTGCCCGACCAGAAGGGGATGATCTTCTCGCGGTAGACCCGCTTGACGTCTTCCGAGACCGCGTAGGAGGTCTTCTCGCGATCGTTGAGGATCTGCAGGTCCTGGCTGCTGTGACAGCACAGTTCGGGATAGGTCGGAGTCGCCTTGGGAGCAGTGCCCTTCTCGCCGACGATCAGTTCGCCGTCGGTGATGCAGATGGTCTTGTGCTCCATCAGGTGTTTGAAGGCCAAGGCCCGGGTCACGGGCACGGACTCCCTCATGGGGACGTCGCCCAGGTAGAAGTCGGTCATCAACTCCGCTCTCTCGGCGGAGATATACGGCTTGGTCTCGACGCTCTGTCGTCGTAATTTGGCGACTCGTTCACTCATCATGTCAGTTTCTACCCACCTATCTTGACTTCGAATCCGTAACCTCGGAAGATCCCGGCAATCGCGTCCATTGTAACATCGTCCGGCGTCTGGGCCTCCATCAAATCGACCTGTCCCATCAGCCGGGCGGCCTTTTCGAGGCCGCCGCGATTGTAGGGAAGGATATCGACTCTGCGAACCGTCCTTAGCGACTGTATGAACTGTGCCGTTTGCTCGATGTTCGTCCGATCGCTGTTGAAGCCGGGAACGATCGGGACCCGAACGAAGATCCTCTTGCCAGCCTCGGCGAGCATCCGGATGTTCTCCAGAATCCTGTCGTTGCGTATACCGGTGTACTGCTCGTGCAGTTCGCTGTTCATGTGTTTTATATCGCACAGGAACAGGTTCGTCCTCTCGGCTACCTGCCGCAGGATCTCCGGCTTGGCATAGCAGCTTGTGTCGACGGCCGTGTGGATTTCCTCCGTCCGGCAGGCGTCCAGCAGGGCCAGCAGAAACTCGGGCTGCATCAGCGGTTCGCCGCCGGAGAAGGTCGCGCCGCCGCGGGACTCATCGTAGAACACGACGTCTTTGCGAATCTCCGCCATCACCTCTTCCACAGTGGTCTTTCGTCCGATGATCTCCCAGGCCCCGGTTGGGCAGCCCTCGACGCATCGGCCGCACAGGACGCACTTGTCCGGATCGACCACAGGGCCGATCTCGATGAACCTGATGGCTCCGCTCTCGCATATCTCCATGCAGCGACGGCACTTAACGCATCGGCTGCGCCGAAGACCCAGTTCAGGACCGGGTTTCCAGCTTTCGGGATTGTGGCACCATCGGCATCGAAGCGGGCACCCCTTGAAGAACACCGCCGTCCGAATCCCCGGCCCGTCGTGGATCGCGTATCGTCGGATGTCGAAGACGCTTCCGACAATGTGGGTTTTACAGGCCATCCTTGGGGCGGTTCGGTCGGCAGAGAGGCTGCGTTCGTCTGCGTTCATAGTCCGTCTAGTAGTTCCCCGTCCCGGTGAGGCGAAGGTCGGCGGTAACCGGCAACTCGAAGAGGTTCGCTCGCAGGAGTCGCGTCGAGAAGAACAGTACCTCCAGATTCTCGACCTCTCTGGTTTCGGGATTGAGTCGGGCGACAACCTCGTCCGGCAATTCCTCGGACTCCTGCGCCGCGTAAGGCGGACATTTATCGATATGAAGGATGTCGGCCTCGCGGTCGTACTTGAATGTCAGCTTCGCTTCCATTCGATTTCTCCTTCAGCCAATACTCTGGTTATGTAGGCTGTGATGATCCAGTGGCGGGTCGTCGCCGCCGATTCGCTGACCACTACGACCACCACGTATTTGCCCTTCTTGACATCAGTATACCATCGGGAGAACAGTCTGGCATTCCCGAATCGCTTGCTTCTTCGAATCTGGTCGGGTGCCGCCACAGTCTCGATCAGTTGCGTTCGGTGCTCGGGCAACAGATCGGGGTGCCGTTCGGCGATGTGGCGTTCCCATTCCTCAGTCAGTTCGACTTCGCCCTTCAAGTAGGTGCAAGGAAATCGGTTCATTGGGGGGCCTCCGCTGGAGAATACGGCCGTCCGAATCCGCAGTCTAGGGTGTCTCGCAGAGCGTCGAAGGTCTTGTTTGGCAAGACGCTCATGCGAGTTCCTCCTCCATCTCGATCTCGGCTATCGCTTCCGGCTGGATGTCCTGGATCTCGTCGAACTGGATATTCCCCTTGGCGATCAGCAGGATCGAGACCACGCCGGGGACGTGAAAGCGGCGCAGCGCCTGCGGGACGATCGCCGTGAGGGCAATCAAGAGCAGGAACATGATCAAAAACGTCAATCCGGCCAAAGGGTATCCACCCGAGAAGACGACAACACCATAGCGACGCTCCACCCCTGGAAACGACCCGTCGATTATAGTGTCCGAAGCGGCCACGGGGAAACACCTTTTCACATTCGCCGGTCGATCGTGGCTTTTGTGACCGGACGGATGCTTTACTGCGACGCCGTGGACGGGTAGCATGGTTGCGCGTTGTTCCAGAACTCTCGAACCACAAGACAATCGGAGGCGCCGCGATGAGAGAGTGCGTGCTGTTGCTGTTGTTGGCCGTGATGTCGATTGGGGGGACTTCGATCGTGGCCGCGGAGAATCGTGCGACTTCACAGGCGGTGGAGCGGGCGGAACTGATCTTCCCGCTGGAGAACCCGCCTACGCCGGGCTGTCACGCCTCAACGATTGTGGAGACCCGCGAAGGTCAGGTCGTTGCGGCGTGGTTCGCCGGGGCGGATGAGGGCAAGGACGACGTGGGGATCTGGGTTTCCCGGTGGGAGAACGGCGCATGGTCCCGGCCGGTCGAGGTGGCCGACGGCGTCATGTCGCCCCAGAAGCGATTCCCCTGCTGGAACCCGGTGCTGTTTCAGCCTCGCCAGGGGCCTCTGGTGCTCTTTTTCAAGGTCGGTCCGACGCCCGGCGGCTGGTGGGGCGAGATGATGGTCTCCGAGGACGAGGGAAAGACCTGGAAGGACCGCCGCAGGTTGCCTTCGCATGTGATGGGGCCGATCAAGAACAAGGCCGTCCAGCTTGAAGACGGCCGGATCTTGTGCCCGTCGAGCAGCGAGCACGCGGGCTGGCAGACGCACCTCGAAATCACGAAGGACCTGGAGAACTGGGAGGTCGTCGGTTCGCTGAATGACCCCGCGACGATGGGCGTGATTCAGCCGACGATTCTGACCTACCCCGACAATCGGCTTCAGATGCTCTGCCGCACGCGCGGCAAGGGCTTCGTCGCCGAGTGCTGGTCGCAGGACGGCGGCAAGTCCTGGAGCCGGATGTCGCTCACGAATCTGCCCAACCCCAACTCCGGGATCGACGCGGTCACCCTGAAGGATGGTCGCCAGTTGTTGGTCTTCAACAACACGCCGAAGGGTCGCAGTCCGCTAAACGTCGCGGTCTCCAAAGACGGCAGGCAGTGGGACGTCAAGCTGGATCTGGAAACCAAGCCCGGCGAGTATTCCTATCCCGCCGTGATCCAAGCCTCCGACGGCAAGGTCCACATCACCTACACCTACCTTCGCAAGAGCATCAAGCACGTGATCGTGGACCCGACAAAGCTCCGGTGAAGTCAAGGATGCACCGGCCGGTCCTGGAGACTCTCTGTAGATCCACGACAAATGGCGGTGCTTGCGAAGCTCAGAAGGGGTCCGTGACCCGCGACTCGGGCCGTCCGTCCACGCTTTTGGAGATTTTCTTACTCCGATGGTCCTATATGCCTGCGGCCTTTCGCAGGGCGTCGACCATGTCGGTCTTCTCCCAGGTGAAGCTCGGGAGATTGCGTCCGAAGTGCCCGCCGTGCGAGGTGTCCTCGAAGATCGGCCGCAGCAGGTTCAGGTGTTGGATCATGCCCTTGGGCGTCAGCGGGAACAGATCGCAGACGATCCGGCTGATCTTGCTCTCGCTGATCCTGGCGGTGCCCTCGGTATTCACGAGCACGGAGATCGGCTCGGCCAGGCCGATGGCGTAGGAGAGCTGGACTTCGCAGGCGTCGGCCAGACCGGCAGCTACGATGTTCTTGGCGACGTAGCGGGCCATGTAGCAGGCGGTGCGATCGACCTTGGAGGGGTCCTTGCCGCTGAAGGCGCCGCCGCCGTGACGGCCGCGACCGCCGTAGGTGTCGACGATGATCTTGCGACCGGTCAGGCCGCAGTCGGCCTTGGGACCGCCCAGCACGAACCGGCCCGTCGGGTTGACGTGGAACTTGGTGCTCCTGTCGATCAGCTTGGTCGGCAACACAGGCAGAATCACGCTCTCGATGATCTGATTTCGCAGGTCGCGGTGCTTGATGTCCGGCGCGTGCTGCGTGGAGACCAGGACGGTGTGGATCCGCTTGGGCTTGTTGTTTTCGTACTCGACGGTGACCTGGCTCTTTCCATCGGGCCGAAGCCAGGGGAGCTTCTTGGTCTGACGCATCTTCTCCAGGCGGGTCGTCAGCTTGTGGGCCAGCAGGATGGGCATGGGCATCAGCTCAGGCGTCTCCCGGCAGGCGTAGCCGAACATCAGGCCCTGGTCGCCGGCGCCCATTTCCTTGTGCAGGCCCTGGCCTTCGGTGACGCCTTGCGAGATGTCGGGGCTCTGACGGCTGACCGCGATCAGCACGCCGCAATGATCGTAGTGGAAGCCCAGTTCCGGGTCGTCGTAGCCGATTCTCTGGATCGCGTCGCGGGCCACCTGGGCGATGTTCACCGTGGCGCTGGAGGTGATCTCGCCGGCAATGACGACGGTGTCGTTCTTGACCAGGGTCTCGCAGGCGACCCGGCTGGCCGGGTCCTGCGCGAGCATCGCGTCGAGAACCGAGTCCGAGATGCGGTCCGCCACCTTGTCGGGATGGCCCGTCGTCACCGATTCGCTGGTGAACAGATGGCTGTGCATGTCGCAGTTGGGATTCGTAACGTTCATTTTCTTGACCATCCCTTTGGATTTCCTCACTAGGGTTTCGCGATTGATTTCACGAGGGACCACGCAGTCGCCCTCGTCGAGCAAAGTTCGAATGGTAAGTCGCTCCGGCGGGAACGTCAAGAGGAAATCGCCGGTCGGAGATCCTCGTGGGCGTTCCTCGACGCGTCGTTCGTGCGACAAGCCGCGCCGGGGGAACGACGGCTCATTTCCCTTTTCCCATGATCCAGAACGTCTCCTCCTTGGGCGTGGTCCTGGCCTCGAAGCTGTCGGCGGCATAACCGTACGCGCCGGTGAGGATTTCGTACTTGCGCTGCCAGATGTTCTGGGGCAGTCGGATCGTGGCGTCGCAGTTGGCGGCCGGACGGGGCAGGTGCTTGCCGCCGTCGTCCTCATAGGCGAACATCCAGAGATCTCCCGTCGAAACCCGTTCGCTGTCTCGCAGGGCGAGCACCG